>JAMPHH010000071.1 GCA_023663505.1 Muribaculum sp.
AAGGGTAATAAAACGGACTTATATGAGTCACCAACCCATTTACGGACTAACACCTTTTTTTAATATGAAAGTCATCTATAACATACCCTTCATAACCTTCAAGCTCCTGATACTTTTCTAACATTACTGCAGCCTTCTCTTTGTAAATATCTTCCCCGTCCACTTCGGGCGAAGGCAAGAAACGATCGTTCCCATAACGCGTGAAATCCCAACCCTCCGGCGCAACCCTTGGCACTAAATCATTCCTATTAATGATATTGAAGATATTTTTATACTTTTCATTCTTCGCTTCAGGGTCCACCACTCCGGCAGGCGTCTCAAATGTATAGGCAAACATATCCTTTAACTCTAAAGTACATCCGTTCAGCTCGACCTCCCCTTTATCGAGAGCTCCTGCAACCATATTTGCGGTTGCCGCCGCCCTGCTGTATCCCGTGAGCCATATCTTGATGTTGCCGCTAATCCTCTGTTCCTTAATATATTCTTCCAGAAAAGTAATCACAGTGTCCCTAGCTTTGGAGAAACCATCATGATCCCCGCTCTCACCAATGGTGAAGTTGCTTGCCCATTCTCTTTCGTACCCGCCACCCCGAACGGCAACGGCGATCAAGGTGTAATCTTTCCCGTCATAACTCACCGGTTTATTAGCGGCGACAACGCCAACCGAGTCTTTTGTGGGCTTGCCGAGGGTTCCGTCTTCCGAGAAGTCCGTGTAATTATGGTCAAAACCGACAAATTCCAGTTCATACAGCAGCTCCTCGGCATTCTTCATCTTCCTTGTATAATCATCTTCCTCTTCGCTCCCCCATGCAGACAGTTCCAGACAAAGCGACATGGTTGCCAACTGCTGGTTGTATTGATAAGAAGATTCCTTAAAATAATCATTATCATAATAATAGGTGGCAGTGTAATCCTCACCCTTGCCCGGGTAAGAAAACGTCCCCGTGCGTTTTAAAATGTTATCCGCCACCTGCCCAAAAACGAAATCAAGATTCGCGGGGTCTTTAACATCGTAAAAATGCTTTTTGGAAGACGCCCAATCGCAGGCGCATAGCTTAAAAAAATTAACAATACTGCGTCCCTGCTCGGGCATGTCCTTTAGCGTACTAAAGAGTCCAATGGAATACAAAGTGCATTTTTCTTTTAATTTCTCGGCTTCTGCATAAGCGGAATTAGCATATGCGTATAAATGAACATTTGTTCCTGTGTTGTACCATCCACCCCCAAGGCTTGATGAATTATATGCTCCCGAATAGCTGTATGTCCCTATACTTGTTGCACCGGTAGTAAATAAAACAACATTCTTGATTGCGCTCATGCCCGATATCGAATCAATCAGCCTCTCCGCAACAGTCAGACCGTCGCAAACACTGCCATTGCCTGATGCATACAGGGAGTCAATAGATTTTACCAATGCTTTCGTATCATTGCTAAACCATGATACTAATTGGGCAGTGTTTGCACCATAAGAAACAATGGCAATATAATTATCGCCTCCCTCGTCATTCAAGGCTTCCACAAATTTTTTTGACGCTTCCTTTACCTGTGGCAGAGCCGCATCCGCCGTGTAAAGCGGGGAACCGTTAAGCATAAAACTCATCGACGCCGAGGTGTCCAACACAAGCACCGTATATCTTTTGATTTGTGCTTTTTTCATCATTCGCCGACCATTGGAGGCCGGCTGTGTCGTTGCCATATCTTCTATATGAACCTCTGACCCGTTCTGTGGAATATCTATTTCGATATCCTCCGCAGCCTGCCCGTTTGCCTCAATGTCATCAATGGCGAATGTGGCTGCGTCTTCATTGTCTTGAAGCTCCGCAGCGTACACATTTGCATTTGGCATCATGCCCATACACAGGCACAGTACCAATATAAAACTTAGTATTCTTCTTTTCATCTCTTTTTCTCCTTTGTTCCTCCCTTTTTCGCCTTACCGATTCCTTAGAACTGTCCTGAAATAAACCGCACTTTTATCATTGCGTCATTCAGGACAGTTCTGGCAAATTCGCACCCTTTACGAATTTGCAGGAAGCATCCGTAAATGTGCTTTATTTACGAATGCTTCCTTAGCTGCTTGATTGCATCACTGACTTTAGGCTGATAAGTGATCACAGGACATGTAACATTTGCATAATGACTTGCCGTTTTCATGGCAATGCCCTTTACCGCCTTATTAACATGGTCACGAATAGTTTTCTTTTGCATAATCACGCTCCTCCTTTCCTCGACTTTAGACCCATTATACATTTCTATAAGCAGCCAAAAGTGCATTTGGCGAAATTTAACGCAAAATTGGCGAAATTTACTTTGATTTAGTTTACTATTCAGGATTCAGGTTCAGGATTTAGGGAAAAACTAAATTTTGTTAAAAGTTGCATAATTATCAAAAACATGTTATTGTAATCAAAAAAGACGAAGCGTAATAAAAATCGCATTACGGAGGAAGTTAGAAAATAAATATGAAAATCACAGAATATCTTATACGGACAGGCGATGCAAGTGAGTCCGAAAGGGAAGTGTTGGATTTTGGCTTTCAAATGCTAGGTACTGTATTAATCAGTGGCATCATAGTATGTGTGACGGGAATATATATGGGAATGCTTGCGGAAGCGCTCATATTTGTGGCGGCATTGCTCCCGCTTAGACAATATGCAGGAGGATTGCATCTTCACACAAGGGCAGGCTGCGGAATAGTCTCGTTTATGTTGCTTGCATGTTCACTTTTATTGATGAAATATACCGTAGTTCCATGGAAAATCCAGTTGATTATATATCTAATCGGCGCGTTGCTGATTGCGGTATATGCGCCTGTTGATAATGAGAATAACCCTTTGGATAGTGAAGTCAAGGATAAGTTCGGGCGAAGGGCGCGCATTATTATGGGAATAGAAAGCATCATTTTCATTTTGCTCCTTATATTACGCATGCAAAATCAATCGATTATAATAGCATGGGCAATTTTCTTGGTAGGGATACTTGCGGCTATGGGTGCTATGAACATTCAACGAACAGGAAAAAGAAGCTATGGAGAAGATAGTATATAATGTAGGCATATGTGACGATGAACAGGGCACCTGCTTACAGCTTAAGGATTATCTGGAGAAACTCTTTGCCGAGAGAGAGCTTGGTCTTGACGTGCATATATGGAATGAGGGCGAGAGCTTCTGTGAGGACTTAAGGAGAGGCTGTGAGATAAATATCCTGTTTCTTGATATTAAACTTCCTATGAAAAACGGCGTGGAGGTTGGACACTATATACGCGACGACTTACATAACAGCGCACTGGATATTATATTTATTTCATCAACAACCAATTATGCAATGGAGCTGTTTCAGGTGCATCCGTTTGATTTTATCACCAAACCGTTTGATTATGACTATATGGATCGAATGCTTGAGAAGCTGCTCTTTTGGAATGAACAGGATAAACGGCATTATAGCTATATTTCTCACAAAACGATGTACAGACTGCCCTTCGGGAAGATTATGTATCTGAGGAGCGATAACAAGCATATACACATACATATGTCCGACAAAAGCATGCTTGAGTTCACGGGCAAGTTGGTAAATGAGATAAATAAGTTCCCCGCACAATTTGTACGAATTTCCAAGTCTTACATCATAAACATGAAATATATCAGTCAATGCAGACCAGATAGCGTGACAATGCTTGACAATATCATAATCAGCGTAACCAAGCCATACAGACAGGACTTTAAGGATAAGCTATGTAGATACAATTCAGGGGGAATTACGGGGTGGAGCAATGGTTAGATGTGTTGACGTCAGTCATCACAGAATTTATAAGATTATTTATCGTAGGGGAATATTGCAATATTTTCTTTGGAAAGGATAACCAAAGGCTGAAACATGGAATTGCGTACATAAGCTCCTATCTTTTGACCGCATGTGCGTATAATTTTTTTCATAACGCATTACTCAATTCAGTCGTGACTTTTCTGGGATTATTCATAATCTCCGCTACCTATGCGGGAAGCTGGTCTAAAAAGATATTTTTTACAGCTCTGATTTTTGGAATAAGCTGTGCGACAGATGTCTTGGCTTTCTCCATAATACCAAATGAAGGCACGGGGAGCAATTCCGATATATGGGTATTTTTCCTTTCACTGCTTTTATTTTGGCTGTGCGCATTGGCATGCAGGCGCTATTTCCGATTCGCCAAGGAGGATACCGTTAGAAGCTATGAAGGAAGTGTATTGCTCATATCCTTAACATCGGCGGGAACGATTTACGTCACATTAGAAGGGGCAGATATCTCACGCTTGGCAACATTGCTAATATGTGTGCTGCTGATGGTAATCAATTTCTCTGTTTACTATCTGTACGAGGCGACCGGAACGGTATATAAACGTGAGCACGAAAACATAATATTTCATGAGCAGCTTAAAGCCTATGAGAAACAGATGGCTCTCAGAATTGAAAATGATAAAAAGGTTCATTCGCTGCAGCATGATATGAAGCACCACCTTAAGGAAATCTCGGATATGGCTCTGACACATAGAGACGCAGAGATATTAAAATACATAGAAAATATGCGGGAATATATGCATACACCGGATTATATAGTGGATACGGGAAACATATCCGTAGACGGAATACTGAATTATAAACTGGAGGAAGCGAAGCAACGCGGAATCGCGGTACAGGCGCATGTTCTTTTGCCGGACACGGTTCACATCCCGGTCTTTGATATGAATGTCCTCTTTGGTAATCTGTTCGATAACGCCATAGAAGCATCAGAAAGGACAGACAACCCATATATTGATTTAAACGTGCAATACAAGCAGGAATGCCTATACATCAATATTTCTAACAAATATGACGGACTCGTGCGCGAGGAAGGCGGCAAATTACTATCCTTAAAGGAGCAACAATCCTGTCATGGATTTGGTCTGTACGGAGTGAAAAAAGTCGTTGAAAAATACGAGGGAAGCATGGAAATTACTCATTCAGATAAGATCTTCCAAGTAAAAATTTGTTTATTCATATCAGGCGCGCTAAACTAAATTTCCCCAAACAGTCTGACCGATTTTTGTGAATATGGGCTTAACCAATCCACAAGCCATACATACTTGTTTGTCATGTGCGGAAACCAAGGCGGGAGAAGGCGGGGTATGTTTTGCGGACTTCGGCGAAGGTTGGCGCGTTTTCTTATAGTGCGCCCCAAACCTAGGGTGAAATGCGCACGGATGCGCATTTCAGGCACTACGGTGCATGGATGCACCTTAGTGCCGACCCGCAAACCGCCATCCCCCTCCCCGCACTATTAGAAAACGCCCAACCGCAGCCAGTCCACAAAACATACCCCGCCTTCTCCCGCCGCCCCTCCCCGCATTTTCACATCACCAACCCCTGCCAACGCAGCCTCCCCCACCTAAAGATTGCGTTCCTCATACCTCTTTGCCGCCTTGCGCCAATTGATCAAATCAAACCACCCCTCCACATAGTCCGCCCGCCTGTTCTGATATTGCAGATAATATGCGTGCTCCCACACATCCACCAACAGTATCGGCGTATACACCACCAGATCCGGCACGTCCTGATTCGCCGTCTGGACAATGGACAGCCTCCCCTCGCCATCAGTCAGCAGCCATGCCCATCCAGAGCCGAATTTGGACACCGCCGCCTGCTTCATTTGCTCCTTCCACTGCTTATAAGAACCAAAATCCCTGTTGATGGCCTCCGCCAGTTCCCCCTCGGGTTCCTGCCCGCAATTACTTTTCATCATATCAAAATACATCTCATGATTATACACCCCACCCCCGTTATTCCTGATTGGGGTGCGGGCTGCCAATGGCAGCTCATCAAGCTTGATCAGAAGCTCCTTCAGACTCAATTTCTGAAGCTCCGGATAATCGGACAGGATATTGTTCAGATTATCCACATAGGTTTTGTAGTGCTTATCATGATGAAAATGTAGCGTTGTCTCGTCCAACACCGGAGTCAACGCGTCATATTCGTAGGGCAGCGGTCGTATCACAAATGGATAGGTTTCCGGAAGCATATTTTATCCTCGCTTTCATAAATAAATTATTATATATGGTGGAGATGCTCCGTATTCGATGCCGCGACGTTCGTCACATCTGCGCCCGTGCAAACACAGCGTGTATGTTCCTCACTTCACACGACAAAAAACCTACATATCCGCCACAGGACATTGAATGCCCTTTCCGGTAGTATATGTAGGTTTTTCCATTTTAATCAAGATTCTTAACCAAGATTTTTAATCAATATTTTAACCAAAGTCAATATGCGAATTGACCTATACCCAAAAATCCATCTTCTGACCAACTTGGCGTTCACTCTCCGTCAACACCCTGTCGCTCCTGCCGGCAAAGTTGTAATCCTCCACCAGCCGCATCAGCTCTTCCACACTGGAAGCCGTGAGGATCACATAATCATCGCCATCTTCCTCCCACAGCAGCTCCACGTCCGAGCTGTCCTCTGCTTCCCGCGCCTTTTTCCCGTCAATGCGCTCCTGCCTTTTTTGCTCGGCAGCCTTCTTCTCTGCCTTCTTAGCCTCAGCTTTCTTAGCCTCCTTCTTCTCAGCCCGCTGCTTCTGAACGCGCTCGCGCTGAGCGGTAAGGGATTTGTCCATCACTGCAAAGAACGACGCTCTGCCATCCTTTACCTGCATACCATAGCCTTTCACGTTTGCGCCGCTTGCCTTCATCTTCTGGGCAAGCTGTGACAGACCGCTGGCACCCTGAGCAATGATTCCCTCGTACTGCTTGCGGTAATTCTCATCTGTCGCCATGCGCTCGATCTTGTCCTCGTCGATCAGCACTACCATCTTATTGGGATTGGCAAAGCTTCCCGCCATTGCCTTCGCCATCTCCTTCTGGTCAGAGCTCACCAGAACAAAATCCAGATTAGAGTATTTCTTCTTCAGCTCCTCGTAATACTTTGCACCCTCCTCGCTCAGCATCGGATTGCCGATCGTCCTTCCGCTGACCTTGGAATTCTTGGTCTTAGATGACGCAGACGAATTGGACGCCTCACTCACCTGTGTCGCCTGCATGCTGCCTGCCACCTCTGCTACTGTACTCATAGCCATCTCCTCCTTTAACCTTTCCTGCCCGCTGCCGTTTTCATTCCAACGCCGCCGCACATACCCGTAAATATTGAATATTGGTAGATTTACCGCTGAAATACCGATTCCGTTTCATGGATAAACAATGAACATTTTCAGGATAGTCACTCAACCGCCGCGTGCCAATCCGTTGGCAGGGCAATGCCTATGATTCTTATCCCAAGACTCCATGAATCTGCATAGAAAGCCGAAATCCTTTTCAGCTATATATTATATATTTGTATAACATATATTTATATGTTATTGATATCGGACGATTCCTCGGAAAACTTTACCGTTTATGGGTTGATTTTTACATTCCGGTTATATTTTTACATAAAGACAGTTCGGCCTTGCACCGGTCGGCGTAACTCCGTGCAAGACCAAACTGTCATTGTTATGCGGGCTTTCTCTAAAGCCCCGCTATGTCCACCAATGTAAATTGACCTCCGGCGTTCTCAAGGCTTGTCACCAACGCCCTCGCCGTGTCCATGGCGGTGATGCAATAGACTCCCGTCTCGATGGCATTGCGTCGGATCAGGAAGCCGTCTCTGGACTTGTCCCTCCCCTGAGTGGGCGTGTCGATCACCAGATCTATCCTGTGACCCAAGATTAGGTCCATCACAGTGGGAGATTCCTGAGAGATCTTATTCACCTTTCTCGCCTTCACACCCGCCTCGTTCAATGCCGCCGCGGTGCTTCTGGTGGCGTAAATGGTGTATCCCAGCCGCTCAAAACGGCGTCCGATCTCAATCGCCTCCCCCTTGTCAGCATCCTTCACCGTCATGATGATCTGCTTGTACTTGGGCAGGTTGACGCCCGCCCCAAGGAATGCCTTGTAGAGCGCCTCATGGAAATCCTTCGCGATTCCCAGACACTCTCCAGTGGACTTCATCTCAGGTCCTAAGCTGATCTCCGCCCCCCGGATCTTCTCAAAGGAGAACACGGGCATCTTGATCGCGTAATACTGTGCCTCCGGCTGCAAGCCCGGCTCATAGCCAAGCTCACGAATCGTCCTGCCGAGAATCACCTGTGTAGCGAGATCCACAATGGGAATCCCCGTGACCTTGCTGATATAGGGCACTGTGCGGGAAGACCTTGGATTGACCTCGATGACATAGACGTCCTCCCCTTGGGCGATAAACTGGATATTGATCAGCCCCTTTACATGCAGTGCCTTTGCAAGCCTTCTGGTATACTCCGCGATCTTGTCCTTGATCAGCTTCCCGATCGTTGGCGCGGGGTACACGGAGATACTGTCGCCGGAGTGCACTCCCGTCCGCTCGATATGCTCCATAATACCGGGAATCAACACATCCGTCCCGTCGCACACGGCGTCCACCTCAATCTCCTTTCCCATCAGGTACTTGTCCACCAGAATCGGGTGATCTTGGGCGATTCGGTTGATGATCTCCATGAATTCCTCTATCTCGGCGTCAGAGATGGCAATCTGCATCCCCTGTCCGCCCAACACATAGGACGGGCGCACCAGCACAGGATACCCCAGACGATTCGCGACCTCCTTTGCCTCCTCCGCAGTGTAGACGGTCCCGCCTGCCGCGCGCGGAATCTTCGTCTCCTCCAAAATCCTGTCAAACAGCTCCCTGTCCTCGGCGGCATCCACATCCTCCGCCTTGGTGCCAAGTATGGGCACACCCATCTTCATCAGGCTCTCCGTGAGCTTGATGGCAGTCTGCCCGCCAAACTGCACCACAGCCCCGTCGGGATGCTCAATATTCACGATAGACTCCACATCCTCCGCCGTCAAGGGCTCAAAATACAGCTTATCCGCAATGTCAAAATCCGTGCTCACGGTCTCCGGATTGTTGTTGATGATAATGGTCTCATAGCCCTCCTTGGAGAAAGCCCATGTCGCGTGGACGGAGCAGTAATCAAACTCGATCCCCTGTCCGATACGAATCGGTCCCGAGCCCAGTACAAGCACCTTCTTACGGCCGCCGTCCCCGCCCGCAGCCTCATTCACTTCAATAGGATTCCCCGAGCAGCTTGAAACACTTTTGGTATTGAATACGGAGTAGTAATAAGGCGTGGACGCGGCAAATTCCGCAGCACAGGTGTCCACCATCTTATAGATCGCCTCGATTCCGTTGTCATGGCGCATTTTTCTAATATCCGCCTCCGTCCTGCCAGTGAGTCTCGCGATCACGTTGTCAGGAAACTCTATGCGCTTTGCCTCCTGTAAGAGCTCCACTGTGAGGGTCTGCTCCTGCAAAGCCTTCTCCATCTCCACCAGAATGGCAAGCTTGTCAATAAACCAGATATCGATCTGGGTGATCTCATGGATATCTTCATAGCTGATGCCCTTGCGTATAGCCTCGGCGATCACCCAGATGCGCTGATCGTCCACCACATGCAGGCGCTCCCGCAGGTCCTCCTCGGAGAGTGCGGAGAAATCATAGCTTAGCAGACAGTCCACATGCTGTTCCAGAGAGCGGATTGCCTTCATCAACGCTCCCTCGAAGTTGTCACAGATACTCATGACCTCGCCCGTCGCCTTCATTTGAGTGGTGAGGGTTCTCTTGGCGGTGAGGAATTTGTCAAAGGGAAGCCTCGGGATCTTCACCACGCAGTAGTCCAGTGTCGGCTCAAAGCTGGCATAGGTCTTTTGCGTGATGGCATTCTTGATCTCGTCCAATGTATAGCCCAACGCAATCTTCGCGGCAACCTTGGCAATGGGATAGCCCGTCGCCTTGCTCGCCAACGCGGAGGAGCGGCTCACGCGGGGATTCACCTCGATCACGCAATACTCAAAGCTGGTGGGGTGCAGGGCAAACTGCACATTACAGCCGCCCGTGATCTGAAGCTCATTGATGATATTCAGGGCGGAGGTGCGCAGCATCTGATACTCCTTATCACTCAGGGTCTGGGAGGGCGCCACCACGATACTGTCCCCCGTGTGCACACCCACGGGGTCAATATTTTCCATGTTGCAGACCGTGATACAATTGCCTGCGCTATCCCGCATCACCTCATATTCAATCTCTTTCCAACCCGCGATACAACGCTCTACCAACACCTGTCCCACACGGGAAAGCCGAAGCCCGTTCTCCAGAATCTCCTCAAGCTCCAACTGATTGTGGGCAATCCCGCCTCCGGAGCCCCCCAGTGTATAAGCGGGGCGAAGCACCACGGGATACCCTATGGTATTGGTAAAATCTATCCCGTCCTGCACATTTTCAACCACCATGGAAGCGGCGCAGGGCTCGCCGATGCGCTCCATCAAATCCTTGAACTCCTGCCGCCCCTCCGCATTGCGGATGGTCGCCGCCGTCGTGCCGAGCAGCTTTACGCCGTGGGAGGCGAGAAAACCCGACTCCTCAAGCTCCATCCCCAGATTCAAGCCCGCCTGACCGCCCAAGGTGGGCAGGATACTGTCCGGCTTCTCCTTTTCTATGATCTGCTCCAAAACCTTCACGGTCAGGGGTTCAATATAAACCTTATCCGCGATATCCCTGTCTGTCATGATCGTGGCGGGGTTGGAATTGACCAAGATCACCTCCACGCCCTCCTCCTTCAAGGAGCGGCACGCCTGAGTGCCCGCATAGTCGAACTCCGCCGCCTGCCCGATCACGATAGGACCGGAGCCGATTACCATAACACGTTTTACATTCGGATTCTTAGGCATCTTATTTTCCCCCTTCCCGTATCATCCCGATGAACCTGTCAAACAAATATCCTGAATCCTGAGGTCCCGGACATGCCTCCGGATGAAATTGTACCGTAAAAATTTTTTTACCCGTGTAGGAAAGTCCCTCATTCGTGCCGTCATTCACATTCACAAAGGCGGGAACCGCGATCCTCGGGTCCAGCTTGTCCGTATCCACCACATAGCCGTGGTTCTGGGAGGAGATATACACCCGCCCGCCGGACAAATCCTTCACGGGATGATTCCCGCCCCGATGCCCGTATTTCATCTTGTAGGTGTCCGCGCCCGTGGCGAGAGCCATCAACTGATGCCCTAGACAGATTGCAAAGATCGGTATCTCCGTCTCGTATAGCTTTCGAATCTCCTCGATGATAGAACCACATTCCTTGGGGTCGCCCGGTCCGTTGGAAAGCATGATGCCGTCCGGAGCGGCGGCAATGATCTCCGACGCCGGAGTCAAAGCGGGATACACCGTCACATCGCACCCCCTGCTCGCAAGCGAATGGGCAATGTTGCCCTTTGCCCCAAAATCCATCAGCGCAATCTGAAGTCCCGCGCCGTTTAGCTCCCTTACCAGTGAAGGTCTTGGCTCCCTCTGTCCCTTGGCGTATGCCGCCTTGTCGAATCTCGCGGCGCCGGAGAGCGGTCCGTTCTGCGCCAAATCCGTCACACCCTTGATCGTGTAGCGCTCCCCGCAGGTCACCTTCTCCACCACCCTGCCTGTGGTATACGCCTGTAGCTTGGGCTTTATCTGTTCAAAATCAAAATTCTCATCTGTGGTAATCATGCCGTTCATGGTGCCCTTCTCCCGCAAAATCTTGGTCAGGGCACGGGTGTCGATCCCCGCAATTCCGGGGACGTCATTCTCCTCAAGGAACTGCTGTATAGAAATATCATTTCTAAAGTTACTGGAAACGCGGGAGAGCTCCCTCACGATGAGACCGTCCGGCCAAGGTCTCGAAGATTCACAATCATCACGGCAAATACCATAATTGCCAATAAGCGGATAGGTCATGCATACTGCCTGTCCCGCGTAGGACGGGTCGGTCAAAACCTCCAGATAACCCGCCATAGACGTGTTGAATACAATCTCGCTGATTATTTCTTTGTCCGCACCGATATGCGTTCCCGTGAACACGGTGCCATCCTCAAGTATCAAAAAAGCTTTCATATTGTACTCCTCTCCCGGTTGAATATATCTTGTGTCATATATGCTCAAATTGATTAATTATAACACAAAATATCGGGGGTTGCAATATGGCATTTTCGTTCATAATAAGATGCCGCAAAACGATATCTTAAGGCAATCATATATCATGCATTTCTCTTTACATTTAATACATTCATCAATGCTTCCTGTAAAACTCTTGACACATTGATTCCTGCGTGTTCAGCCTCATAATTAAGCCAACTCGGAAGGGCTACGTTTCTTCTAACCGTCTTTGTGTCAACCTTCTTTCTGTATTCAGAGAAATCAACATCTACATAAGTTAAAACACCCATTGAAAAATCAATAACTTCCGTGTCTTTTTTTACCTTCTCAATAGCAGCAGCCTGATCTGATGGCACCGGAAGCTCTTCATTATTATCTTCCATTGAGATTCCTGCCAATCCAATAGCATCTCTCGCCATCTCAATAGCATCTGCAAAAGTATCTCCCTCAGTATAAATTTCCATATCAGGGACACAAACTAAAAAAGAATGTTCAGAACCATCATTTGTATTTACTATAAAAGTTGGATAAACTTGTTTCATTCCACCATGCCTCTCAAAAGAAAAACCTGCATCTTCAAGTTTCTTGATCAAATCTCTTTGTTTCATTAGTGTTCCTCCTTACAGAATAATTATACACACTAATTACACAACCCTCAATCATTTATACATATCAGCACCAATATTTTTAATCAAGTTAAATTTCTCTGTTTTGTACTGCATCTGCTTTAATTAATTGGGCTTCGTTCTTTGTAACATAAACTATTTTGTTATTCATTCTCACTTCTCCTTAAAACCAATCTTCGACTATTCCCCGCATTCAGGCATATCACGGGATTCATGAAAAAACTTCTAAGCCTTGCAGATTCATAGGAATAGAATATGTATTTTAACATACATTGGCACTCTTTAAGCGTACAAAAAATATCTTTATAACTCATTTTTTTAGCCAATTAGCAAGAGGTAACAAACCAGAATTTACGAAGCTCATACCTCTTTCACGACAATTCAAATTTTGGTAAACGTATAAGATTCAACTAAAATATTTTTATTTGCTAAGGGAGGCAGAATTCTGTACAAATACCAATTTACATCTAATATATTTAAATTGGGGATTAACATTTTTTTAGTTCCATCATCTGGTGAAATTGAAATATCAAATTCAGGGGAAATCATTACATCTATTCTGTATTGATAACTTTCTTTTAAATAAAACAATGCAAATGCAATAATTTCGTTATTTTTCTCCTTTTGCATCATGATGTCAAAATATTCATTTTCACTGATTGAATTTGCCACAAAATCAAAAGCATCATTATCCCCTAACTCTGTATATATTATCTGATTTCTTTCTGAATATAAACTCCACCCTGCTTCTAAATAACATTTTAGAATATCTACCGATGTTATGTTTGTATTCTGTTGTTGCGCAATATTAATATTAAAAATATATATAATTGACATCCCGCACTCTCCTAATATAAAATTTCAGTAAATGGTATTCCTTTTTGGGACAGTCACTCTTACTGCGGACTGAATTTTTATCTCATAATCATTGATTTAACTACTTTCTTCTGTTTTATGTTAATTTCATATACCATTCCAACTGATGATAATACTGCCAATATCTCTTCACCCTTCTTTTTTATTACTGTATTGGCTGACGGTTTTTCAATTTTTAAAATATCATTTATTTTCCATAACTCATCCCCATTTGAATCTACTGCAACTATATTATTAGGAAACAAGTTGTTCCCTCCAAATAAAATAACATACATTCCATTATATTCTAAACAAGTTTTTATTAAATGTTTCATATCGATTTTTTTACTATCAATGAACTACCCCGCAGCAAGCTGCGGGGTATCAAGACCCCAAGTTCAAGGGCAAAGTTTGTTGCGCAGCAAGCTGCGGGGAATTAAACCCTATCTTTGATTAAATTAATATACTATTCTCTATCTTATACATATTAACCTCATTATAAATTTTCTCTATTTGTTTTTAGAAACTCCTCGAATACCCTCTTAGTCACATATCCTGCTCTAGGCATTAACTCCTCAATTTTAGAAACTATTCGCAAATCAGCTTGTATTAAATTCATACACTCATCACTTGTAAAATCTCTTAAAGAATCCACTACCATTTCAAATAATTCACTATCATCAGTTTCTACTAAATTTAATAATACTTTTAATTGATTTAAATCACTTGTGTCATGCATGCAGTATGCCAAACGTTTTTGCCATTCTACCGTTCTTTCGGATACGGCTTCCAATAATGCTTTCCAATCATTTTCCTCAAATTCACAAAGCATATTTTCTGCAATAACACCCCCTCGTCATACCAATAATCGACGGCAAAATCCTCTACTGCAAATTCGGAAATATATTTGTCATATTCATCAAACATTCTTTCTTTCCTTTACTCCAAGACACTAAATCCTGATAGCTATTCTCAAATCTGTAATAAATTTACCGAATTCTACTCTCATGGCGACATTCAATAAACTATGCTATAAAATTTTGAAAACCTTATCCCCCACACTAATAGCATCAAATTGTGTGTCAGTGTCTAATGTTAATCCAATATTTATGGCACCCGATAACGAAGGAAAAACATCAATTTTTTTAACCTTGAAAATCATATCCTCTTTAGATGTTCGAATCATTATCTCTCCACCATTAAAATTCAACCAACTTAAATCATCTGTTGAATACTTCGGTTCTGCTCCTCCGACAATTCTTTTTCCCTTTTCACCATCTTTAAAAATAAAACCAACTGTCATTATCAATTCTGTTATCATTTTTCACCTTTCTGTTATATCTAGCAAATGATGCGCATCATTTGCTTTTAAGCCTAAAATAAACGCTCCACTCTTTATTTGCATATTCCAAGCAAAGACGCTCGTCTGTTCTTACGTCAAGTCATTGGTGTAATCATTATGCCAACTCAGTTTCATGTCAGGTAATTTGTGCGGAAAAGGATGCTAATCTTATGATAAACCAAATAAACAAAAATGAAAATATCCAAAATCCGTTTTCTACCACATTTAGGGAATTGCAGTCTGGAAAACTGCGGCGCACAGCTAACATCACCAAAAATTGCGGTGTTCCCGTTTATGAGATGTTCCAATTTTTATTACTGTTGGCGTTTCATGGAAAAAACCTGTTCAGGTTCCTGCTCCTTCTGGCGGTCAGGGTTACCTCTACGTTCGATAAATTCGCGAGACCGAAGCGTGTAAAAGTCCTTGTTCCCGACGATTCTGTCATCAAACGTAACCGGAGCAAGAAAGTGGAACTGCTTGCAATGGTATATGACCACATCAAGCATATAAAGCTCGAAAAGAAAAAGGGGAACAAATAAGTTTTTCAGAAAACATTTATTGTCACATCTTGCAAAAACTTATCACTATGATAGAATATATATGGGTGTTACCAAAACGTGTAGCGGTTCGCCTTTTGCCAAAATGAGTACATTTTGAGAGCTTCCAGTACCAGA
>JAMPHH010000072.1 GCA_023663505.1 Muribaculum sp.
CAAAAAAATTCAGCACATTTTTGAAGTGCATCTTTTTCCCCTCCTTCCCTTTACCCTTCACAATTAAATATGAATTTTTGAGTATACGGAAGAAAAGGGGAGGAAGCCGAAAGCCCAAGGCGGATCAGAAACAGGGTCCTGTTTCTGTTGGCAGTGCTCACAATGGCATTGCCGATACACTTTGATAGTGCAAGTGTATCAACAATGCCATTCCTCGCCCTGCAAAATCTATCCTGTCACAATTCAATGTGATGCTGTCGCCACAATCACAGTCACAATCAAATTTGGCGATTTCCATGAGGGGGATAGATTTATGGCAAGATTCCGATATTGCTGTCGCCATATCGCATCTTGCAAGGGGAGATTCCCCTTTGATCCCCTTTTTTGTCGCTCCGCTCCTTCTATTTGTCTGCCTCCGATTAAAGCCTTATCTGCCAGCCAAATACCATTTTTAAATTGAGCGCTGCACAGCAGCACTCAATTTAAAAAAAGGACGGTGATGCACCATGATTCACAGGACAAGAAAAATGACTTTTCGCTTGACGGAGGAAGAATATAGACAGATTAAGAAAAAAGTTGCAGAGGCGGGAATATCACAACAGCAGTTTCTTCTTAAGACTGCCATGAATAAGGAGATCATTCACATAAAAGAATATCAAGAATTGATTTTTCAGATCAAAAAAATCGGCATCAACATCAACCAGATTGCACGAAAGGCAAACGAAACAGGGCATATTTCAGAGGCGGATATGGAAGATATGAAAGGGGGATTGGAGCAGATATGGCTATTATTAAATCGGTCAAAAATTCACATTCCAGCATAGGCCACATCATTAACTATGTGACTAAGAAAGAAAAAACAATAGGAAAAAAGCTATGTTCTGGCTTTAACTGCAATGTTGATGTTGCTGGAAAAGAAATGATGATGACCAAGAGACTTTGGGGGAAGGAGGGAGGCAGGACATACAAGCATTTTGTTCAGTCATTCCCGCCAGAGGAAGATATCACGGCGGAACAGGCACACCAGCTTGCCAAAGAGTTTGTAGAGCAATGCCCCTTATTTTCTGGTTTTGAGGTTCTTTATTGTACCCATGTAGACAAAGAGCACATACACACTCATTTTGTTGTTAATTCAGTCAGCTTCGTTGACGGCCACAAATTCCAAATGTCTAAAAAAGATTTAGAGGATATGAAAATATTAAACAACAACATATGTCTGGAACATGGCTTCAGCACTTGTGAAATTGGCAGGAAAAAACCTGAAAGGGAAGGAATCATTGCATATGACACAAACAAGTATCAGTTTCTTAAAAAAGCCAGAGAAGGAAAGGTAAAAAGTTATGTGCAGGACACCGCTATATCAGTGCATGATGCAATGAATGGATCTGCATCCAGAGAGGAATTTATAAAGGCTATGGAGAAGAAAGGCTATTCTGTAGATTGGCAGGACTGCCATAAATACATTGTTTTTACCAATGCGGAGGGGAAGAAAGTCAGGAACAGCAACTTACAAAAAACTTACAATATGTCCGTCGGCAAGGACGATTTGATAGAATTTTTCAGGGAGAAGTCATTGCAAAAAGGGCATCCTTCCAGACAGAGGGGAAGATAACGGGCAGAAGAAAAGCAGGGGAACATTCCTCTGCTTTTCTTTTACTCCGCATCAACCCTGCCCAGCGAATACTCATAGGCAGAATGTATCTTTTTGAAGTCCGCAAGTACATCTTTTGCATACGGGAGCCACTTTTCATACTCCCTGTCCGAAATGACCACCGATTCAAACCCGCCGTAAAAATAGGCAAAATGGAGAACCTGATCTATCATGGGCAGTATCAGTGATTCATGGCCGTACTCACAGAAAATTTTATGGATGAATACATTATCGGTCTGCCAAGTGGCATTGATGATGATTTCCGCCACCAGAACCGCATTCTGGCATCCGCTTCCATTTCCGTAAACCAACTGCTGGATGTTCAATGGTCCCTCCGTATATTCGTACAGCTTAATCCTTCCACCCTCCAAGTTATCAATGACAATCAGATTTTCGCCTGTCTGAATGGGATGCTCTTGTATCCTCATAAACTGCATATTATCCATTGGCAGGGCATTGTCCCACATTTCCATAAATTACCTTCCCCCTTCCTTAAGTTATCTGCTGATAAAATGAATTATTCTTCGTCTGGAAGATCGTGCCGATCCTGCATCTTCCATAACAAGTTTATCACGGAAAATTTTAATCAGATTTTTGCAGAAATGGCATCACCTAAAGGAGAGCAGGAATATTTTTTTATTGGCGTCAGCTTAAGGAGAGTTGAACAGGGATTATTAAGCATCACCTTAATATGGCTAAAAACATAAATAATAAAACATCATCTATAGGTGGAGCAGTTTATTTTTAAAAGGTATCACATTAAGGTGAAACTTTTTTCTTGTATAATCAAATTATACTTTTTATAAAAAGAAGAAAAGGGCAGATACATACCCGCCCTTTCCCCTGATATAAATTTTTCGGTCAGTCTTTCCATTCAATATCGACATTTCCATCAGCATGGACGAGAATCTTTTTTACCAGAGCCTTTAATATCATATGCCTTTTTTCTGTATCTAAATCTTCATACCGTATCTTCAAAACACCCTTTCCGTCATAAATGCCCCTAATATATTCCTCTCCCAGACGGAGCGATATAATGTCTTCTGGCATTTCCTGTTTCAGTTCTAACTGTTTGCTCTTGATGCGGACAATCAGGTCATCCATGTCAAATTTCAGCCTTTCGGCAATATTATCACTGAATTTTGCCATTTCAGTCAGGTTTTTCAACTGCTTTTCCAATTCCTCAATTTCTTTTCTGGTTCTGGCCCGCTTCCGCTGTTTCTGCGATACTGTCTCATTCATGTGTTCCAGATAATCCTGTACTTTCACGGCTACATTGCTTTGTATTGTTTCCATTCTGGTTCCCTTGAATGAAACTGAACAGATTTTCTTCTGGCTCCTGCCCGTGCATGTCAGGGAGGGATAAGTCTGCATTTTGATCGCCGATCCGCATTCTGCACATTTCAGCATACCAGACAGTTCCTTTAAATTGTTATTTGGGCTGTTATCAGAGGCGATCGCTGAATTTTGTTCCATGCGGTCCTGTACTATGAGAAATGTCCTGCTTGAGACCACTCCCTTTACATTCGTTATATATACAATGATCCCCTCTTTGTTCTCATTTCTCAAAGAACGGTTATTTTTCCCGACGATAGCAGCCGAATATTCACCATTCCACTGTTCTGCGGGATTGGCAAACTCAATCAGTTTCTTCTGGTAGTATTGGCATAAAGTCTGGTCTGCCTCACAGTAAACAGGGTTTGTAAGGATATGCCCTATCGTGGTCCTGCTGAACCCTTTGCCTGACTGGTGCCCCGTGATGCCCATTTCAATCAGCCTGCTTTGTATCATGCCCAATGATATGTTGGGGCTTTCGGCATAAGTCTTAAACATCCATTTTACAATCTCTATTTCCTCTGGTATGGGAATCAGTGTTGCCTTGCCATTTTCTTTTCCATTTTTAAAGCCAAAGGGAGCCTTGCCAGAAGCCCACCTTCCATCTTTGATCCTGTATTCATAATTATCTTTTATCCTTACCCGAATATTGTTTCGCTCCATTTGTGCAAAAACAGCGAGTACACCCATTATTGTTTCACCCATGATAGGATCAGCAGTGTCAAAGGGCTCATTGCAGCTTTTAAACATACATCCATTTATTTTCATTACTTCATACAGCTTATAAAAATCAACAATATTTCTACTAATCCTATCCAGCTTGTAAACAATAACTTTTTGTATTATTCCTGCTTTAATATCATTGAGCAGCCTTTGGAGTTCTGGTCTTTCTGTATTCTTTCCACTGTAACCCTTATCCTTGTAAATACGGGGAATGCCAGAACATAACCTTTTGCAGTCATCAATTTGTGTTTCAATCGAAACACTGTCTTTCTTGTCTACACTTTGCCTTGCATAAATCGCCTCATACCTCACATCATTTTTTGCCATAAAAAAGTCCTCCAACTTGTATTATTCAAGCCAAAGGATATTGTATCATTTCTATGAATCAGGCACAACACAAATCTTTGACTTGTGTTAATAGTTTATCGTTAAAGGGGTGGATGCAGAGAAAATCACAGATAAAGGCGGGGATTAGGATTAATGCGTCCACCTCCTCAAGGTTTATCGCTCGCTTGTAGCTTTCACAGATTTTTTCGACTGCCTCCGGCGTTTCATAGGGAGCAAGAGGGGTAAACCGTACAATCTGCGTTCCGTCGGGGCGTGTTTCGCTGATGTAGTTCTGCGTATTCTTGAAATTGCCACCATAGGAAAGACCTGCGTGTTTTAACAAATCTCTGTGAAGCTGAAGGATATAGGACGGTGTTATCGGAATATAGTCGTGGCTTTCGTGAATGGTGTTCAGAACATCCCGATACCCTAAAATCTCGCTTTCATCACGGTTCCTCGGCGTGGTCTTTTCCTCCACCAACTGCTTGATACGGGTACTTGTAGTGACTATACCCTCAATTTTATTGGAAGCCTCGGTGCTTTGGATTTTTGCAATTTCGGTCAGTCGCTCAAGCTCTATGGGCTTTTGCCTCACAAACAAGTCCTGTCTGCCTTTGCATTCGTGTATCTTGGCGACATAGGAAAGCGCTTCGTTATCCCACTTATAATTTGCCAGCTTTGTATAATCAAAATTTCTCATAGGAACTCCTTACTCGAAATGGGTTCATCCACTCCTGTATTTTTTTAGTCCATATTATAATGCATAGTGGACGAAAAGTCAATGAAGCGGACGAAAGGCACTTGTGATACATATTTATATATTATTGCTCGGATCATAAGATAAGTTTTTTGGTGAAAAAGATTGATTTGTTTCACTAGAATAAGGGACTTACTCCTTTGTCGCATTTTTTATTATCTTTTGTTGGGTGGTTTTGTATCGTATTTATGGATATCCGATTATTATTATGATGATGAATTTGTTTGGGAACGTGGCGAAAATCATACTATTAATTATAATGGCGTAGATTACAACGAATATATCTTAAAGAATATTTGGTGGAGAAGGGAGATAACCGGAACGGAAAGGAAAGAAATTCCTGAAATTCCTGTGGCTGTAATCAGAGAAGTGTTGGCAAATAGTTTCGCACATGCAATATATAATGGCCGAACAACCCATGAGATATGCATTCATCCGGGCATGGTTACGGTTTACAGCCCCGGAGAATATGCAAGTAAGCATAAACCGGAGGAATACATAAAGGACAATATCGAATCGGAAATCAGAAACGCTACGATTATCTTCTGAATTTCATACTCAGAATACCCTAATTGAGTAGCAATCTTTGATAATGAGCAATAATGATACATCATAGAATTTTGCAATACCGTCTTGACGAAAATGCGAAAAAGACATATCATTTTAGTTAGTCTCAACTTCTTTTCAGAAAGGTGTGAGGAACGCATTTTTCTAATATGATGACAGTGGACATAGAAAAATAATCGGAGGGTCAATCACATGGATAATTATAAAATCACATGCTGTTCTACTGTGGATATGAGTCGAGAATGGATGGAAAGCAATCAGATTCCTTTTGCAATGTTTCATTATCGGTTAGACGGAAAAGAATATCCTGATGATTTATATTCTTCTATTTCCCCTGAAAAATTTTACAAAATGATTACAGATGGCGCTCAGCCGGTCACTTCGCAGGTCAATACAGAGGAGTATTGCGCCTTGTTCACGCCTTTCTTGGAGCAGGGGTTGGACGTGCTGCATTTGACGCTCTCCAGTGGGATTTCCGGTACGGTCAATTCCGCCAACATTGCCAAAATGCAGTTAGAGGAGAAATATCCGGAGCGGAAGGTTATGATAGTCGATTCACTGGGCGCTTCCTCCGGCTACGGGCTGTTGGTGCTTCAGGCATTGGATAATCAAAAGCAGGGCATGGGGCTTTTGGAAAATGCAGCGTGGTTGGATAAGAATAAGCTGCGCGTGCAGCACTGGTTTTTTTCCACGGATTTGACCAGTTATATACGGGGAGGACGCATCTCAAAAACAGCGGGATTTGTAGGTCAGGTGCTTGATATCTGTCCTCTTTTGAACGTGAACTGCGAGGGACGCCTGATTCCGCGGGCCAAATACAGAGGAAAAAAGCGGGTGATTCGGGAGATGCTTAAGGAGATGGAGAATTGCGTGCAAGATGGCGCTGACTATTCAGGAAAATGCTTTATTTCACAATCCTTCTGCCGTGATGACGCGGAGGAGGTTGCAAGACTGGTGGAGGAACGTTTTCCCAAGCTTGACGGGAAGGTGCTTATCAACGATATTGGTACAGTCATTGGTTCCCACACCGGTCCGGGTACCGTGGCTTTGTTCTTCTGGGGAAAAGAAAGGGAATTGTAGGGAGCGTATATGACAAATTAATAACAATCACAGAAGTATTGCGGTTTGTAATCGCAAAACTCATTGATTATTTTGTGATTTTGCGATATAATATCCTACAAATGGAGGATTATTATGATAGACAGACCGATGTATGTGGATAAAATTATGGCATATGTGGACACACCTTTTGTAAAGGTTCTGACAGGAGTTCGCCGCTGCGGAAAGTCTACAATACTTAAAATGATTATGGATAAGCTGCAAACGGAGCGGGGTATCCCCGTGGATCGCATTGTAAGCTGCCGTTATGATTCAATGGAGTATGAGGATATGACGGCAAAGCAGATGTACGCCCACCTGAAGGAGCGGCTTTCTCATGATGGCAAAACCTATCTGTTTCTTGACGAGGTTCAGGAAGTGGAGGGGTGGGAAAGGGTGGTAAACTCCTTGGCGGCGGATTTTGACGTGGATTTATATGTGACAGGCTCTAACTCCCGCATGCTGTCCTCGGAGATTTCCACCTACCTGACCGGAAGATACATTGCTTTCCGCATCTTTACCCTTTCTTTTTCGGAATATCTGATGTTTAGGGAGACATACGAGACGGTTGGCAATCCTAGAAGCGAGCTTGCAGATTATGTCCGTTTGGGCGGTTTTCCCGCAACTCATTTGCAGAAGTATTCACAGGACGAAATTTACACGATTGTCAGGGATATTTACAATTCGACCATTTTCTCCGATATTGTGAGACGGAATCAGATCAGGAAAATAGACCAACTGGAGCGTGTGGTCAGGTACACCTTTCAAAATGTTGGAAGTACTTTTTCCGCCAAGTCTATTTCTGATTACCTGAAATCGGAGCACAGGACGCTTGATAACGAGACGGTGTACAGCTACCTTGAAAAGCTGGAAAAAGCGTATCTGCTCCACCGCTGTTCCCGATATGATTTGCAGGGCAAGGAAATACTGAAAACACAGGAGAAATTTTATCTTGCAGATAACGCCCTGCGGTACAGTGTTCTTGGCTATCAAGCTGACAGTGTTGCCGCAAGCCTTGAGAACATTGTTTATCTGGAGCTTTGCCGCAGGGGATATACTGTCCATATCGGCAAGACCTGTGACGGAGAAATAGACTTTGTGGCGTCGAGACAAGATGATAAGCTTTATGTTCAGGTCACGCAGGAGATAGGCTCTGCAAAAACGGAGCAACGGGAATATAACCGCCTGCTTGAAATACGCGACAACTACCCCAAATATGTACTAAGGGCGGACGAATTTGCAGGCGGAAACTATGAGGGGATTAAGACAATGCATGTAGCGGATTTCCTGCTCAGCTCTGAATATTAGGTCAATATCGTTGACTTGGCTCATTGCCCGTCAGAAAATAAAGCCTAATTGTAATTCTATCTCGAATCAGCTATACTATAATAAGATTGTTAAATGCCAAGGGCGGGGAGAATGGCGGATTGGGAGGAGCATATGGCAAGGACGGTTGGAATCGGATTACAGAATTTTGAGAAGGTAATTACACGTCAATGTCTCTATATAGATAAGACGTCCTTTATTAAGGAGTGGTGGGAGAGCGGGGACGATGTCACGCTTATTGCCCGTCCGCGTCGCTTTGGCAAGACGCTGAACATGAGCATGGTGGAGCAGTTCTTCTCTGTGCAGTATGCGAATCGAGGGGACTTGTTTGAGGGGCTCTCAATCTGGAAAGAGGAGGCGTACAGACAGCGACAGGGGACTTATCCGGTCATCAGCCTGTCCTTTGCCAATGTGAAGGAAAGGGATTATCCTTCAGTCAAGGAGAAAATCTGCCGGATAATCACTGAGCTGTATATGCAGAATGTCTTTCTGAGGGAATGCGACTGGATGACCGCGCAGGAACGGGATTTTTTTGACTCTGTCCGTCCGGATATGTCTGAGGTGGTAGCTGCCATGGCTATCTATAAATTATGCGACTATCTTTGCCGTTACTACGGCAAGAAGGTAATTGTCCTGTTGGACGAGTATGACACGCCTATGCAGGAAGCTTATGTAGCCGGATACTGGAACGAAGTGGTGGGCTTTACCAGAAGCATATTTAATTCCACCTTCAAAACCAATCCTTGGCTCGAACGGGCGATTATGACAGGGATTACCAGAGTGAGCAAGGAGTCTGTTTTTTCGGATTTAAATAATCTGAAAGTGGTGACAAGCACCTCGGACGAGTACGCGACCTCATTTGGTTTTACGGAGGAGGAGGTGTTTGCCGCACTGGACGAGTGCGGACTTTCCACGGAAAGGGAACAGGTGAAGCGTTGGTATGACGGCTTTGTATTTGGAAAATGCAGGGACATCTATAATCCATGGTCTATTTTAAATTACTTGGACACCCATAAGCTTGCCGCTTACTGGGCGAATACCAGTTCCAACAGTCTGGTGAGCAAGCTGCTGCAACAGGGCTCCCGCGGAATAAAGGAACATTTTGAGACGCTGCTTCGGGGAGAAACAATATGTGTTCCCGTTGACGAGCAGATTGTATACAACCAGCTTGACCAAAATGAGTCCGCGGTCTGGAGTCTGCTGTTGGCCGGCGGCTATTTGAAGGTTTTGCATTATGACCGTTTGGAGCTTCTGGAAGATGACGAGGAGGTGAAATATGAGCTGACCCTCACTAACTATGAGGTAAAGCACATGTTTAATGGTATGGTGCGGGGGTGGTTTCAGTGTGTCCAAGCAGACTACAATGATTTCGTCAAGGCGTTGCTTTTGGGGGACGTAGATGCCATGAATGAATATATGAACCGCGTGGCATTGAATACATTCAGCTATTTTGATACAGGTATGAACTCACCAAGGGAGGAGCCGGAGCGTTTTTATCATGGCTTTGTCCTTGGACTGTTGGTGGAGCTGCAGGGGCGTTACCTGATCACCTCAAACCGTGAAAGCGGCTTCGGACGGTACGATGTGGTACTTGAGCCGAAGAAACCGCATGAGGATAACGCTATCATCATGGAATTTAAAGTGTGGAACAGCAAAAAAGAAAAGAGCTTGGAGGAGACGGTGCAGGCGGCTCTGCACCAGATTCAGGACAAACGGTATGGAACCGAGCTGACCGGCAGAGGGATTCTGTCGGAGCGTATCCGCTGCTATGGCTTTGCCTTTCATGGGAAAGATGTGTTGATTGGAGAGCACGGGCAGTAACGCAGATAAAAACCTCAATACGGAGGGCAACTATGGAAATAATCACTTACCAAGAGCAATATAAACAGCAGATTATAGATTTGATTTTGCATATTCAAAACGACGAGGCGAGGATTAATCTGTCGTTGGAGGAGCAGCCCTTTACCTACGAATATCCCGACAGAGATTCCTATTTGTATTTGTTGAGGTTGTAGGAGAAAGTGACAGCTCAGTCCTGCGCGCCGCGAAGCTCAAACTGTGTTTCTATGTGGGTTTGCGAGGGAAATAGAGATATTTTGTATGCTATTGACAAAGGCATAGGTGAAGTAGTAGACTATAGAATAAGTTAGCGACTGCTAACAAATGGCGGTCGCTTTTATTGGCGAGTTGGGTTAGATAAAACTAACACTTGTTGCATAAATTGTGGAGTCAACGTTGTTACGAGAACCTTCAAGCGCTGGATTTGTTGTGCTTACACACTGCAAGGTCACAAACGACATGTCATGAGCTTTTATGTGCAGAAACGGAGCAAGCTATGAAATTTTATGAATTTGGAGACAGGAGCAATCCGGTCATTCTTTTATTGCCGGGAACATGCTGTCATTGGAAGGCAAACTTTGAAGCGGTAATCCCGCTTTTGGAGGAGCTTCATGTAGTCTGTGTGTCCTATGACGGCTTCGACGAGACGGAGGATACCGTTTTTCCCGATATGCTGACGGAAACGGAAAAGATAGAAGGCTATGTCAGGGAGAACTATGGCGGCAGGATACATGCCGCCTATGGCTGTTCCATGGGCGGAAGCTTTGTGGGATTACTGGTGCAGCGGGGGAATATCCATATCAGCCATGCGATTCTCGGCAGCTCTGATATGGATCAGGGCAGCGGGTTATCCGCGAAATTCCAAAGCTGGCTGATTGCCCGAATCCTGTCGGGGATGTTTCAAAAAGGCACTCTGCCGAAATTCATGCAGCGCAGGCTGGAGAAGAAGCCTGCCGAGGAGCGGCTGTATTATAGCAAAATGTTGGCTTTGTTCGGCGTGGGAAGCACCCGAATGTCCTTTGTAAAGCGGGAAAGCATCAGGAATCAGTTTTATTCGGATTTGGTCACGCCGATTGAGAGTGGGATTGACGTTGCCGATACCACGATCCATATTTTCTATGCTGTTAAAATGGGGGAGGAGTATCTGAAACGGTATTATCTTCATTTTAAAAATCCTGATATCCGCCGCCATGAAATGCAGCATGAGGAGCTGTTAGTCTGTTATCCCGAGCGGTGGGCGGAGGAGATTAAGAGCTGCTGTAAACCGTGACTCCCCCTAATATTTGTGGAGGAGGCGTTGACGTCGATGTTGGGCTTCCTGCGGGGAGTAAACTGTCGGAGGCAATGACTTGGTAGTCAATATTGACATCGATACAGGGCTTCCTGCAGGGGAGCGTGGCTGCGACAGTAGGAATTGATAGAGATAGTGAGTGGCATACGATGGTAACTGACATTAGATAATGACTGGCTATAAACTTATTATACGAGGGGGAATGAGAATGAACAAGAGAAAGACGATTTTAGCTTTGCTCTGCGGTATGCTTGGCTGTGTTCTCATGGGCAGCGGCGACTGGCTGATGATGTACGGCAGCACCGTTTACCATGGAAACCTCTACTGGCTCACGGAGGGCGTGGCGCAGATTCCTGCATGGCGCAACTCCCTGTCCATGCTTGTGGCTTTCCCCGCCGTTTTGCTGTACGGGATTGCGCTGTTTACCACCACAGGCTTTGTGAAGCAGGAGAAGCATAGGCGGATCTATCATTATCTCACGGCATTCGGACTGACTCCGTGGCTGTGCCTGCATTTGTTTTATGTCATGATTTTATTTGTGTTCGCATGGCTTGACGGCAACGGCTATGAAGCGGCTGCGCTGCCTGCCGCGGAAGCGCTCTGCTCGCAGCTTATGTGGATTGTAGTATTGAGCGAGGCGCTTATGCTTCCGCCCTTTTTGTACTGGTTTTATCTGCAGCTCTCCGGTAGGACGATATTCCCGAAGGCGATGGCGTTCACGAATGTGTTGATCATTTACGGAATCCTGCAGCTTGTGAAGTCCGCCATGCCTGATACGCCGTTTCGGATAGGGTTTACCAACGGACTGATGAGCGAGAGCATGATTGTCTGGTTTGGGATTATGCTTGTATGGGCTGCGAGAAGCATGCAGGCGGACGGGACGAGGAATCCGCAGTAGAGGGCATAACGGGTATGTGGCTGTGCGCTGCCTGCCGCATGTCTGTTATACATAAAAAGCAGCGCAGAAAAGAGGACAGCTATGAAAAAAATGTACATTGCAGGGGTGGTAGTGGGCTTGATTATTGTTTTGTTTTCCGTGCCCTTGGGTGAGCAATACGGTGCTATTTTTCTACGCCTGTGCGAGGGGATGGAAACGGAACGCTTTCTTTTGCTTAGCGAACAGGCGATTAGCAGCTTTCAGATAATCGGGGGAATCGTTTCCCTGCTTGCGGGAATCGGCTGTCTTTTCAAGAATGAGTAGTCAACAACCCCTCGGGGTTAAAATTTTTATTTGACTGATACTGTTTCCATTGTTATGATATTATTAGGTGTAATTTTGTGTCAGACAATGCATCAGGGTTGAAATTACATGACAGAGCAGGGGCTCGGTCGATGAATGATGAAACGGAGAAATGATGATGAACAGGTCAGGGACAAAAAACAGGATTTATCATATTGCTTATGCCATAATGCTCATATTCCTTTTTACCATGATTGTGGGGGTGGCGGCGGCAAACAGGGGAAGGTCTCCAGCGGAGCAGCTTTCCGAGGGCAATATCGACTTTGATGCGGGGTGGTATCTGGAGGACGGAAGCGCGGCAGATGTCGGTCATTTGAATAAGCTTCCCTCCGTGGTGCCCTATCAGGAGCAGAGTGTCTATCACAGGCTGCCTGACGATCTGGGAGAGGGGCTTTCTTTGTGCTTTCGCACCAAGAATATCGACTATCAGGTCTATGTGGACGGGGAGCTGCGCTACATGCCCTTGCGTCGAGAGAGCAGCATTTACAATAAATCCTTCGGCAATCGGTGGAATTATGTTCCACTTTACAGCCAAGACGCGGGAAAAGCCGTGGAGGTGCGTTTTCATACCGTGTACGCGGACGGACGGGCGTGCATGGATCACCTCCGTATGGGATCCGCGGGCGGAGAGATTGTCACTACATTCACTGAGAAGTCGATGTCCTTTTCGGTCTGCCTGTTCATATTGTTTGTCGGGGTGCTGCTGATTGTGGCGGATATTCCGGCGAATCTGCAGATGCGTAAAAGTCACGAGCTGCTTTATCTCGGGCTCTTTGCCATAAACATTGCGCTCTGGTGCTTGGCGGAGACGGGGGTGCTGCAATTTTATACCGACGACAGCAGGATTGTCCAGCTATTGTCCTGTTCCTCTCTGATCATGATTCCGATTCCGTTGGTACTTTACTTAGATGCCGCCTTTGGCTTTCAGTGGGCGAAGACGGTTCCCGTGCTCAGCGGACTGTCCGTGGCGGAGTTTGTCATTTGCACGGTTCTGCATTTCACGGGGGTGAGGGACTATCATCAGACATTGACTTTCTCGATGGTGATGTTGGCAATCTCAGTATTTTTACTGATATATTGCAGCTTGAAAAATGCGTTTCGCGAGAGGAAAAGCGGGACGAGGAATATTTATAGTGTATTGCGTATCGTCGGCTTCGTGGGACTTGGGGTTGCCGGAGTGATAGATATTTTGAGGTATTATCGAGGTCGCAGTAATGACAACGCTATGTTTGTGCGCGTCGGTCTGCTGATTTTCATACTGTGCTATGGAATCTCGAGCTTGGAGAAGATCATCAATGCGGTAAAGCTTGGGGTGCAGTCGGAATTTGTCAGTCAGCTTGCCTATCGGGACGGTCTGACAGGCGTGGGCAACCGGACGGCTTTTCAGGAGCGTTTAGCGGAGTTGGAGAAGGAAAAGAAGGAGCTTTCCGGAATCGCGATCATCATGTTTGATGTCAATGATCTCAAGCTTGTAAATGACAATCAGGGGCATCAGAAGGGCGACCAGTTGTTGGTGAGCAGCGCGGAGATCATCAAGACGGCGGCAGAATCCGTGAACGGCGTATGTTACAGAATCGGCGGGGACGAGTTCGCATGTATCGTAAGCGGGGAAGATGCGGGCGGCTGCTGCGAAAGGGCGATTGGCTGCTTTCAAAAGGCGATGAAGGAGTATAACTCTGTGGAGGGACAGCCGTTTCGCATCAGTATCGCCAGTGGCTACGCGGTCTATGACAAGCGTCATGAGAACGAAATGTTGATGGACATATATCAGCAGGCAGACGCCCGCATGTATGAGAATAAGAAGCAGATCAAGGCAATGAGGGCGAAATAGCTATCTGTGACAGCCTATTGACAAAATCAGCACGTGAGGGTATACTTGATATCGAATTAGCGGCTGCTAACTTCAAGCAGCCGCATTTATTAAGATATCGGGTTAGAAGATACTAACTTATACAATGTAAAAGCGAAGGTTCCCATAAGTACGAAAACGGTAGGAGGTGCGAGATGAAGCTATTGGTTTATGGCGCGGGCGTGATTGGCTGCGAGTTAGCCCATATATTGACAAAGGGCGGGAATGACGTAACGCTGCTCGCCAGAGGGGAGTGGAAGGATACTCTGGAAAGGCGGGGACTTGTAATCCGGCATTATCTGCAAAGGAAAACTACCACGGATAAAATAAAGGTCATAGGCTGTCTGGAGCCTGATGATACATATGACATTATCTTTGTCGCTATGCAGGCGGATCAGGTTCCTGATATCTTCCAGACAATCTCGGCAAACCATAGCCGTTATGTTGTTTTCATAGGCAATAACCCATGGGCGGACAAAACGGAAAGCGCAGTGCAGGAAGGCTCTCCTGTCAAAAAGGAGGTCGCCTTTGGCTTTATGATAGCGGGGGCAGACGCGAGGACGGACGGGTCATCAGCATCTATGCCCGTAGTAATTTGACGATAGGCGGCAGGGACAGGGAATTGTCGCGCACGTTCCGAAAACACATAGCCAGAGCGTTTGCAGATTCAAGATGCAGGCTGACAAGGGAAAGTCAGATGGACGCATGGCTGAAATGCCACATGGCGGAGATACTCCCCGTGGCTTATGTGTCCTATGCCGTGGACTGCCGCCTTCCGAAAGCGTCAAAGGTCCAACGAAGGGCAATGGTAGATGCCACGGCGGAAGGGTTTGCTCTGCTGAAGGCATTGGGATACCCTATAAAGTCGGAGGAGGACGAAAAGCTTTTTATAGGTGGATTTGGAAGAATGATGTGGCAGGCAGTCCTGTTTGTGATGTGTAAGACGCCGTTGGGACGTCTGGCGGTTACTGATCACTGCGCCCATGCGGTCAGTGAGATGTCCATGTTGGACAGAGCATGGGAGGAGCTGCGCGCGGAGAATACAGATACCTGTGCAAGCGCGAGGTTCATGCCGGTGTGGGATTCCCTGCGCAAGTATATGCCTGTGGAGTAAGGGGAAAGCCACTGCTTAAGCTTGACAGGTGAGAGGAGGAGAGACAATGATTCGCAGCTTTCATGAAATTGGAAAAGACGATGTGATGACCGCGGGAG
>JAMPHH010000073.1 GCA_023663505.1 Muribaculum sp.
ACGGGAAGCCTTGATTTTACTGGCTTCCCGTTGGTTTTGGTGTAAAACTTGAGATTTCATTCTCTTTTATTTGTCAAGCATTTTTTTGATTTGTTGACTGAGAATTTGTTGACGAATTTGTTGGCAGAAAAAATGGGAAGCTTTTAATTGGCAGATATCGACGAATGCTTGACACAAATGCCTGAATTTGCTATATCTGTACTTAGAGGGAATAATAAGGAGATTTTAGTGGCATGGATACGATAGATTTTGCCGCGGAGAACAACCCCGTAAGGCTTATTATAAATGAAGAAAACATAGTAATGTATCACAATGTTACCGGAGAAATTTTCTTTCAGGTAGGAGACGATTATTTCCCTGAGTGGGCATGGAATGATTTTCCTGTGTGTATTTTGGAGATGTGGGTCAATACTTTTATAAGTGCGATAAGATATCGGGAGGATAATTTTATGTTTTATTTCATGGACGGTCCATTTCATGTAGAGCTGATGCAAAAAGAAAACAAGATGTATACCCTGTATTTTATGAAACGCTACATAGGTGATGATAAAGATGTGATTATGGCGGCAGACAATATTAGCCAAATGGAAATACGGGACATGCTATTGAAAGCGTGTAGAAGGGCGCTTAGGGTATTGACATTGGCGAGGATTCCTGATTCTGCGATGGTCAGATTAAGGAAGATGTTTGAAGAATTAAAGCGTTGTGGTATATAAAGATATTCTGATATAGTGTCATTTGGAGGATTTGGTTAAGTGTCGATAGAAGAAAAATATAAGAGAAAAAACGCAGATGTTCAACAACAGATAAGAAGTGAAATAGAGAATGCAGAGAGGGAAATTAGTAAGAAAAATCCTGCTCAATTAAGCGCGATATTGGAAGAACTTGAGAAAACGCTGAATAATAAGTGCTTACCCTTAAGTTATCCCAGAATGATTATTGATTCATGGGATTTTCAAGACAAACTGGGTATGGAATTATTGGATTTAGCTGAATTGTATAAACGTTGGGAATAGTGGTTCTTCAAGGAGGTTGGTATGGGCAATGGGTATTGGACAAGTGTTCCAATAGAATATATCGAAGAATGGAAAAGCATTTTTAGGAACAATACAGAAGGGGCTCACTTATCTGAGAATTGTCCGGTTTGCCAGAATAAAGGGCTGCATAGATATTATCAGATAGGCAGGAGGACGAAAGCGGTAACAAGCCCGAACCAACATATTGCAAGAGGAGCGGAATGGCAATGGTGCAGCTTTTGCAAATCCTATGAACATGCACAGGTGTCAGTACCTGATTGGTGGGTGCCTTGTCTGGAAATTGACGGTAATAAGCTTACAGCTATACCGGAGATTTTAGATATGGCGTATCGCGATGAAAAAAGGGTAAATAAGTGGAATCGTGTTCCTGAACAGTATGTTACGGTGTGGAATGAAATATTTAGCCAAAACCAAGAAGCTGCTATTTTAAAGGATAAATGCCCGATTTGTAATCAGGAAAAGCTGCTTCAATACTATGCGCTTGATATACCTAAACCAATCAAATATAAAAAGAAATGGTATCGGGGGCAGGGGGCTCATTGGGAATGGTGTGCCGCTTGTTTTCACTATCGGTTTGACAATTTGGCATATGTCCCGTCAGACTGGGATTGTGAATTAGATGTCGAACCTTGGGAATTCATGACAATACCGGAACCAATTAACGAACCAATTCTTTTGGAGGTTTTGGTGAAAACAAAGTCGAAAAGTATATAAAAACACAAAGTTTTCGACTTGCAATTCCAAAACTATTGACTACAATGCAGTTTAGGGTATAATGGAAGATAGAAAGGCAGGGAGATACTTCATGAATACGCTTATCAATCGTCCGTTATATGTGGAGCAGTTGATTCAAAATAGAGATGTGGACTTGGTTAAGATAGTGACAGGCATACGCAGGTGCGGGAAGTCATCTATCCTTGACCTGTTTCACCAATATCTGCTCGAGGACGGTGTGACAGAGGATCACATTATTCATATGAATCTGGAATCCCTGAAGTATAGGGAACTGACGGATTACTTGTCCTTTTACGATTATATCAGCGAACGCATTGCCAAGGACGGAAGAACCTATCTGATATTTGACGAATTGCAGGCGGTGGAGCATTGGGAGAAGGCGGTCGAGTCGTTTCGCTTGGATTTTGACGTGGATATCTATGTCACAGGTTCCAATGCCTATCTTCTTTCCACAGAGTTCTCGACGATTTTATCCGGAAGATATGTTGAGATAAAGGTATTGCCGTTATCCTTTAAGGAATTTTTGGACTTCTATGAGTTTGATCAGGCAGTAACCATGGAGGAGAAATTTCAAAAATATCTGCAGCTTGGCGGAATGCCGATTCTAAGAGAATACCGCTTCAATGAGGCGAGGAGCAATCAGGCATTAGAAGGAATCTATTCCACGGTAGTGCTGCGCGATATTTTACAACGCAATGCTTCGGCAGACAGGAATCTGCTCCAGAAGCTGGTGATGTTTCTTTGCTCCAACATAGGAAGCATTACCTCTCCAAACAGCATAGGGAACGTATTGGCTGCAGAGGGCGATATCGGGACAACGAAGGGCAGGAATGTAGCAGGGAAAACCGTTGATAAGTATATCGCTATGCTGCGCAGCGCTTTTGTGTTTTATTCGGTAGGCAGATATGACGTAAAGGGAAAGCAGTTGTTAAAAACGCTCGGGAAAAACTACATCATTGATATGGGCTTTCGCAATATGCTGCTCGGATACCGTGACGGGGACAGGGGACATATTTTGGAAAATATTGTTTTTCTGGAGCTTATCAGAAGGGATTATCGTGTGTATATCGGCAAGGTGGGAGACACGGAGGTTGACTTCGTGGCTGAGAAGCCCGACGACAAGATATATATACAGGTCACGGAAAGCATGCAGTCCGAGGAGACGAGGGAGCGAGAGCTGCGCCCGCTTAGAATGATTCCCGATAATTACGAGAAAATTGTTCTGTCAATGGATAGGAATTATATCAAGTCTTATGAGGGAATCAAGGCATTGTACCTGATTGACTGGTTGACTCAATAGAGCGCAAGGGCTATCAGCATCGCTGATTCCTGCGGGCAATGACCCAAGCCGACGCGGTTGGATTTATGCCAATGCTTCCCTTATGTTACTTTTTGACAGATTCCCAAGCCTGTGATAATATATAAGACAGAATCATCGGTCTTGGGAAAGGTGCCCGCAAGGGTATTGTCGGAGTCTAGGTTCAAACACATGATTATCCCGTAGAACTCACGACAGCCGATGATTTCTGCGAGCAATGAGCTAAGTCAACGCAGTTGACTTTTTGATGCATATACATGGGGTTGACCGAGTGAGTCAAGCCCCTTTTTTATCCTTTAACACGGTTAAAATCAGGATTTCCACGCTCATGGTATCGTTCATGCGCCCGCTCTTGACGGCATTTTCTGTCTCCACGCATGTCTCCACGGCGTTTCTGAGGGTGGAGGTCTTGAACTGCCCCGCCTGCGTGATATATTTGCCCGCAATAAAGGGCGGGACGCCTATCTTGGGCGCGATCGCTTTGCTGTCAAAGCCTTGGGAGCGCATTTCCTTGACCTGCAGCAGGAGATTACACTGCCTTGCAATCAGGAACAGGATACGCATGGGTGGCTCCTTCAGGGAAAGCAGGTCATAGTAGAGCTGCAGCGCCTCTTTCGTCCTGCCTGCGGCGATATCGTTTATCATGTCAAAGATATGGTTGCTCACCCGATTGGTGCAGATGGCTTCCACGTCCTCGGAGGTGACCACCTCCCTGTCCATGCAGTAACAGATCAGCTTTTCCAACTCCATTTGAATGTTTTCCATATCGGTTCCCGTCTTTTGGAGGAACAGCTGCACGGTGTTTTCCGTGATTTTCTTGCCTTCCTTGCTCAACATGCCTGCAATCCAACGTTTCAGGGTATTCTCGTCCTGCATGGCGAATTCCGCCGCGTAACCCTTGGACTGCACGGTCTTGTAAAGCTTGCTTCGCTTGTCCACATCGCTCTCCGTGAAGACCCAAAAAGTGCTCTCACTGGGGGCGTTCAGGTACTCGGCGAGCTTTTCGCCGCCGGATTTGAACAAACCACTGTCGGAAATAAGGATTACACGTCGCTCCGCCAGAAAAGGCATCGTCTCCGCCAAGTCGATGATTTCCCCGATGGGAATGTCCTTTCCCGTGTAAAAATGGGTGTTCATTTGGTCGTCCTCGGCGCACAGGGCGTTCCTGAGACGCTCCGTGTACTGCCTTTTCAGGTAACGCTCCTCCCCGTACAGGAGATAGACCTGCTTGAAGCTATTTTGTTTGATGTCGTTTTGAATGTGCTGCATCGCATTCTCCTTTTTTGGCGGCGTTCCCGCTCGGAATTATCTTCATTATACTTGGTTCCCTGTCTGTTTTCAAGGCGGTAAATTGCTTCCGTGTCTTGAAATAAGCGGTCAGATATAGTATGATGTATTAAACACGTGCAGGAGGGTGTTAGATATTCAATCAGTCAGCTAAATTCAGATTTGAGACTATATTAAAAGAGAAATTCACCAGTGGGGGAATTGGAAATCATGAATAATGTGGCTAACCTTTGGGATTTTCCCGTTTTGGAGGGTGTTTCTTTTCAAAATGCAAATCGCGTGCACCCGCTCATGCAGACAAGAGTAGAACGCTTGATCCGTGAATTAAAAAAAGATCAAAATATTCGCAAGCTGGTGCTTTATGGGAGCTCCTTGGAATTTCGGTGCAGCAGCTTTAGTGATATAGATATCTATATTGAAAAATATGATCCTGAGAAAAAGCTGGAAGCTTTACCTGAAATGGATTGCGAAATAGATATCATCACAAACCTAAAGCCGGATAACCGATTATATCGGCAGATAGAAAACACGGGATTATTATTATTTGAGAGGCGAGAAAATGTGTGATGTCAGAATGTTTAGAAGCGCAAAGCTTGATTATGAGACGGCGGTGATGATTTGGAGAAGCCCGTATAATGACGAAATGATTTTAAATAATGCGGCATATCACCTGCAGCAAGCAGTTGAAAAGGTGTTGAAGGGCGCTTTGGAATGCGTGGGAGTAACAGTCCCGAATACGCATAAAATATCAAATAAGGGATTGCGGCGATTTTGAGTTAAACTGTTATTATATTATGTTTAAAAAGAAATTGTAGGAATATAAATCGGGATTGACGCTTGACATAGCTATATTTTCAAATAAGGATAAAAAGGAGTGACGAGAATGGCTAAAGACAAAGGTTTTATCAGTGAATTTAAGAAATTCATCATGCGTGGAAATGTGATGGACATGGCGGTAGGTGTGATTGTGGGCGGCGCCTTCACCGCGATCGTCACCTCCCTGAATCAGGACATTTTGACCCCGATTCTGGGGATTTTTGGCGGTACTGATTTCAGCAGCCTTACATTGACACTGGGGAGCGGCGAGAATGCTCCGGTGCTCTATTACGGCAATTTTATCACGGCGGTCATCAATTTTCTGATCACGGCGTTCGTGATTTTCTGTCTGGTGAAGGCGATCAATGCGGTCAATGACAAATTCAGCAAAAAGCCCGAGCCCGCAGCGCCCACCACCAAGAAATGTCCTTTTTGTAAGAGCGAGATAGCAATTGACGCAACGAGATGTCCGCACTGTACCTCTGTGCTGGACGAGCAATAGTCGGTCATTCAAACGGCGGAATACGGGGATATGTGATGAGATATCAGGGGTACAAAAGATGGACGCTCACTATGGGGGCGCTGCTGATGGCGGGAATGCTCGCCGGATGCGGCAGTTCGGGGGAGAAGACTGCGGAGGCGATGCAGCTTGTGCAGGCCCTAAGCTACAATGAGGCTCTTGCTGCGTTTGATTCCGCTGAGGAGGCGGGGGAAAACGCCAGATTGATCGCAAGGGGGCGCGGGATCGCCTATATGGGCTTGACGGACTATGAGAATGCGATCGCCTGCTTTGTCAGCGCATTGAATTCCAGTGACGGCTTTGTTCAGCCTGTCGATTATGATTTGAATTATTATTTGGCGGCAGCCTACATCAAGAATGACCAGCCTCGGGAGGCGGAGGAGGTCTATGACTCCATTCTGACGCTCCGCCCCGACGAGGAGGACGCGTATTTCCTTCGGGGTAGCGTGCGGCTCTCAAGGGGCAATTATGAGGGCGCAAAGGAGGATTTCGACCATGTGGTGCTGATGGGCTCCCAGAACTATGACCGACTGATTGAGATATATCAGGCGTTGGAGCACTATGGCTATAAAGAGGTGGGGCGGGAGTATCTGGACGCCGCCATTCAAAGCGCAGGCAGTAAAATGAACAGCTATGACAGCGGGCGCATGTATTTTTATCTGGGGGACTACAAGCAGGCATGTGTCGCACTGGAAAAGGCGAGGGAAAAGGGGGACGCGGAGAGCTATCTGTTCTTGGGCAAGGCGTATGAAGCCACCGGAGATTACAATTATGCGTCCAGCGTATACAATGCGTGGCTTGCGAAGGACACGGGCAGCGCCGCTATCTATAACCAGTTGGGGCTTTGCGAGATGGCTATGGGCAATTACGACCTTGCGTTGGACGCTTTTCAGGCGGGAATGCGGGTGGAGGATAACACCCTGATGCAGAATTTGGCTTTTAACGAGATCGTGGCGTATGAATATCTGGAGGAGTATCAGCAGGCGTATGTCCTGATAGAAAATTATCTGAAAAGCTATCCTGATGACGAGGCGGCGAAAAGGGAGAGAGAGTTTCTCGCCAGTCGATAATAGCTTTTCGGGCATCTAAGACCCGCGGCGAGGGTTCACAATCCAAGCTGCGGGGCTTTTTTTGGTGCACTGAGCACCGAAAGTCAAGGCGGCGCCTATATTTGCCCTGCTGACTGACCAAATCAGTCAATACAAACTGCACCATATATGACAGACGTGTCGCGGAGAAACCACAATATATTGTATTTCTTTGCATTTGGGGCATTGACTTTGTTGTCGGGAAATGTTATAGTTGAATAAGCGACGGTTGGAGATTACGGCATAAAGAGGATAAGAAGCGTATATACGCTTGATAAAGAATTCAGGAGGATAAGGAATGCTTCAGGTAATCAAAAGGGATAACAGCAGGGCTGATTTCACATTGACGAAGATCAATGATGTGATCATGAAAGCCTTCACTGCCACACAGATGAATTATAATAATGATATTGTAGATCTGTTGGCGCTTCGGGTGACGGCTGATTTTCAGGGCAAGGTGAAGGAGGACGCGATACATGTGGAGGATATACAGGACAGCGTGGAGCGCGTGTTAGGTCAGGCGGGTTACGAGGAAGTGGCAAAGGCATATATCCTCTATCGCAAGCAGAGAGAGAAGATGCGCACAATGAAGTCCACGATCTTGGATTATAAGGACGTGGTGAACAGCTACGTGAAGGTGGAGGACTGGCGCGTGAAGGAGAATTCTACGGTGACATACTCCGTGGGCGGCTTGATTCTCTCCAATTCAGGTGCGGTGACGGCGAATTACTGGCTCTCCGAGATTTATGACGATGAGATTGCGGAGGCGCACCGCAATGCGGATATCCATATTCATGATCTTGCCATGCTCACAGGGTATTGCGCGGGCTGGTCACTCAAGCAGTTGATTCAGGAGGGCTTGGGCGGCATCACTGGCAAGATTACCTCCGCCCCTGCTAAGCATCTGTCCGTGCTGTGCAATCAGATGGTTAATTTCCTCGGCATCATGCAGAACGAATGGGCGGGTGCGCAGGCGTTTTCCTCCTTTGACACATATCTGGCTCCCTTTGTCAAGGCGGACAACCTGAGCTACTCGGAGGTCAAGAAGTGCATTGAATCGTTTATTTATGGAGTGAACACTCCCAGCCGTTGGGGGACGCAGGCTCCCTTCTCCAATATTACATTGGACTGGACCGTGCCTGACGATCTGGCGGAGCTTCCCGCGATTGTGGGCGGCGAGGAGATGGATTTTAAATATAAGGACTGCAAGCGCGAGATGGATATGGTGAACAAGGCGTTTATCGAGACCATGATCGAGGGCGACTCGGACGGTCGCGGATTCCAGTATCCTATTCCTACCTATTCTATCACCAAGGATTTTGATTGGTCTGACACGGAGAATAACAGACTTTTATTTGAAATGACGGCAAAGTACGGCACACCGTATTTTTCCAATTATATCAATTCGGATATGCAGCCCTCCGACGTGCGCAGCATGTGCTGCCGCCTGCGTCTGGACTTGAGGGAGCTGCGCAAGAAGACAGGCGGGTTCTTTGGCTCCGGCGAGAGTACCGGAAGCGTGGGCGTTGTCACGATCAATATGCCCCGCATTGCCTATCTCTCCGCCAATAAGGACGAATTTTACTCGAGATTGAACCATATGATGGACATTGCTGCCCGCAGCCTCAAGGTGAAGCGGACGGTGATCAGCAAGCTTTTGGACGAGGGCTTATACCCTTATACCAAGCGGTATCTGGGCTCCTTTGAGAATCATTTCTCCACGATCGGGCTGATCGGCATGAACGAGGTCGGGCTCAACGCGAACTGGCTGAGAGCGGATATGTCCAGTGAGAAGACACAGGAATTTACCAAGGAAGTGCTGAACCATATGAGGAATCGGCTTTCCGATTATCAGGAGGAATACGGCGATCTGTATAATCTGGAGGCGACTCCGGCGGAGAGCACGACCTATCGCTTGGCAAAGCACGACAGGAAGCGTTTCCCTGCGATCAAGACGGCGGGAAAGCAGGGCGACACCCCCTACTACACGAATTCATCTCATTTGCCTGTGGATTACACCACAGATGTATTTGACGCATTGGACGTGCAGGACGAGCTTCAGACCCTGTATACATCGGGGACTGTGTTCCATGCGTTCTTGGGGGAGAAGCTGCCGGATTGGAAGGCGGCGGCTAATCTGGTGAGAAAGATTGCGACGAACTATAAATTGCCCTATTACACCCTGTCTCCCACCTATTCCATTTGTAAGGAGCACGGGTATCTCGCGGGGGAGGTGAAGGTGTGTCCCCACTGCGGCGAGCGAACCGAGGTTTACAGCCGTATCACGGGCTATTATCGTCCGGTGCAGAACTGGAATGACGGCAAGCTTCAGGAATATGCCAATCGCAAGGAATATGATATCGAGGCTTCCGTGATGAAGCGTCCTGTGACCAGTATGGTGAAGCTGTCGAACTTTGCGGAGGAGGTGGAGATCTCCGTGGAGGCTCCAAGGGACGTGAGATATCTGTTCACCACGAAGACCTGTCCGAACTGCCGTCTGGCAAAGGAGTATTTGGAGGGGGTCAACTATCTGCCCATTGACGCGGAGGAAAACGTCGAGCTGGCGAACCGCTACGGCGTGATGCAGGCGCCGACCTTGGTGGTGGTAAACGGAGATCATCATAAAAAATATGTAAATGCTTCAAATATAAAGAAGTACGTTGACCAATTGCAGGAAGTTTTGGTATAATTGAATCAGCAGAAAGGCGTTGTCCGAAAGTGCAACGCCTTTTGTGACGAATATTGTGCCTGTACAATGCGTAAAAACACGCGTGAAGGTTCGCAGGTTACGGAAAGGCATGGTTATTATTATGATCAATAAGCTGATTGCCAAGATACGGGAGACGAACGCGCCGATCGTGGTCGGGCTCGATCCCATGATGAGGTTCGTGCCTAAGCACATTCAGGAGAAAGCCTTTAAAGAATGCGGCGAGACCTTGGAGGGCGCGGCGGAGGCTGTCTGGCAGTACAACAAGGGGATCGTGGACGCAATCTGTGATCTGGTGCCTGCCGTGAAGCCCCAGATTGCCATGTATGAGCAGTTTGGGATTGCGGGACTGACCACCTTTAAGAAGACTGTGGATTACTGTAAGGAGAAAGGTCTGGTGGTGATCGGCGACGTGAAGCGTGGGGATATCGGCTCCACCTCCGAGGCTTACGCAGTGGGACACTTGGGCAAGGTGACCGTGGGGAGCAAAGCGTATTATGGCTTTGGCGAGGACTTTGTCACGGTGAATCCCTACTTGGGGAGCGATGGCGTCACCCCCTTTATGAAGGTGTGTAAGGAGGAGAAAAAGGGGATTTTCGTGTTGGTTAAGACCTCCAATCCCTCGAGTGGGGAATTTCAGGATTTGCTCGCGGACGGCAAACCCCTTTATCAACTGGTGGGGGAAAAGGTTGCTCAGTGGGGCGCCGAGTGTATGCCGGAGAGCGGCGATTACAGCTATGTGGGCGCTGTGGTGGGAGCCACATATCCTGAGCAGGGCAAGATCATGAGAAGGGTGATGCCCAACGCCTTTATTCTGGTGCCGGGGTACGGCGCGCAGGGCGGCAAGGGCACGGATTTGGTTCATTACTTTAACGATGACGGTCTGGGGGCGATCATCAATTCCTCTCGGGGAATCATCGCGGCGTATCAACAGGAGAAATACTCGCGCTTTGGCGGGGAGAATTATGCGGAGGCTTCCCGCGCGGCGGTGTTGGACATGAGAGAGGATATCGCGCAGGCGTTGGAGCGGCGTGACGGCTAGGAGGTCAAGGTATAATATCCATATTCATGGCATGGAACGGCCGAATGGCCATCAGTACCATGATTGAACTGTAATCATGGTATAATATCCATATTCAAGACATGGAACGACCGAATGGTATAATATCAAATATATAGAAAGCATATGGGAGGATAAGTGATGAAATACAAAATATTGCTGATAGGAAGATATACTGCATTGATGGATATGTTCTTCACGCATGTGCAGGGGAATTTTGAGTGCTATTCCTGCTCGACCAGAACGGAGGATATCTTCAATCATTTAAAGCTGTTTACGCCGGACGCTTTGGTGTATGGCTTGAATAAGGAGGAGCAGGATACGATCAACAAGGTGCTCGCATGTAAGAACAGGCTGTTACAGCTTGAGATTCCCCTTGTGATCATCGGCTCTTACGAGGAATGCACGGAATTTAACATCAATTCCGGCGGCGCAGCCAAGCTAGTGATCACCAGACCCTTCACGGCAAGCTCCATGATGGAGAAGCTCGAGGATTATCTGTACAGGAATCAACGTGTCAGAGATGTACAGAAGGATATCAAGGAGATTCAGGAGGGGAAGATAACTCCCACCGAGACTGGGGGGGCTGGGGAAACTGGGGAAGCCAAGCCCGCCGAGAGTGAAAAGAAGCGCATCTTGGTGGTGGACGACGATCCGTTGATGCTGAAGATCATCAAGGAGCATCTGCATGCGAGTTATGAGGTGGGCACGGCTCTGAACGGCAAGATCGCCATGAAGTTCTTGGAGAAAAAGACGGTTGACCTGATCCTCCTAGACTACGAGATGCCGGACGAGAAGGGACCCGAGGTGCTGCAGAAGATACATGACAACGAGAGCACAAAGGATATTCCCGTGCTTTTCCTGACCGGCGTCACGGAGAAGAAGAAGATTCAGCAGGCATTGATCCAGAAGCCGCAGGGCTACATATTGAAGCCTATCAATAAGGATAAGCTGATGGAGTCAATCAAGAAATTTGTCTAATTCTATACAGGGGTGTAGGTTGAAAAATAAATTTTTCAACCGCGAATTTGTGCCTGCGGCTCAAATTTGCAGGTTATGGAAAGGCATGGTTATTAGATTGAAAAATCAAAGATTTTTCAATCAGAAATTTGTGCTTGCGCCCAAATTTCCGGATTGCGGCAAGAATGGGGATTAGGTATGGAGAACAAAACGCATATAGATAACTTGGATAATGAGATTCACTTGACGGATTTGATAGGAGCTGACACCTTGCAGCGTGTTCAGGACGCTTTCTCGGCAATGACGGGCATGGCTGCCCTCACCACGGATAAGAATGGAATTCCGGTTACAAAGGGGTCGAATTTTACCACCTTTTGTTCTAAATATGCCAGAGGCTCCGCGGTGGGGCATTTGCGCTGCGAGCAATGTGACAGAATGGGGGCGGAGAATACCATGCGCGACGGTAAGCTCTCTGTCTATTATTGCCATGCCGGACTGATGGATTTCGCGGCGCCGATTCTTGCCGACGGAGAGATGGTGGGCAGCTTTATCGGCGGGCAGGTGCTGCCGGAGCCCGCGGACAAGGAGAAAATAACCGAGGTCGCCATGGAGATCGGCGTCGAGCCCGACGCTTTCTGGGAAGCGGTGCAGGAGGTGCAGGTGCTTGACAGGAAGGCGATCGACGAGGCAGCCAGATTCCTGTATACGATCACGAATATTTTTTCAGATGTTGCTTATGGTAAATATATGGCGATTCAGGCGAACAAGGATCTGGAGAAGACGGCGAATATGAAGTCGGATTTCCTCGCCAATATGAGTCATGAGATCCGCACGCCCATGAACGCCATTATCGGTATGGCGGAGATGGCGCTCAGGGAAGATCTTTCTCCAACCGCAAGGGACTATCTGTGCCAGATCAAGTCCTCCGGCAAGGCGCTGCTCACCATTATCAACGATATTTTGGATTTCTCAAAGATAGAGTCGGGCAAGATGGATATTTTTCCCGTGGAATACGAGCCTATGTCGGTGGTGAACGACATGGCGAATATCGTCGTGACCAGACTTAAGGGCAAGGACGTGGAGCTGGTGCTTGATGTCTCTCCGGATATTCCACACAAGCTGCTTGGCGATAATATAAGGATCAAGCAGATTCTCCTGAACCTGACCAGTAACGCAACCAAGTTCACGAACCGCGGTCAGGTGCGGGTTAAGATTGCCCATGAGGTGATTGATGACAGAAGGATCATGCTGAAGGTGGACGTGCAGGATACAGGTATCGGCATCAAGAAGGAAGATTTGACCAAGCTGTTCCAGTCCTTCCAACAGGTTGACAGCAAGCGGAACCGCAATATCGAGGGAACAGGTCTGGGGCTTGCAATATCCCAACAGCTTGTGCGTTTAATGGGCGGAGAGGTGAAGGTGGAGAGCGAGTATGGCAAGGGAAGCACTTTTTCCTTCTCCATTCCCCAGACAGTGGTAGATGACAGGGCGGGAAGCCGCATAGAACACTCCGATAAGGTGGTTGCGTTAGGACTGTTTGCCAACCCTTATGTGCGGGATCAATTTATTGCGGACTGTGCCTGCCTTGGCGTGCCCTATAAAGGCTTGGACGAGGCGGGGGCGATTCCCGAGGACAAGGAAGCATTCTTGTTTGTTGAGGAAGCGGCGTTTACCCCTGAGATCAAATATTTGGTGGAGAACACGCCCAGTATCACGGCGGTGCTTATGGCGGAGCAGGATTCCACCGAGCAGGTGACGCTGCCCAACCTGCTGCTTGTGAGAAAGCCTCTTTACACGCTCACGGAGGCGCTGATTTTTAACAGACAAAGTCTGCACAGCAATGACCAGACCTCAGATGATCTCGGTCTGAATTTCGTTGCGCCTGACGCCAAGATATTGGTCGTGGACGACAACGGAGTCAATCTGACGGTGGCGGTGGGACTTTTGGAGCCGCTCAAGATGCAGATAGACACGGCGCTCAGCGGCAAGGAGGCGGTGGAGAAGATATCAGGCAAACGCTACGATATCGTATTCATGGATCATATGATGCCCGAGATAGACGGTGTGGAGACCACACGTATCATCAGACGCCTGCACCCTGAGTACAATGATGTGCCGATTATCGCCCTGACAGCGAATGCGGTGGGCGGCGTGAAGGAGATGTTCCTCAGGGAAGGAATGAATGACTTTATCGCCAAGCCCATAGAGCTGAAGAATCTGGTCACAAAGGTCAGACAATGGCTGCCCGTGGAGAAGGTTCAGGAGACAGAGATTCCGATCGAGGAGCTGCAGGAGATGGAAACGGAGATGCCCGAGGTGGGAGATCTGGATACAAAGTCGGCAATCGCACTGTTGGGGAACGCCAAGCTGTTCTGGAAGGTGCTGAAGGATTACTATCGCACTATTGACAAGAAGTGCATTCTGATCAAGGAGCTGGAGCAGAAGGAGGACTGGCCGGCTTATACCATAGAGGTACATGCCCTAAAGAGTGCGTCCAAGCAGATCGGCGCGATGCGGCTGTCTGAGCTTGCGGCGGAGATGGAGAAAGCGGGCAATGCCAGAGACAGCAAGCTGATACATAAGCATACGGACGAGATGCTTATGATCTACAATGGCTATCTGGAGGTTTTGGAGCCTTACTGTAAGGAGGAGAAAAAGACCGAGAATACAGGCAGGGAGACCACCACGGAGGAGATAGAGAACTTCTTTGCATCAATGCGCGCGGCATTGGAGGATCTGAATCTGGACGGCATGGAGGAGGTCATCGCGGCTATGGGCGAGTACAGCTATACCGACTGGCAGGAGGAGCAGTTCGCGCGGCTGAAGGAAGCCGTGGACAACGTGGACGTAGACGCCTGCGAGACCATTGTGAACGAATGGGAGCAGAGAAGGAATGCATAGATAGAAGACCGAGAAGAATTAAATGAGGTGTCAAAGATGGATGCGTTGAAAAAAGAGGAGATATATACAATTAAGGATATTTATGCGTTGCCGGACGGTGAAAGGGCGGAACTGATTGATGGGAAAATTTATTATATGTCTCCGCCAAGCTGGAAACATCAAAGGATTAGTGGAAAGCTTTGTCAATCAATAGCAAATTATATAGACGGTAATAACGGAGAATGCGAGGTTTTAGCTGCTCCATTTGCAGTGTTTCTGGATGATGATATAACTTATGTAGAGCCGGATATTTCTGTGATTTGTGATTTATCTAAATTGGACGACATGGGATGTCATGGCGCGCCGGACTGGGTTATAGAAATCGTTTCGCCAAGTAGTAAGTCGAAGGATTATATGACAAAACTGTTTAAGTACCGTACAGCAGGTGTTAGAGAGTATTGGATTGTTGACCAAGGGAAAATGATGATAACAGTCTATGGGTTTGAAAATGATACCGTGGAACAATATAGTTTTGGGGAAGATGTGCCAGTGGGAATATATGAGGGATTTTCCATAAAAATTGAATAGTATAAAACCAAAATGAAGGATTAAGCAGTCAAAACAGGAGAGCAGCAGATCATAGAAATGTGGTCTGCTGTTTTTGTTTGCCCAGCATGGGCGTTCTCTAACGGGTGAAAGTCCCGAGTGCGCG
>JAMPHH010000074.1 GCA_023663505.1 Muribaculum sp.
GGTTCCTACTACCCTTGGTCTGTCAGTCTGGGAACGGATTATAGGATTGCGGACACGTCGGCTGTCAGCGTGACCTTAAAGGACACTGCCTCGGGCAAGACATGGACCTTTAATGAGAAAAAATCTGATTACAGCGGCAATTATTTCTCGATTGACGGCGGCGGTTACGGCTCGGGAACCTGTATTATCTTCCGCCCGAAAACAGGCGAGGTCAGCTATGCGAGCGGATCCCAGTTTGAGGTGAACATATCCGGACTGCAGAACCGCTTTGGAGAAGATGCATCACTGAGCTACTCGGTGGCCTTCTTTTCCCTGAATAAAACCAATGTCAGCATTCGCCTGAGCCAGACGTCGCTAAAGCTCTCCCCCGGGCAATCAGAGACCCTGACTGCCACGGTAACTCCCGATGACCCTGACGGAGAACCCGTTGTCTGGAGCAGCGACAAGCCCGATGTGGCGACCGTAGATGAAAACGGCAAGGTGACCGCCGCCTCCTTGGGAGACGCCGTGATCACCGCGTCCTATATGGGGAAAACCGCCTCCTGCAAGGTTGCCGTGCGGGATTATTCGATCGACCGGACAGAGCTGCTTTTCGATTTGGCGGAAGGCGCGCAGACCGAGACCCTGACGGTGAGCGACGGCATTCAGACCGTCACCGATGTGACATGGAGCAGCACGGATGAGAGTGTCGCCAAGGTATCCAAAAAGGACGGCCGCGGCGTCGTGACCCCCACGGGTGCAGGCACGGCGCAAATCCTTGCTCAGATCAAAAACGGTCCCTCGTTTACCTGTACGGTGACGGTCAAGAAGGACATTTTGAGCGCCATCAGCCTGAATCTGTCGGAATGCACCTTGGAAAAGGGGGAGTACAGGCGACTACGGGTCTACTTTGTCCCCAATGACACCACGCTCTCCAAGGAGCTTACTTGGGTCTCCGACCGTCCTGATGTGGCGGCTGTGGATTCCTACGGCACCGTCACGGCGCTGTCGAAGGGGACTGCCATTATCACTGTATCCGCGTCCGCATCAGGCACAGATTCCCTCGGCACACTCACGGCTCAATGCAGCGTCACGGTGACGGAGACCGCTGAACCCGCGCAGGACAATATTCCTTCCAACTTGGCGGCTCTCACCAACGTTCAGCCCAGACTCTCCGACGTGAGTCTGCAGGGATATCCGGGTTGGGAGTGGGAGAACGGCGATCTCTCACTGGCGCAGTTTGCAGGTATGCAGGAAAAGAGCTTTGCCGCCATATATCACCAAGACGGCTATGCGGACTATAAGACTGCCCTGAACGTGTCCCTCGCCACGCTGACGGGCGTCTCCATCAAGACGGACAGGACCGCCTTGGGAGCAAACGAGAGTGCGGAGGCGGACATTCAATGGAAGCTCTCCGGCTCGGAAGCCGTCCTGTCCGAATATATGCAGATGCTGCAATGGAACAGCAGCGACCCTTCCGTTCTGCAGGTGCAGACCGCCGATACAGGCTCGGAAGAAAAGACAGCCAAGGTTCGCTTGCAGGCGGGCAGTACCTCCGGCAAAGCCACTGTCACGGCGCAGCTCACATTGGGCGGCAAGACCTACACGGCGCGCCAGACCTTCACCGTGGCGGGCAATACCGCCGTGTTGGAGCGGCTGACCGCCGACGGACTGGAACCCGTGGCGCAGAGCGAAAGCGCTCCTCTATGCTGGCAGGGAACTCTGGCGGACGAAACGTCCAGTCTCTCGGCAACGATTTCCAACACCACGAAGCTCACTGTCAAAAGCGGCAATCCCAAGGTGGTGTCCGTGGGGAAGGTATCGTCTACAGACGGAAGCTTTCTCATTCCGCTCACCCTGAAAGCCGCCGGCACAGCCAAGCTCACCCTGACGGCAAACGATGCCGCCAAGACCAAGATTGAGGTTTTGGTGTATGTGAAGGACCCCAGACCCAATCTCGGCGCGGACACCGTGACGGTCAATAAACTGCAGACGGCAGGCTCCACGCTGTCGATCTATCCAAATGACGGCTATGTGGTGACGGAATGCGGGCTGACGGGAGCAGACGCCGCCCTCTTTGAACCCCTGACGGCGGGGACGGAAGCGGACAGCTACCATATCAAAGCGAAAAAGGACACGCCGAAGGGCAGCTATCGACTGACCGTGAAGGTGACGACGGCTGCAAGCAACGCCGTGGCAGGAAGCAGCACCGTGACCTCCTACGAGCTGCCCCTCACGGTCAAGGTGACGGAACAGGCTCCGAAATATAAAATCAAACAGAGCGTCAAGGCAAACCTGTTTTACAAGGATCTGGGCGCGCCCAAGCTCACGATCACCACGGAGGAACCCCTGAGCAATCTGGAGCTGACGGGCTGCGGTTTCAAGCTGACGAAGACGAATACGGACAATGGGAACTCCTACACCTACACCCTTGCCCCGAACATTGTAGCTCCCTTGACCTCCTCCTGCAATACCAAGGGAACTTTGCGGCTCAGCTTTGAAGGCTATGAGACGATCTCCGCTCCCTTCACGGTAGGCATTGAGAATAAAAAACCCAAGCTGACACTGGAGAGCAAGACGGTAACGCTATATCCTAACGCGGGCGTGACCTCGGCAAGACTCCATGTAAAGTCCGGGAAACAGACCCTCGCACTTGATGCCGCCCATGCTGCACTGGAAAACGCGGCATTGGATAATGCAGACGGTTTCACACTGACACAGACAGAGGACGCGCTGACGGTAAACGTGGCAGCCGTATCAGAGACATCAGGCCTTCAAAGTGCCGCAACGCATAAGCTCGGAATCACTTTGACGCATGACAACTGGACTGAATCCGTTTCCCTGCCCCTCACCGTGAAGCTCAATCTCGGCAAACCGGCTCTCAAGCTGCAAAAGTCCTCTCTGCAGCTCAACGCCAACATGTCCGTCAAGACATACGATATGGCGGAGACAGAGATTCTGTGGAAGAACGGGGCTTTGTTCGATGCGGATACCGCTATCAGCGTCAGCGCGGCAAACGCGAAGGCTCAGGCGGTTATCCATAAGGGAATCGTGTTTGAACAGGCGGGAAATAAGCTTCTCGTCCGCCTGAACAATCAGGACATCGCGGCAGGTTCCTATTCCTTCAAGGTTCATGCGGTAGGTATGCCCGGCGTATCCGCCTCCCTCACGGTGAAGGTGGTGAACGTGGAGCTTGCTAAGTCGCTCAAGCTGTCCGCCAAGGGCAGCATTGACGTCCTAAACCGCTCCGGCAGCTATGTGACGGTTACGCCTTCGCTTAAATCCCTGAACGGAACCGTCACGGACGTGTCGCTCTCGGGCGCTTTCGCCCATCTGTTTCGGGCGGAGCTTGACGAGAACAATAAGATTCTGATCCGAGCCGGAGAGGCGGACGCAGACGGCGGACACATTGCCCTGATCACAAAGTACAATTATCCGGTGAAGCTGACCCTGACCCTGCGCAATGCCGACGGCGAGACCATGCGCATTACCGCTCCGGAATTGAAGCTCAAGCTCAAACAGGGGAAGCCGAAGGTGACTATGACGCCGAAGAATCCCGTCTTTTACAGCGGTGCGTACAACGGCGTAAGGCTTGATGCCAACGCAGTCCTAAAAGGTGCGGACGATCTTGACATTATCGGTATCGAACTGATAAACCAAACGGCGCTGTTCGACTATTCCGACGGCGTTCTGAGATTACAAAACGGCGGAGCCGCCGCCAAGGGCAAGACCTACAGCCTGCAATTTAAAATCACCTTCAAGGGACAGGCGGACAATGAGAAAGCGACGATCGTGAAGGTGAATGCGAAGGTGAAATAGAATACAACATAGAATACAGCGGGACGGAGAGAGTATTGACATCTCAATAAGTCATGGTTTATAATAATTCTTGTCTAATCGCTCGGGGTGTGGCTCAGCTTGGCTAGAGCACCTGCTTTGGGAGCAGGGGGTCGCAGGTTCGAATCCTGTCACCCCGATTGTTCAAGTAATACCCCTGCTGTATTCGTCAATCCACATTTATTGGATTTGTGCTCATTGCTTGCGGGAATAAAAGGAGACATTATATGTCAGAACAAAGATTAACTTGGAAAGAGATTCAGCAAAAATATCCCGACCAGTGGGTGGGATTAGTGGACATAACTTGGCGTGATGATTCAAATATAGAATCTGCAGTTGTAAAATACACAGATAAAAGCAAAGAAGAATTGCTCATTATGCAGATTAGAGATGAAATATTTAGTTGTTATACAACCCCTGATAATATATTCCAACTCGGTATAGTGGGGTATTAGGATATGGAGCAATTCACAATGACTTTGAATAAGGATTTTCAACGTCCTATTATCTATCTAAGTAATTGGCATGGATTAAATGCTTTACTTGATACGGGAGCTTTATTTCCGGAAATGGCTGTTATTTCGTGCAATGACTTTGAGAATGTACCCTATCATATTCTGTTAAGCGCTACAATGTTTCAACATCTAAGATATGAGATAGATGATGAAAATCATAAATTCAATGTTACGATTCCAGACAAAGAAAGCTGCATAAGAAATCTAAAAATACATGATAAAAGTGGCAAGCTTCATGTATTGTGCAATTCTGTTTAAATAAAAACGCTTGAACTTTTTCCTCCGGACTTGCAAACGTGCATGAAATTTGATATAATTCTAAAATGACTGTGATTATGCTCGGGTCTGCGGGAGGATTGGAGATTATCACCGAGCAGATAAGATAGAAGCGGCACAGGCGTGAAGGAGGAGAATTCAAATGAGTTTACAGGTAGAAAAGCTTGAAAAGGGTATGGCAAAGCTTACGATTGAGGTGGCCGCCGAGGAGTTGGAGAAGGCGATTGAGAACGCCTATCAGCAAAACAAGTATAGAATAAGTATTCCCGGATTCCGTAAGGGCAAGGCTCCCCGCAAAATGGTCGAGCAGATGTATGGCAAGGACGTATTTTATGATGACGCTGCAAACGAGCTGGTTCCGGAGGCGTATGAGAAGGCTTTGGACGAGTGCACGGAGGATATCGTGTCCGCTCCCAAGATTACCATAGTTCAGATCGAGCAGGGGAAGCCGTTTATTTTTGCGGCGTTGGTTGCCCTGAAGCCCGAGGTAAAGCTTGGCAAGTATAAAGGCGTGAAGGTGGAGGCTGCGGATCTTACGGTGACCGAGGAGGACGTGGACGCCGAGATCGCAAGGGAGCAGGACACTAATGCGCGCACGGTCAATATCACGGACAGGCCTGTCAAGGACGGCGATATGACAGTGCTTGATTTTGAGGGATTCTTGGACGGCAAGGCATTCGAGGGCGGCAAGGGCGAGAATTACCCGCTGACCATCGGTTCGGGGCGCTTTATCCCCGGGTTTGAGGAGGCGTTGATCGGTGCGGAGCTGAACAAAGAGGTTGATGTGAACGTCACCTTCCCCGAGGATTATCAGGAGGAGAGTCTGGCGGGAAAGCCTGTGGTATTCAAGTGTACCGTTAAGGAGATCAAGGAGAAGCAGCTTCCCGAGTTGGACGACGAGTTTGCGAGCGAGGTGTCCGAATTTGACACCATGGCGGAGTACAGGGAGGATTTGAAGAAAAAGCTGGCTGACAGGAAGGCTGAGGCGGCGAAGGAAGCCAAGGAGGAAGCGGTGGTCAGCGCGATCATCGAGGACGCCGAGATGGAGATTCCCGACGCTATGCTCGAGACACAGCAGAGTCAGATGATGGAGGATTTCGCACAGAGAATCCAAGCTCAGGGGTTGACCATGGAGCAATATATGCAGTTTACGGGAATGACGCCGCAGGTGATGCTCGATCAGGTAAAGCCGCAGGCGCTTCAGCGGATTCAGTCCCGTCTGGTGATGGAGGCTGTGGCTGCCGCTGAGAAGCTGACCGCTTCAGAGGAGGATTTTGAGGAAGAGATCAAGGCTATGAGCGAGGCTTACCAGCTTGAGCCTGACAAGGTGAAGGAGCTTCTCGGTGAGAGCGGAGCGAAGCAGGTGAGAGAGGATATCTGCATCAAGAAGGCTGTGGAGTTCGTGGTGGAGAATGCCAAGGAAGGCAAGGCGACCAAGTCCAGAGCGAAGAAGGCGAAGGCGGAGGAGACAGAGAAGACCGAGGAGTAAAGGTAAAAATATTTGCTGAAACGCTCATTGCTCGCACGAGCGGGAATGTGACAAATGCCGAGACACCGAATGCGGGGCATGAGGTGGGGAGCGCAAAGAGGGACATTCTCGCCGTGCGAGCCATTAACTTTTTATTAAATCAAAAGATATTTTATTGAAAATTCGTATGTAGTAGGATAATATGTTAAGGAAAGAGACAGAATCAAATAGGAAGGCATGGGCGTCTTTATCATAAGCGCACCATGGATAGGAGGCAAAAATGAGTTTAATACCTTATGTCGTTGAGCAGACCAGTAAGGGTGAGCGGTCTTATGATATTTATTCCAGACTTTTGAAGGACAGGATTATTTTTCTTGGCGAGGAGGTCAATGAGACGTCGGCAAGCATCGTCGTGGCGCAGCTCCTCTTTCTGGAGGCTGAGGACCCCGAGAAGGATATCCACCTCTACATCAACAGTCCGGGTGGAAGCGTGACCGCAGGCATGGCGATCTATGATACCATGAGATACATCAAGTGTGACGTGTCCACCGTATGCATTGGCATGGCGGCTAGCATGGGCGCTTTCCTGCTCGCAGGCGGGGCGAAGGGCAAGCGTTTTGCGCTGCCCAACGCGGAGATTATGATTCATCAGCCCTTGGGCGGCACGCAGGGACAAGCTACGGAGATTGAGATTGCCGCAAAGCATATTTTGCGCACCAAGGAGAAGCTGAACAGAATGCTTGCCGAGAACACGGGGAAGGATTACGAGATCATCTGTGCGGACACCGAGCGCGACAATTGGAAAAGCGCCGAGGAAGCCTGCGAGTACGGCTTGATTGACAAGGTGATCACCTTCCACAGTGCAGCGGAGGAGAAATAAAGTGTAACTGTTCAGAACCAAGCATGCAGTGTTTACGAGGTTGGTTTTGGAAAGTTACGGTAATTATAAATGGAATTAAGAAAGCAGGAGTGAATTATGGCAGGAAAGAATGCTGACAACAGTATCAGATGTTCCTTTTGTAACAAGACCCAAGGGCAGGTGCGCAAGCTGATTGCGGGACCCGCCGGAGTGTATATCTGTGATGAATGCGTGGACATTTGCGCGGATATTTTGGAGGAGGAACTGGAGGACGAGGAGGAGGAAGAAGCGCAGCGCACTGAGATCAATGTGCTGAAGCCTAGAGAGATCAAGAGCTTTCTGGACGAATATGTTATCGGACAGGAAGCGGCAAAGAGAGCGCTTTCCGTGGCGGTGTACAATCATTACAAGCGCGTGACCGCTCCCAAGGACTTGGACGATGTGGAGCTGCAGAAAAGCAACATCATCATGGTGGGACCCACCGGTTCCGGCAAGACCTATCTGGCGCAGACCTTGGCAAAGATCATCAATGTACCCTTTGCCATTGCGGACGCGACAACGCTGACGGAGGCGGGCTATGTGGGCGAGGACGTGGAAAATATCCTGCTCAAGCTGATCCAAGCGGCGGATTATGACGTGGAACGCGCCCAGTACGGCATTATCTATATTGACGAGATTGATAAGATCACCAAGAAGGGCGAGAATGTCTCGATCACCCGTGACGTGTCCGGCGAGGGCGTGCAGCAGGCGCTCCTCAAGATCGTGGAGGGGACGGTGGCAAGCGTTCCGCCCCAAGGCGGCAGAAAGCACCCACATCAGGAGCTGATTCAGATAGACACCTCCAATATTCTCTTTATCTGTGGCGGTGCGTTTGATGGATTGGACAAAATCATAGAGGCGAGACTGGACAGGAAGGCTATCGGCTTTAACACCGAGCTTGCCGCCAAGTCCACCAAGGAAGCCAGCGAGCTTCTGCAGGAGGTGACGGCGCAGGATTTGGTGAAATACGGGCTGATTCCCGAATTTGTGGGGCGCGTGCCCATCTGTGTGTCCTTGGAGGGGTTAGATAGGGCGGCGTTGGTGCGCATCTTAAAGGAGCCCAAGAACGCGCTGATCAAGCAGTACCAAAAGCTGTTTGACATGGACGAGGTGGAGCTGTCATTTAATCAGGACGCCATTGAAGCCATTGCGGATCAGGCTTTCGAGAGAAAGACCGGAGCCAGAGGACTGCGCTCCATTATGGAAAGCATCATGATGGATACGATGTATGAGATTCCCTCAGACGAGAGTATTGAGGCATGTATCATTACCAAGGAGGCTGTGGAGGGAGGCGCTCCTCTCACGATCCACAAGGAACCCGCATGATCATTAAAAGTGTGAATTTGGAAACTGTATGCGGCATCACCAGTAAATTGCCCGAGAATGTCCACCCCGAGGTGGCGTTCGCGGGCAAAAGCAATGTGGGGAAATCCTCCCTGATCAACGCATTGATGAACCGCAAGTCCTTGGCGCGCACCAGTTCTCAGCCGGGGAAGACTCAGACGATCAATTATTATAATATTAATGATGAATTGTATTTTGTGGACCTGCCGGGTTACGGTTATGCCAAGGCAAACGAGAAGGTGAAGGCGCAGTGGGGCAAGATGGTTGAGGATTATCTTCACAAGTCAAAGCAGCTAAAATGTGTTTTTTTGCTCATTGATATCCGCCACGAGCCCGGCAAAAACGATGTCATCATGTATGACTGGATTAAAAACCACGGCTATCAGCCCGTCATCATTGCCACCAAATTGGACAAGATCAACAGAAGTCAGATACCAAAGCAGCTTAAGCTGATACGGAATACATTACATACAGATAAGGATACCATCTTGATTCCCTTCTCCTCTATGACCAAGCAGGGGAGGGAGGAGATTTATGGAATGTTGGACGAGATTGTGGAGGCGTCACTGGGGGATATGCGCGGGCAATGAGCTGAGTCAATTGGAATGACTCCATGCTAATGCCTGCATGGACGCCAAGGCAGTTGACTTGGCTTGGCGGATGCCGCGAGAGGGTGTGACTATGAGAAAATATATTAAGGCTGTTGTCAATCTTATCATTGCGCTAGTGATTTTTCTGGCTGTCATCTTCGTGCTGCCGAGGCTCTTGGTTTTCTTCCTGCCATTTGTGGCAGGTTGGATAATTGCGCTGATTGCAAGCCCCTTGGTGCAGTTTTTTGACAAAAAGCTCAAGATCAAGCGAAAAGCGGGAGGCGCCGTTGTGATCGTGATGGTGCTTGCACTGGTGATCTTGGTGCTTTATCTGGCGGGGAGTAAGCTGACGAAGGAGATTGTCGGGCTTGTGGGAGCTCTGCCTGAGATCTGGGAGAGCGCAGAGTCTGATTTTGATGATATTTCCAAGAATCTCAGCGTGATCTACAACAGGCTGCCCAAGGATCTGCAGCAGGGGATATCAGGGGTGAGCGGACAGATCACCACCTATCTGGGCGATATTTTTGGCAGCATCAGTATGCCCACGATTGAGGCGGTGGGGAATTTTGCCAAGCAGCTTCCCGCTATTTTTATCGGTGTGATCATGACCCTGCTCTCCGCCTATTGCTTCGTGGCGGAGCGGGAAAATATAGGCGAATGGTTTCGGCGCATGATGCCGGGGTCAGTGTTGGCGCGTTATCAAATGATCAGGCGCGGTCTGGTGAAGGCGGTGGGCGGATATTTCAAGGCGCAGCTTCGCATAGAGGTCTGGATGTATCTGCTGCTTGTGATCGGACTGGTGATCTTGCAGGTAAATTATGCGCTGCTGATTGCCCTGTTGATTGCGATTTTGGATTTTATCCCCTTCTTTGGGACAGGGACGGTGTTGGTTCCTTGGGCGATCATCAAGATTTTGAGCGCGGATTATAAGATGGCACTCGGACTGCTGGTCATATGGGGAGTGGGGCAGTTGGCGCGCCAGTTGATTCAGCCCAAGATCGTGGGGGATTCTATCGGGGTGAAGCCAATTCCTACCCTTTTCCTGCTCTATGTGGGGTATCGGCTCGGCGGAGTGATTGGAATGATCGTGGCGGTTCCAATTGGGCTGATAGTATACACGATGTACACAGAGGGGGCTTTTGACACTACCAGAAAAAGCCTGCTCATATTGGTGCATGGGCTGAATCGCTTCCGCAGACTGGAGGAGCAGGATCTGGAGGATATATCCGAGAGCGCGGATTCGGGTGTTGACTCCCGCGGGCAATGAGCCAAGTTGATTTTGTGGCAGTGCTTGCATGAGCATAAATCCAACGAGATTGGATTACCAATGAAATTGGTTAGGCGAATGCCGCAAGGGTCAGGGCAGTGGGAAGGTTGACTTTGGTAGGGAGGAGGCTCATGCGTAATATAAGATTATTGCTGCAATATGAGGGCAGCAGGTATCAGGGCTGGCAGAGGCAGCAGTCCACGGACAATACCATTCAGGGGAAAATGGAGGTCCTGCTCGGCAAGATGTGCGGGGAGAAGATAGAGCTCTCGGGCAGCGGCAGGACGGACGCGGGAGTACATGCGTTGGGGCAGGTGGCTAATTTTCACACGGAATGTCAGATGCCCGTGGAGGAGATGCTTGGATATATCAATCGGTACTTGCCGGAGGATATCGCGGTGGTGGAGATCGCGGAGGCTTCGCCCAGATTCCACAGTCGGCTCAATGCCAAGGGAAAGCGTTATGAGTACCGTGTGATCAACAGCGCGGTTCCTGACGTGTTTCGCAGAAGATATGCCTTGGAGGTGCCGGAGCGTCTGGACTTGGACGCCATGAGACGGGCGGCGGGCTTTCTGCTCGGGGAGCATGATTTTAAGAGCTTTACCTCCGCCAAAAAGAGCAAGAAATCCACGGTGCGCCGTATTGACGAGATTGCGATCGCCGAGGAGGGGAGCGTCCTTACATTCTCCTTTCAGGGCAGCGGCTTCCTTCATCATATGATACGGATCCTCATGGGCACACTTTTGGAGGTGGGCATGGGGAAACGCACTCCCGAGAGCATGGAGGAGCTCCTCGCGGCGAGGGACAGAGAGCAGGCGGGACCGCTTGTGCCCGCGAAGGGGCTTGTGCTTGTGGAGGTTTATTTCTAAAATTTATATAAAATTTTATGTTTCTGTGTAACTTTTGTGCCTTGAAAGTCGTCTAATACTTTGAAGGCACTTTTTATGTGGCTCGCTCAAAGTTTATAGAAAATTAAGAATTAATTTGCAAAAAATATGCAGGCTTTTGATAGACTAAGGGATATCAAATATATCTGTGATCAGATGATATTGGCTTGCGGGACGAGGTGAGAGATATGGAGAGGAACATAGGGATATACAACGATAACACGGGTGTGTCAGGGAAAATGAAGACGCTTTTGGCGGGGGAGAATATAAGCTTGCAGCTATTTGAGAATTTGGAGCAGCTTCTTTCGATGTTGGAGGAAAAAAGGATACAGCTTATGCTGGTCGATGTGGAGCTGGACGAGAAGGGGTGGTATAATGGCGTGGAGGTGCTAGCGCAGATTCGGCATAGAAGCAGCGTCCCTATTATCGTGGTATCCGCTCAGGACGCCGAGACTGCTAAAATCATGGCTCTGAATGCAGGGGCGGACGATTATGTGGTGGACGGTTACAATCCCTTGGAGCTTTTGGCGAGGGTGAAATGCCAGCTTCGCCGCTATGACCAGCTTGTGAACGTGCGCAGCAATATTGAGCGAATATACAGGGTAGATGGCTTGGAAATGAATGATACTTACCGCAGGGTCACGTTAGACGGCTCGGAGGTAAAGCTTACCCCCATTGAGTATAAGATTTTAAAGCTGTTGATTCAGGAGCGGGGCAAGGTGCTCTCTATCAATCAGATTTATGAATCAATCTGGCATATGCAGCCGATTGGCGCAGATAACACGATTGCCGTACATATTCGCCATATCAGGGAGAAAATCGAGCAAAACCCCAAGGAGCCCAAATACTTGAAGGTGGTGTGGGGAACCGGTTATAAGGTGGGGTGATAGAGCCGATATAGAAGATAGGGCAGATATTGATGCATCAAAAATATGCTAAGTACAAATGATATAGAGGCTCGCTTTGAGCAGGCATTTTTCCCATAAATATATGGCAGCAAATTGTTTGTACTGCTGAAGCGAAATGCTTGGAAATGAGAGAGAAGAAGGCAGGAAAGTACGGTTATGACAGAAAAAGGCTTAGGACGATGGCAGGGAATCAGCGCAAGCACATTAAAGCTGTTCGCTGTCATCACTATGTTGATTGACCATATCGCGGCGGTGGTGGTGATTCGTATGCTGAGACAGCACTATGAGCCGGAGCTGTATACGATTTATATGGTGATGCGCCAAATCGGGCGCATTGCATTCCCGATTTATTGCTTTATGTTGGTGGAGGGCTTGGCGCGCACGCGCAACAAATGGAAATACGCGGCGAGACTGGGCGGATTTGCCCTATTGAGCGAGATTCCCTTTGATTTGGCGTTTAGTGGCGAGGTGTTGGAATTCAGCTACCAAAATGTGTTTTTCACTTTGGCAATCGGGCTGTTGACCATGATAGTCATTGAACAGATAGAGACAGGGACAGAGACAAGGACAAGGACAGGGACAGAGACAGAAGACCATGAGGAAAAGAGTGTCATATGGAGAAAACCCCTAAAGACGATACTGGTACTTTTGACCTGCACGGCGGGCATGGGACTTGCCTATTTGCTGCAGACGGACTATGGTATGCGCGGGGTGGCGTGTATTCTGGTCATGTACTTCCTGCGCAAACAAAGGTGGTTAGAGCTTGTGGCAGGCTATATCGCCTTCGTGGTGCTGCTGCAGGAGCTTGCCGCCCTGCCTGCTTTCCTCGCCCTCGCGCTCTACCGCGGCAAAAAGGGGGTTGACGCCAAATTCTTTTTCTACGGCTTCTATCCCGTACATCTGCTGCTGCTTTATCTGACCTACGTGTTGATGGGACTCGCGGCATATCCTGCGATATGATGAGTGTGCAAAATGCTGTGATGAACGCACGGGCTGCGTTAATGGGCATAAATACTGCTGCGACGAGCGCGCGGGCTGTGGTAATGGACACAAATGCTACTGTGACGAGCGCGGGCTGCGGTAATGACCGTATAGACTGCCTTGGTCAATATCTAATCAACTGTCCCTGTATAGGATACATATTTGCAGCCCATCTGCCTGAGTTCCATCTCCATATCCATCGACAGCTTGGCATACAGCTCGTTGGAGATGTCAGGCATTCCCGGTATCTCATAAAATGTGTCCTTATAGGCGAATCGGGTTCCGGCATTCTTCTCAGGGCAGACAGGCACGAAGGTCTCCTTGGCGAGACGCGCATTCTCGCGCCATTTCAACACAAATTCCCTGAGCTCAGGCCCCAATGCCTCTATGGATTCCTCGCTGTATATCTCATAGGGCTCAAGCCATGATTCCCAGTCAATCCAGAGTATACTTCGGTCAGCCGCCTCCAAGGGAACATATTGACTCTTATCCTGAGGCTCTGTGTAAAGTACGGACATAACAGTCTCCTTTCCGGAAAATATTTACCATATCAATCTTCTTTTATATCGGAATTATAGCACGGTGCAGCAGCCCATGTCCAGATGTTGTGGCGGCTCAATCATAGTTCGAACATAGTATTGCAAGGTGATATAATTTTGGTGTGATATGGCTGAATTTCATAAAAATGTGCGGAGGGGCGGCGGGAGAGGACTGGGAGGGTTTTCGCAGGCTGGCTGCGGTTGGGTGTTTTCTAATAGTGCGGGGAGTGTGTTGCAATTTACGGGTCGGCTCTAAGGTGCCTCCGTGCACCTAGAGCCTGAAATGCGCGTCCATGCGCATTTCACCCTGCTTTCTGGGCGCACTATAAGAAAACGCTCCAACCTCCGCCGAAGCCCGCAAAAACCCTCCCAGTACTCTCCCGCCTTGGTATTGGCGACAAGTGACATATGCGGGGGTGTGAAATGTTCTATGGGTAAATTGTAGCTTTTGGACAAGGGGCGTGTTGCATGAAAATACTTTACACTTTGGGGATAGGTTGCTATAATAAAGATAGCAATTGTGCGGTTATTGATGTATGAAGTTGTTTAAAGAAAGAGGTGATTATATGCCAAGTGGTGCAGATATTATTAAGGATTATGTGACTGAGTTCTCAAGGCTGCAGGAATGGATGATACCGATTAAAGATGCAGTACCGGCAACATATGAATCTATGTATAGGCGTTACATTGAACTGAAAGTTACTTTAACCAGTTTGGGCGTAAATCTTTCAGAGATTGACAGAATAAAAGGGTAATGTCGTGACTGAATTGGTCAAAAAGCAATTTTTTGACAAATCGGGAAGGATTTGGTAGAATAGCATAGGTTGTTGGAATTCTTAGGATAGGAAAAGTGGTTACGATTATAGATGGGATGAATTGTAACGAAAAGTACAAAAAATAAAAAATTGTGCGGGAGCGGTTGACAGGGCATGAGAATACCGTATAATCTTAACAGACAGACAGACAGACAGACAGACAGACAGA
>JAMPHH010000075.1 GCA_023663505.1 Muribaculum sp.
CGTAATTCGTCTCTGCGGACAGGTCGGATAGGGTTTCCGTGTGCGTGGCAGTGTCAGCGTATGCAGAGATGATAAAGGGACGGGACTTCCAGCCCGTCTCTCCCGACACACGGTAGAACAGCTTAGCGTAAAGCATGTCATTTTGGTGCCAAGGCGTGATCTGAATCTGCACGTTCGCCGTGTTGACACTTGCCTGTACCGACGCCGTGATGGTTGCCTGAGAGAAATCCGCAGGTTCGACGCTCAGCGGCTCGGATGCGGTTATGACGGTACGGGTGGATTCGCCCGTATACACCGTCAGCTTGGGGAGCAGCGTCCTGCCAGAGGGTCGCGCGATTGCGTAATATTTTCCCGGTATGCTGTTGCCGTTTTCGTCCGAATAGGCATATGCGGAATAGGAAAAGGATAAATCCATGCTTTCCAATTGTTGGCTGAAAATGTATTCTTGGTTAGGGTTTTCCACCGTCCAGACGATTTTCGCGGAGTTATAACCCACCGATTCCGCCTCGATGGAGGTGATTTTGACCGCGGAGGTCTCCACGGGCGGGGCGGTGGTAAACTGCCCCGGAGCGGTGAGGAAATAGTATTTGGAGGCGGATAGATACACAATGCGGTAATAGTAGGTGGTATTCGGCTTCAGGGGAGTGCCGCTCGCGGGAAGAAAATCTCCCTCCAAATCATAATAGTACAGAGAGTTCTCATAAGACTTCATCTGCAGCTTGGCATTGCGGAGAGATACGGCAGTAAAGCCCGTATTATATACATCGGACTGTGCTATGTGAGACACCTGCGGGAAAAATCCTGCGGCAAGCGTCTCGTCCGTGGTGTACAGTACCATAAAGCCTGAGCTTGTCGGAAAGCTGATTGCTTTGTTGGAGAGAGCTGCCGAGAAATGCGCGGCGTAGCTTCCCGGGGACATGGAAGCTTGTGTCAGGGTATATCCCAGCGTCTCGTCCGTGAGATAATCGGTCGCCTTGCCCGCCGCAAACATGACGGCATCGGACGGATTCGGCTCTGCGGAGTCGGTACCGTCCGCAGAGGATATGACATCTGTGTCGGAATTGGACTCGGTTTCCGTAGGATTGGGTTCTTGGTCAATCAAAAACATGTCGTCGCCGGCGTGCGTCTGACCAGAAGCAAGAGCCGCAAGACCTGTCTGCGGCATGGAAGCGGTCAGGACGGCGGCAGTGAGGAAAACGGATATGATACGGGATAGTATCCGAGGCGGCGTGAGGGACAGTATTGGAAATAGCGTACAGGGTAATATATGTACTGCAATAGGCTGATATTTCGGATAATTATTTTCCTTTCTCATATGATATCCTCCAAAATCTGTTTCTGTAATAAAACATTATTTGTAGCTTTACAGCTCCTCCTTCATAAGGCGCAGCGCCTTTCCGCGATGACTCACCTGATTTTTCTCCTCCTCCGTAAGCTCCGCCGTGGTCCTTCCAAATTCAGGAACATAGAAGATCGGGTCATAGCCGAAGCCATGGCTCCCCTTCTCCTCATAGCCGATTCTGCCCTCTATGGCAGCTCTGGCAGTCCGCTCCGTCCCGTCCGGCAGCACCGCGGCAATAGCACACACAAAGCGGGCGGTGCGCTCATCATCAGGCACACCGCTCAGACGCTCGATCAGCTTGGCGTTTTTGATGCTGTAAGGAGTCTCCTCCCCCAGATAACGGGCAGAGTAAATACCCGGCTCCCCGTTCAGATAATCTATCTCCAGACCCGAATCGTCCGCAAGCACAAGCACCCTTTTCTCCTGTGCAGCCGCAGCCACGGCTCTTGCCTTGATCATGGCGTTCTCCTCATAGCTTGCGCCGTCCTCCACAATATCCAAAGCAATCCCTGCCTCCTTCATGGACAGTATCTCCCGCCCCATGTCCGCCAGAATCATGCGTATTTCCTTCATTTTCCCTTCGTTGCCGGTGGCAAAAATAATCTTATCGTACTTTTGTTCACTCATAATGCTTTGTATCAACCTCCATGATAATGTTGGCAATGATATCACAAATACGACACCGTAAAATGCAGCTCCTCGCGCTTGTCTATCTCCATGATCACATAGGAGGGGCGGCGATTCTCCTGTCTCGGATAGGACAGACTGCCGGGGTTAATGGCGATGATATCCTTATCCCTGTCCACCACCGGTCTGTGCGTGTGACCGTAGCACACGATGTCCACACCCCTTGCCACCGCTTCCTGCTTGATGATCTCATTACCCATGGACACATAATAATTATGCCCATGCGTCACCCAAACCCTGTACTTGCCCACCTCAATCTCCAATTCTCTGGGCAATTGCGAGAAATAATCATTATTTCCAAGAACTATGTACACCGGACAGTCCGCCGCCTTGGTCAAAATCGCCTCTGCCCCCTCCGCGTCCCCGCAGTGGATCACCATATCGGGCTTGTGCAGTCTCACAAGGTTCAGATAAGTATCATTTTTTCTATGCGTATCACTGACAATCAATACCTTCATAACTTTTAAGCTCCCTCATTGCTCGCGATAATAACTCGCGTATACCTCCCTGAGCGCCTCCGCGATTCCGGCGGCAAGACTTTCCTGATAACCGCTCCGTGATAACAACGCGCTCTCCTGTACATTGGTCATATAGCCAAGCTCAATCCCCGCAGCGGGAACGCGGATACTCTGCAGGACACTCTCCTCCCCCGCAGGCTCCAAGCCAATCGCGCGGTTGCCGCAGGCAAGCGTCACCTTTCTGGTGACAAGATCCGCCAGCTCCACGTTTCCAAAGCCCGGGATAAAATAAGCTTCATTATAATAACCGCGAATACCATATTGTGAGGTGTCTTCATCTGCCGCCGTATCAATATAGAGAAATAAATCCGCTCCCACGTCCTCCACCAACGCCGCGCGCCGCTCCGCCGAGACCTCCTCGTCCGCGGTTCTTGTGAAATAAAGTCGGATATTCTCGCTATCCAACTGCTCCGGAAGGCGTTTCGCCACCTCGAGCATAATCTCCGCCGCGATCTGATTGCGATAGTCCGCCACACCCGGATTGACGCTGATCGGTCCGCCCCCTGCGGGGTCGATTACCACCAGCATCTGATATATCTCATGGGGATCACATACCTCCACCCGCAAAATATTCCCGTCCATACTTGTACGATACTCATAGACTTCACTCATCTGAAGTCTCAGGAGCACGCCGCTTCGCTGCTTTTCCCAATATGCCTGCTGAATCGGCGCAATATCCCCCTGTACGGTGTGGCTTCCGTAGAAGTCCTCGCGGGCGCCTTTGATCAAAATGTGCAGCTCCTTGTCCATGTAGCGGTTTTCCACTACCACGTTCTCTGGCTTCGTGTTTTCCTCCAAGGGGATCAGGAAAATCCCGTTCGCCGCTCCCGCGCTCTCGAGTCCAAGCCTCTGCGCCCGCCCCGTACTGCCGCCCTCCAGCGCAGTCTCCTCCCCGTAGGTGCCGTCAGCGATCACAATGGTCTTATTGTTCGCCGTCACAAGCATCAGATACATCAACGCCACAAACAAAGCCGACCACCATATCACCGAAAGACGTACATGAACTCTCTCATTGTCTGTCATGCTGTGACTCCTTTCGCTTAGGGGGCTTGGGTCCAAGAAACTGATAATAATAAGTCCGCATCATGCCATTATAAATCTTGCGATTCTTGTCCGCCTTGCGCCCGATATCCCGCTCCGCCTGCTCATATGCAGTGATGAGGTACAGACTCCAAGAGTCCAACGCCCGAAAACGCTCTCCAATCGTGCGGTAGAGTGCGGGCATCTCCTCCTTCTCCTGCAAACGCTCACCATAAGGCGGATTCATGATGAGAAAACCATACTTCTTGGGGTGGCTGAGCTGCTCCACGGCTCTCCGCTGAAAATGGATCAGCCTGTCCACACCTGCTAATTTCGCATTTTCCCTAGCGATATCCACCATTTTATCATCTATATCATAGCCCTGAATATCCGTGTCGATGTTAAAATCCACCAGCTCTCTCGCCTCGTCCAAGGTATCCTGCCAGTTACGCCCTTCCACAATATGCTCCCAAGCCTGCGCCGTAAAGCTGCGGTTCATACCGGGCGCCATATTCGCCGCCATCATAGCCGCTTCTATGGGAAAGGTGCCGCTGCCGCAGAAAGGATCCACCAGAATGCGGCTCCCGTTCCAAGGCGTCAGCATGATCAGTGCCGCAGCCAAGTTTTCCGCGATTGGAGCCTTGGCGGTCAGCCTGCGATACCCTCTTTTGTGCAGGGATTCGCCCGTGGTGTCCAGTCCTACCGTCACTTGATCCTTCATGAGAAACACTCTAATAGGGAAGGAATCTCCCTCCTCCGTAAACCAATTCGTGTGATAGAGCTCCTTCAGACGCTCCACCATTGCCTTTTTCATTATAGATTGAATATCGGAGGGGCTGAAAAGCTTGGACTTCACACTGGCAGCCTTTGCCACCCAGAATCTCCCGTCCGCGGGTATGTAGTCCTCCCAAGGCAGAGCCTTCGTGCCCTGAAAAAGCTCCTCAAAGGTCTCCGCATGGAAGCTCCCGAGCTTGATCAGAATGCGCTCCGCCGTCCGCAGGAACACATTCGCCCGACACACCGCCTCCTCGTCCCCGAAAAAGGTAACTCTGCCATCGGCAACCTCCGTGATGTCATAGCCCAAATCTGATATTTCTCTTTTTAAAACCGCCTCCATGCCAAAATGACAGGGGGCAATCAACTCGAATTTACGCATATGATCCCCGCTTCGTATCACAATTTGGTATCTAGTATACCTTTTTTATGGGATTCTGTAAAGTCCTGAGTAAATTTTCCGGTTATTGTCCGTAACCGTTAAGCCCTTGCATGCAAAAAAGTGCGGAGGGTCAGAGGGAGAATGCCGGGAGTATTTTGCAGTCTTAACGAACAAGAGGAACGCCGTCCGGCGCTCCTCTTGGCTTCTTGCAGAATATTCCATGCATTCAGACAGCAGCTTAGTAGTTGTTGTTCTGGCTGTTCTGATTGTTCTGGTTATTCTGGTTGTTCTTCTGATTGTTCTGATTGTTGTTCTGGCTGTTCTTGCAGTTCTGGCTATTGCTGGAATTGCTGGTGCTGTTGTTGTACTTGTTATTGTCGTAGTTCTGATTGTTGTTGGACATTGTATTTCCCTCCTGTTGGTTGTTAGTTACAGGAATAGTATGTCTGCGAAGCAATCAAATTATACATTCGACTCAAGAAAATTTTTCCATTAATTTAAATAATCGTAATTTAATTCAGCCAATCCCGAAAAAGCTTTACCATAAAAATCACCGCCGCCAACACAAGAATGACTGGTGCTAAGAATGAGAGTACGGAAAACACCAAGCTGATGACCAAAAAGAGCACCAAGGCAATGATCAACCCGAGAAGCCAGCCCGGAATGCGAAAGCTTTTGCGGCTGTAGCCATAATCGTCATAAGTGCCCTGAGAACCATATGTCTGACGCTCGGTGTCTCGGTAATAGGAATCCCTATAATCGGAATCCTGATACGCGCCCGCCTGAACACCGGAAGCGTCCCCGTTGGTCTGGATAATCGTGCGCGCGATCAGACGAGGGTCGCCCAGAGACTGCAACACTTCCTCCTCCGACCTGCCCTTTCGCATCTCCATATTAATATAATCCTGATAGTAATTGACCGTGTCCTCCACCTGCGGCGCAGGAATCCTGCCGTTTAACGCCGCCCGCAGCCTGTCGATAAACTCATGCTTATTCATTACAACTGGTCCATTCCCTCTCCTGATGTAAGCCGTCTGACATAGACAGCCGGATTCTCCTGCATACGAAGCATGGTGTAAAACGCGTTGAGTACCATGGCCTCCTTATTGCACATTTCTGTGTTCTTGCCGACCTCGCGCACCAGATTATATCGGTCCATCTGCCAGACATAAAGGTCCGTCAAAGCATATCCCTCGCATTTCAGCTCATCGAGAAATCCATGATGATCAAGATAATACATGAACTCCTTCATCAGCCTATTGTCCGCCATGATACCCGCCCACAGTCTGTCAAGCCATGCGGAATCCTTGCCCGCATACTCGCCAAGCGCCTGCAGACCCTCGTAAGCCTTAATCCGTCTCGCGTCATAAACAATCCCATTCATGAAAGCTTCCCCCATTACATTTTATTTTATCACTCTGACAGCAAGCAGTAAATAATATATAAAGAAAGGATTTATAAATTTTTTATAAAGCAAGCCAGTCTGATATATCAATGATCCGGATTCCCTCATACAGGTATTCTTCATTTCTGGTTCTTGCAATCACCATCTTCGGGTATGCATCCTGAATCTGAAGCAATGGCTCCACCTCGCGTCTGAATGTTTTGTCATCACTGATATTATCGGATACCTGAATATACAGCTTCTCACTCCGCTTCAAGGCCACAAAATCAATCTCCTTCTTATAAAGCACCCCTACATATACTTCATAGCCTCTTCTGAGAAGCTCGATTGCCACAATATTCTCAAGAGTACGACCCACATCATGATTTTTCGTGCCAAGCTTGGCATAACGAAAAGTATGGTCACACAAATAAAACTTATCATTTGATACAAGATATTTTTTCCCCTTGATATCGTATCGGCGGAATTTGTAAAAGGCAAAAGCATTACACAGATATTCCAAATAGCTTCCAACCGTTTTATGATTGATCCTGTCCATATTACCTGTCAACGCATCCGCAATGCTTCTTGCAGAGGTCAGATTTGAAATATTGTCCATCAAAAAATCAACAATTCTATCCATCAAAACCTGATTACGGATTTTGTATTTCTGTCGAATATCACGTAAAACCAAGGTATCAAAAACATCGGCAAGATAATCATACTTTGCCTCCTGTTCCTTGTAGAGATAAGAGCCCGCCATACCCCCTTCCTTCAAATATCTGTCAAAAGCATCATAATTGTCCTTCAACTCATAATATTGTAAAAATTCCTTAAAGGAAAACGGATATACCTTCACCTCGAAAGTTCTTCCCGTGAACAAGGTCGCCAGATCAGAGCTTAAAAGAAACGCATTCGACCCTGTAATATAAATATCAAATCGTTCCATGGCGTGAAGGTTATTGATAGCCAATTCAAAATTAGGACATATCTGAATCTCGTCGATCAGGACAAAATTCTCCTTGCCACTGACATATGACTGTTCAATATAGTCGTTTAACACATGATAATCCTTATATGCTTCATATCTGGTCAAATTAAAATTAATATGAATAATGCTTGCATCAACATAATTTTCTTCCACATAATCCTTAAATGCTTCCAAGAGCTTGGATTTCCCGCTGCGCCTTACGCCGGTTATTACCTTAATATCCGGCGTCCCAATCACATTGATCAATTTTTGTAAATAGCTTGCTCTGTTAATCAGTTTCATAATACTCATCACCTCAGCTACATTATATGTTATCTATTTCCCAAAATCAATAATTTTTCAAAAATGGGAAATAGAAATTGATGGGAGCGGAAGAATATAGGGGCTGCCGCACTGATGCGGCAGCCCCACACATTTACATGATGTCTGTTTGATTTATTCGGCATATGCCATTTGGTTTAGTGTCTGCCAAGAATCTCCTTGATCAGGCTGGCAGTCTCACTCCAAGAGGTCTTGCCTCCAATCGTCATTGTCTTTCCTACAATCTTAAACTTGACTGTCTTGGTGCCACTGTAAACGCCTTTCCCCTTGATCACCGCTGTGGCAGTTCCCTTGTTGACATTGTTCGAGTAAGACACGATCTCGTAATCATCACCCGGTTCAAGGTTCTTCGTGTCTTTACCTTCCTTGATGGTCACTGTCAGGTCTGCCTTGTCAAGCACAACCGCCTGCCCTGTGTATGCCTTAGTCATGGTCTTCTTGCCTTCCTTGCGAAGCACGACCTTTGCCTTGGCTATGTTGGTTCCAACTGTAAACTCTACAACATCAGTCGCTCCTGTGAGATTTATGGTATCCTTGGCAAGTGCCTTCACATAAATCTTACTGCCTGCTTCGAGTTTGTCTTTTGCCTCATATTTGCTCTCGCCCGCCGCATCCTTGTATAATTCCAAAGTATACTGTGAAGCCTTGAGCGAGTTGCCAGACTTATCCGTCACCGTTGCCTTTACCTTGCCCGCAGCCACTCCGGTATATGCGGTCACCGCCTTGATCCCGACTCCACTGTCAGACAGATTGAGCTGATTGATCACATAGGTAGCGGAAGTATATTTCTTGGTGTAATTGCCCTTTCCTGTGACCACAATCTTTGCCGTTTGTGTCGCTTTCGTGTTGGCGGAATACTTCACTGTGTAATCCGTGCCATTCTTAAGCTTCACACCATTACAGGTTACAGTGATTGACGCAGGAGACGCAGCCTTTACACCATATGTCCCGGGCTTTGTCTCAACATTCATTGTAGCCTTGCTGATGTCAACGGCGGTAATCTTGAAGGTCTTCTTGATTTTGGTCGGATTGCCCTTGGCGTCGTTAGCCCCCGTGATCAGGACAGTCGCCGTACCCTTGTTAATATTGTTGGAGAACGCCACATTTGCCGGGATTGCTGAGCCGTCCCCTGCCTTATACACCTTCGCAGTCTCGTCATAGGTATACTCTACAGCACTCTCCTGCTTTAAGGTCAAGGTCAGCTTCGGATGCTGAGCGCTTCCATTGTATGTCACCGCGTCTATTTTTGCAAGCTTTGCCCCCTTAAGATCCTTAAGCTCTGCGGCTGCATTTGCCGCCTCCACAATAGTAAAGCTCTGTGTGATATCCTTGCCCGCATAGTTGCCCTTGCCTGTCACGGTAACCGTGGCAGTGCTGCCTGCCTTGGAATTATTCTTGTACTGAACGGAATAATCCACTCCGGGCGCAAGGATCTTGCCATCGCCAATATCATAGTCCACCACACCGATATTAGGGATGATTTTGGCACCTGTGTATTCATATGATGCCTCCAAACCTATAATCGCAATACCTGTCCCTTTTTCTTTGAATACTGCCTTGATGGTAATGACATCATTCGCATCCGCATCCTCCGCCTTGACCTTGTATTCGTCTGTAATTGTCTCTGTGGAGTCTCCCACCGACCAACCGACAAACCTTTTATCCGCCGCAGGCGATGCACATTCGCCAAGCGTCAGCAGATCGCCCACCTCAGCCTTGACAATCGCACTCATTCCTGCGGGAAGCTTACTGCCCTCCGCACTGAATCTAACAGTATAATATTTCTTTCCCGCCTCGGTGTATACAGCCTTCAGGGTTATGACCTTCTGTCCGTCCACATCCGTGGCATCTGCAGGATTCACCGTATAAGAGGATGTATACTTCTTGTCTGTCCCTTCAACTGACCAACCAATAAATTCCTGATCTGTCGTGGGCGGCGTACATGTGCCAAGCTCCACGGTATCGTTTGCCTCCTTCAGGACAGAGGCTTCCATTGTATCGGGAAGCTTTCCGCCGCCGACGTCAAATTTCACTGTGTAATATACCTTTCCTGCTTCTGTATACACGGCCTTCAGGGTGATCACTTTCTTCCCATCCGCACCTTCAACTGCATCTGCAGGATTTACTTTGTATGATTTTGTAAGCTTATCGCCCGAGCCATTGACTGTCCAACCAAGGAACTGCTGTCCTTCTTTCGGACCACAGTCTCCCAAAGGTATGGTGTCCTCCACGGTAGCCTGACGGGTCGCCGTCATACCATCGGGCAATGTCCCGCCATTCGCGTCAAAGTTTATTGTATAGCTTTCCAAATCATAGCGTGCAGTAATCGTTATAAGACCGTCCGACGCATCATCCGGATTAACGGTATAGGAACCGTCAAGCTTGGTCTCGCCGTCCATCGTCCAGTCTTTAAATATATATCCCGGATTTGCAGTACATACAGGAAGCTGTACCGCTTCTCCCTCTCTGGCTGCAACACTTCCCGCCCCTTCGGGCACGATTCCGTTTCCTACCTGATAAAGAACCGTGTATACCTGCTCTGTGAGCTTCAGGCTAGAGTAGGCTACCCCCTTATCTCCCTTGGCATATAAATAGTATGTGTCCGCCCCGTCGATATTAAATATTTTCGTGGTCTTGGTCGTACCGTTTGTAATAGGCGAGCTGCCCACTTCCTCCAGAGAACCATTCTGCGCTTTCTTCGCGAGAACAAGATTATATGTGCCGCCGCTTTCCGGCTTACCCGACAATGCTACTTCCACCGTCAAAGTAGCCGGACCTTCCGTGGTAAACTCTATGGATTTCAAAAGTCCTTCTTCATTGCCCTTAATACTTGTATCATCCAGAAGCACACCATTTGTGTACAGCATGTTGCTCTTCACGGTCATATAATACTTCGGACTATCCTGCGCCGCGCCTCCTCCGCCCGGCAGGGCATGAATCGTAAATCCTTTGATTTCCGTTTTGCCTTTGATATTGCCATCGCTGTCTGCCACAGAATTAAGGTCTTTTGCGCAATCAAGGGCACTGGCAATCTCCGAAACATTCCAATGTGCATGCACGGTAATGTTTCCTGTTAATGCAGAGCCGTCAATCCTGTCAACCACATTGCCGCCTTCCAAGGCATCATACCAGCCCGCAAAGGTATATCCCTCTCTCGTGGGTCTCTGAGTAATTGTATATATCTGCGTTTTTGACACGGATACAGGAACAAGGGAAGAACCGCCGTTCGCGTCAAAAAACAGAAGGTGCGTTTCCTCTGTCGGCGTGTCATCCTCCTCCCACAGTGCGTAAAAATCAACATTCTTACTTACTGTATATGGATAGGTGATTGGCTTAGTGCAGGCTGCATCCTCATACAAGCCCTTCAGCTTATAGCCGTTTCTCGTAAAGGATGAAGGCACTAACGCCGCCATCGTACTATAAGTTTGACCAGCCACAACCTGTATCGTTCTCGGATCCGGTTCATCTTCCGGCTCACTATCATCACTGGTCTCTCCGCTGTAATTATATACAAACGAAAGCTTATGATAAACCACCGACTTTTTGTAGGCAAGAGCTAAATAACAAATATTTGGCTGTGACTCCTTCGTTATTGTATGCTCACCGGCTTCCAACTCTATTGTAAGCGTAGCATTCGAATCCGTTTTCGTCGGATACTTCACATTATCTAACTGTATCTGTTTGCCTGTCTGCTCCGTAGAACATGCCATAAACAAAATTGCGTCGTCATCACAAGTAAACGTGATACTTGCATTTGCATTGTTCAACTTAAAGCTTCCTTGATATTTCGTACCATTGACGGTTGGCGTTCTCTTGGCAGTCACATTCTCATATGAGCCGTTTTTCAATGTAAAGAAATCTGTGGCTCCATTTGCCTTACCGCCTTCAAAAGTAAGTACATAGTCGCCATTGAATACGACGCCATCACTTGAGTCATCATTTCCGCCGCCGGTACCACCCTTTGGTATTACCCTTGTTTCAGTGTGTGCACTGTCTCTTGTACATACACGTTTTTCCTCGCCTTCGGTATCCGCAGTGGCAGCAGTTACAACCTCCCATGAGCCCCATGAATGACCAAGCGCCGCCACGGTTCCACTATATGTCGAATCACATCTTGAACACTTAAAAGTACCTTCCCCTGCCTCTGTACAGGTAGGATCCTTTGTCGTTGTAACAGGGACAGTATAGTCATGTCCAAGAGGATCGAGAGTCTCTTCCTTTGTACCATTTGCATCACATGTTCCGGAGCCTGTACACCTATAAACCTTCTTACCTGCACCTGTACAAGTAGGATTCACTGTGGAATCCAATACCCATGTATGATAATGCGCATTCGGATCATGTGCCTTAATGTCTATTGAATTAACCAAAGCATCCTTATAAGAAGGAGCGGCACCATTTTTCCCGGGCGAAAAATCCATAGGCTGCACCCAATAAATGCCTGCCGGAAGATCCGGAACGGTTCCGCCTCCGATAAGCAGAGCCGCACCCGCCTCACTTACTAAAACTGCATTATTGGTGTCAACTGTCACGTCTACAGAACCGGTAACCTCAAACGCATATATACCTTTAATTTTGCCGGGAGTCAACGTCTGCGGCGGAGTAACTTGAGTAACACTTGTGCCGCTTGGCAACATCGTATAATCACTCGAATTCATATTCTCAGGTAATTTGGGATACCTGTTTTGAGTGCCCGTCTGAGAGACGATGACCTTTCTCAAATGAGTAAAATCTTCATCAAGCTGATAATTATTACTCGGAATATAGGAAAGAGTCGGATCTGTATCGAAGCTGCTTAAATCCGTTGTCAAATATTTGCAGTTATTAGGTACCTTCTGATTTTTATCCGTAACAATCGTACCATCCTGAGATTCGATCACGCTTGCAAATGAATCATGATAACTCTTGACCGCTCCCAGCTTCACCTCCATGGGACTTTTTGAGGCATAAAACATATTATATTCGGAGAAAATATATGCATTTGCCCTCGGATTCATCGCATAAGAAGTCTGCATCTCGTACAGGTTGTTATACATATGTATATTGGCCTGACGCGCAAGCGGTCCTCTCGCCTCACAGCTCTTCCAGTGATTGTGGTGATACGTCAGATTGAATTGAAGACTGGAATCCGACGAGCCGACGAGGTTCGTCTTGTGGCATCCCTCATAATAATTGTAGCTGCAGGTAAAATACTGTCCTCTCTTAAAGTCCACGGAACCGTCGCCCTGCGCCTTATCGCTTTCTGCCGGAGAAGCGATATTGGGACAATAGAATTCATTATGATGAATCCAGCATCTCTCGACGCTAGCAGTGATCTTACCATCCGACTGCACGCCCTCCATTCCGATTGCATCCTCAGGAGTGTTAATAAATGTAAGATTACGCACCTCAAAGCTTTTCCCGTATTGTGCATTTGCACTTTCACACATGAAATGGAAGCCCCATCCGTCAATCGTGGCATCATAGCCAATACCCTCAAGCGTGATATTTTTACCGGATTTCATGCGCGCCATATGCCCGTTATCGCCTCCGGTCCCGCCATAATCCGCCAAACCGCCATTATCGCTGCCGGTTGCATAAGCCGTAAGCCCTTCAATCAAGCTTGCGGAAGACGCATTGAAGGAGTCCCGTTTATAAAGTCCCGAGTCTGACACGGTACCTACAAACCGAACGACAAGCGGCACATTGCCATCCGCAAGCTTTTTTAAGATATCTTGGTTGGTATTTGCTTTGGCATAATAAGACTTTTTCTTATTACTATCGTACTTTTTGCACTCATTTTCATGCCCTGCTTCCCCGCATGCCTTACCGACAGTATTCAGAATATTACCGATACCGTTTACTTTTGTGCCGTTATAACTCAATTCCACGGTATTCTTATTGTCATCCGTGACATAAATGACAATCGCATCTTTCTTCAGCGTGCCATCCTTATCATATGCGCCGACACCTTCGGTATAATTAAAATGCGCATATCCCGAACGGTCATATGCATAAACCTCGATATCGCTCTCTGTATAGGTACCAGACGTAGTTACTACCGTGAGCGTATATTTGCCCGCTTTCAACCCCGGGATATCAATGCGGACAACGTCCCCGATTTTCCTCACAAGATATTTCAAATCGTTTTCTCCAAGCTTGCCCGTCATAGTGCCGATCCAACTGACCTCAGTGACATCAGCAACCTCCACGCCCGCTATCTCAGCGTAAATGCTCTCATTCCAGCCCCCGACCTTTGAAAAGCCGGAAGCTGCCCGCGCCGAGAAGAAACTAACATTTACCCCCCCGAACTCTGTTCCGTCCGTGGTTCCATTATAGGGTACGGTTAGCTCCGCTCCCTCACTGTCAGCAGCCTTTTCCGTTACCGCCACCTCAGGCAGTGTGCCGACACCCCCTGCCTCGAGCGTGTTCCCCGCCGCATACGCAGTCATGTCCTGCAATATCGGCGATAATATCATCGCCAGACTCAAGACCACCGCCATCAGCCTGTTTCTCCAATTCTTTCTTTTTCCCATAGTTGTCTCCCTCTCTTGCATATTTATGGTGTATTAAAAAAGCTACTTATATTAAGTATAGCACTTCTCTTTTCGTTTGTGGAAACATTCGTTCCAAAATAAGTATCAAAATTTCAGACGGGAATTTGTATATTTTTCACAATAATCTATATTTAAAAGCAATACAGTATTATGCAGTTTAACCTATATATAACATACCACAAAACTTTGATTTTCATAAAATTTCTCTTGCATTTTTTGACAAAACATGCTACACTCAATCCATAAGTCACATCTGGGACATGTCTGGGCTTTTCGCCGAGAGTTACCACAATCAT
>JAMPHH010000076.1 GCA_023663505.1 Muribaculum sp.
TCACGGGCAGGGGCGGCTACACGGGCACCCTGAAGAAGACCTTCAAGATCACGGCATATGACATACAGGCAAACGCAGGCGGCAAGCTGCAGGGTATCCCCACCAGTCTGACAGTCGCATACACCAAGGGCGGGACGACGCCTGACTTGGACTTGACCTTTAACGGTAAGCCCCTGACCGCAAAGACGGACTACACGATTACTTATAAGAACAACAAGAAGCCCGCGACCGCCTCCGACGCCAAAGCCCCGACCATGGTCATCAAGGGCAGGGGGAACTTCAAGGGGACGCTCACGATACCCTTCGCGATCACCACGAGCGATCTCGCGACAGGCGGCAACGTGGAGCTCACGGCGGCGGACACCCCGTTCGTTGACAAGGCAGGGAAGTACATGTCAAAGCCCGTGCTGACGGACGCAAACGGCAGGAAGCTTGCGGCAGGCACGGATTACGAGAAGACCTTCACCTACACACTGGTAGGCACCGACGGAACCGAGCAGCCCCTGACCGCCGCGGACACCGTCCCCGTGGGCGGCGCGGTAAAGGTCAGCGTGACAGGCAGGGGGAACTACACAGGGAAGATATCGACCACCTACCGCATCACGAAGGCTTCCTTCTCCAAGGCGAAGGTGACGGTATCGGCGCAGGCCTACACGGGAAGCACAGTAACCCTGAGCGCAAAGGACATCACGGTGAAGCTTGGCAGCGACACCCTCACCTACGGCAAGGACTACACGATCGTCGAGGGGAGCTACCGAAATAACATCAAGAAAGGCACCGCCACCGTGACCATCAAAGGCATGGGCGACTACGGCGGCATGAAGACCGTCAGGTTCAAAATCGTGGCGAAGCCACTGGCTAACCTGATAAGGTTTTAGATTGGCGGAATTGTTTTTTTGCATTGATTTTTTTGAAATTAATTTTCGCAGAATTTATTGACATGAATGTTGATAAGTGCTAGGATATCTTGTAGAAAAGGTGTTACCGTAAAGCAACGGTTCGCCTCAGTTGATTAGGTATCAAAAAAGCAACCTAACTTTGGCTAGCGCGGTTGCTTTTTTGATGTTTATCATTTCTTCTGGTTTGCCGTATACTGATTATCGTGACGATGATGCTGACGACTGTCACTACAATACCGACAAGCTCCAAAATAATTTCTAACACCAATGGAACATACCTTTCGTTTTTATTTTCCATATGTGTACTCCACATATTTGTAATCCCCTCCTTTGGACATGGAAGTTCTCAAAATGTACTCATTCTGGCGAAAGGCGAACCGCTACCCGTTTGGTAACACCCAAATATATCTTATCATAACGACATTTTTTTACAATATGTAACAGCAAAAAATTCACATTTTATAAAATATTACTATATAAAACACATGGATACATTCAGATAAAAATATTGAAAGGCTGCGGATACCAAGGCGGGCGGGAACTGGGAGGAGCTTTGGCGGACGTTGGCGGAGGTTGGAGCGTTTTCTTATAGTGTGTTCAGAAAGTAGGGTGAAATGCGCACGGATGCGCATTTCAGGCTCTAGGTGCATGGATGCACCTTAGAGCCGACCCGCAAACTGCAATCCCCTTCCCCGCACTATTAGAAAACCCCCAACCGCAGCCCGCCCGCCAAAACTCCTCCCAGTCCCCGCCCGCCGCCCCTCCTGCAATCAATTCCCCACCCCCACACAATTCCCCACTCCAAAGCCTGAATGGTTACCAACCTAAAACCGGCCTAAAAATCAACCTAAAAATCAAAAAATCATTCTTGTTGTAAAACAACCGGAAAAGTGATACAATGATACTTAGTAGTGTGCCCGTCAGGATATCGGGCGGATTGCCAGTATGATAAAGGCAGGTGTGACAGGAGCATGTTGATAAGACAATTGACAAATAATGACAGCGAGGCGTTCTTTGAGCTGATTCAAATTACAGTTGACGCTTTGGAAAATAAGGAGTTCTGGCTGCCAATCAAGGACGAAGTGAGAACACATTTTTTTGATAAATCATGGACCGTTTTATTCGGGGCGTTTGAAGGCTCCACCTTGGTGGGGGCAGTAGGACTGTTCCTCAATGAGAGCGAGTACAGCGAGTCCCTGAGTTACCTCTCCAGAACCTACGACAGCCCCGCGAAGGTGGATAGACTTATGGTTCTTCCCGATTACAGGGGGCAGGGGATCACGGACGCACTGATGAAGGAGCTTATCGCCGAAGCCCGAAAGCTAAAGGTCAAAAATCTCCTCGCGACAATACACCCGCAGAACACTGTGGCGAGGAGCGCCATGCAGAGAGCAGGCATGGAGCTTATGTGTTCTTACATGAATAAGGACGGGTACTTCAGAAATGTGTTTGTGATGACGATCAAGGAGAAAAAGAAAGGATTCTTTGGTTTTATATAGCGGACAGGAATGGAGGAGAATCCCGAATGAAAATGGCAAGGGTTCTGTGTATAAGTATGGCAATCACTGCTGTGCTGTTTTGCGGCTGCGCTGCGGGTGAGGATAAGAGCGGGACAGGGCAGACCGAGGGCGGGGAATCACCTGCGGGACAACCGACAGCGGTGTCGCTGCGCGACGAGGGTGAGGAGCTGATCGCGCTGATGGTCGAGAAGGCGGAGAGCGAGGGGTATCGTTCCCTGATGACTGCTTCCGAGGAGATTGGCACGGTTTTGGACGAGATTGTGGGAGAGGATTACGGAGAGCCACAGGCGGTCAGTAAGATAGAGATGACGGACAGTATGCTGACCATGATTTACCAATTTGCGGGCGCAGAGAAGGATTTGGGGCTTTCGGAGCGGCTGCGGGAGGATACGGACAAGAAGCTTGTGTCAAGCATGGCGAATATAATCAACGGACGGCTTGGCGGAAGCGCTACAATAGCGGCGAATTCCCTGCTCATTTCAGGCAGGAGCTTTCGGTTTGACGGACTGGAACAGGGAGTGATTTACTTTTACTTTTATGAAAATGGTTATCCCGCCATGGTTTCCTTCTATCCGGAGGAGGACGGGGTGGTCTCGGCAAACGCGAGCTTTCTCTTGAATTCTGAATGGAAGGGGATTTCGGACGAGGAATTTCAGGATATGCTCGCCAAGACGTTTCTTGGCTTCAGTGTTCCGATAGATTTACTGGAAAAGGTTGAGGAGTAATTTGTCCTCAACCTTCCCTACTCGACTGTTAATATCATTTCTCGCTCATTTGATCTAAGAGCTCCAGCTTCACATCATACAGCTTTTTGGAGAGATCCACATAAACCTTGTGGGGATTGACCAGACGTCTGGTCTCGTCCCAGAGGGTGTCCAGCTCCTTCTGGCAGTAAGCGCGGATATCCATGACCTTAGGGGAGGTATACACGCATTTGCCGTCCTTGAAGATTTGCTCCATGATGGGGCGCATGGTGTAGCTGCCGCCCTTTAATTTCGTCTTTTTCCAAGGCTCATGGGGGTCAAAGAGCAGTAAATCGTCCGCTTCGTTATATACCTCGTCAGCCAGACAGATCAGATCGGCTTTAATCTTGCCGGATTCCTTCTCATAAATGCGGTAAATCACCTTGTTGCCGGGGTTTGTGACCTTCTCGCTGTTCTCGGAGAGCTTGATCTTGGGGATAAAGCTCCCGTTTTTATCCTGAATGGCGGCAAGCTTGTACACACCGCCAAAGGAAGGATTGTCCTTGGAGGTGATCAGGTTCGTGCCCACGCCCCATGAGGTGATGGTCGCGCCCTGCACCTTAAGGCTGTCAATCAGATTCTCGTCCAAATCGTTAGATGCGGAGATCACCGCGTCGGGGAAGCCTGCCGCGTCCAACATCTTCCGCGCCTTCTTGGACAGGTATGCCAGATCTCCGCTGTCCAAACGGATACCGTAGAAGGTCAGGGGAATCCCCGCCTCCCTCATCTCCGTGAATACCTTGATCGCATTGGGAACACCGGATTTTAAAGTGTCATAGGTGTCCACCAACAGGATGCAGGCGGAAGGATACATATCCGCATATGCCTTGAATGCAGTGTATTCATCGGGAAAGCTCATAATCCAGCTGTGGGCGTGAGTGCCCTTGACAGGAACGTCAAAAAGCTGACCCGCCAAGACGTTGCTCGTGCCGATACAGCCGCCAATCATGGCAGCTCTGGCGCCGTAGGTTCCCGCGTCAGGTCCTTGGGCGCGCCGCAGACCGAATTCCATAATGCCGTCTCCTCTTGCCGCGAAGCAGACTCTGGCGGCTTTGGTGGCGATCAGGCTTTGATGGTTGATGATGTTCAAAATAGCGGTCTCCACAAGCTGGGCTTCCATAATGGGAGCGATCACCTTGACCATGGGCTCTCTGGGGAACATCACCGTGCCCTCGGGTATGGCGTAAATATCGCCCGAGAAATGAAAATCCCGCAGGTAATCCAAGAAATCCTGCTCAAAAATACCAAGGGAGCCGAGGTATGCGATATCCTCCTCCTCAAAGCGAAGCTCCTTGATGTATTGAATCACCTGCTCCAACCCTGCACAGATGGCAAAGCCGCCGTCGCAAGGGTTATTGCGGTAAAAAGCATCAAAGATCACGGTCTCGTTGCGATCTTTATTTTTAAAATACCCCTGCATCATGGTCAGTTCATAAAGATCGGTCAAAAGTGTCAGGTTTTGTCTGTCCATTTCATTTTGTCTCCTTTTCATTGTTCTCCTGATTGGAAGCTATGTCGGATTCCGTATTAGGTTTTGTATCGGACTCCGCATTGTATTCTGTGTCAGGCTCTGTATCGGATTTTTTATCGGGCTCCGTATTGTATTCTGTGTCAGGCTCCGCATCGGATTTTTTATCGGATTTCGCATCAGGCTCCGCGTCCGCGGGAGTCCAGACAATACGGTCTCTACCGTCAGCCTTGCCGCTGTACAGATTCTCGTCCGCCGCAAGCAGAAGCTTCGAGATATCGTCCGTATTGCCTGCGGTGAGACCGAAGGTCATAGTCACTTTTATCACGTTATCGTTATACTGAGTCTCCATTGCCCGAATATCATCGAGCAATTGCTCCAGAAGCCTGTGTGCCTCGGGGAGCTGTACATTGTCATACACCAACAGAAATTCCTCGCCGCCCCAACGGGCTGCAAAGCCGTAATTGCGCATATGCTCCTTGAGCTTGGCGGAGATATTCTTGAGCACCAGATCTCCGCACTCATGTCCGTAGGTATCATTGACCTTCTTGAAGAAGTCCACATCTCCGATGGTCAGGCAGAAGGGGGTATTCTGCTTCTGATGCTTGGCGACAAGCTGCCGAAGCTTCTGGTCGGCGCAGCGTCGGTTAAAAAGCTCCGTCAGCGCGTCCTGCTCCACCATGGTGCGCAGGGAACGCTGCATGGACAGGGCGGATCTTCCGATGTCCCCGAACTCGTCATTGCGCTGTGACACCGTGGAGTCCAGCTTGGCGGTCAGATTGCCGGTCGCAACCTCCACAAGAAAGCCGCGGATATGCTGCAGCGCATTGATCAGCCTTTTCGTATAGAAGAACAGGAACAAAGAAATGATGATGATCGTGACAATCGTGGTAAATATTAAGGGGTAGAGCGCCTGCTGGACGGCGGTGTTCACCTCCTGCGAGGGCTTTCCCACGAAGATCATACCCATAATATTGCCGTTGGAATCCGATATCGGCATATAGTAGGAAAAATATCTGGCGCTGTTGATCAGCGTGTTGGTATAAAATCGGGGCTCGCCACCCTTTAGAACCTCCTTGATGACAATATCAGGCGCTTTCGTTCCGACAAAACGGCTGCCCGACGAATCATGAATCGTGGTCAAAACACGCATGTCCTGATAAAATATGGTAATCTCTAATTCCGTGTCAGCCTTCACGCGGTCGATCAGCTCATAGGCGTCAGTGGTGATGTCAACCCCGCCCTTATACAGGTGCGCTATCGTGTCGCCCACCAGCTCGTAGTCCCCGGGGTACGCCACGTCCATAATGGTATTCGTGTTGACTGCCACATAGACAAGTCTGCGTTCAACCTCCTCATACATGGCGTTGGTAAACCACCGATAGCTTAACAGCAGCGTGATCGTGCCGAAAAGCAAGAGCGGAACTATATTGATAGCCTGCAAAACATGGCTGATTTTCCCTTTGTTCTTTGCCTGCATAGTATTTCCTCCCCCGTACTTCAATATTATTATACTTGTCATTTGGGACAATTGCAAGAAATAAAGGAGAAAGACATGTATTCAAAATGAATAAAAAAAAGACGAATGCAACATTATTATAAGAAGTGTTGCATTCATGCCTGTTACTATATTTATCGGACGATGCCCAAAATACTTTAGGGCTGATTTCTATTTTTTTGAAAATTTTATCACAGAGTAATATTTCTAAAGACATTATCCCTGTCATCTTGCTCAATTCCCAGATATCTCTTTGTGACCTGATAGGAGGAATGATTGTAAATGTTCATCAACAGGGCAGGCGGCGTTCCCTGCTGCCATGCGTGATAGCCGAAGGTTTTCCGGAGGGAATGGCAGCTCACATTATGCTCCAGTCCCACAGACTCAGCAGCTTTTTTAATTATGCGGAACGCCTGACAGCGGCTTATGGGTCGGTTGGTTCCCTTGCGGCTGGGAAACAGGCAGCTATCCTCTGTGGGGGCGCAGGGGAATTGCGCTCTGTATGTGGTAAGGGTATCGATAACGGAATTATTTAAGGCTATGGTGCTGGTCTTGCCCGTCTTTTTCTCTATGACTGTCAGATGCTCCAGAAAGCATTCCTTGCGAAAATCATAAAGATCCCGCCATCTTAGTTCCAAGACGTCAGTGATGCGCAGGGCGGTATTCAGCCCCAGTATGCAGAGGGTGTAGTTGCGAAGATTTCTCTCCTTTTCCAGATAAAAATCCTTAAATTCATGAAGCAATGTCGTGTCTCTGATTGGTTGTGTTGTGCTCATGGTTTCTCCTTTCGTTTCCGGTGCGATTTTTCTCATTATAACGCAACACTTCTTATAAATGTGTTGCGTTCAAAACAAAGCAGGGATCGCTGAGGGCGACAAGGAGGTTAGCATGTTAAGACTGACAGTAAGCGCGGAGGAATATCTGATGATTGGAGAGGACATCAAGCTGGTGTTCTTGGGTGGGACGGGAAAAAACTTAAGAATCATGGTGGACGCCCCGAAGGACACGAATATCGTCAGGAGCACTGTGTTGGAGAAGAAGATCACAGATCCGGAGGAGCGGGCAAAGCTTCCCAAGTATTATGCACAGCAGGAGCACCCGGAGAAATATGTGAAGAAAGGCACCAGAGCAAAGGAAGCCGAGGAGAAAAAGCCCGCAGACAAAAAGCATGGGACATTGAAAAATCCCAGAATCATCATTGCCAAGGGAGTGTAGAAGGCGCATCTATCAGATAATAATCGGATAGTTTGGCTCTGTGGTCAGGGCCCGGCGGCGGGGCGGGACTATCCGGTCATTATATAAGCAACAAGTAAACTAATTCACACCGATGTAAATGGAATTACATCAGGTAAGACCAAGGAGGTTATTTTTATGGTAGTACAGCACAATTTAACAGCGATGAACTCTAACAGAATGCTCGGTTTGACCACGAGCGCACAGGCTAAGTCCACCGAGAAGTTGTCTTCCGGTTATAAGATCAACCGTGCGGCTGATGACGCAGCAGGTCTGGCAATCAGCGAGAAGATGAGAAAGCAGATCAGAGGTCTGACTCAGGCTTCCGCAAACGCACAGGACGGTATCAGCGCAGTGCAGACCGCAGAGGGCGCATTGACTGAGGTACAGGATATGCTCCAGAGAATGAACGAGCTGGCAGTGAAGGCGGCAAACGGCACCAATTCCGCTTCTGACCGCGATGCGATTCAGGCGGAGATCGACCAGTTAGTGACAGAGATCGACCGTGTATCCGAGACCACCAAGTTCAACGAGACCTATCTTTTGAAGGGCGATGATACCGCGGCGAAGGACACGGAGTTCAAGTATAAGGAAGGCGAGGTTCTCAGTCAGAATCTTTACTATGTAGAGAATAATGAAGTAAAGACCTTGGCAAAGGGAGCTTTCGCAAAGGAGCTTGATTCCACGAAGAGCTATTACACCAATTCCGTGGGCGTGACAGACGGCGTGGTATTTGCGTCAACTGCTTCTACTAATGTGAGCTCGACGCTGGTTTTGACCGACACCACAGGCAAGTATATGAAGAAGAACACGAAAGACAGTGGTTATTATGCGCTTGCTTCAGGAGAAGCCATTGATACTACGGCAACATATTATTCAACCGCATCTGCGACTGATTCTACCGGAACAATCAAGAGTCAGTTGGTTCAGGTTGCCGGCAGCGCTATTACGGACACTCAGAATTCCTTTGTATTGAATTCTGGTGTGACAGCCTATGATAAGGACGGTCAGAAGATGGCGGCTGGCGCAGTGATTGGCTCTGCGGCAACTGATATCAGCAAGTACTACTCCGAGCTCGGCACAGTGAAGTTGGGACCGGATTCCGTTGATGATACTAAGAAATATGTGGTAAAGGGCGCGGTTCAGTTCATTGACAAGGACGGCAATGAGATCGCCGCTAACGGTCTGGATAAGTATGTCAGCAATGACGGCAAGTTAAAGCCCAATTCCGGTTTGTATCTTAAGACAGGGGAGGGCGTGACCGACCGCAGGGCAGCGTCACAGGACGATGTTGATGCGTATGTTGACAGCAGCGCGCAGTATGAGGTAGGTGCGTTGACGCTGAATCTTCATGTAGGCGCTGATGCCACCACGAACAATCAGATATCCCTTGAGATCAAGGCGATGAGCGCGAAGGTTCTGGGCGTGAAGGGCTTGAAGGTAGATGGCAGCGATGACACTAACGCGTTGAATGCCGTTGAGACTATCAAGGCTGCTTTGAACAAGGTTTCTGATCAGAGATCGGCTCTCGGCGCGATTCAGAATCGTCTGGAGCACACGATCAGCAATCTGGACAACGTTGTGGAGAACACCACGTCTGCCGAGTCCCAGATTCGTGATACCGATATGGCTACCGAGATGGTTAAGTATGCGAACAACAACATTCTGGCACAGGCTGGTCAGTCCATGCTGGCACAGGCTAACCAGAGCAATCAGGGCGTTTTGGCTCTGCTTGGCTAAAAGTTGTCGCCGTAAAGGGTATATAGGCGGTGCGTGTTGCACCGCCTATTTCTATCGGATAGGAGCGGGATATGAAGCTGTTTGTCTATGAATGGAATTTTATAACCAAGCATGATCTGTATCATGCCATGTCGGAGCAGGGGATTGAATATGACAGGTTTATGGCGAGGGCAAATCCTCGGGTAAAGGCGGAGAAGGAGGAGTTTCTGGAGAGCCTGAAGGAAGCCTTGGACAAGGGAAAGGGCTATGACGCAATTTTCTCTGTTAATTTTTTCCCTGAGCTGGCGGACGCGGCGTATGAGAGAGGGATTCCCTATGTAAGCTGGACGTATGACAGTCCGGCATTGGGCAATGTTAATGAAAGCCTGATGCGGGACAGCAATCGGATCTTTGTATTTGATTCCGCGGAGTATGATGAATATTGCAGATATGACGTGCCGAATCTGTATTATCTGCCGCTGGCAGTCAACACCAAACGTATAAGCCGTATGAAGCCCACCCCCATGGAGCAGATGAAGTATCATGCAGATGTATCGCTGGTAGGGCAGCTTTATCAATCGGATATGGACAAGCTGTTTCCGCTGTTTGACGAGTACGGGGCGGGATATATCGCCGCTATCATTAACATGCAGATGAATGTCTATGGGACGAATATCGTGAAGGAGCTGGTAAATGACAAGGTGGTGGAGCGTCTCTGTAATCCGGCGGTGACGGAGGCTTTGCTAAACAATATCAATAACAACTTTCTGCATGATGTGGAGGAGTTGAAGGGCTGGGCGCTGACGGCGTTTCTGTTAAAGGCTGTGACCAACAAGGAGAGGGTACTGCTCCTCACGCTATTGGCGAAATATTGTCATGTAAAATTATTTACCACAACGGCGCCGAAGCTGCCAAATGTCAATATCTATGGTGTGGTGGACTATGTGGAGCATATGCCGTTGGTTTTTAAATGCAGTAAGATTAATCTGAATATTACATTGCGAAATATACGCAAGGGGATTCCCCAACGCGTGATTGATATTATGGGCTGCCGCGCGTTGGCGTTGACCAATTATCAGGAGGATTTGAACAGGTATTTTGAAGATGGGCGGGAGCTCCTGATATACAGCTCCGCAGAGGAGGCTTTGGATAAATGCAGGTATTATTTGAAGCATGAGAAGGAAGCGGAAAAGATTCGGGAGAATGCGTACAGGCTTGTCAGGGAGCAATTCAGCTATGAGCATCAGCTCAACAGAATATGGGAATTATCGGGTCTGAAGGGGAAATTATAATGTAGGGTTCTGGTAAATTGCGAAGCAATTTTCAGGAATTGTTAAAAATTATTTTTAACAATTCCTTATTATCTGTGCCGTCAAATGATAGGCGGCGGAATGGAGATTTATATGAAGGTGCTGTATCTGAAATGGGGATATAGGTATGATGACGCTGTGATTCGTGCGTTTCAGGCGGCGGGGCTTGAGACGGAGGAGATATTTTTATCTGAGCAATTTCAAGACATCGCGGGCGATATTGTATTTTCGGTTAATTTCTTTGCCGAGATATCGGCTGTATGTCAGAGGGAAGGGGTGCCCTATTGTAGCTGGGTGCTGCAGCTCCCGAATTTTGATTTATATACGGAGGCGGTCAGAAATTCCTGCAATTATATAGGGGTATGTGACAGCTATCTGGCAGAGAAATTATGGCAGATGGGAGTGTCAAAGGCATTTTTCCTGCCGGATGCGGTGGAGGCGTATACTCCTGAGCTTAAGCCCGTGGAGCGGGAAGCGTGCTTTGTGGCGAGGCGTCCCGTGCAGGAGGCTTGGAGCATGGACAAAATATCCGCCTATGGCAAAGGATATTTAGATGCTTTTATTCATGGGCAGAGGGTATTATTCGGAGCTAATGTTTTGGAGAATGGTCTGCTGTTAAAGGTACAGAAGGAATTTGTGGAGGACAATCCGATTCCTGAGGAGGTGCTCCCCGAATGTCGGCGGCTCTATCTGGCGGACAGGTATTTTGCTCCGGCGTGTACCGCGCTTCAGCAGGATATTTTTTTACAGAATTTCGCCTCTATTATGACAATTTATTCAGATGGGGAGTTTGAGGGTTGTGACTCGTCGGTGAAGCGCCCCTATGTCGATGATGAGGAGAAAAGGAGAGAGATTTTTGCGGGAAAGGAATTTACTCTGGTGTTGGCGCCTCATATCCTGCACAACGGTATCCCGAGAGAGTTGTTGGAGGTAATAGTTGCAGGGGGATTCCCTTTGGCGGGATTCCAGAAGGATTACGGCTACTTTTTTGAGAGAGATGAAAACCTTGTTTATTTTACGAGCCCTTCGGAATTCTCGCAGGCTGTCGTCAGGTATGGCAACAGCGCGGAGGAGAGGGAACGGGTCAGACGGGCGGCATATCAGACGGTGATAGCAGGGCACACCTATCAGCACAGGGTCGTCACCATGCTGGAAATGTGGGAAAGGCTGTGACGATTCACAGGAGAAGGAAGGTTAAGGGTATGATGATTTATGTATGTAGTCCGCCGCGCGTGGCGACAGGCGGAGTGGAGCTGCTCCAACAGTTGGTCTGTGAATTAAACCGCCGGCAGGAGGGGATTAGCAAGATCTTGTATCTTGACGATACACCTGAGGTCGGGTGGGGAGTCCCTCGGCAATATGAAAAATATCATAATCCATACACGGTGAATGCGTTTCAGGGAGATGACTCCATATTTATCGTGCCGGAGATATGGGCAGCCAGAGGAGAAAAGCTTTTTCATAATTGGCCTACCGTAATCTGGTGGGAAAGTGTGGACAATTATTTTAAAACTCATGTGCGGGAGCTCTGGGGCAGCTTTAGGCAGAATAATTCCATGCTCCATATGACGCAGTCCATGTATGCCAAAAGCTTTCTTATGGATAATTGCGGCATTCCCGAGAACAGAATCATAGAGGTGTCCGATTATGTGGGTGAGGCTTTCCTGAGCGGCAAGGTAAGTCTCAAGGCTTCGCGGCGCAGACCGATTGTTCTCTATAATAAGGCGAAGGGCTTGGAATTTACCAATCAGCTGATAGAAGCATCGCCTTCGTTTCAATGGATTCCCATTGCGGGAATGTCCACGGAGGAGATTGTAGAAATTATGTCCAAGAGCAGGGTTTATATTGATTTTGGCGATCACCCCGGGAAGGACAGAATGCCCAGAGAAGCAGCGATTAGAGGTTGTTGTATCGTGACCGGCAGAAACGGGAGCGCAAGCTATCCTGAAGATGTACCGATTATGGGGCGGTACAAATTTGAGAGGAAGGAGGAAAATATTCCAAGGATATGTTCACGGATACAAGAATTGCTCGATGATTATGATGCCTATATCTCTGATTTTGAACAGTATCGAGCCATGATTCGCGGGGAGCGCGCAAAATTTGAGGCGGCAGTGGGGGGGCTGGTCGTTAAACTGCAGGAGTGGTTTGGGTAGTTATTTGTTCTAATTCTCTGATTCTAGCTTCCAATGCGGCAATGGTTTGGTCTTTGTCGGCAATAGTCTGGTCTTTGTCGGCAATGGTAAGCTCCTTTTGAGCAATGGTATTTAGTACATCTTGCAGGTTCTGCTTTTCGTCTTGCAGGTTCTGCTTTTCGTCTTGCAGGTTCTGCTTTTCGTCTTGCAGGTTCTGCTTTTCGTCTTGCAGGTTCTGCTTTTCGTCTTGTAGGTTCTGCTTTTCGTCTTGTAGGTTCTGCTTTTCGTCTTGCAGGTTCTGTTGCTGTTCTTGTAGGTTCTGTTGCTGTTCCTGTAGGTTATGTTGCTGTTCCTGTAGGTTATGTTGCTGTTCTTGTAGATCCTGTTGTTGTTCCTGCAGTTGCCGTTGTTGTTCTTGCAGGTTCTGTTGTTGTTCCTGCAGTTGCTGTTGTTGTTCTCGCAGCTCTTTCCTTACCTTTTTCGCCTTCCGCCACTCCGCCTGAATATCAATTTTGTCCATAT
>JAMPHH010000077.1 GCA_023663505.1 Muribaculum sp.
GAAGAGATTGTGCTGGATAGTGATTTTAATTTTAATTTAATTTTGTGGTAGAAAAATTGATAGACTTTTCCTCCTAGATTATAGTATACTAAAATTGATACAGATAATATGGCTTACATGCGTGGGAGGCGGTTAAATGTCTGATATGTCGGATATTGTAAAGGATTCGGTAGTTGAGTTTTCAAGGCTGCAAACTTGGATGCTTTCTGCAAAAAAAAAATAATGATATGGACACTTACAATATGATGCATGAGAGATATATAGAATTAAAAGTCATTCTTGCAACCGCTGGAGTAAACATCACGGAGCTTGACAGAATAAAAGAATAAAAAACGAATACAGAAATATAAAGGGGGCGAAGGTTTACCAATTAAGCCTCCTTTTATTATTGCTTTTTTTAGAGAGGGGAATTGTCATAACAGAACGACCGGACATACAACTTCAAGATTATTAGGGCTGACAAAATGGAATCTTTGTGTTACAATAGAAATAGTTATCAGGCTGTTCGGATATAAATGAACTAAGCATGTGTGAACATAAGGAGAAAGAGGTGAGTGTATGTTAGTTGTTCTTATTCCGCTTTTTGACGAGAATATGGCAGTGGGGGCGTATTCCATTTTTACGCAGAAGAATAATTATCTGTTGAATCCGATTCTGCTGGGAACGGCGCAGTTTGACGGGGCTTCCCATGTGGCGGGTTTGGAGCTGGTGCAGAATATCGGCATTGAGACGCTGTCTGACGGCAAGGAGGTTTTTGTACCTTTGTCGAATGTCTCTATTTTTGCAGATGTGGAGAGTCAGTGCGACGCGCCGCATGACAAGATCGTGTTCCTGATAGACAATACGATTCCGCCCATTGACATGTATCTGAATCGGCTGCGCGAGCTAAAGGAGAAGGGGTACAAGCTGGCGATCCATAAGCTGGCGGTGGCGGAGTTTGAGAATTATCGCGGCGTTCTGTCGATGATGGATTATGTTCTTTTGAACAACCAGAAGGTGGCGATCGACAAGGCAAAGATTTATTTTGGCAAGCTCTATCCCAATGCCAAGATCTGTGCGGGCAATATCCCGAATATGGAGACCTTCCAGCGGTTGAAGGAGGAGGGCGGCTGTCGTCTTTTCGAGGGAAGCTTCTATCGCGTGCCGCTCACCAAGGGCAGCGATAATAAGATTGCGCCGTTGAAGATCAATTATATTCAATTGTTGAACACGGTGAATGACGCGGATTTTGATTTGCAGAAGGCGGCAGATGTCGTCAGCAAGGATACGGCGCTGACTATCTCCCTGTTGAGCATGGTGAACCGCATGACGGTCAATTCCGGCATCACGACGATTCGCCACGCGGCGGCTATGTTGGGGCAGAAGGAGCTGAAGCGTTGGATCAATACGGCAGTGGCGGGCAAGCTCTATGAAGACAAGCCCAGTGAGGTGACGAGACTCTCTCTGCTGCGGGGACGCTTTGCGGAGAATCTGGCGGAGAGCTTCCATATGGCGGCTAAGAAGGACGAGCTGTTTCTGATGGGGCTGTTCTCCGTGTTGGACGTTATTTTGGAGAAGCCTTTGCCGGAGGCGCTTGAAATGATGAAGGTGTCCGGCGATATCCACAAGGCGTTGGTGGAGCACACGGGACCTTTGGCGGAGGTGCTGAATTTCATCATGCAGTACGAGGACGCAAACTGGCAGGAGGTATCCCGTCAAATGATTTTGCAGGATATCCCGATGGATACCGTGCAGCAGGCTTATACGGGAGCCATGGAGTGGTATAAGGAGCTGCTCACTGCAGAATGATAAATGCTTTGGACAAACGGGCGGTATGGTATCAAGGATATCATACCGCCTTTTGCGCGAGCAATGAGGAGCGTCCACGCCGTGCTTGCACGAGCGTGGAAGGGACGAATGCCGCGACACCGAATGCGAAGCATGATGTAAGGCATACAATGAGGAGCGGGAGGACTATGGCTATGGGAAAAAATTTATTTCGGCGAATGGTGGGCATCGGGCTGAGCCTTGCACTGGCGGTCGGGCTGTGTGCATGCAGCGGAAAATCGGCAGATGGTGAGAACGGCGGAGTGTCTGCGGATTCCGCCGCTGTTTCGGGTAATGACGCAGATTCTTCTATTGCAAAGGGCAATGTCAACTCGGCACTGGCAAAGGAGAATGTGTATCATATCAGCGAGGTGGAGATTCCCATATCGGACGCCGACGTAAGCAACAGCATGGAGTGTGCGGTGTACCGGGACGGCAGGATCTATGCGGTGATGAGCACTCGTGACTGGGACAAAAGCGAGGAGACCTATACGCTGCTTTCCATGAATGAGGGGGAGAGCGCCTTTCAGTCGGTTCCTATGGAGCAGCCGCTCGTCGGGGAGGCAGCTCTGAATGTTTCCGAGGAGTCACATGCAAACGCAGAGTGGGAACAGGGAGAGGTTCGGTACAGCGACTTCACGGTCGGGGCTGACGGAAGGGTTTATGCGCTCTGCAGCAGTCAGAGCTATTATGTGGATTCGCTCACGGCGGAGTATGTGGACGAACGGCGGCAATTTGCCTTCTGTTGGAATGCGGACGGCGCGCTTTTGTGGCAGACTGATATAAGTGGTGCATTGGACGCTTGGAACGATAAGGAGGAATTGGACGCTTGGACGATTTTCCCCGCGGAGGGCGGCTCGGCGGAGGTGATCATGACGGGAGAAAATGCGTACAGGCTCTCCTTTGGGCAGGACGGCGCTTTGGCGGCGCATGAGAGACTATCCGAGGAGACCGCCAAGGCGTTCCAGAGATGCCGAAGGCTGATGCGGAGGGAGGACGGCTCCTGCCTGCTGCTGTGTCGTGGCGCAGAGGGCGCGGACAGCCTGAGACGATACGATATCCGGACGGATACCTTGGGCGAGGCGTCCGTGCTTCCGGACGACCTTTGCTCACCCACTATAACCAGCGCCACGCTTGCTGCAGGGGCGGACAGCGATATGATTTATGTGGACCTGAAGGGTGTCTTTACGTATGATATGGGCGATATGCAGGGGACGCTGAGAATGGATTATGTCAATTCCGACAGGTATATTACACATTCTTATTGTCTGTTGGACTTGGAACCGACTCGATTTTTCATGTTTTACAGAGAGGATTATGGGAATGAACTAAAGGCGGGAATATTCGAGTATGTGGCGCCGGAGGACATTCCTGACAAGGAGGTGCTGGTGTTGGCGGGGCTTAGCGTGAACGGCGGCATCAAAAAGCGCGCGGTTCAATACAACAGGGAGAGCGACAGCTACAAGGTGGTGCTTCGGGAGTATGAGTCCGCGGAGAGTCTGAATCTTGACATTATTTCCCGCAACCCGCCCGACTTGCTGATGGCGGAGGGGCTTCCCATGGACAGCTACATAGCCAAGGGCTTGATTGCAGATGTGGGTCAATTGATATCGGAGGACGAGGAGCTGTCTCAGATAGAGTTTATGGAAAATGTGTTTGACGCTTATTCCGTGGACGGGAAGCTGAGGTATGTGGTTCCCTCCTTTTCGCTCAGCACGATGGCGGCGCGTACAGCTCTCGTGGGAGAGGGAGATGACTGGTCTATGGGGCGTATGTTTAGAACGCTTGACGAGATGCAGGCAGATGCGCAGTTGTTGGACGGCTTGAGCAGAGATGTCTTTATGGAGAAGGTTATGGAGTATCGGGGCAGGGATTTTATTGATCTGGAGACGGGGACATGCAGCTTTGATTCTCCGGAATTTATCGAAATCATGAAATATGCAGGCACGCTGCCGGAGGTGAGACGCTATGCCGCGGAGAGCGGGGAAGGCGAATACGAGCTGCAATATCTTAAGGAAAGGACGCTGCTGAAGGAGCTGTATATTTCGAGCTTTGCACATAATGTAGATGAACGTCTTTGTTATCGGCTAAACGGCTATCTGGGCGGAGACTATGTCTTTGTCGGGTTCCCGCGGGACGCGGGAGAGGCAGACGAGGGCGGGAACGGCGCCCTGATTCGCGGCGAGAACCTTATGGCGCTCTCCGCAGTGTCGGAAAATCCGCAGGGGGCATGGGATTTTGCGAGATACTATCTGACAGATGCCTATCAGAGGGGCTTGGAGAGCAGTCTTCCGGTCAACAGGGAGCTGTTTGAGGAATGGGCGCAGGAGGAGACCAGACGCTCTTTTTATACGGACGAAAATGGCGAAAAGGTGGAGTATGACGATATTATCTATCAAAACGGGGAGGAGACGGTGGTTCCCCCGCTTTCACAGGAGCAGCTAAGCGAGTTGATTGCGTATGTGGAGTCCGCGACCAAGACGCCGTATGAAGATGACAATGTGCTGAACATTATCCGCGAGGAGATGGGGAGCTTTTACGCCGGGGATAAGACGGCGGAGGCTGTGGCGGCGGTCATTCAGAACCGTGTGCAGGTGTATGTACAGGAGAATCAGTAGCGGGCGAATGCTGTGGCGGAAGAAAATTTCGGGAATCCGTGCAATATATCGGACGATTTTTCGTGTATATAGGTAAGAGAGCTTGATTCCCGCGGGTCAAGCCGCATAGGAGGATATGAGAATGTACATGGAAGATACGGAGATTATTGAATTGTATTGGCGGCGTTTGGAAGCGGCGATAACGGAAACTTCCAAGAAATATGGAAATTACTGCCATAGCATTGTTTTCAGGATTACCAAGAATGAGGAGGATACGGCGGAATGTGTCAATGATACTTGGCTGAGGGCTTGGAATGCGATACCGCCTCACAGACCGGATAAGCTGTCGTCTTTTCTGGGGAGGATCAGCCGCAATCTGGCGTTGGATCGCTGTAAGAGTAAAGTCGCTCAGAAAAGGGGAGAGTATCAGATGGATTCATTATGTGAGGAGCTGGAGCAGTGTATTGCGAGTCCTGACAATGTGGAGAGCTATTTGGACGAGCGATATCTGATGGACTGTATTAACACATTTCTAAGGGGGCTTACCGATTCCCACCGGATTATTTTTGTACTCCGATACTGGCATGCCTATTCGATTGGGGAGATCGCGGAGAGATTCCATATGACGGAGGGCAGGGTGACATCTATCCTGTTTCGGGATAGGAAGGCGTTGCGAAAGGCTTTGGAAAAGGAGGGCATTGTGTTATGAGGGCAGCATCAGAGAAATTATTGTACGCACTGGCAAATATAGACGATGAATTCGTGGAGGAGGCACAGCGCGCATACGAAGCGGGAGAGCTTCCCCTTCACAGGCATACAGGTTATGCAAAATATTTGGCGATAGCGGCGGCATTGGCTTTCGTCCTGTTGGGGGCTGCTCGACCGACCGTACTGGTGGAGGCGGCGCAGGCTGTGATGCAATGGTTTGAGGATCATGTGAGCTATCGTTTCCGCTCGGACACAGGCTTGGAGTCGATCCACAAATATGGATTATGTGATTTGGGAGAGGGATATCGGCTGTTGGACGAGGAATATCAGGGCTCCCTTGGCTTCGCGACATGGTATTTCGAGGACAAGGAGCAATCAATTTATTTCCTGTATGGGCTGAGTGACGGGGAGGTTCAGGTGCTCGGAGCGGACTTGGACTATCAGCTTGTCACGGACACTGATGGAACGGAGCTTCATTATATCTTTCCTGAGGAGTCGGGGCAGGAGGCGAGCCTGACGTGGGTTTCCGAGGACGGGCAGATCGTATTCAGCATCTCGGGGAATTTGAGCGAGGAGGAGCTTTTGGAACTGCGGCATCATGTGCAGGATATGGGGGCTGGCGTGGCGGAGTCCTCGGAGGCGGCTTCGGCGCATGGGTTTGACGTGATTCTGGCAGGGCTGACGGAGGAGCAGGCTTACGCCGTGTGGCATTCGGAGTCGGAGTGTCCAATTCTCTTGGTGGCGGAGATGGGAACCTATGAGATAGATGGCGTCAACGCCTCAATTTACTGTCAGGTCTACGGACTGCAGGACGGTGTTCCCAAGTATTTGGGGGAGATTGCCGGAGGTGGGACGGCGTACCCTTTCCGATGGGACGAGGAATATATCTATGTGGAATGGCAGCACGCCATTGCGCGGTACGGTATTGCCGAGCAGTCCGGAACCCTGCGCCTAAGTGACGGACTGTGCTATATTCCCTCGGAGGAAGGGTATCGCGTGCGCAGAGACACGGCAGTTGAGGAGGTTTTTGACGAGAACGGCGAGTCTAAGTTTTTCTCCGAGGGAGAATGGCTTGACGAGGAAAGTGGGGAGGAGGTGTTCCTGCAGCTCGGGGAGGATGCTGCGGAGGCGGAGATTATTAACTTTGTAGCGTATACGGAAGAACATGCCAATTAATGTGGCGAACGAACTGTTACCTTTTGGCATACGGAATAGAAAAAAATTATATGGAAATACTTGAAAGAGCTGATGTCATATGATATAATGGCATCAGCCAAGAAAGAAACTGGTATTCAAATGACACACAAGTACTAAAACGAAACCCCGCGATGTGCGTATTGCGGGGTTTCTTGCTCGTTACGGTGAGCTACTCCGTTTTAGGCTAATTGTCGCCACCGTCTCCATCTAACCATTTGCAGAAGTAATAACAAACCACTCCTGCCGCGACAGAGATCAAGAAAGACATCAGCTGGTTCAAATGACACACCCCCTTCCTGTTGCCAGAATGGGTGCGACAACACTATTATTATATCATAAAATGTCTAATAACCAAATTATTTCGTATAATCTTTGATGCAATTCACACACATCAAACAGGAGATTGCTGAATCGGTTGGGGCGTGAATTGTAACCGTTATTCTAAAACATTGTTGACAATGAAAAATGTTTATGGCAAAATCGGGGGTAAGATTAGGAAGGCATAAATTTTGCAGCATTTAGTTTGATGGAAAGGTAGTGCCAAAAGGATGAAAAAGAGCATCAAGAAAGTGAGTAGGGTGGTATTTGGGATAGCGGTCTTGGCTGTTGTGCTGGCGGTTTGTGTCAGGGTGGTGCAAAAAAGGACAGAGACGAATCGGGATACGGTGGAAGACGGTTTTGTCTGGGTGACCGAGTACATATACCCGGAGATCAAGAAAAGTCTCGACGTTGTGAGGGTTAGGGATAATTTTCTCTATTATGAGGATTATGGGTACAATGCGGAGGGTAGGAGCAGCCTTGTCATTTCCTCCATCTCTTTGTTGGATGGCTCCAAGGGACCGACAATTCCCATCGAGATAGAAAAGCCGGAGACTCCGACCGATGGGCAGGTGTATGTGAGCCGGCGGCTTTCCGGTCTTGCGTTTGACAGTGCGGAAAAGGTTGTGACAGTGGAGTATGTCCGACATATCAACTATGACGCAAGAGAGGTCACTGTTGAATATTACTGCTGTAGATACGATGTGGAGGGGAAACGGGAATGGGATATAGAGCTTGCCAATCTGCTGGCGGAGCACGGAGAAAGTGGGATCAAAGGGGTGGATATAGACGCCGAGAATAGGATCTACCTGTACTGTGAGAACGGGATTCTTCTGTTGGATGCGGAAGGTGACGGTGCGGGATACATTGATGTGAGCGAATACGACCGGGTGGATTCCATGGGCGTTGGCAGGGATGGTAAAGCGTACATTGCGGTCTGCGACCCTAAGAATAGTAAATATGTTCTTAGGGAGCTTAACTTTGCCCGGAAGAAACTTGGGGCAAGCTATAGCAATTACATAGATGTCTATATTGGTGGTGGACTGGCGGTGGGAATGGAGAAGGATTTTATGGGAATTGACTACTACGGTCTCTATGAGTATGATATGGAGCATCAGACCAAGGAGAAAGTGTTGAACTGGTTTGAGCGAGATGTCAATCCCTCCAATATCCAATGTTTGTGCGCTCTGGGGGACAATCGTGTCGCGGTGCTTACCTATGACTGGGAGAATAATCAGAATGAGCTTGCCATTCTCTCAAAGGTTCCCGTGTCGGAGGCGCCCCAAAAGGTCGAAATTACCATCGCTTCCCTCGATGATGAAGGTCAGGTACAGCGCGCGGCGGTAAAATTTAACAAGAGAAATGACAAATATCATATAAGTGTCAAGAGCTATTTTGATGAAAACGATGTCACATGGAGTATGCTGGGGAATAATTATAACCAAGTGTTGGGAGATGCCGTGGAACGTCTGAATGCGGACATCGTTTCGGATCACTGTCCCGATATGCTGGTTCTGGATCGGCTGAATGTTTCCCGATATGCATCTAAGGGCATATTCGAGGACTTAAGCGGCTGGCTGGATCGCAGCAATACTATAAGACGCGACGATTATTTCGAAAATGTGCTTGAGTGCTACACTTGTGACGGCATTCTCGTAGCCATTCCTCAAAGCTTTCAGATGTCAACCTTGGTGGGCAGAGCGTCAGATTTGGGAACGGAGCCCGGATGGACCTTACAGGATATCATGGACTATGCTAATGCCCATCCCGATGCAAAGCTTCTGCCGAACACGAGCAAGGAGCACATGCTGCAGACCTTGTTCCAATATACACAAAATAGTTTTGTTGACTGGCAGAGCGGACAGTGTTCATTCGACAGCGATGCATTTGTGGAATTGCTGGAGTTTGCAGACAGATTTCCCGATAAGTATGAATACGATTCTTCCTATGCCACGCAGATTGGGAAGGGAGAGATTCTGCTGAATACTGTACAGATTTATGATTTCGAGATGATACAGGTTTCGGAGGCATTGTTTGGCGAACCGGTGAATTATATCGGATATCCCAATCAAGATGGGGACAGCGGCATCTATCTGACTGATTACACCGGCGGTCTGGCGATCATGGCGGCTTCCGCCAATAAGGAAGGTGCGTGGGAGTTTTTGGAGAGCTTTCTGAGTCAGGATAATAGCTATCAGGGATTTCCTTCTCAGATATCCAAGTTTGAGGAGGAGAAAGCGGAGGCTGTTAGGGTAAAGTATGTCTATGAGAAGGTTCTCGCGGAGGATGGTACTTTTCTAGTGGACGATGAAGGTGAATATATATATAAATTAGATGATGAGGGAAATCCTGTCATTGAATTGAATGATGACGGAGAACCCATGCTGCAAAGTCAACATTGGACAGGCTTTGGTACTTTGGAATATACCTTTCATACCCCTACTGTGGAGGAAGCGGACGGAACAGAGGAGCTGGTTCGGATGGCAAAGCCCGCTTCAAATTATGACATAGTAATATTAAACATTGTCAACGAGGAGGCTCCGGCATTCTTCAAGGGACAGAAGTCCGCAGAGAAGGTGGCGTCCCTGATACAGAGTCGCGTACAGCTTTATGTGAATGAGAACCGCTAAGAATAGAAAAATGCAGAATAGAAAAATTTGCTCAAACGGTTGACAAATGAATGATAATAGGGTAAAATATCATTCGTCGCCAATTGACATGTGTCCGTAGCTCAGTTGGATAGAGCAACGGCCTTCTAAGCCGTGGGTCGGGGGTTCGAATCCCTTCGGGCACATTTGGACAGGTAATTGTCCGGACGGAAGCTGTCCAAAATGATATGGTGGGTATGGCGCAGTTGGTTAGCGCGCCAGATTGTGGCTCTGGAGGCCGAGGGTTCGAGTCCCTCTATCCACCTTCGAATGTATGTGTCGCATGACACGCTTGGTATTATTTTATAGGGCTATCGCCAAGCGGTAAGGCACAGCACTTTGACTGCTGCATCACGCTGGTTCGAATCCAGCTAGCCCTGTTTGTCGGGTAGGTATTTTGCCCGATTCTTTTATTTCAAGTATGGAGCATTAGCTCAGTCGGTAGAGCACCTGACTTTTAATCAGGTTGTCGGGGGTTCGAATCCCCCATGCTTCATTTTGGGGGTATCACTCGCGAGGGAGATACTTTTTTTATGCACGGGATCGCAAATGGAATTTTGTTTTTTGCGGGGCGGAGCGCGCGGCGAGTAGGGGCAATCTTCCATGCCTGATTGTGTGTGGAAGATAGGGCGAAAGATAAGATAAGGGATGACGATATGGCGGAAGAAAAGAATGGAACAATAGAGGAAGTGAAAGAGGTACGTCAGGAGAACAAGATGGGCGTGATGGGTGTCAACAGGCTTTTGATCACCATGTCGCTGCCTATGATGATTTCCATGCTGGTGCAGGCGTTATATAATATTGTGGACAGTATTTTCGTCTCACAGATCAATGAGTATGCGTTGAGGGCGGTATCGTTGGCATTTCCGGTGCAAAGCCTGATGATCGCGGTGGCGGTAGGCACGGCGGTGGGTGTCAACGCCTTTCTGTCCAAGACCTTGGGGGAGAAGGATTTCAAGAAGGCGAACGTGATCGCTGTCAATGGGGTCTTTTTGGCGGTGGTCAGCTTTGTGGTGTTTGCCTTGGTGGGAATCTTTGTGAGCAGACCTTTTTTTGCCAGTCAAACGTCGATTGACGAGGTGAGAGAGTACGGCGTGACATATCTGACCATATGCTGTACCATGAGCATCGGTATCTTTATGCAGACGATATTCGAGCGGCTCTTGCAGGCAACGGGCAAGACCTTTTACACTATGATAACTCAGGGGACGGGCGCGATCATCAACCTGATTCTCGACCCCATATTTATCTTTGGTATGTTCGGGCTTCCTAAGATGGGGGTTGCGGGCGCGGCTCTGGCAACCGTGCTGGGGCAGATAGTGGCTGCTGTGATGGCTGTCATATTTAATGTCAAATGTAACGGGGAGATTAAGCTGTCCTTCCGCGGATTTCGCCCTAATATGGGTCTGATCGGGCAGATATACAAGGTCGGCGCGCCTTCTATCGTGGTGCAGTCCGTGGGCTCCGTGATGACCTATGGAATGAATCTGATATTGGAGGCGTTTGGCGCGGCGCAGACAGTGTTTGGCGTGTATTTCAAGCTGCAGAGCTTCGCGTTTATGCCTGTGTTTGGCTTGAATAACGGCATGGTTCCGATTATCGCCTACAATTACGGCGCGGGCAAGCGGGATAGGGTCATACACACCATACGCAGCAGCGTTGCCTTCGGTATGGGGATTATGCTGTTGGGATTGGTGATTATACAATTGTTTCCGGCACAGCTTATCGGGCTGTTCAACGCGACAGATGAGTTGTTGGTGATTGGTGTGCCCGCGCTCAGGACAATCTCTCTGAGCTTCGTGTTCGCAGGCTTCTGTGTTGTGGCGGGGAGTGTGTTTCAGGCTTTGGGAAATGGGTTATACAGCATGATCGTCTCCGTGACAAGACAGCTCTGTGTCCTGCTTCCCGTGGCAAAGATGCTTTCCCTGAGCGGGAACGTGGATATGATTTGGTGGGCTTTCCCCATTGCGGAGCTTTTCAGTGTGGGGCTGAGTATAGTGTTCCTGATTCGTATTTTTAAGAAAATTATCAACCATATTGGAGAAAATGCGGGCAGGGCTTGACAAGACAAAGCTCTGCCAACTATAATACACTCATGCGGATATGGCGGAATTGGCAGACGCGCTGGTTTTAGGTACCAGTGGGCAACCGTGCAGGTTCAAATCCTGTTATCCGCATTTTATAAGGAAAGCCGCAAACCTAAGATTTTCTGTTGAGAATCAAGGGTTTGCGGCTTTTTTTATGCCTTGATATGAAAGCTGATTTTTCCTCTAAAATGTGCTTTTTTCAAAATTTTTTGTCATGAAATTTGTCACGAAAAGAGACTTGCTGACAGCTTGGCGGATGCCTCGCGTTTCGCCTGTTCCTCTCTGTCCATCATAGAATGTCGGTATACTGATTTCATAACGTGATCAGTTTCCCAACCTCCAAGCTTAAGGATGTCAGCCTCAGGGACTCCCAAGGAGGACATCTGGCTCGCAAAGTAATGGCGGAGCTTGTGAAGGGAGAAGTGTGGGATATCCAGTTTCTTTTCCAGTTTGCTCATTTTGCAGGTGATGCTGTTCGGGTTGCCATTATAGATATACCCTTGCGCTCTTATTTTGTCCGCCAGAGCTTGCGGTATGATAATGTCGCGCGTGCTGGACGAGGTCTTTGTTGATTTGATCACCCAATCGCCGGCGGGATTTTGCACGAGTGCCTTGTTGATATGCAGGATATCGCCCTCCAAATCGTCAGGGGTCAAGGCACATATCTCCGACCGTCTGAGTCCATAGCAAGCCAGCAAAATGGGGATCTCGAACATTGTGCCGCTGACCTCCGCGAGAATCTTCTTTACGTCATCGCTAGAGGGTGTGTAAGGCTCGATCTTGTTCTTCTGTGGGAGAGTCGTGGTGATTTTAAGGTTCGGTTGAAACGTGCCTAGAATCGCCGAAACAAAGCCATGATAGTTGCGCACGGTTTTGGGAGCCTTGGTCAGTGCAAGCTGATTGATTAGTTTGTTTATGTCCGCTTGCGATATATCAGAGATTAGTAGCCTGTTCCACCAGTCCGGAAGTCGTTTTGGCATCTCGGAGTATTCTTTCGTTGTCTTGGGGGAGAGGACGTTTCGTTTCATGTCCACATATCGCTCGCAGGCTTGCTTGAACGTCAGGTGTTTGTCGTTTGCCTTCACCTTGTCCAGCTCTGCGGCCATGAGCTGCAACGCCTCTTTTTGGGTGGGCTTGTAGTCGGTAACAACGGTGTAGGTTTCGCCCTTGTACATTTTACGGATGCGGTAAGAGCCTGAGGGGAGCTGCTCGATTTTCATAGTGGATACCTCCTTCTCAAAATTCGGGCATAAAAATACCCCGAAAAAATGATAAGTTGCACCGGTGCAACTTGTATTTTCCCGGGGAAGATGGTACAATATGTGTGTCGTAAACGTACCTCCTCCTCGGGGGAGAACCGCTCCGGTGTTGGCAGCACTGGGGCGGTTTTATTTGTGTTTTAGACAAGATTCATGCTTGCTGTTTTTGCTGATAGAGAGCAGTCAGGGAATCTTGAAGAACCTGTGAAAAATTAATGTG
>JAMPHH010000078.1 GCA_023663505.1 Muribaculum sp.
ACGACATAAATGACCAGAATAATTTATCTAAATATCAACGGTACAGTACACTAGTGCGACAAGCCACCGTCTTTTCCTCCTCGTCCTCAGCGTGGTCCTCCAAGATACTCGCAAAGAGCCCCTCAGCGTTCTTCCCGCGCAGCTCCTGACCGGAGCTCCTCCTGTTATCCCGCTTGGTCTGTCTGACAGCAGAAACCGCCTCCACCGAAGCCACCATGAAAATACCGGAAAATCCGTTTACCATGTCAATCCCTCCTTGGATATGTATTTTGATAGTGCTGCTTCATTCTATTATATATTTCGTATATTGTTCAGAAAATATTAGAGGTAAAGCTTGAAAAATAAGCTTGAAAAGTAAGCTTGATAGCTTTTTCTATAACTAAACCTACAATTCCACCACCAAATCCGCGTGAGCAAGCGTAGACTCGCGGTGGGCAATCACAATGGTAGTCCGCCCCCGCATCAGTCTGTCCAAAGCCTCGTTTACAAGCTTTTCCGATTGATTATCCAGTGCGGAGGTCGCCTCGTCCAGAATAAGAATAGGGGCATTCTTCAAAACAGCCCTCGCAATGGCAATCCTCTGCCGCTGACCGCCGGACAACAGATTCCCCCGCTCTCCGCAGCGCGTATCATAACCGTTTTCCAATTGCATGATAAACTCATGCGCATTCGCAAGCTTCGCCGCCCTGATAACCTCCTCTCTGCCCGCTTCGGGCTTCCCATAACGAATATTCTCCGCAATGCTCACATCATAGAGATAAGGCTCTTGGGGCACATAGCCGATCAACTGCCGCACCTCCTCCAAGGAATCCTCCTCACAGCTTTTCCCTTGAATAAAAATCCTCCCCGCGCTCACGGGATACAGCCCCAGTATCAGCTTGGCAAGGGTACTCTTGCCCTTGCCCGACTCCGCCTTAAGCGCCACGCATTTCCCCCTTGGAATATCCAGACTAAACCGCTCCAAGACATTCTGCACACCGTCATACGAAAAGGTCACATTGCGAATGCTGATCTCCGCTTCGCCCTGATAAGCGGTCTGCGAATGACTCTCATACCTTTCAGGCTCCTCCTCGAGCTCCAGAAAATCAAGCACTCTCCTTGCATTTGCCAAATAGCTTGCCATGGACGGGATATAAAGTCCCACCTGCAGCAGATTCCAGCTCATGGAACCATATAACAGATACACTGCCGCAAGATTCTGCACGCTAGTGATTCCCTGACTCACAAAAACAATCCCCAGCGCGATAAACACCAGAGAGCCCAGCAGCGCAAAAAGCTGATTTAACCCGTCCAATTGGGCGGACATGATATTCATTTTGTCCTGCTCCCTGCGGTACTCCTCATTCTCCTTCACAAACCTGTCCACCATCTGAGTCTTTAAGGAAAAAATCTTAATCTGCTCCATACCGCCCAAAATATTGGAAATACGCTCGGTAATGGACATGTTCGTGGCGGACATTTCCCGACTGAGCCGCTGCATGGGCTTGATGAACAGCCCGTTGACCACAAACAATGTCGCACTGGCGCCAAAGAGACAGAGCGTTACCTGCCAACTCAGCATAAGCATACCAATCAGGTAAAAGCTCATCATAAGAAAAGGCATCAAAACCCGTCTAAAACGCGAGCCATAAATTCCGCTCGCCCTTTCACAGTCATAGATTACCTTGGACATAAACTCGCTGCTGCCATTCTGCTCATAATAGGAATAGGGTAAACGCATACATTTGGAATACAGCAACTTTTGCAGGTTCGCCCCGCCCTTTTTCGCCTCCATGGTGTAGACATAGAAGGACACGGCATAAATTAGAAGCATCAATAATCCCAAGCCCACGCAGAGCAGTACCTCCTCCCCAAGCCCTGCCGCGAGATTCCCTTGGGCATCGCCTGCCACACGGGAAATAATGCTTTTCAGCAAAAGCGCCGTGATCATATCAAAGAGAGACAAAGCCACGCTCATTGATATAATCGCCAGCAGATATCTAATAAACCCTGCCTTCATCATTCTAAGCATCTGCCACAGAATGCGCAGATCATTCGTGCCGCCCGTCTCATTGGAGCCGCACTCACTGATGATCTCATCACTAAAGCCCATTTGTCCACACCTCCCTTCTCACGATTTTCCCATTCTCAAACTCATAAATCTCGTCCGCGTCAGCTATCGTGTTCAATCTGTGCGCGATTGTAATGACCGTCCGATTGCGGGAGATCTCCCTCAAAACCTCCTGAATCCCCTGCTCCGTCTCCACGTCCACCGCGGAAGTGGGTTCGTCCAAAAGTAAGATCGGCGCGTCCTTCAAAAAGGCTCTCGCAATGGAAATACGCTGCTTTTGACCGCCCGACAATCTGGCTCCCCGCTCGCCGACCTCCGTCTCATACCCCTGCGGCAGCCGCGCGATAAAATCATGAATATTCGCCTTTTTGCAAGCCTCCACAATCTCCTCCATCGTCGCGCCCGCCTTGCCATATGCCACGTTCGCCGCAATCGTGTCGGGAAAAAGGAATACATTCTGAGACACCAAGCTGATGTGCCTGCGCAGAGCGTTAATATCCCATTCCTTGAACTCATGTCCATAAATGCGATACTGCCCCTCCTGCGGATAATAAAATCCGCACAAAATCTTCATAACCGTGGACTTACCGCCGCCGGAATTCCCGACAAACGCCACATTGCTCCCCTTGCGCACAGACAGGCTGATATCCTCTAAAACCTGCTTTTCCTCAGAATAACCGAATTTCACATGCTCCAGCTCCATGACAATCTCGCCCTCCGGCGCAAAATCACCTGTCCCTGACACCTCTTCCTCCTGTCCCAGAACCTCCTGCAGCCTTTTGGCGGAAACGCCATATTCCCTGATAGAAGCTATTTGATTCGGAATCCCTCCCATGGGGCTTGCAATCTGATCTAACAGCATGACATAGGCAAAAATCATACCAATCGTCATTCTCCCGTTACCGACCTCATAGAGACAGAATAAATAGCAGACAAGCTTAGGTATCCAACGAACCAAATCACCCATCACGAAGCTCACCGCCAACACCTTGGTGCGGCGCGACTCGTTTCTGACTATCGCGTCCACAATATCAAAAATGCGATTCTTTTGCAGCTCATACAAGTGAAAGGTCTTGCCCACCAGAATCCCCTGAATGACATCATAGGCGGAATTCTCCAGATCATCATATAATTGACGGCGCACTGCCGCCACCTTCCCCACCAGCTTGGTCAACCGATTGGCAATCCCAAAAAGCAGCGGATAACAGATGACCGTCACCACAAGCAGCCGTATACTCTGTATGCCGATATAAACGCATACGGTGATAATGGTAACTATCGCCACCAGAAGCTCAGGAATACATTCCGCAAACAATGCCTCTATCTGATACATATCCGACAAAAGCTTGTTCATGAGCACACCCGTGCCCTCCTCATCAAAATACTGGGTACGAAGCTTTACCAACTTGTTTATCAGCATATTGCGCATATCCGTCTGCATGGCGATACTGAAGGTGTTTTTGGAATAGCTCTTGCCAAAAGCCGCCGCGCCGCCCAGCAGCATAAGTATGATAAAGGGAAGCATAAACGCCTGCCAGTCAATCAGCTCTCCCGCAAACAGCCTGTCCGTAGCGTCAGCGATTTTGCCGCTCCCGATGACCAATATCTGCGTCAGCGCATACGAAAAAAGCAGATAAAAAAAGCTTAGATACCAATGCTTCCAAATCGGCTCCATCAGATTGGAGGTCCTCCCCCTTTTTGCAGCTCTCATCATCAGCCCTCCTTTGCATTTCCCCAATTATACGTCTGTTTTTAAGAAAAATGGAAAGAAGCATTGAACAACTCCTTTCCCTTAGCCACCTTATACATCAGAAAATTCATGCCATACAGCATCTCTATTTTTTTCGAGTTTACTGACCTCCTGAATTAATCCGTAACAATCCCTATCATAATCTGGTTTTACAATTATTAAATCGTCCTCATCACATTCATAAAATTTAAATGCGTTTTTGTAATACCTCACCAATTTCTTTACATTTGATGTTGCAAATTCTTCTGTTTTGTCTGCCGCAAACAAATATATGTATTTGCATCCCACCTGCTTCGTTATCCCTAACAGGATTGGTACAATCTTTTCCCAAAACAGTCCAAAACCCAAAGGTATTCCCACTTCTTCCGGTACTATGTATTTTTCATTTTTACATAAATGCCTTAATTCAATTGCTGATACACACTTTTCCACTTTCCAATTTTCAACTTGCCCCGTAGCTTTGGCTTCCATCTTTGATTCCAGTCTTTTATCAGCTATTTCAAACAAAACATCAACTCGCTCATTGTAAAGAGACCAACCAGCATCATAATAATCTTCCCTTGCCTTTTCGTTACTCTCTTTTTTTGCCTCAATCAAAATATTGACGAATTCTCTTTCATCTTCTGTTAATTTATATTTTGGGTTTTCTCCGATCAACAATCCACATTTAACAGAAAAGAACAAAGCAATTTTGCCAGATTTATCTTTAATCAAGTAAACTCTCGTTTCACCATCAAGATCCTCAGCCCATGCCTTGTCCTCATCTATAATATAATTTTCAAGCTGATTATTAGCTTTTTTTGACATAAACTCTTTAATCAACTCTTTATTATTTGGATTAGATGTTAATACTTCACATTGAAATTCACGAAAATAATTGCGTTTTTCTTCTGTGTTAATAAAATTCACCTCTTTTCTAAGCGAATGCTTTCTTTCTCGCAGCAAGCTCTCTAGTTGCATCTACTTTCATTGCGTCCAAAGAAAGTGCAACATTACCATCTTCACCAGATGCGAGACCAACCCTTGCCTTTTTCCATGAAAATTCCTCATGTGATAAACCACTCAGTTTCCAAGAGGATAGTGAACCATATCTATCCAACACTTCCTTCAACAATTTTTGAGTAGAATCACTCACTCCCCCTGCCACCGATGAAAAATATGTTTCAAACTTATATTCGCTTCTAACTTCTTTCAATACAGGACCAAACTTCCAACCGTAAAAGGTGCCATCAAACATAGGCTCATTACAACTCATGAGGGATTCTCTTTGCGCAAAATACATCAGCTTATGCATCTTCATTTCATCCATGCATACACCATAGCGCTCAAAATACATATCATATAAAGCTCTTGCTACACACATTGTTTTTTCCATATTTGTCCCCCCTTTTTAATGTGGTTTTAATAGTATATCACTTCCAATATTATTTTACAATAATCCTGCGGAAATTGTTACAGAAAAAAATAGTAAATTATCTTTTATCGGCATAGCTTTTCTGTAACAATTCATACTTCCTAACTACATTTTATTATCTTATCGCAGCAAATGCAACAAAACTTTTATGAATTTTTACAAAACTTATACAGAAACCGAAACGTTTACACCGACACTCTGTTCTGCAACGACCGCCGCCCCTGTGCTTGTATAGGCGACAGGCTCTTTTGTATCGCCTGTTGCTTGTGAATCTTCCTTTGTCGCTTCGGTATCCATGTCGGAATCCACGCTTCTGTTTTCTTCATTTTGGTCTTCCATCTTTTCTGCAAGCTTCTTCTCTGATTCCTCACGTTCTTCCCTGCGCTTCCGAATCGCCTCCTCACGCTGCAGCTTTGCTTTCTCCCTTGCTTTTCTTGCGTCTTCCTCCATTCCTTCGTCCGCTTCCGTCTTGTATTCCTCCGCCTTGTCAGAAAATTCACCGACATACCCCATCGCGCGCTCCATGGTTGCCGTATCCCCTTTGCGCCTTGCCTCCTTATAAACACGCAATGGGGTATTCAACAGGTTCATATTTGTCCTTGCACCTACAAGACCTTCCATCGTTTTTGCATTCATAACTCCGCCTCCTTTATAACCACTTTTCGAGAAAATCTAAAGCCTTCATCTGCTTTTTCGGCGGCGTAAGTACACACTATTAGATTCTTGTTGTAAACAGCCTGTTTGGTGTCATGTACGGTCATGCGGGGCATCATTCAAAGGTATTAAAACAGATATCGCAAAGACGCCTTGCTCGGCTTCTATATTCACTGCCCCATTATACTGCTTCACCACATCTCCTACATTCTGCAGACCGATTCCGTGTCCCTGCGGATTATACTTGTTCGCAAATCCATCTGTGTATTTTTCTGTCATATCCATACTGTTCTTTACTTCAAGCAGAAAACATTTCTTAACCGTTCTCGCCTGAATATTGATAAAATGACATTCATCGCACTGTAATCCTCCGCATGCATTAAGCGCATTGTCCAATATGTTTCCGAACAATACGCACAAATCAAACTCGTCGATACAGTATCCCTTCGGCATCTGCACATCGCATTCCCATTTGATATTTTCTTCCTCCGCCCGTTTCCGCTTCTGATACAGGAGAGCGTCCACAGCCTTATTCCCCGTTATATCCCCGCCTGTTTCCAGACTTACCTTTTCTAAGCGTTTCAGATAGTCGCCCAACTTCTCCCATTCCCTCCCCTCAAACAGACCCGATAAAGCAATGATGTGGTTTTTCATGTCATGCCGCAGCCGCTCCGTCTGGCTGTACTGCTCTGCCAGCATTTTATATACCGCAATCTGCGAGTGATATCGACTGCTCCTTTCCTGCTCAAGATAAATCCGATTCATTCCAAACACATAAAATCCCGTTGCCGCCATAGACAAGAGCGCCAAAACCAAAAATTCAGCATGGCTGAAAATCTGGTCATAGTACAGCCCCATGTTGCCTCCGCTCCTGACCATAACACCATTGCTTGCTCCCCATTCCGCCGCCTCGAATACCGCTATCAGCATAATCAGAGGAACAGCCAAGAAACAATACCATTTCCGCCGCTTCCCATAAAAAACCGACTCAAGATGCTTCGACAGCCAAAGGACAGCCAATATTCCAAGACAATAATCCACACAACCGACCAGCCCGATTTCCCACTCATTCAAAACAGGCTCCGTAATCTTCTGCACTGCATGCCGAAATGCCAGTATCAGGCACGATAAAAATGAATCCGAAAAATATCCCAATCTTAAAGCCAACATTGATATAGACGCAGCCAGAATCCTTTTCTCCCACTCTGATTGAAACAGCAATACCAATACCGCAAAAAATATCACGCCATGCGCCACTGAGAAAGGATAGGGAATATTATTTAGTCTGTCCACAATGTTCCAGAGCAGCCAACTGCCGAAAGAAACAATAACAAACATGAGCTCATTTCTCTTTGAGACTCCTAAATATTTTTTACAAAATTTATCGACTGCCAATATATATCCCAGATAAAATGGCGCACTGAGCACAAAATCCACGTTCTCCAAAATCCAGTTCATAGAATCCCTCCGCATTCCCGCATCACCCTAAGCACCTCCTGCACAAACCTATCATATCTTCTTTTGGCAATCGCAATCTTCTTCCCGTTTTCCAGAATCACTTCCTGCCTGTTGTACCCGTCAACATATTTCAGATTTACAAGATAGCTTTTATGGCATCTAAAAAATCCCTTCTCCCGAAGCCTGTGCTCAAGCTCCCCTAGCTGCTCATAATATGTAAAAACACCTTCCCGTCCGTGAACATCAACCACTCTCCCACTTATCTCAAAATAGTATATATCATCAAGGAAAAGCTTCCTTGTCTGCCTTTCCCTGCTGACGAGAATAAATTCCTGTGAGCGGCTTTCTGTTTTGAGGACGGCTTTTTGCAGTACGCTTTTCAGCCTCCTGTCGTCCACGGGCTTCAGCAGATATTGGAAAGCCTCCACGTCATAAGCCTCAAACACATACTCCCTGCTCGAGGATACAAAAATAAGCAGCTTGTCAGATGCCTTTTCACGAAAAATCTTCGCTGTTTTCATTCCGTCCAAGTCCTGCATAATGATATCAAGAAAAACGATATCAAAGCTTTCCAACGCCCCTAACAGCTCCTTTCCACTGCAAAACTGACGGACAATACATGGTATTTTCATATCTCCCAATATTTTCTTTATTTTCCTTGCCATGCTGCAGCATTCTATCACTTCATCATCACATACTGCTATTGACAGCATCTTCACCACCTGCCTTGTATGGGTATATCGTATATATCGACACAAGCACGGTCAAATTTTTGTCAATGTCTTGAACGGACGCTTTGATGTAATGACCGTGCCGCGCCCTCACAATTCACTTGCAAAATATTACCGTCAGAAAAATAAACCTCTACACAACCGTTATCCATGTTGTATTCGCAGCCCACAACATTCTCCATGGAATACGATTCTCCGAAATCTCCGTCATTCATCATATCACCCCTTTCTTTCCTATTGGCTCATTTGGTATACTCTGTTATGGTGCTTCATTTTGGTGCAAGCCGTTCCTATTCCCTGCCTGCTTTTTCATGGACAACACTTTATCGGTTCGCTGATTATTGATTATTTTCTGTTGGCTAATGCCAGCACTTCCTCGAAACTCATATCCATGAGTCCCTCAAGCTGGTAGTTGTCCCAAAGAAGATCGTATATCAGATTCTGTGTTTCCTCTGGAAGATTGCGGTACTCCTGCCAATGATCCGTTGTGTATGCTCCCGCTATATATCCCCTTTCCTCCGACTCTATCTCTGCTTCCAAGGTCACCCAGAATCTCGTGTCCACTTTCCTCATTTCTTCTTTGCTCATACTAATCATGCTCCTGTTCCTCCTTTTCCAGTATCAATCACTCTAAACATGCCTCGTCTTTTTGAGCTAACGCCAGCACTTCCTCGAAGCTCATCTCCATGAGTCCCTCAAGCTGGTAGTTGTCCCAGAGAAAATAGTATACCTGATTCCGTGTTTCCTCTGGAAGATTGCGATACTCCTGCCAATGATCCGTTGTGTATGCTCCCGCTATGTCCCCCCTTTCTTCCGACTCTATCTCTGCTTCCAAGGTCACCCAGAATCTCGTGTCCACTTTGTTCATTTCTTCTTCGCTCATGCTGATCATGTTCTTGTTCCTCCTTCTTTGCATTTTGAATGAATTTCACAGAATCCTTACAGGATTCTCGTAACATACTCACAAAACTCTCATGACATGCTTGCAAAGCTCTCATAACATGCTTACAGAACTCTTACAACATTTTTCCAATACTCTTTTTGGCATTCTTTCAATGCCCTGTTGCGGTTCAGATTAGCAAAATGCAATCACAAAAGAACTTATCACATATTGCTTTCGATTTTTTATTTGCAATCTCCACCCCCAATCCGCTATTTCTGAAATTTTTTGCCTCGCCATTACCATTGAAACAGCTTAAGGATTCAGTTTTTGATTCTGACGAAATAACACCAACTAACATCAATTAAAAATAATAAGGAAGATTTACCCGATTCGGGCAGACCTATGAAATTCAGACATGTCTCTATCGGCAATTACATTCTATATCGTTTCAGCATTCCTGTCAACCCTGATTTAACATTTTTACACATTTTTTCATCTCTGCACATTGAATGGAAACGTAATTTGACTTTGCGATGCCGTATAGCTGAACCATTACTCGATTCCTCTTTTAGAATTTGTCTAAAATACAAAAGGGCGAAAACCGCCCTTTTATGCTGATTACTTTTGGACTCGCATTTTTACAGGCTGCGAAACACCCAACGATAAATAGCAGTCGCTCTTTTACAGGCGGCGAAACACCCAACGATAAGTAGCAGTCGCTCTTTTACAGGCGGCGAAACACCCAACGAGGTAGATGAGTAATCCAACATCTCAGACCTTTCAAGTCCAATATCAGTATAACTGAATACTTCAAATTACGCAACTGCTTTTTAAGCTCAGTTTGCTTTTTTATCCACAGGCGATTTGTTTTTTCAGTCCGCCATAACGTCAACTGCATTGGATTGGCTCATTGCTCGCAGGAATCAAAAAGAGGCTGCGGAGACCCACAGCCTGTTTTTAACACTCCCACTTACAGTAGGGACCACTGCTTTTAACACTCCCACTCACAGTAGGGACCACTGCTTTTAACACTCCCACTCACAGTAGGGACCACTGCTTTTAACACTCCCACTCACAGTAGGGACCACTGCTTTTAACACTCCCACTCACAGTAGGGACCACTGCTTTTAACACTCCCACTCACAGTAGGGACCACTGCTTTTTACAGAGGCATAATGCCTCCATATGCAGATATAGAACATCTGACTGAGTATAAAATAGCATACCTTCCCCGTTTTGTCAACTATTATAAATCCTTCATTTTACAGCAACATTACACCAACTTTCCCAACCTCGCTTTTCAACCTATAAAGGCTTTTCACCAAGCTTCCCTATATTTTACTCCCTGTCTGCTGAGAACTTCTCTCGCTTTTGTCATGTCAGAGCAGCCTTAAAAGCTGTACCAGCTCATGCGGTTCATCTGTACCCGATACGGTCTGTCTGGTGTCAAACTGCGAGAAACGGTTTGTTTTATAGAAAGCCAACAGCTTTTCCTCATTCTCTGCTTCCAAGAATGTCACCATTCCGCCACCCAAATACTGTTTTTCCGGCATCTTCTTTCTCCTTTTGTTTCATTTTTCGCAACCTCATCATTTCCCTTAATTCTGTTTCCCCCTTTATTTCTCTTGCGGCTACCGGTATATGAACAGGACGGTTTTTTGCAGATTCTTCAATCGCGTTGACAAACATCTCCACCTGCTCCTTGCCAGAAATGACAAAATTCTTCGTGATGCTCGAAGTCGCCATGATAAACACCTCCTTGTCAGTGCATGATATAATCTGTAAGCAAATTATATCATTGGCTTTTCTCCAACAATTCATACTTTTCTATCTACATTTTATTATCTTATCGCGGTGAATGCAACAAAACTTTTCACTGTATCCTTATTGACACGCTTCCGTCAGGACATATAATTTTACCATAGTCAAGGTTGTTCAAGCAAAAGGTCAAATGTGTACCGATTAAACTAAACAATTCTTGGCTTTTTGTATGTCGTTCTTCCATGCTTCATCTGCATTTATCCCCTCTGATTTAACGCACAATATGGTTTGTCGTAATGTGGCTTGCCGTGATACGGCTGTGCATACGAATGTCTGTATATTCATCTCCGTCAAGTGCTTCTAATACATTGATAGGCGTGCACAAATTTTTTGCAATATTCTTATAATGGAACAAGCACGGGAAACTCTGGATTGTCAAGGTACATTTGACGCTGCCAAAGTCCTCATTCCCGTTCTCCTTGCTTACCCAGTAATGACATCATAAGGTTGAACATGTCTTTCAGACCCTGCTGGTATATCAGGAACTCCATGTGGGCATCCAACTCCGAATCTGCTGTGACAAATGCCTCAAACATATCCTTCTGCTCCTCTGTCAGTGTGTTTATCAGGGCACTGTATTTTTCCAATGAATGGATTTTTGCCGCCCTGATCTCCTCGTCTCCCTCCACGATATCGGAAAACCTCTCTATTGCATACTCCGTAAGCATGTCTATGATTTCATTTTCTATAAACATCTCCTGTATCCTTTCCTTTACACACTATCTTACTACCATTTCCAGCTATTGTCCATAAAATATTTCCGATATGTTGGAAATATTAGAAATGGGATTTATCGGCTATAATTTTTTAAAAGGGAGTGATGCAGGTATGATGAGTTTTGACCCATTGTGGCGAACCATGAAGGAAAAAGACATTACCGCCTACAAACTGTTCGAGGATTACAAATTCAGCCACGGCACATATGACAGCATCAAGCAGGGTCGTAATGTGACACTGAATACCATCGAACAGCTCTGCAAGATTTTACACTGCCGAGTAGAGGATATTGTTGAATACCGTGAAGATGAGGAATAAAAGGAACTGTACCCTTAAAGATGCAGTTTCTTTTTTTCTGCCTATTATAAGCAGCCTGTAATATGGGAGGAGGGACGAGCATATCAGAGCAGCCTTAAAAGCTGTACCAGCTCATGCCAGTCCAAGCAACTCCTTCCTTTCCACTGAAAAAACAAGGTATGTAACCGACTGGCTCTTTTTGGTAAATTCCATTGCACTTTTCTTCAAAAAACGTTCAACATCAAGATTATTCGGACAGGACGGTTTTTTGCAGATTCTTCAATCGCGTTGACAAACATCTCCACCTGTTCCTTGCCGGAAATAACAAAATTCTTCGTGATACTTGAAGTCGCCATGATAAACACCTCCTTGTCAGTGCATGATATAATCTGTAAACAAATTATCTTTAGTTCCCGACCCAAAATTATTACCACATTATTCCGGCAACATCAGCTCG
>JAMPHH010000079.1 GCA_023663505.1 Muribaculum sp.
CCGCCTCCCTAAGACGGCGCTCTAACCAAGCTGAGCCACACCCCGAAACACAAGTGATATTATAACCTGTATTTCTTAAAAATGCAATATCTTTTTCATAAAAAAAATATACAAAAATATACAAAATTTATCTGAACAGATTTTTACACAATAATATACATGGTTTTATGCTGTTGTAGCCATAAGCTCTGCAACCTTAGCCTTAAGTCTGTCAACCTCACCAGACAGAAGATTAACCTTTACTTCATAGGCAAGGTTTTTATCGGCTGCCGGTATAGCCTGATTCAGCTTTCTTGTAAGATCGATAAAATTCTCTGCTATCAGCTGTATACTCTTTTCAATACTGTTTTCAATATGTAATTCAATAGCTGTTGTGCGCAGCTTTAGCTCCTGTATATCTGCTTTTATCTCCTGTATTTCTGCATTCATATTTTGTATTTCTGATTTTGTTCCCCGCACTTCAGAAAGAATAATATCAAGCTTTTCACTGTCCATCATATAACTGCCTCCTTATCACGGGTATAGTATCGATTGCTTTATTATTGATTATCTAAAGTATACCACGTTTCATTTGCAAAGTCTATAAATTCTTTAATCTTTTTAATCTTTTTTCTTCTCCCCTGCCTTGGCTGCCGCTACACTGCCACCGCACCTTTTCGCCGCATTACGGCTATTGACGTCCTCCCGAAGCAGTGCATAGAGCGTGGCAAGCAGCGGGATAAAGAAAAGTATCCCCGCCACTCCAAAAAAGCTCGCGCCAAGACTCACCGCCATCAATACCCATATGGAAGGAAGACCCACAGAGCTGCCCACCACCCTCGGATAAATCAGATTCCCCTCTATTTGCTGCAGTATCAAAAACATCACCACAAACCACACCGCCATGACCGGACTTTCCAACAGGATCAAAAATGCCCCCACCACACAACCGATAAAAGCTCCCACCACGGGAATCAGGGCGGTGAACGCAATCAGGACACCCACCATAAACGCATAGGGCATCCTGAAAACAGTCATCGTCACTACAAACATCACCCCGAGGATCACCGCTTCCACGCATTGTCCCGTGATAAAATTACTGAAATTCGTATTGAGCAGCGCAAGTACCTTTAATACTTTTGCCCCCGCCGCATACGGCAGATAAGCAGACAAGACCCGCCTCCCCTGATTGGCAAGCTTCTCCTTTTGACTCAAAATATACAATGCGAAGATAAAAGCAATCAATCCGTTCACTACCCCGCTGATAATGCTGCCCGCAACATTCACGGTAGAGGTGAGCATGCTGCCCACGCCATTCTGCAAAAATCCCGAGACCACCGCAATGACGCCGTCCCAGTTGATCTCAATCTGCTCCAACTGCGCCACCTGCTCCTTAAGCTGCGGGTACTCTGTGCTATAACGCTCCAAAAGCTTAATGGAATCATTGATAAATAAAGGAATCTCCTGCCCAAGCTTTGCCACCGCCTGAGAGAGCTGCGGAATCACGGTTCCCATGACAACCGCAAGTATCAACGCCAGAAAAAGCATCGCCCCCACCATGCTGACAGGACGCTTTGCCTTGTCTGCATACTTACCTTTCCATTTACCAAGCAGCTTTTCCTCAATCCACTTCATGGGAAGATTTAGTACAAAGGCTATGACTCCCCCATACAGAAAGGGCTTAACGATACCCAAAATCCAGACTGCTCCCTGATAAATTCTGCCACTGTAGACAAGCCCCAACACCAAAACCGCTGCAAACACCATCAACCCACAAATCTGTTTAATCTTCCGCTCACTAAATTTATCATTATAAAATTTGTCTTCCGCAGCTTTATCTTTTATGGCATTATCCTTCATGAATTTATCTCCCATATCTTTATTTTTTTCAAATCTACTATCGCTCACATTCTCATTGGACTTATTGTCCCTGCCCATGTTTTTCATTGCATTTCCTTTTCTTCTTTGTGTTCCCACCTTGCTCACCTTTGTCACCTTACAGCTCCTTCACCGCCCGCACCAAAGCCCCCACACTCTCCTCCTTCGTCGCCCAGCTGGTGCAGAAGCGAACCACACTGTGCGCCTCATCTATGCGATGATCATAGCTGAATCCAAAGTTCTCCTTCAGACGCGCCAAATGCTCGTCCGGCATCACCACGAAAATCTGATTGGTGTGGTTAGGCGCCACAAATTCATAGCCCTTATCTCTAAAGGCTCCCCGCAGTCTCTCCGCCAAGGCAACCGCGCGAGCGGAAATCTCAAAATACAAATCGTCAGTAAAAAGCGTGTCAAACTGCAGGCCAAGCAGCCGTCCCTTCGCCAACATCCCGCCCTTTTGCTTGATCAGATATCGAAAATCCTCCTTCAAGGCGTCCGAGCTGATGACTACCGCCTCCCCGAACAACGCCCCCACCTTGGTGCCGCCGATATAGAACGCATCCGTCAGCTCCGCAATATCGGGAAGCGTCAGATCATTGTCCGAAGCCGCCAGACCATACCCCAGTCTCGCGCCGTCCATGAACAGGTACAGACCGTATTTTTGACAGACCGCATATAATTCCCGAAGCTCCGCCTTGCCGTAAATCGTTCCCAGCTCCGTGGGATTGGAAACATAGACCAGCTTTGGCTGCACCATATGCTCAAAGCTATCATTGTGCTTGTGCTCCAAATACGCCCTCTCTACCTGCACCGCAGTGATCTTGCCGTCCTCACTTGGCAGCCCGAGTACCTTATGCCCACAGGACTCCACCGCCCCTGTCTCATGGACATTGATATGCCCCGTGACCGCACAAAGCACCCCCTGATGAGGGCGCAGAGCCGCGTCGATCACGGTCATATTGGTCTGGGTGCCTCCCACCAGAAAATGCACCGCGAGCTCCTCCCTGCCGCATAGCTCACGTATTTTATCCGCAGCCCTCTGACAATAGATATCCTCTCCATACCCTGCCGTCTGCTCCATATTCGTCTCCATCAGACGCTCCAGAATCCTAGGGTGCGCGCCCTCATTATAATCACACTGGAATAAAAACATGCTCCTTACCTCTCAATCCTTGGCGGCAAGCAATTTTACCAGATATTCCCACACCCTTCTCGTGGAGGATATACTCAGGGTCTCCTCCGTGGTGTGGATATCCTTCATATCCGGTCCGATCGCCACACAATCCAAATCCTTGATCTTGCTGCCCAAAATCCCACACTCCAAACCCGCATGAATCGCCTCCACCTTGGGGTCCGTGCCATACATTTCCCGATAAACCCGAATCATTTTCTCCCGCAGGGGAGAATCTGCCCGATACTTCCAGCCGGGATAATCCCCCGTCACCTCGCAGAACCCGCCCGTCAGCTTGGTGAGCGCAACAAGCTTCGCGATCAGAGCCTTCTTCGCGCTCTCCACGCTGCTCCTCACTGCAAAATCCGCAGTCAGCGCCCATGCCCCGTCACTCTGCTCCGCAAAGCTCAAAATCCCCAGATTCAGCGAGGTCTCCACCAATCCCCCGATATCCGCACTCATTCCCTGCACACCGTTGGGACACACATGCAAAAATGCCGCCGCCCGCTTGGTGTCCTCCACGGTGACTGCCAAAGCCTGCTGCCGCTTGTTATCTCTTTTCCAGCTCATTTGAAAGCCCGGGTCCTTCACGGCAAGCTCATCTGCAATCTCCATCATCAAATCCTCCAGACACTCGTCAAATTCATTGGAATTATAAGGCTCCCCCGCGATTCTCTCCCCAAGCTCGCTCTGCGACGGAATCAACAGCTCCGCCTTCGTCTCTCTGGCTATGGCATTATCCGCCAGACCACCCTGTACGCTCACAAGCTGAATCGGCATTTTCTCCGCAAGACTCCACAACACCCTGCCAAACAGGGAGTTAGAATTCCCCCGCTCCTTATGAATCTCCTCTCCGGAATGTCCGCCCAAAAGCCCGCCAATCGTAAGCTCACAGACGAAGCCCTCCGTCTCACTTCTCTCCATAGGCAGCCGACATTTCACCCTTGCGCCGCCTGCGCAGCTCGTGAGGAAGATTCCCTCCCCCTCGGAATCCAGATTCAACAGACGGTTTCCCTTTAGCATAGAGACGTCGATCGCTCTGGCGCCATCCATGCCCGTCTCCTCGTCCACGGTAAAGATCACCTCCAGACGCGGGTGCTGCAGCTCCTTAGAATCCAACACAGCCAAGCCGTAAGCCACCGCGATACCGTCATCACCGCCCAGACTGGTCCCCTCCGCATACACACGATCGCCCTCGACAGCCACTCTCAGCCCCTCCGTCCGCATATTTATATCACAGTCCGGCTTCTTCACCGCCACCATATCCATGTGTCCCTGCAGTATCAGGGCAGGCTCCTGCTCATACCCTGCCGTGGCGTCCTTAAAGATAATCACGTTCTTCACCGCGTCCTGAATCACCTCAAGCCCATGTTCCTTGGCAAAGGCAACCAGATAATCGCTGATGCGCCCCACATTGCCGGAGCCGTGCGGAATCTTTGTCAGCTCCTCAAAATAATAAAACACCTTCCTTGGCTCTAAATCGGATAAAACTCCCATCACAATACCTCCTGACCGCTTGTGACTATCCCTATTCGTCACAGCTTCTTGTCCAAATCCACGTCCATTCCAGTATATTCATACACTTTGTATACATATAACTATGCCCCGTCCGCTTCCCGATAAACCTTCATACGCTGCTTCTCCTGATACATTATCTCATCTGCCCTGCGCATCGTATCGTCCAAGGTCTGATCCTTCGAGGAGTCATAGATTCCATAACCGACAGCCACGCTCACGGGCACCACAAACCCCATGCGATTCTTCTCTTTTAACACATTTTTAAACTGCAGGAGCTTACTCTTGATATCATTCTCGTTTCTAAAAGGCATCATGACGCAAAACTCGTCTCCGCCAATCCTGTAACAGTTCCCGTCAAGACCAAAAATCTGTTTCAAAACACCTGAGACCATCGTGATGTATTGATCCCCGTATTCATGCCCATATGTATCATTGCACTTTTTCAGGTCATTCAAATCAAACATAAAGAGCACCGTGGGCGGGATCTTCGCCTGATGCGTCTTTTGATCCTGTATCATGCGGCTTTCCTTATCCCGATTGAACGCAGTGCGGTTATACACCCCTGTCAGCTCGTCCATAAATGCAAGCCTGCGATATATCTCGCTCTCCCTTGCTCTCTCCATCATCACGCGGTTCTTTCGCAGGCTCACGGTTCCCATCACGACAATATAGAACAAGAATCCGATGCTGCCGTATGGCGTGCTTTCATGAACGATACGATATATTATAAGCTCGCAAATGGTTGCCGCCATAATGACCAAAACGCAGATAATATTGATCTGCAGCTCCTTGGAAATCTTGTAGACAACCACCTCGTGAATACTCATCGCGATCACTACCACGATGAACAAGCCGAGACAAGCATGGGTCAGCCAAAGGCTTTCCCGCAAATCCCACACGCCTGCCACCTGCAGCAAAACGCGGACAAGCACCACGCCGAGATTCACGTAACAGCAGATTTTCCAGAGTGGGAAGTCTCTGTTATGATACATATGCCTGAGGAATAAAAGAAAAAGGATCGGCATACACATCAGCATCATATGATCCAAATACACCAACGCGATCTTAGCGGAAATATACAATTCCAAAATCTGTGACTCACATATAGACCACGTTCCCAGCATGATCGCAAAGGAGGAAAAATGCTGCAGCGAGCGGTCGGTATCCTTATTTTCCTTCCTGACCACAAGCCAATCATACGCCTTTAAAATACAGCCCGCCAAGATAATTGTCAGCGCAACCAGAAAGCGCGCCACTCTCTCACGCACGACCATACGCTCCACGTTCATGCGCGAGCCATAATAAAAGTCCCGACTGGGATAGCTGTCCGCATATACGGGCGTCACCTCGAACTCAATCTCCTTCCCCCTATCCTCGTCAGTGAGCGTGATAAAGCTCCAGTGATATCCCGTTGTCCTGATGGTCGCGCCGTCGGGAATAGTCAGCGCGAACACCTCCTCCCCGCCGATTCGAGCGCGAAACTCCATATGCGCGGTTCGATATGCCACGACCCTTCCCGCAATATCCTCGTCAGGAAGCAGTGTTTTATAATAATAGACACCCTCCGATTCCGTCTCCTCCATACGCTCGCCCCACGATTCCGCCAAGGTATCCTCCTTGCGGTTGTAGGAGACATACTCCTGCGAGCGCACAGTGACGCCCGCATGTATCATCATTCCTATGATAAGAAAAAGACATATATTCACAAGCCATTTGTCCATGCCCGAGCCCTCCGTCCAAAGTCACCGGATAAAGTACCGATAACTGTTCTTATTTTACCAAGCATGGGCATGAATGTCAAAATGAAATGATAAATCTTATGGCTCACCAATGCCTGAAAAGCATTGTGATGGTTTTCTTATCACTTCATGGTCACAGAGCCTATTCATACCTCAGCGCATCAATAGGATCCATCTTCGCCGCCTTGTTAGCCGGATAATATCCGAAGAACACGCCGATTGCCATAGAAAAGCTGAGAGAAAGCACGATACTGTCAACGGAAGGCGATGCGGCTGTGCCTAACAAACCGGCCGCCGCTGTCCCCAAGGTTATCCCCAGTGCTATGCCAATCAGTCCCCCTACCATACAAATCACAATGGACTCCACAATAAACTGGAGGCGTATGGAGCTGTTCGGAGCTCCCAAAGCTTTTCTTGTACCGATCTCCCGCGTCCGTTCCGTGATAGAGACAAGCATGATATTCATTACGCCGATGCCGCCCACCAACAGCGCAATCCCCGCTATCACGGAAATCGCCATGGTAATCGTTGACAGCATACTGGACATGGTATCCACTATGGAAGCCATGCTGAATGCTGACACCTCATAGCTTCTGTTTTTTCGATAATATGCATTGAAAAACTGTTCCGTGGATGCCGCAAATTCATCTGCATCTACCCCTTGGACGGTCACAACGGTAAATTGAGAATAGCCCGTGCTGTGATTGATTTTCTTCGCAGTGCGCAGGGGCAGGAAACAGTTTGTGGTTATATCCTTTTCCGAGGAGGAAGAAAATCCCATGGTTGACTGCTCATATTCATATACCCCCGTCACCGTAAAGCTGTAATACTTATCGCCCAGACTGATCTGGATACTGTTTCCGATGGCTCCCTCAATGTCTCCCCCAAACAGATTCTGAACCGCCTTGTCGGATATCATTGCCACCATTTCACCATTCTCCGTTTCCTTATCGCTGAAATAACGTCCACTCAATATGGTGGTATTATTCGCCATAAAGTATCCAAGGCTCACCCCTGACACGGAAACATTGGCATAAAGACTGCCGTCCTGTATCTGTCCGCTTCCCAGAGATTCCGACACGGAGAGCGCCGCGATGGAGTCCGGGTATGTTTCACAATAGTTTTCCAGCATCTCTTGCGTAAAGTAGTCGTCCTCCGACATCGTCTTCATAGAAGAAGCCGCTCCAAACTGCATTCCCTCCGCCGTTTTCTCTGTATCATCGGATTTCTGCTGCAGGCTCACCGTGATATTGTTCGCCCCCATGGAAGACATGGAGTCAGTCACACTGGAGGTCATGGAATCTCCCACCGTCATAATGGCGATGACGGATGCAATACCGATAATGATACCCAGCATGGTCAGCAGCGCCCTCATTTTGTTTGCCATCAATCCTGAAATTGCAAGCCGTATATTTTCATATAGCATCATAATCCGTCCGTCCACTCCCTTCCCCTGTGATACCCGATTGTGTGGTTTGCGCCGCGGTTCCTACAATATTCCCGTCCTTGATTGTGATAATTTTCTCTGTTTCTTGCGCCAGCTCAGGCGAATGGGTGATGAGTACGATTGTTTTACCCTGCTCCTCATGCAGCTTATGGAACAGATCCATCACCATCCGCCCTGTCATGGAATCCAAGGCTCCGGTCGGTTCATCCGCCAGAATAATAGCCGGATTATTTGCCATGGCTCTCGCAATCGCCACCCGCTGCTTCTGTCCTCCTGAAAGCTCCTCCGGAAGATGCTTCATCCTGTCCTTCATTCCTACGATTTCCAACAGCTCTTTTGCCCGTTCCACCCTTTTCTTGCCGGTCATTCCGGCGTATAACATGGGCATTTCCACATTTTTCAAGGCATTGGTCTTTGCAATCAGATTATAGGTCTGAAAGACAAAGCCTATCTTGCGGTTCCTGATCTTGGACAGGTCCCCGTCCTTTGCCTCTATCATGTCCACGTTGTCCAAGCGATACTTCCCCTCCGTGGGTCTGTCCAAGGCACCGATGATATTCATCAATGTAGATTTTCCTGACCCCGAAGCTCCTACGATAGCCACAAACTCTCCCTCATATACCGTCAGGTCAATCCCCTTCAAAACCTGAAGTTCATTCGGCGTACCGATATAAAATTTCTTGATAATTCCTTGTAATTCGATGATTGGTTTTTGGCTCATCAGAATCCTCCCATGGGGCCCATTCTGTTCATCATGTTCTGAATATCCGAAGTGTCTTCCGCTGTCTTGGGTACAATTACCGTCATGCCTTCCTGAACATTTTCTCCGGATACCTCCACATAATAATCGCTTTCTATACCCTTTATCACATAAATTCTCTCAACTTGCCCTGCAGACTGTCCTGCCTCCTGTCTGTCGCCCCTGTTTCCCCGCTGCGGAATCACTATATCATCTCCTGCACCGGGAACGGGTGAAGCTGTACCCTGAATAACCTCAATGTAAAAATTACCGTCTTCATCCTCCATGACCGAATCATAAGGCACCGTCAGCACATCAGACCTGCTCTCCAGAATAATACTGAGCTTTGCCGTCATATCAAGCCGCAGGTCATCGCAGGCGGTGTCCACGGAGACTGCCACCGTATAAGTCACATCCCCATTGCCCGCTGATGCTCTGGGAGCAATCTCTTTTACGGTACCCTGCAGTTCCAGATCCCCGGTTCCGTTGGTCTTAATCACAGCCTTCTGTCCGACCCTGACCTTTCCGATATCATACTCATCTATCTCCGTCGTGATCTCATAGCTGCTGATGTCCTCAATAACCGCTAAGGAAGAATTCGATGAATAAGTATCCCCTGTCTCCACAGATAATTCCGTAATGATCCCGTTCATAGGTGCTGTTACGGTACAGGCTGCAAGCTGTTCCTCATACTGCTTAACCTGTTTCCTGTCCGTTTGTCCTGAGGTAGAGGCGTTTAGCTGTGTGGTTTCCAGACTGTCCCTTCTGGAATTTACCGTGCTGTCATTGTTACGGACGGTATCCTCCTGACTCCTGACCTTCTGGTTATAGGCGGCCAGCTTGTTGTCCGCCGCTGTGACTGCCTGTTCATATGCGGTCTTCATGGAATTTTCCTCGTTTTTTGCAGTATTGTATTTTTGTTCCCATTCATTTGCCTCCGCCAGCAGAGACTGATATTCTGTCTGGGCTGCCTGATATGCAGCTTCCGCCTCCTCCGCTTCCTGATACCTTTTCTGCAGGCTTTTCAGGCTTTCCAGATAAGTGGTGACCGTTTCTCTTATCCTCTGCTCGCCCTCTCCGCTATCAGATATACTATTCACAAAATTGACAATATCGTCCCACCCATAATTCTGCAGACTGCTGTTCGCAATGGATAGATTATCATATACTCCATCCTTTGCCGTCACGCCGCCGCATCCGCTGATATAATCTTTCAGCTCATTGACGGTATTGTCAAACTCAGACTGTATCCGGCTGATTTCATCTTCGGACGAGCCTTGACCCAATTTTTGTCCGGCTTCATCCGCCATCTGTTTGCGGTATTTGTATTCTTTTTCATATTTTTTTCTGACGCTTTTGGCATCATCATATTTATCTTCCGCTTCCTCAAGATCTGACTGTGCTTTTGCATAATCGCTCCATGCATCGGCTACATCCTGATTGATGCGCTCCACCTCAATATTTCTGGAGGTCTGGGCGTCATTGAGGCTCCTCTGGGCGGAAGACAGGTCTATTTCCGTCTTTCGGCTTGTGGCGTTTAAGCTGGCCTGTGCATTTGCCAGATCTTCCTCTATATCTGTTGAGTCGAGTATGCAGATCACATCCCCCTCCTTCACCGCATCTCCGACCTTCACATAAACCTCCGTCACCTTCACGCCCGTTACCTCCGCCTTTACGGAATCGCTTGCGCCGCTTGTCACCGTTCCCGTGGCGGAAATGCTGTCTACCAGCGTCCGGCGTTCGACTTGCGCCGTTTCCTGCATCCCCAATGAAGCCATTCGGTTTGCCCTGCTGTTTTGAATGCCGCTCCACAGGAACAACAAAATAATCGCTACGACAACGATAATAGAAATTGTCACATACAATTTTTTGTGCCTGCTCAATTTTTCTTTCATCATAAACATCCTCCGTTACATTTTTGTGAACAACCACTCTTTGTCCTTCCGGAAGATTTTACTGCTGTTTGAAAAACTGAAAATTAACTTTCAGCCCATATTTCTAAAAATAAAATAAAACGGGTTGTTAATTTTCAGTTTACTTTTTGTGGTATACTGTTTATAGAGGGCAGAACAAAACGTCCCAAGCCCGCAAAAGAAACGGAGGAATCCATATGTTTCAGATATTAGTAGCAGAAGATGATAAAAGCACGGCAAAACTTATGAAGGCTGTCTTAAAACATGCCGGCTATGAAGTGCATACCGCATCAAACGGTCTTTAGGCCCTCCTGATAACGGATAGCCAACATATTGACTTGATCGTCCTTGATGTGATGATGCCGGAAATGGACGGGTACGAATTTACGGAACAATTGCGTTCCTGCGGTGACAACACCCCTATTCTGATGGTGACTGCAAAGCAGCTCCCGGAAGAAAAATGCAAAGGTTTTCTGGTAGGAACAGATGATTATATGGTAAAACCCGTCAATGAAGAAGAAATGCTTCTGCGGATCAAGGCGCTCCTTCGGCGCAGCCGGATCGCCAATGAAAGGAAACTGAACATCGGAAAAGTCATGCTGGACTATGATGCGTTGACAGTCTCCCGTGAAGGCATCGGGCAGACCCTTCCCCAAAAGGAATTTTATCTGCTCTACAAGCTGCTGTCTTATCCCGACAAAATTTTTACCCGACTGCAGTTAATGGACGAGATATGGGGAATGGGATCAGAAACCGTGGATACCACTGTAAACGTACATGTCAACCGACTGTGGAAGCGGTTTGAAGGCTGGCAGGAATTCGAGATTGTTGCCATTCGCGGCATCGGATATAAGGCGGTGATCAAGCATGATGCATAAAACCAAAAACAGACTGCGGAAGCTGCGGCTGACCGTCCTTTTTACGGCAATGATATTTTTCATCATATTATTTACCGATATAGTCACCCTGTCGGGAATGGCGCTGCTGCACACCTCCGGTCTCCTGAAATATCAAAATCCCGCATGGCTGCTTGGTATGTTTGCGTTTTCCTGTCTCCTGATCGGCACAATTACAGCGATCATCGCAAGCAGACGCCCCCTGCGCCCCGTGCAGGAGATCATGGACGCCGCTGACAGAATTGCCGACGGCGATTACAGTGTCCGTCTCGCTTTGAAGGGGCCCGAGGAGATGCGGCAGTTATGTGAAAAATTCAACCATATGGCGGAAGAACTGGGAAGCGTGGAATTGCTGAGAAAAGACTTTATCAACAATTTTTCCCATGAATTCAAGACACCCATCGTGTCCATACGCGGCTTTGCCAAAATGCTTAAACTGGAGACTCTGACCGGGGAGGAGCGCAATGAGTATCTGGATACCATTATCAGCGAGTCGGAACGTCTTGCCGACCTTGCCGCCAGCGTACTCAATCTGTCCAAAATTGAGCAGCAGAGTATCCTGACGGATAAGAACCGTTTCAATGTCAGCGAGCAGATCCGCAGGTGCATTGTATTGCTGGAGGGGAAATGGAGCAAAAAAGATATCGGGTTTGACTTGAACTGCAAGGAATACTATTTGACGGGGAATGAGAAGCTGCTTGAACAGGTTTGGATCAACCTTCTCGACAATGCAGTGAAATTCTCGCCTGTAGGCGGGATAGTGTCCGTGGAAATCACACAGAAAGAGGGGTTTCTTGTCTTTGTAATAGCCGATCAAGGGAGTGGCATTGAGGAGAACGCAATTCCTCATATTTTTGATAAGTTTTATCAGGCATACACTTCTCATGCCACGGTTGGGAACGGCTTGGGGCTTGCTATCGTGAAAAGAAT
>JAMPHH010000007.1 GCA_023663505.1 Muribaculum sp.
AGCAGAAGTAATTTGTTATTGCCTGCCATGATGCCCAAATCATTATATAAATTGTGGCAATGATTAGTTGTACAAAATTTACTTTCTATTTTATGGCACTCGTGTCACATATCAGTTTAATCACACTCACCGCCTTCATGTCCGTCGTCTTGATATCTCCACCGAATCTGTGTGCCGCCTCTTTTATGAGTGCAGGGTTGCCGACTAGTGTATATACTGCCTCAATTTCTTTTCGAAAAGCATTGGTTTTCTCGTTGCATTCTCGTACTTGAAAATTATGAATACAGTTTTTGATATAGGTGACGTCCGCCGAGACATCCTTCATGAGGGCAGGTGCATTGAGCGGGGGGTACATGGTCTGTATTTTATTTTCAAGTGCCCTGATATTTTCCGGTGCCAAAAAATTTTCAATAGCGTTTTCCAGAGTGGACAGGTCTGCGCGGCAACCTATATAATCATAGAGAAAGTGGCAGATTGTCCGAAAGTTTTTGTTTCCGGCACTTTTCTCATACAGCATCTGTACCAGATTGCCAGCCTTCTTAATGGGTGCGCCGAGAATGTACGCCGCCTCCTTCTGGGTGAGCGTGCCGTCCGAGAGTCGCGTGTACAAGGTTGCTATTTCCCTCTGGAATGACTTGACAATGCCATCGTCATGTTCATGCATGAAAAAATAATCGGTCATCTCTCCCAAATCATACCAGTCCAGACCAGAATCAAAATAATTTTTTAAAAAATAGTCGATTGCGTGGAAATCGTTTGGGTTCACCGTTTCATAACAACTCCCTTGCCTAATACCTTTACTTCCTAATATAAGTGACGAAATTATTCCCGTTCTCCCGGAAAATTTCCGTGGAATCATTGATTCCCCTCTTAGACAGCGTTCCCGTCACGGGGTCCATCACCACGACGTTAAACTCGTTGAACCCCGTGACCAAGACCGCATTCCCGTCATTTTGCAATGCCAGAACAGGAATATCCTGATTGACATAATATAACACGGCGTTCAATTCACAGCCCGTCAAATCCAGAATCTGTACGTCCTCAAGATTATTCTCCAGAATCTCCATCACGGTCTGTCCCTGCGCAAGCAGATAATCAGAGTTACGAATGATCCCCTCATACTTCAACATGCAATCCAGACACACTGCAAGGCTGTCCTTCTCCTCCGTGACGGAACTCTCCGTGATAGCCATAATCTGGTTCCTCACCGCTCGGTTGCCCTTCAGCCACACCAGATTGCCGTTTTGATTGACCACGACTCCCGAGATATCGTTTGCCAGACTGACTGCCTTCGCGGGAGAGCTGTATATCCCATCTACGCCGTATGCGCCATAGACAAAGTATTTGGTGACGTCACTCTCCGTCTCCAAGGGAAGCTCCCGCCCGCCCTCGAACACCACCTCCTTGGGCGTCAATATCTGAATCGTCTTGCTGTCAATGGTCTTTCTGGTCTGGATCTGCACATAACGCTCATAGGTATCGATGCTCGGCGCAACGATCAGATATTTCCCGACCTCCGCCTCCACACTGTTCATAATATGATCCTGCGCTGCCTCCGAATAACTTCCGTTCTCGTCGCGCCGTACTCGATCTAAGGTAATCTGATTATTCTCCACACTGCATTCCGTGATATACATTCCCTCCTGCTGATATTCCTTGAGGATCTTGCCGTCAGAGCTACAGATACACACCTTATACATGGGAAAAAAGATTCTGCCCGAATTCTCTTGGAAGATATCCTCCTCCCTCGCCACGCCGAAGATGATATCCTCGCCCATAAAGCCCAACGGTCTGACCGCCTCCCCCGCCCTTGCGGTGATGACGCTCTGCACCCCGGTGTTGAGGTTGCGGACATTCAACTGGTTACAATGGTAATTGTCCTCACCCTCCTGCCAAACCATGATACGGTTATTGTCGGAAACCTGAATGCTGTCGTCCTGCGTGATCTCCACCATGGGGTAATAGGTCTTCTCCCCCAGATTCACACAGTAAACCACGTCCTCGAGCATCAGATAAAGCTGCTGCTCCCTGTTCACATAAAGAAGCTGCTGTACCTGCGACCTCAGCACGGCATAATTCTTGTGATAAGGGATATAGACATTCTCCTCGATCGTGTTCAGAGCGCTGTTATAAGAATAAATCTGAATCCCCACTTCTCCCTCGTGGCGTCCGCGGTTCATATAGCCAAATACCGCAAAATTGACATTTCCCCCCTCTGTCACGTCCAAAATCTTAATCGAATGCCCATTATACATCGTGCGGGCGTCCATGTGTCCCTCGTCATAAAAGCTAAAGATCACCGACAGCTTATTACTGTCCGCGTTATAGCTGTATAGCTGATTATCCACCTCAAAGACCACATTGTTGCCGTCCTCGCTCTCCATCATGGGAATATCCGTTCCCACGATACCCAGAAGGATCTTGTCATTGGCGTACATATGCTCCACGTCCGGCATCTGTGTCATAGTGCGCTCATAGTCCAGCAGATACATTCTCTCCGGGGTGTAGCGCACCCTGAAATGCTCCTGCGCGCGATAATAGGTTGTCGTGCCCGCACCGCTCCCCGCGACCATATAATCGACCAAGAAAGACGCCGTCTGCTCCCCGATCTCCGTGAGCCGTATCACCGGAGACGCAACCTCCTTAACCCCCAGATTCCCCCATGTGATCTGTTTAAAGCTGCTGTGTATATTGACCTTGTGAAAGGACTGGTTATCCTCAAGCTGGGCATTCGTCTCCAAATACTTGGTTAATTCCTTCGCCGCTTCCTTGTCATACAGCCTCTCATGAAAATCCTTCACAAACGCCAGCTTCTCATCTGCGTACAGCTTCTCACTCCATATGACACGAGTGTAATAATAGACCTGTGTGCTCTCGTCGAGGGTCAATATCAAGACCAACGCGTACTCCGTGTCCCTCTCAAGCAAGTCCTTCAGTGCGATATCTGCATAGACAGCGCCCTTCTCCACGCGATAATCCGTTATGTCCGTTTTCTCCACCAGACGTTCGCCGTCAATGCTGCGCACCTCCATTGACATTCCTGTCATATTCCTCCCATAGGTGTCCACCCTGACAGACTGACTCCTGTCCTCGCGCAAAACTGTCACGGTATCACGTTCAAACGCCGTGTCCATCACGGACATATAGCCATGAAGCTCATTATAATACTCGCCGGACCTGTCCATCAGGATCACAGGCAGCGAGGCGTCCGCCATCTCCATGGTCATATTGTTGTGACCCTTATTCATAATCCTTGCCGACGTCACCAGAGCGACAAGAAATACTGACAGAAGCACTGCCAGCTTAATCAATGATTTTTTCATTTTAACAATTGCTCCAATGTGGGTGATACATTCAGAAGGTCCGTGACCTCCTGAATGTCCGAGCGTTCCGCTCTCCTTTTCATGCCCGTTTCATTCTTCTTCACAGCGCGTATCATCAGATTCTTGGGGGTATGCTCCATATCAATGAACTCCAAAATCTGTGTGTCATACCCCTGCTGCTCCAAAAGATTCGCGCGCAGCGCATCTGTCACCAAGGCAGCCATACGCTCCTTGATCAGTCCGTATTTCAAAATCGGCTGCAATGTCTCGCAGCGCATCTGTCCGTTCAACTCATGCTGACAGCAGGGCACAGCCATGATCACCCGCGCGCCCCATCGCACAGCCTTTTCCAACGCATAATCCGTTGCCTTATCACATGCATGGAGACTCACCACCATGTCCGCCTGCTCCGCCCCGTCATAGGTACTGATATCCCCACGTTCAAAGGAGAGTCCACGATAATCCAAGCTCTGCGCAAGGCGGTTGCAGTGCTCGATCACCTCTTGCTTCAGGTCCAGTCCCGTGACCATGATATCGCGCCCCTGCAGCTCATGCAGATAATAGTACATCGCAAAGGTCAGATAAGATTTGCCGCATCCAAAGTCTATAATACGAATTGTCCTGTCTGCGGGAAGCTCGTCCAACACATCTTCTATAAATTCCAGATAACGGTTGATCTGTCGGAACTTATCATATTTTGCCTTGACCACCCTGCCGTCAGGCGTTTGCACACCCAAGCCCACCAGAAAGTCCACCGGAGTGCCGTCCATGAGGATATATTGCTTGGCGCGGTCATGGGAGAGTACAGATGCCTTCTCCCGCGCCGCGGTATTTCTCTCTGTACTCCTGCGGGTTTTCACGCTAAGCTTCCCCTTTTTGCTGACAAGCACCGTTGCCCGCAGCTTGTCCCCCGCGAACTCACCCTGCTTGAACAGGCGGTTCAGATAGTCTGTGATGCGCTTCTTGATCGTATCTCTGTCACAGTTCTCGTGAAAGACCTGTGTGCCGCGGTACATCGTCTCCTGAAAGACCAGCTCCCCCTTCAACAGCACAGGGCGCACTTTGACCTTGGTGCCCTGTGCCTCGTCACGGGTATTACTCAGCACGATCTGCTGTAAATCTATATTCAAGATTTCCTCTAATAGTCCATTTAATTCATCCAAATATTCTTCCTCGTCTGCCCCCGTGCCTGCGCTTATATATCTCATCACACAGAAGCACCTGAATCAATCCCTCGAGCCACTTCCATTTCTCCAAGGGAAGGCTGCCCTCCTCTTGGACACTACCTTCCTCCTGAGTCCCCTGCTTCTCTGGCAGCTCCTTCTCCTCGTTCTGCAATATTTTTATGATGCTCTCCACCATTCTCCTCAGACTTCCATAATCGGGATACTCATCATATATCATACTGCCCTCATAATCCATTTTGTCCAATATTTCCGCCACTCTGCGCTGATAACGCTTCACCTCGTTCGGGTATACCTGCTGCAGATATTCCATGTCCTGCACAAGCGCCCTCTCCTGCGCTCCCCCCTGATAGCCGGGATAGGTCATATAAAAGGGCAGAGGAACCGAGGTCGGGAATTTGTGGAACATTTTTGGTGCCAAATCCATATGCAGTGCCTCTTTGACGTTTTCTATAAAATATGCACCGCACCCGCTTTGTGTGCCAGACCGCAGCCATTCGTCTCATTGTCCACGGTATGAACAAAGCTCTCTGGCGAAGTACCATCGCCTCGCCGGAGAGCTTTGTCTGCTTATTATTTTAATACCTCTATTCTTGCCATTGCCCGCAGAAGCGCTGTCTCTGCCCGCATGATATCTGTCTCGGGGGTCTTGCTTGTAAGACGCTCCTTGGCGCGGTTCATGGCCTCCTCCGCGCGATGCTCATCAATCTCCTCCGGCCATTCAATAATCTCGGCCAGAATAGTGATGCCCTCCGGCAAAATCTCCGCGAATCCGGCATGGAGAGCAGCTTCCTTCTCTCCCTCCTTCTCGGTGATCACCAGAATACCGGGCTTAACGATGACCGTCAGGGGAATATGTCCCGGCAGCACGCCTATTTCGCCCTCTGTGGTGTTGAACTCCACCATATCCACATCGCCTTCATAGAACAGCCTTTCCGGTGTGATGACGCGCAGATAAAAATTTTGATTGTCTGCCATATTCTCGGTCCTTTCCCTCTTACTTCTGTACCTTGGCCAGTACGTCGTCAATGCTGCCGGCATTCAGGAAATAGCTCTCGGGGATATCATCATGCTTGCCTTCCAAAATCTCCTTGAAGCCGCGGATCGTCTCGTTGATAGGAACGTATTTTCCTTCCAATCCGGTAAACTGTCCCGCCACGAAGAACGGCTGTGAAAGGAATCTCTGCACCTTACGTGCACGGGAAACCACCAGCTTATCCTCCTCGGAAAGCTCGTCCATACCCAAGATGGCGATGATATCCTGCAGCTCCTTATAACGCTGCAAAATCTCCTGTACGCCGCGGGCCGTCTTGTAATGCTCCTCACCCAAGATTCTCGGGTCCAAAATACGGGAGGTGGACTCCAACGGGTCAACCGCCGGATAAATACCAAGCTCCACGATGGAACGAGAAAGCACGGTCGTCGCGTCCAAATGCGCAAACGTGGTTGCAGGCGCAGGGTCCGTCAAGTCGTCCGCAGGCACGTAGACAGCCTGCACGGAGGTGATGGAACCGTTCTTGGTGGAAGTGATACGCTCCTGAAGTGCGCCCATCTCTGTCTGCAGGGTAGGCTGATAACCCACCGCGGAGGGCATACGTCCAAGCAGCGCGGACACCTCGGAACCCGCCTGTGTGAAACGGAAAATATTGTCGATGAAAAGCAGCACGTCCTTACCACCCTTGTCACGGAAATACTCCGCCATGGTAAGTCCTGTAAGACCAACCCTCATTCTGGCCCCGGGGGGCTCGTTCATCTGACCGAACACCATGGTGGTCTTGTCGATAACGCCTGACTCCATCATCTCATGGTAAAGGTCATTACCCTCACGGGTACGCTCGCCCACGCCTGTGAATACAGAATATCCGCCGTGCTCTGTGGCAATGTTACGGATCAGCTCCTGAATCAACACTGTCTTACCTACACCGGCACCTCCGAACAGTCCGATCTTACCACCCTTCTGATAAGGGCAAAGCAAGTCAACGACCTTGATACCCGTCTCCAAAAGCTCCGTCTCCGTGGACTGCTCCGCAAACTGAGGAGCGGGTCTGTGAATGGGCTCATAGGTCACGCCCTCCGGAGCAGGCTTGTTATCGATCGGCTGACCCAACACGTTAAAGATTCTGCCCAAGGTATTCTCACCTACCGGCACGGAAATGGGAGCGCCTGTCGCGATCGCGTCCATTCCTCTCACCAGTCCATCGGTGGTACCCATGGCAATACATCTTACGGTATCATCACCCAAATGCTGAGAAACCTCCACGGTCAATTCCCCGCCATCCTTGATGGGAATCCGAATCGCTTCGTTGATCTCCGGCAGCTTTCCCTCATCGAAGCGCACATCTAAAACGGCTCCGATGACCTGAGTGATCTTACCTCTATTCTCTCCTGCCATTTCTACCTCTTTCCTGCACAAATTTCGTGCATATTTGTTCTACTTTACAAATGCTGTTCACCCTAGGGAAGAATCGCTCCGCGATTCTTCCGGACAAAACATAGAATTTCTTTGCGCGCGTCCTATGCGCTTAGAAATTCTTTTTGTCCTATCCTAACGCTTCCGCACCTGCAATAATCTCTGTCAGCTCCTGTGTAATGGAGCCCTGTCTTGCTCTGTTATATTTCAGCGCCAAATCACTTATCATTTCCTCGGCATTGCTGGTCGCATTGTCCATAGCCTGCATACGGGCGCCATTCTCGCTGGCTACCGCCTCCATCATGGCTCCGTAGATGAGACTGGTGATGTATTTCGGTATGATCATATCCAACGCCTCAACATCCTCAGGCTCAAAGTTCATGATTGCCCCTGCCTCGCTGCTGTTCTCCTCAAGCTCTCCTCTGTCAACAGGCAAAAGACGCAAGAGCTTCGGCTCATGGCTCACTGTATTTTTGAAAGAGGTGTAGGCGAGATAAATCTCACCGATCTCACCCTTGGCAAAGGAATCCAAAAGTCTCTGTGACAGCTGCATTGCATCGGCGTATGCGGGCTCCTCAATGATCTCGGGAAGCGTCTCCTTGATCTCGTAGCCATAGCGGGCAAAAGCCTCGCGGCCCTTATTACCCACGGCATAGATCAGAAGGTCTTCCTTGCGGAGAATCTCGCTTCTGGTGACAAGCTTCACAACATTAGAGTTGTAGCCGCCCGCCAGACCACGGTTGGAGGTGATCACGATCACCGCCTTCTTCTGGGACTCACCCGGCATGAGATATCTGTGCTCCACATGACCCACACGGGACAAAATACTGTTCACAGTGTCAAACATACAGTTAAAATATACCTTGGAGCGCTCTGCACTTGCTCTGGCACGCTGCAGCTTTACCGTGGACACCAGTTTCATAGCCTTTGTAATCTGCTGTGTACCCTGAATACTGGTTTTGCGGCGCTTTATATCACGCATTGATGCCATAAACTACTCCTATCTGCCGCCTTGTACGGCAACAGTGATCCAACCGAATTACTTGTTGAATCCCTGTTTAAACTCTTCAATCGCCTTCTTGAGCGTATCCTCGATCTCGTCAGATATCACCTTTGTCTCGGCAATGCTGCGGGGAACCTCGGGATATTTGGTGTCAAGGTACTCAAAGAATTCCTTCTCGAATCTGATAATGTCCTCAACAGCGATATCCAACAGATACTTCCTCGTCACTGCATAGATAATGATAACCTGATACTGCACGGGCATAGGCTGATACTGGGGCTGCTTCAACACTTCCTTGATACGCTCGCCCTGCGCCAGCTTCTCCTTGGTGTCAGCGTCAAGCTCTGAGCCGAACTGTGCAAAGGAGGCAAGCTCTCTATACTGCGCAAGCTCTGTACGAATAGGAGCCGCAATCTTCTTCATAGCCTTGATCTGCGCCGCACCACCTACACGGGATACAGAAAGTCCTGCATTGATAGCAGGGCGGAAACCGGAGTTAAACATCTCGGTCTCCAGATAGATCTGTCCGTCAGTGATAGAGATCACGTTTGTAGGAATGTATGCGGATACGTCGCCCGCCTGTGTCTCAATGATGGGAAGTGCGGTAAGAGAGCCCCCGCCGTACTCCTCGCTCATTCTCGCTGCACGCTCCAACAGTCTGGAATGCAGATAGAACACGTCGCCGGGATATGCCTCACGCCCGGGGGGACGACGAAGCAGCAGGGAGAGTGTACGGTAAGCGGTTGCATGCTTACTCAAGTCATCATAGATCACCAGCACATCCTCGCCGTTCTCCATCCACTCCTCACCGATCGCACATCCGGAATAGGGAGCGATATACTGCAGGGGAGCAAGGTCGCTGGCGGTAGATACCACTACCGTGGTGTAAGCCATCGCGCCATACTGCTCCAAGGTCTTTACAATGTTGGCAACGGTAGAAGCCTTCTGACCGATCGCCACATAGATACATTTTACGTTCTGTCCTTTTTGATTGATAATGGTATCAATCGCGATTGCCGTCTTACCTGTCTGACGGTCACCGATAATAAGCTCACGCTGGCCCCTTCCGATGGGAACCATAGAGTCAATTGCCTTAATACCAGTCTGTAAAGGAGTGTCCACGCTCTTTCTGGTGATAACGCCGCTTGCCACGCGCTCAATCTTGCGGAATTTATCCGTCTGCACCGGTCCCTTGCCGTCGATCGGCTGACCAAGTGAATTCACCACGCGCCCGAGCAGGGCGTCACCTACGGGAACCTCAACCACGCGGCCGGTAGTCTTCACAATATCACCCTCGTTGATATTGTGCGCGCTGCCCAGAAGAACCGCACCTACGTTGTCTTCCTCTAAGTTCAGCACCATGCCGTACACCTCGCCGGGGAATTCCAGAAGTTCTCCCTGCATGGCATTTTCCAGACCATGCACGCGGGCGATACCGTCCGCAACCTGAATAACAGTGCCTACATCAGACACTTCCAAGGTGGAGGCGTATCTCTGAATCTGCTCCTTAATTACAGAACTTATTTCTTCCGGTTTCAAATTCATGTTCTGTAGCACCTTTCCTCCAGCTCATCATCCGAGTTGGATTTGTAATAATTGTCTTTTCAAATCATATAGTTTTGTGCGGACACTACTGTCCACAACCCTATCATTAATTCGGATCACCATGCCCCCGATCAGAGTCTCGTCCACATTAAAATCAGACTCGATGCTCTTGTAGGACGTGGTCTCCAGTAATCTAGCCACGGTAGCCGATTTCTGCTGATCAGTGAGCTTTGACGCCGACGTGATATGTGCAACGCCGATACCCTTGATCTCCTTCACCTTGTCGATAAAGTAGCCAAAGATATCCTGCAGATCACTGTATCGCTCCTTCTGGATGACAATCTCCATCAGGCCCGTGAGCTCATCGCTCACCCTTCCCTTAAACACTGCCTCCATAGCAGACAGCTTCTCCTGTTTGGAAACGCCGGGATGCAGCATCAGCTTGTCAAAATCCGGATTCGCCTGCAGAATTGACGTGACCTGCTTTACTTCCTCCAGCAGCTCGTCCGCCTTCCCCGGAGTCCCTCCGGCAGTCATGTCCGGCTGACCCTCCATGGCTATCTCAAACAATGCTTCTCCATATGTTTTTGAAACTAACTTAGCCATGTATCCCTACCTATTTCTTTCAGAGTCTCATCCACAAGCTGTCCTTGGATTGTGGTGTCGATGGACGCGTTTACAACCTTGCCTGCCATCAGTGAAGCGATAGAGATAATCTCCGTCTTCACCTCGTCGGACACCTTCTGCTTCTCCAATTCGGCTTCCGTGCGAGCCCTCTCCATAATACGCGCCGCTTCCTCTTTTGCCTCCGCAATAATCTGGTTCTCGTTGGCAAGCGCTTTCTTACGCGCCTCGCTCAAGATGCTCTCCGCCTCCTTGTTGATATCGCGAAGCTTGGTCTCATACTCCTCGCGCAGACGGTTCGCTTCCTCCATATTGTTCTTGGCATCCTCCAACTCGCCCTTGATCTTCTCCTTGCGGTTGTTCAGCATCTTGCGGGCAGGGTTGAACAGGAAGTAGCTCATTACGGCAAACAGTGTAAAGACTGCTATGAGAGTGAGCGTGGCATCTGACAAAAGCTGCCAGTCAATGCCAAACATTCTTTCATAGGTCTCTCCTGCGGTTAATAGTATCATTTCTGTCTCCTTTCCGGTAATGAATTACCATATACCTTAGGTAATCTTACCGTGTCTTATGGTAACAGAGGCTTTACGAACAATAACAGAATCGCAATCAACAGACCATACAGACCTGTGGTCTCGGCAACGGCCTGTCCCAAAAGCATGGTGGAGGTCACATCACCCTTCGCCCCGGGATTGCGTCCCACTGCTGCTGCCGCGTGACCAGCCGCGATACCCTGACCTACACCGGGTCCGATACCGGCGATAACTGCCAGTCCTGCACCGATTGCAGAACATCCTAAGATAAAATACTCGTTAAATTCACCCATTTTTGTTTTTTCCTCCTACTGGTTTTAACTTTACTTTATGAAATTGTTGGTATCAACATGGATACACTAAGCCTCATCACCAATCGCGTTGTTGATGTAGGTCATTGTCAGCATACAGAACACATATGTCTGAATTGCTCCCGAGAACAAATCAAAGTATACGTGCAATGCTGCAGGCCACGCCGTGGCGATCATTCCCAACAACCCGTATATCAGCGCCATCATAATCGTACCTGACAAGATGTTTGCGAACAAACGCAATGAAAGCGATATAGGTACCGCAATCTCGCTGATCACGTTGATAGGGAACCAAATCGGCAGCCATGGCGGCAACGGAGAACACATATCCGCCCAGATTGCCTTCGGCTTCTGATACTTGAACTGATTGAAGTGAATCAGTATAAAAGTCAGTACGCCCAGCGGAAAGGTAACGCCGTAATCTGCCGTGGGAGGTCTCAGTCCCAAGAGACCCGATATGTTGCTGAACAGGATAAAGATAAACACCGTTCCTACATAATTGTAGAATTTGGGCGCATTCTTACCCATGGAGGAGTTCACCATACCGTCCAGCATGTCCACGATCATTTCAATAAAATTCTGAAAACCGCCCGGCACCTCCGTGCCCTTTTTCATGGCCCTTCCAGCCGCTATGGAGAATCCGCACAGAATCAGGACCACCAACAGCAGACTGACATGCGTTGTTGTTATCCAGACCTCATGACCGAAGAAACTGTATTTCACCAGTCCATGCACCATAACATCCACATCCGTGGAGCCGGATAACAATATGCCATGAGCCATACTCTCACCTCTCTTTCTTTAAATTTTTAGAATTCCCCCATATCAGGAATTGCCCGCTTCGGGGATTTCCTCCACGAGCGGCTCCGGTATGGGATCCGTCTCGTGGAATAATTTATTGTAGAGCTTATGGGTAAACGGTTGTGAATAAACCGCTACTTTCATGAGTAATATATAACCCAGACCAAATACCACCGGATTCATAATGCCCGTCTCCACGACGAGAACCAGAATCACACCAAAGGATAAATATCTGATCAAATAGCCGCGAACCGCCAGCTTATTCGCGGTTCCCGAATCAAAGTCAAGCGCCCGCTCCAACCCCCTGTGCATGTGCAGCAGGGATACTATGTTAAGCGCCGCCGCCGTGCAGACACACATACACCAGTCTAACCTTGGAAGCCCCCAGCTCTCTAACGGGCAGAGAAGCCCTGCCGCCATGATCGCCAACGCCCACAGCACCTCCGCGGTGTTCACCTCCAGAAGCGTCCTATTCCTTCTTTTTAACATCTCGATCATCTTCATCTCGATCACCCTCATGAACGGGCTTTCGCTCATCGCCGTCATCGGTCTCGTAAATCTGCTTTGCCATGCGGTAGATATTCTGAGCGCCCGCTATGGCTCCCACAAAAAAGAGGAGAATCGTCCAAAAGGAGACGTCATATCGCTTGTCCAACCAAATCCCAAGAGCGGACATCATGCAGATGGGAACCAACATGTTGATGCCAAACTGGGTGATCAGCACGAGCGAGCGATACACAGCCTTATTGTCTTTGGGGTCTCTTCTGTGCTTACGGCTCATCTGCTTACCTCTCATCACCATATACCGGACGACTCACATTATTAATTATAACCATTTTTCCATAAATTGTCTACAAAAAACAATACAACATTACTAAAAAATGCAAAATCACTCCACGGATATGGCAAATTATCATTGACTTGTCTGTTTTCTCGGGGTAGTATTTTCTCAAAAGAACTCGAAAAAAAGGGATTTAGGAGGCAAAACCATGGAAACAGGAACAAATGCCACACAGACGCTCCACCTCTACCGCAAGCGTTACATCCCCGCGGAGTGCATCCCACTCAAGGACGACGTGATCGTGGAGCAAAACGAGGACTATATCCTCACCACATGGCACACCATCAACCCCAAGACCAGCTTCGACCACGGAAGCTCCTGTTATCTGCTGAAGGAGGGCGTGAAGGTCAGCAAATTCTACCGTCCCGACGGCTCTCTGCTGTTGTGGTACTGCGATATTGTGGAATATGAATTTAACGAGACCAAGGATCGGCTTACGATCACGGATCTTCTGGCGGACGTGATACTCTATCCCGACGGGAGCATGGAGGTATTGGATCTGGACGAGCTGGCGGAGGCTCTGGAACAAAATCTGATCACGCAAAAGCAGATGGCTGCCAGCCTCCGTCAGTTGCACCATCTGCTCACTATGATTTATCGCGATAAATTTGACCGCCTTCAGGCGATTTTGAATGACCGCGGTCTGTGACGCCCTTGGTAGCCGCGCCGTCGAATTGATGCTGCCGCAGCCGCATTTCCGAGGCTGTGCTTTCTGTCTCGGATTTTGATGCAGAATACGCATCAAAATCTCTCGCGGTTGCACCGTGAATAGTAACTGTGCCACAGATATCAATAGAATACATGCCCTCCGATATTGATGCCGGTCAACCCCTCCACAGGCGTTCGGAAATACACGCAGTTACCCACGTTGGTCACGCCCGACATCGCCTCGTCCGCGGCGCGGTAACAGTTGGTTGTCGCCTTGTTGGAAGCAAGCGCCAGCTCAAGCCTGCCGCTTGCCACGGGCGAGAACTGTCTGTTCTGGTAGATCACCCCCACCACGCTGTCGGGATAATTCTTACTGAGCACGCGGTTGATCACCACACTCCCCACGGCAAGCTGACCCTCGTAGGGTTCTCCCCCCGCCTCGCAGTATATCAGATTCGCAAGCAGATACCTGTCGCCATCGGCAAATGTCACCTCGGAAATATCTCTCCATTCTCCCGCAGCGGCTGCCTGAGACATCGCCTGCTCCTCCGCCAGCTTCTTCTTCAGATACTCGACGTCCTTCTCCTTCTCCCTAAGCTCCTCCTCATATGCCAGCGCCTGACGCTCCGCCTCGGAGATCTGATCGGCATACGCGGTGATGGAATTGGAGGTATGGCTGATCAGACCGGACACCTTATTCCTCTGCGCCTCCGCCTCCAGCTTTAGCTTGTCCAGCTCCGCCTTCTCCCTGAGCAGCAGCGCCTCATGCTCCTCTATCAGCGCGCGGTTTTCCTTATATTCATTCATTTTTTTCTTGTCATAGCTGGCGATCCTCTCATAGCCGTCCGCCGCATCGAGCATATCCGAGAAGCTGCCCTCCGCCAAGACCGCCTCGATCACCGCATTGGTATAGCTTGTATCGTTGCACTCATACATCTTGCGTATACGAAGCACCATGTTGAGATACTGGCTCTCCTCCGTCTCCTTTGCCTGCGCAAGCGTCTCCTGAGTGTCCGTGATCTCCCGCTCCTTGTCTGCGATCTGCCCCTCAAGGCTCTCCAGATTGTCGCTGACCTGCGTAAGCTCGCTGTTCAGCTTATTGAGCTCACCCTTAAGCGTATTCTGCTCTCCCTTGAGACCCTCAATGTCCTCCTGCAGCTCATTGTGCTTGCCCTCCAGCTCATTCCGCTCCCGCTCCGCTTCCTCCAACTGCTCTCTGGTATTGGTAGCCAAAACCTTCATGGCGCCCATATGGTCTCCCACGGTCGAAATCACGACAATCGCAAGAACCGTCAACAGCATCACTGCCGTCCTTCCAAATCTTACCATAAATATCTCACACCTCTATCTCTATTTTATGACCTGTATTCCGATAGGCGATACAGCTCACCCCCGCCGCCTCAAACATCCGCTTGGACGCCACATTTGCCGGAGTTCCCTCATATTTGTCACTGGCATACACCACAGTCTTGATGCCCGCCTGAATGATCGCCTTGGCGCACTCGTTACACGGGAACAGGGACACATACAGCTTCGTCCCCTCAAGCGAACCGCCCCGATAATTCAATATGGCGTTCAGCTCCCCGTGAGTCACGAACGCGTACTTCGTATCAAGCATGTCGCCTTCCCGCTCCCACGGGAATTCATCGTCAGAGCATCCGCAGGGAAACCCGTTGTAGCCCATGGACAGAATCTTATTGTCCTGACTCACGATACAGGCTCCCACCTGCGTGTTCGGATCCTTGGAGCGCATACCCGACAGATGGGCAACCCCCATGAAATATTCGTCCCAGCTGATATAATCGCTTCTCTTGCCGCCCTTGGGCTGTATCTTGATATTTTTATCCACGGTCACTCCCCCTCGATCATGCGAACTCTGCGCTGATGTCTCTCCTCGCCGGAGAATTCTGTATCCAAAAAGGTATCCACGATCTCCATCGCCAGCAAATCGCCCACGATCCCCGCGCCCATGGCAAGCATATTTGAATTATTGTGCAGTCTGGTCATCTTAGCGGATAACACGTCCCCGCAGAGGGCGCAGCGAATCCCCTCCACCTTGTTGGCAGTGATGCTGACGCCTATGCCCGTGGTGCAGATCACGATTCCCCGCTCGCACTCCCCGGAAGCCACCGCCTCCGCCGCCGCCCTGGCATATACTGGATAATCACAGCTCGTCTTATCCGGACACCCCACATCCTTGCAGGAGATCCCCCGCTCCGCCAAATGACGGATCACCTTTTCCTTCAATTCATAACCGCCGTGGTCACTCCCTATAGCAATCATTTCCTTATCCTCCCGTATAATTTAACAACATATGTTATTTATGCTTATGCCCCTGCATATTGCAGGCGGAAGCCTGCGATACAACAGTCTTATAGACTGCACTAAATAAATAGTTTGAAAATTTATTTTCACACTTCCACCACATGATGCCCCGCCGCCTTCAGCAGTCTGTTCATGATAGCCTGTCCGAAGCCTTCCGCGGAAAACGATTCGGAATAGATCTTCGTCACGCCCTCGTCATCAAGCTCCCTGAGTATGGCGTACAGTCTCCGGGCAATCGTCTCCTCGTCCCCCCGACGGCCCACACTCTTGACTACGTCACTCCTGTATCCCGCAAGCATCTCCTCCGTGCCGATCACGCCTACCTTCTCCCCCGACGTCCGATCCTCGTCCGCCCTCTGATTAATATAAGCCGCCACCGCATCCGGAGTCCCGCTCACGATCGTCAGCTCCCCGACGGGAGCGTAATGCCTGTATTTCATCCCGGGAGCCTTCGGAGCTTCCCCGCAGTCCTGCTGTGAGCGCAGGATCGTGGCGTCCGTCCCGACCTCCCCCAACACCTGCTCCAGCATCTCCCGCGTGATATACCCGGGGCGCAGGATTCGTGGCGGCGACACCGTCAGATCCACAATGGTTGACTCCAGACCGATTCCCACCTCTCCCCCGTCGATGATCATATCGATCCTCCCGTCCATATCCTCCGCAACATACGCCGCCGAGGTGGGGCTTGGCTTCCCGGATAGATTGGCGCTGGGAGCCGCAACATACCCTCCGCCTTCTCTGATCAGAGCCAAAGCCACGGGGTGGGAGGGCATACGCACCGCCACTGTCTCCAGACCGCCCGTGGTCTCGTAGGGCACGGCGTCCGACTTCGGCAGGATCATGGTGAGCGGTCCCGGCCAGAAAACCTCCGCAAGCCTCACCGCCTCCTCCGGAATCTCGGGGACGATTGCGGACAACGCCTCGAAATCCGCTATATGTATGATCAGGGGATTGTCGGAGGGTCTACCCTTTGCTGCGTAAATCAGGCGGGAGGAGTCCGGATTCATGGCGTCCCCGCCCAAGCCATACACGGTCTCCGTGGGAAATGCCACCAATCCGCCCCCGCGGAGCACCTCCCCTGCCCGACGCAGCCACTCCTTATCCTGTTGCGTAAAGCCGCCCTCTTTGGCGGATATATTGATAAACTCCGTCTCCTTCATGACCATGCTTCCTGCTTCTGTTACTGTAATCGAATATTTCCATTATATCCTTCTATATAATATTAGATGTTCCTGCTTTGAACAAGCTCATTATAACATATGTAAATAAAAAGGGGAAGATTATTAATTTGTTAAATGCTGGCGGATTTTGACAAAAAATGGATTGACATCTTTTTGGTTTGTAAATATAATTTATTTATCGTAATATTATATATTACATTTACTTACTAAGGAGGAAGATTGTAATGAAAAAGAGCATTTTAAGAGGTATTGTTACTACTATGGCTGTTGCAAGCTGCTGTACGCTTCTGGTAGCTGCCCCCGTATCCACAATGTCAGCGCAGGCTGCCGCCGGAAATCAGAATGTTGCGGAAACAAACCACGCAATCAAGGAATGGGTTTATAAGGAGGAAAAGGGAAAGCTCTACAAGCGGCTTTGGAACTGCTCTACCGGTCATTATGAGGGCAGTTGGATATATATATGTGATTTATAAAAACACCCTTTTTGATTTGATGTATTAGATTTTTGCTTCCAACAGGCTTTTTATTTTAAGTAAAAAGCCTGTTTTTGTTGACTTATGACGGAGAATGGCATATAATGAGCGTATCAAATCAGAAAGGATTGGTATTATGATGAACCCAAGAGAATTAGACGTATTAAATATCTTATGGAGATCCGAGGAGCCCATGATGGCGACGGATATCGTGAACGAGGGAGAGGGATTGACCCAGAGCACGGTCACTGCCGTGTTGAGAAAGCTGCTTCACGCCAAGCTGGTGGAGGTAGTCGGAGTCACTCACAGCGGCAAGGTGCTGAGTCGTACCTATCGCCCTACCCCTGAGTCCCGCGAAATCATCCTGAAGGACTTCACGGACAGCTATTCCTCATTCCAAGACGTAGTTCCCAAGAGCAGCCTGTTTGCTGCACTGCTTAAGGCGGACAGCAATACTCAGGAGATGCAGAAAGATATCGCGGAGCTCAAGAGTATGATCAAGGAGTACGAACAAAAATACATTAAGAAAAAGTAATGGAGTTACCATGCTAGAATTATCTATTGCAACAGTTATAATGGCGGTCATCACCACGAATTTAATCCTGATATTGCTTACCGTCTGCCTGACCAACAAGAAGCTTTTGGTTCAGGCGGGTTATAAGCTATTGGCTATATTCGTGGTGTTTACCGTGTTGCGGCTTGCCTTTCCCTTTGAATTTCCGTTTACCATTGATTTACAACTACCATTAAATATTTCACAACTTTTCATTCAAATTCATGCATGGAGATTTTCTTTTCATGGGAAACCCTTTTCTCTGTGGAATATTTTCACATGGATTTGGGCAATTGTTGCCGTCATTTTGATTTTAAAGTATGTTATTTCCTACTTCCAAGCCAATTACTATATCATTCTCTATGGTAAAGAGCTTACCAATAAGCCTGTCTACCGAGATACGCTGGACCAGATCTGCAAAAACATGAACCGATCCAATCATTTTCGAGTGATTGAATTGCCGGGGATAAACAGTCCTATGCTCTTTGGTTTTCTCACCCCACGAATCCTCGTGCCGGAAAACATGGATTTGACAGAACCAAACCTGTCCTATATCCTGCATCATGAGTCTTCACATCATTTTCATCATGACCTTGCATTAAAGAGCATTGTTAAGATCATCACTCTGATATATTGGTGGAATCCTTTTTGTATTCTGCTAAACAATCAGGTAGATGTCATATTGGAGATGCGGAATGACAATGGAATTACTTTGACAGATGTTATCTTCACCGATGAATATATGCGCTGTCTGGTTGATATGACGACTGCCATATGCAAACGCGCACCCTTGCCGCAAAGCTTCACTATCAATATTCTCTCCAAGAAGAATGCTGCATTGAAGAGTCGGTTCGCATTGTTGACCAATAATCAGGAAAAGCCGCATTTGGCTATGAATGCACTATTACTATTAGCTACAGTAATGATGTACTTGGTTTCCTATGCCATTATTCCTGAAGCATATTGCAGAATAGACAATACATTGCCAGAACAAGTCCTAGAAAATGAAAATCATACGGTTGTATCCTTGTCAGAAGGGAATAGCTATTTTATCGATAATGGTAATGGAACTTATGACGCATATTACAATGGACGCTATATAGAAACTATTGACACATTAGATTTCTATCCTTCCGATATTCCTGTATACACAAGAGAGGAGTCTCCTGACTGATACCCTCCATTATAGTAACTATATTTTAGGGCTCATAGGATTGAGACAGGGTTCTTACTCCCCCATATCCCCCATCTCCTCCCTATACTCCAAGCAAATCATAGTAATATCATCAAACTGCGGCATATCTCCCACAAAGGCGTCAATATCCTCCTTTACCACAGCGAGCAGCTCCTTCGGCGGCAGCGCGGCATTGCGCTCCAGAACATTCCCCAACCGCGTCATCCCGTACAGCTTATTCTCCTGATTCGTGGCTTCCGTCACACCATCTGTATATTGAAACACCTTATCTCCCGGCTTTAACTGTATGCAGCCACATTTGTATTTCATCTCCGCCAATCCTGCAAGGACGAAGCCCGGAGCGATCACATAGGGTGCGAACACGCCGTCCTTTCGACAGATAAACGGAATCTCATGTCCGGCATTCACATAGACGAACTCCCCTGTCACAAGGTCTAACACCCCTTCAAATGCGGTGATAAACAATCCCTCCTGATTAGACTCGCACAACAGTTGATTGACCTCGGAGAACACCTCCCCCAGATCTCTCCCCGGCTGCGTGTGATCCTTGATCAGGGTCTTGCCAATCACCATAAACAGAGCCGCAGGCACACCCTTGCCCGACACATCTGCAATCACCATGGCAAGATGTCTCTCATCAACCATAAAGAAATCATAAAAATCACCACCCACCTCCTTGGCAGGACTCATCGTGGCATAGATATCAATCTCCTGTCTGTCGGGAAATGCAGGAAAGGTGCATGGCAGCATATCCGCCTGAATCTGTGCCGCCACATTCAGCTCCGTCCCAATCCGCTCCTTCTCCGCCGTGACACGCTCCAAATTATGTATATAATCCTTCAGATCCACCGTCATTTTATTAAATGCGTCTGTCAACTCCCCTATCTCCCCGTCCGCCCTGACCGCGAGCTGATGCTCCAGATTGCCCGCACTGATTCTCCGCACTCCCTCCGTCAACTGTTCGACGGGTCGGACAATGGAACGGGTGATCCGCGATGTCACCACGGACACCGCAGCGATCATACACAGGGTAATAATGATAAACGCTATGAACACACTCCTCATTTTCCAATCGATAAATGCCAAAAATGCATTGTTGCTCTCCGTGATTGCCTCCCCCACATGGTCGGCGGGCGCCGTGATCGCATCATAATCCATCAGCACAAAAAGGTTCCAGCCGTTCATCTGTATTCCCGCATATCCGAGGACGAGCTTCTTGTCCGGATATATTTCTACCGCGGCTTCCTTCTCCTTCATGACAATCTCCCGCACCTCTGCGTCAAGCCCCGAAGCCTCCCTCTCTCCCGCTCCGGCAAGCTGCCTTCCCTCTTTATCCGTGATAAAGGAATATTCAAACAGGTCGGAGCTGTTGGCGAATATAGCGTCACACAGGCTTTCCAGATAAATATCATAGGCAACAACCCCCTTGAGCGTCCCCGCCCTGTCATATACCGGACAAGAGCATGTGAGAGTGGATTTTCCCGAAAGCGCGTCCTGATACACCTCTGTCCAGTGTATATCCCCCTCACCCGCCGCCCCCTGATACCAATCTCTGGTTCTGCGGTCAATCTCCTCGCCTGCGATATGCTCGTAATCCACCTCCACATTGGACAGCAGCATTCCGCTCTCCGACACATAGTAGAGCGCAGATGCCTTATCAAAGGCTTGCGCAACGTTGTCTATCAGATCCCTCGCACCCCTGACCTGCATGAATTCCGTCTCCACCTCCTCCATGGATACGTCCGGCTGCAAATAAACCATGCTGTCCCCAAATCTTGAAGCGCCCACAGCTTCCCTGCCATACAAATCCCCTATATTCTCTGCAGTAAGCCTTACAGACGTCTCTATTGCCTCGATATTGCCGTTAATGCCCTCCGCATAGCTTACGGCGAGAACCCTGACGCTCTCCTTGGAGGTGTCGGTCATGATATCTACATTGGTCTCGTAGAGCGCGTCATTTTCCTCCTGCTTGGTTGTTATGATCAAGCCCTTGGTGTCCGCAAACTGCCATATCGCGATTCCGCTCACTATGATCACGGCAGCGGCAGAGATTCCCATCGCCGCGGCGAATAATCTTTTGCCAAGCTTTCCCTTCTTTCTCTCCGCGCTCTCCTTATGGTTGACCACGGTGGTGACCGCAATATTTGAGTAGACGCTTGTAAATACGGAGAAAGGGTCGATTACGGGAATGATTGCAAGATAGATCAACACGATCACCTCACTGGGTATGCCCAATGGCGACAATATCATATCCAACATGGACACTGCCACGATCCCGGGGATTCCCACGATAGAAAAGGAATACATGATAGCCCCCATCAGAATGATCATCACTGTGTTCAGATTGATATTCACATCATAAATCGTCGTTCCAAATACTGCTGCCACCGCAGCGCATATAATCACTCCGTTTTGAAAAACCGTTATCCCGATAGGCATAACCGAGCGGGAGACCTGCTTGTCCAAATGCAGATGCTCGGGCACATCGTCCATCGCCACGGAGACTGTCGCGATACAGCTGCTTGTGCCCACCGCAACAAAAAAAGTCCTTTTGATCGCCCTGATATGCTCCTTGACAGAACAGCCCGTCCGCTTCTGAATCACGCAAAATGACACGGCGACTACCACAAACAGTATCAGATAGATCAGCAAAACGACCTTAAACAGAGCCGTCACGATACCAGTCATTCCCTCCGTTTGGAACTGAACGGCGATCATGGTGTACATACTCAATGGAAGAAATATCAAAATAATGTCAACCAATCGACAAAACGCCTGATAAATTCCCTCCATTCCCTTCTGTACTGCGCCCGCCTTCCGCTCGTCGATCAGGGCAAGCATAATTCCAAACAATCCAAAAAACAATAATACCTTCAACGTGTCGTTATTCACAAAGGACACAAAAATATTGGTTGGAATCGCATTGATCAGGAAGTCGATCACTTGAAATTCCTCCTGCGTAATCTCCTCTGCCTCGTCCTCATAGTAGCTGACCTCCGTAAAAAACGAGCTCTCCTCGTCATTCGTCCCCTGTAATTTCGTGACCGCCTGCTTCGTCTCCTGATCAGGTCGGATAGAATCCCTGAAGGTAAGGGAAAGGCACACCGCCAGACCCGCGGAAAACAGCAGCATCACCATCACCGCAGCCGCCCATCTTTTGAACAATCCCTTACAGTTTTCATGAAACAGCGCTCCGATATTCACTGCCACCGCACATGACACGATCGGCAGCACACACATTTGCAGCAGATTAATATAAATCACATTTATGGGTGCCAGATAAGGCACGATAGCTTTGCCATAGATTGCCGTCAGGAATCCCGCTATAATACTGAGCAACAAAGTAAATGGGCTTTTCATGATTTTGATAAACAGCTTCATCTCTCCTCCAAATCCTCCTCTCTGCGGAAGTAATCCCGATATCGCTCCTGCACGTCATCGACTGTGATCTTGGGAGCCGATTCCAGATAAAGATTGACATAATCCAAGAGCTGCCCCTTCTCTCTGGGAATGCCTATGCAGAACCTGTCCCTGATATCAGAAAAGGTATATGTACTGGTGTAAATCAACAGTTCCGGCTGCGCGATATATTTGGAATAAAACTCAAGCTCTCCGCTGAAGAATCCAAATACCTCCCCCGTCTTTGTCAACCTGACAGCCGTGTCATAATCATCAACCTCCACGATCTCGCATACAGGGAAAAGCTGCCCGGCAAGCTCCACATGGGAGGTGCCCTCCACCACTGCAAGCTTCTCCTGATGCTTCTTCAAATAGGGGACGGGATTATTCCTGATATCATGTCTGACCATCTCCTGCTTATTGACCATAATGCCAAACTGCAGCTCCAAATACGGCTCCGAGAAGTCCACGTATTTAATTCTCTCCAAGCTATTGCTGTACGTGGCAATGACCATGTCCACCTCTTGATTCTCCAATTTGACAGTCAGCTCGTCATAGCTGTCCGAGGTTCTGTCAAAGAAAACCTCCACTCCCAAGGAATCCGCAATCGCTTCCGCCAGCTCAATATCTATCCCGTATAGCTTCCCCGTCTCGTCCTCTTGGAAAAAGGCGACCAAATCCTGCTTGGGTATCGCAACACGCAGCGTCCCCCTCTCGACAATATCCGCAATTTCAGGCGCAGTCCTTCTGTCGCCTGAACCGCTCCCTTCTGCCGCCAGCGCAGACGTTGATCCCTCGGAACACCAACCTTCCCCTAATGCCATACTGCTTATCACAATAAATGCGAAAAACAGCAGCCTGACTTTTTTAAGTCTTATTTTATGTCTTTTTCCATTTTCTTCTCGTTCTCTCATTTTTCTCCTCATTTCTATGCTGCCTTCTCATCATGCAAACCCTGCAGCAGTTCTGCCATATAACATCACGAGACTAAATCCATATATGGATTACCGATTTACATTTCCGCATATCTAAACAAAAGCTCCCTGATGTCCGTTCCGGCTTGCAGAGCCTTGTGCAGCTCCTTCGCCGGATTGGTAAACCGCAGGACGCGCTCTCGCAGCGGCGTCAACAGAATCTCCTCGCCATATCCCCTCGCTGCCAGTCCTTCCCTCGCAATATCGAGCAGCTGATACAGCAGAAGCTTCATATCCTCCTCTGCGGCAATCTCTCTGCCAGCGACAGCCATCTCCCTCAGCTCCGAATTGGAGGCGCCGAGCTTATGGTCTGTCAGGAACCGCTCCAGTACCCTTGCCGCCTTTCGATAATTGTAGGCGATGCCCACATGAAAAGCCGCTGTCACAAAGCTGTCCTTTACAGGCTGAGTGCAGTCCCCCCTGACCTCAAGCACATGGTAGGAATTCAAGACAACGCGCTTAAAGCTCCTAAACAGCCTGATACGTTCCTGCGGGGTATCTTTATCCGCAAGATAATCAGCCAGTCTCGTCGGCTTTATTACATACAGTCTCTCCCCGTCCTTCTCCACGAAGATTTTCTCCCGACTGATCTCCTCCGCAAGCTCCTCCAAAGAAGCAAAGCTTTTGTCATAAATCCCTGTGTTGGGTATACCGCAGCTATCCCAGAGCCAATCCCTCACACAATAGTTGACCCTCCCGCCCTCGCTTAGACCTAACGAATTGGCGAACAATAGTCCCCTGACAAAATCAAGCCGATTAAACAGATTATAGGTTTCCAACAAATCGGCGTATGGCACGTCGATATGTGTCTGCACGGAGAACATATTGGGAAAACACTTATCAGGTCTCTTATCCTCGGTATACCGCTCCAAGTATTCCCTAATCATGGTATAAAAAGGGTCGCAGGTATATTCCACATTCCTCTCCCTGACGGGTCTTGTCCCCATTCCCGTCAATACGCAGTCATAAGTCCTGTAATATTCCTGTGCCAGCTTCAGCAGCGGGAGCATACGCGCCCGCAGGGTGTGGAGACTTCTCTGCTTTCCCATGGACAGCTCAAGTAGTCCATAGGAATAGTCATAGGAGACACTGTCACCATCTTTGGAAACCCTCACATAGTAACCGTCCGTTCCCCTGAGCTCCTCCTGAAAGCCATGCTCCTCCATCAGCCTCGCGAGAAAAGCGGAGCCAATCTCCCTGAATGACGCCGCACCTCCCAGACATATCACAGGATACTCAAATTCCATGCCAATATAGCTGTATTCTTTTTCTTTAAATGGATCGATCAGATATTCCTTTATGATTTGTTTTGCCCGTTCCATGTGCTTCCCTCCTCTGATAGTGTCATCATACCATCAGAGTAAGGAATCACAAGATAATCAGGCTTAAGACCAGCCAGAAGGTCTATTAGACCAAGATATCAATAATCATGCCTTTCCGCAATCTGCGAACTTTCATGCGTGTTTTTACGCATTGTGCAGGCACAATATTCGCAAAACGAATAAATTCGTTTGTGAAAAATTTATTTTTCAACCTACACTCACTCTCAACAGATCATACTCCCTGACCTCCACAGATTCCCCGCTTGCGGCGTCAGCCAGTCTGACATAAAGTCTCTGCTTTGCGTGGGGCGCGCTCTCCACGGGCTGCAGCTCCTCATCATAGAGCGCCTCCACCTTGACGGTCAGGTCGTTGCACTCCGGACGCATAACCTCGATAACGTCCCCCACACAGAATTTATTCCGCTGAGTGATCCTCACAAGCCCGTCCCTGCATTCCTCCACAATTCCCAGATAGGTGTACTCGCTCACATAGGTGCTGTTGTCATAAATCTGGTTCTCCTCACTAGGCTTGCCAAAATAAAACCCTGTGCTGAACTGCCTGTAAGTACATTTTCCAATCTCCTGTCTGTACCAGTCCATATTGGCTCGGTACTTATCAGGACTTTCCAGATAATCGTCGATCGCCTTACGATAGGTGCGGGCAACCGTCGCCACATACAGCGCCGCCTTCATGCGCCCCTCAATCTTCATGCTGTCAATCCCCGCCTGTACCAGCTCAGGAATGTACTCTATCATACACAAATCCTTGGAATTAAAGATAAAGGTCCCTCTCTCATTCTCATACACAGGCAGATATTCCCCGGGTCTCGACTCCTCCATCACAGCATATTTCCAACGGCAGGGGTGCGTGCACGCCCCCTGATTGGCATCTCTCCCCGTAAAATAATTGCTGAGCAGACACCTTCCGGAATATGAAATGCACATCGCCCCGTGGACAAAGCTCTCTATCTCCATCTCCTCCGGTATATGGGCGCGAATCTCACGAAGCTCCTCCAAGGACAGCTCCCTTGCGGATACCACCCTCTTTGCCCCCAGTCTCCACCAGAAAAGGTATGTTTCGTAGTTGGTGTTGTTGGCTTGGGTGGAAATATGAATCTCTGCCTCAGGCCAAGCCTCCCTCGCAATCACAAACATACCCGGGTCAGAAATAATCAGCGCATCTGGCGGTTCCGGCTTCATATGCTTCAATTCCTCAAAATACGTTCTCGCCCCCGCCAAATCCTCGTTGTGCGCCAAAATATTAGCAGTCACATAGACCCTTACTCCGCGGGTATGCGCAAAGGCGATTCCCTCCGCCATCTCCTCCATGGAAAAATTCTTCGCCTTGGCGCGCAGTCCAAACGCCTCGCCGCCGATATAGACCGCATCCGCCCCAAAGACAACCGCAGTCTTTAACACCTCCAAGCTGCTGGCGGGTATGAGAAGCTCCGGAATATGTGATTGAATATGCTCCCGTGTATTCCTGTTCATGTAAATCCTTCCTCATAATATTGTATACGTTACAGCGCAAAGTCAACAACCCCGCTGCAAGGCAAAATGCATCACAGATGTATAGGCATCAGGCTTGCAACACTGCAAGACACACGTCTGACTCATTGCCCGCGGGCATATACGCTGAGCGTAACGCCATCTCCCACGGGCAATATTGTGGTGGTAAGCAGCTCATGATGGGTCAGCTCATACAAATATTCCCGCATACGGGTGTGAATGGTACGGTTGCGTCTGGTCACAGCAAAACGGGACTCGATAATATCCCCGTCCTGCAGCACATTGTCCGACACAAGCAGACCGCCCGGTGCGAGAAGCCGCAGGATATCGGGCAGGAAATTAATATACTGCCCCTTCGCCGCGTCCATAAAGATTAGATCATAGCTTCCCTCCAAGGTCTGCAAAAGCTCCGCGGCGTCCCCCTCCAAGAGCGTAATAACGTCGCTTTTCCCCCCGCGGGCAAAATTCTCCTTGGCAATAGGAATCCTTTTTTCATACTTTTCAATAGTGTCAATGTGACAGCCCTCGGGGGCATACTCACTCATCAGAAGCGCAGAAAAGCCGATCGCAGTCCCTACCTCGAGAATGTTTTTCGGCTTTACCATTGCTAATATGAATTTCAAAAGCTGCTGCGTGGATTTACGAATCACAGGCACCTGATTCTGCACGGCATACTTTTCTATTTCATCCAAAAAAGGAGTGTTGCCCCTATCCATGGAATCGATAAAGGCTGACATTCTCTCATCTATTATCATTCGCCTGCTCCCATCACTCCGTCTCGCTCTCCGTCCCTTCCGCGGAGGGCACCATTGCCGCCATGATCTGCTCGGAGGTCATGGCAGTGTTTACCTCATATGTGCCGGGCTTCACGTCCTCCCTGTATTCGGATAAGAGGTATTGCAGCGCAAAAAGCTTACCATCCCTGCTCAGCCCTTTCTGCTGCATCAGCTCCCCAATCTCCATGACCGACATATCCTCCGTGACAGTCACCTGTATCGTCCTGCCGGCCTCCTCCGTGGTCATTGCGGGCTCCGTAAAAATCCTGTATCCGTAATCATAGCAAACCGCGGCTCCCCTATAAATCACAAACACAACGGCGACAGCTACCACGAGCTTTAAAATCGCCCCGAATACGGCGAACATTAAATTCTTGGTTTTCATTGCCTATCCCTTCTTTCCCAAAGCCATGGCGCAGCTACTCAAAATGCATGGCATCTGTCAAACGCAGATTGATATCCTGCAGCAGTCTGCAAAACGCCAGCTCTGCCGCCAAGAATCGATCCACCAACGGATTCTCCCGAAAGCCGGCGAACTCCCGCTCAAAATTATCAATCTGTTCAAACGTGGTTGACTCATTGGTCTGCAATTCCATATTGCGGGCGCGATACTCGTCTATCTGCTTTTTCAGCTCCGGCTGCTGATTCACAAGGATACGCTGTGTGTCATATTCATGATAGATATCCGACGCCAGAATCGCTGCGATCAACTGCTGCAATGCATTATCAATATTGCTCATCTGTTATACCTCCATAATGATTGGAAGTATCATAGGTCTTCTCTTTGTTTTCTTCCAAACGTATTCACCCAGTACATCCTTTGTCACGGACTTTAATTTACCCCAATCAGTGATCCCCTTGTCCAAGCATCCCTGCAGAGCCTCGTCAACAGTAAGCCGCGCCTCCTCGATCAGCTCGTCAGATTCCCGCACATACACAAAGCCTCTCGAGACGATATCGGGACCTGCCACCAGCTCGCCGCTGACCCTTTCCAGACTCATCACCACGATCATAATGCCGTCCTCAGCCAAATGCTGTCTGTCTCTCAACACCACGTTACCCACGTCTCCCACGCCAAGACCATCTACCAAGATCGCCCCCGTGGGCACCTTACCTGTAACTCTTGCCGACTGCTCGTCAAGCTCCAGTACATCACCCGAGGAAAGAATGAAGATATCGTCCTTCTCAATCCCCAGATTCTCCGCGATCTTAGCCTGAGCCTTCAGATGCTTGTACTCACCGTGCACAGGGATCGCATATTTGGGATGCGTCAGCGTGTAGATCAGCTTGATCTCCTCCTGACAGGCATGACCTGATACATGGGTATCCTGAAAGATCACATCCGCCCCCTTGCGCTGCAGCTCATTGATGATCTTGGTCACGGCCTTCTCGTTGCCCGGGATAGGGTTGGAGGAGAAGATCACCGTGTCCCCCGCACCAATGGTAATCTTGCGGTGCATGTTGTTCGCCATGCGGGAGAGCGCCGCCATGCTTTCTCCCTGACTGCCCGTGGTAATGATCACCTGCTGCTCGTCGGGATAATTCTTCATCTGGTCAATGTCCACCAAGGTATTCTCGGGAATACTGATACAGTCCAAGCTCTGGGCGATCTCTATGATATTGACCATGCTTCGCCCTTCCACACATACCTTGCGCCCAAACTTGTATGCGGTGTTGATGATCTGCTGCACGCGGTCAACATTCGAGGCAAAGGTCGCCACAAAGATGCGCGTGTTCTTGTGTTCATTAAACAGTGTGTCAAACGCCTTACCCACCGTCTTCTCGGAGGGAGTAAACCCTGTCCTCTCCGCGTTGGTCGAGTCACACATCAACGCCAACACGCCCTTTTTGCCCAGCTCCGCAAAACGCTGCAAATCTATCGCGTCTCCAAACACGGGAGTGTAGTCCACCTTGAAGTCACCTGTGTGCACCACGATACCCGCGGGTGAATAAATCGCCAATGCCGCCGCGTCCACGATACTGTGATTCGTCTTGATGAATTCCACGCGAAACTGTCCCACATTGATAGACTGCCCAAACTTCATCACCTTGCGCTTGGTAGTCTTCATCATATTATGCTCTGTCAGCTTGTTCTCTATGATACCCATTGTCAGACGGGTAGCATAAATGGGAACATTGACCTCCCGAAGCACATAGGGCAGTGCGCCGATATGGTCTTCATGCCCGTGGGTGATCACAAATGCCTTCACCTTGTCAATGTGATTCTTCAGATACGTCACGTCAGGAATCACCAAGTCGATTCCCAACATATCATCTGCCGGAAAAGACAGGCCGCAATCTACCACAATAATACTGTCCTCATACTCGAAGGCAGTAATATTCATACCGATCTGCTCCAAGCCGCCCAAAGGGATAATCTTTAATCTTGAAGCTGCATTATTCTCTTTTTGCTTTCTCACGAAATTTCCTCCATTTTTATCATATTACTATTCTCACCTTTTTAAAACAATTACTTTAGGAACCGTTCAGAAATAACTTTGCAAAAGTTATTTCTGGTTCCGGTAAATTGCGAATTGCTACCTTATTCTGTCTCGGATTTTGATGCAGAATACGCATCAAAATCTCTCGCGGTTGCACCGTGAATAGTAACTATTCGCGTACAAAATCAACGTCCTCCATCATATTCGCAAATATCTCGGAGACCGCATTCAATTCCTGTTCATCAGAAACGATGGCAAAGAGACTCTCACTCTCGCCATCCTCAGACATATCCTTGAGGATCAAAGCCTCGCCGTCACCCTCCTCAAAGTCTGTCACCAGAATATAGTTATGCCCGCCGATCCTTGTCTGCTCCAACACATAGAAATCCACAGCATCCTCGCCGCCCGCGTTAAATGTAATCTTCTCTAATTTACCCATTCCGATCCCCGTCAACCCCCATGTCAGCCTTCCCTGTGTCGTCCGACTGCATATCAAACCTTTTGCGATCAAGATATCCCTGCAGGATAAACACCGCCGCAAGCTTGTCCACATACTCCTTGCGATGCTCCCTGCGAATCCCCGCCTCCATCATCGTCCTGTCCGCGGATACCGTGGTAAGACGCTCGTCCCACATGGCAACAGGAAGCCCTGTCCTGCGCTCCAGCTTGTCCCGAAATTCCTCCGTGAGCTCCACTCGCACACCCTCGCTGCCATTCATATGCTTGGGAAGTCCGAGCACCAACTCCTCCACCTCGTATTCCTCGATCAGCTCCTCAATCCGAGCCAACGTCCGCCGAAGCTTATTCTCCTCCTTGCGGCGGATAATCTCCACTCCCTGAGCCGTCAAAAGCAATGGGTCACTCACTGCCACTCCCACTGTCTTCGAGCCAAAGTCCAAGCCCATGATCCTCATAGGATTCCCCTCCTATGACCACTGATTACTCTTAATATATTCTGTCAGAAGCTCCTCCACCAATTCGTCCCGCTCCACCTTCATGATTAGGCTTCTCGCACTCTTATGACTGGTAATATAGGTGGGGTCTCCGCTCATGATATATCCCACGATCTGATTCACCGGATTGTAGCCCTTCTCTGTCAAAGCCTCATAAACAGTGGACAAAACCATCTTCACTCCGGTTTCCGGCTCTGACTCGACCTTGAAAAATTGTGTGTTTCCTAAATCCTGCATAATTCCATCCTTCTTCTTAAAATTTCCAAATTTACCCTATTTTCTCTATCTTACCGCATTTTGAAAGAAAATTCAATCATTATATTTTGTAACCGTTCAGAACCAAGCAAATTGAACTGGAATGTGTATTTGAATGCTTGCATTCAAGGACACATTTTCAGGGCAATTTATTTGGCGAGAGCCAAACACCGAGTAAACACGCAGTGTTTATGAGGTTGGTTCAGAACCAAGCAAATTGAACTGGAAATGTGTATTTGAATGCTTGCATTCAAGAGGTTGATTCCAAACAGTCACCATACATTCCCATGAGAATTTCATCTGTGAGGAACCCCTGTACCTGCACCTGTGTTATGATGTTGGAAAGCTTTTCCTCCCCTGCGAGAACAGCAACCTTCACATAATCCTTGGTGTGTCCCACCCAGTAAAGACTGCCCTCTACCTCTCGTTTATCTTCCCATAGCACCTCTGCCTGTCCGCCTATGTAATCACCCCGAAACGCCTTGGACTGTCGCCTCTCCAATGCGAGCAACACATCACTGCGAGCCGCCTTTTCCCTGTCCGTAAGCTGCCCCGGCATCTCGTCCGCCCGAGTCCCCCGTCGTCTGGAATATTTAAAGATATGCATCTCATAGAATCCCACCCGCTCCAAGAACTCCTTGGTCTGTGCAAATTCCTCCTCTGTCTCCCCGGGAAAGCCCACAATCACATCTGTGGTGATCGCCGGGTGCGCAAACGCCTGCCGCAGTCTCTCCACTCCCTGCAAGTATTCCCCGGTAGTGTAATGTCTATTCATGCGTTTTAATGTCTCGTCACAGCCGCTCTGCAGAGAGAGGTGAAAGTGGGGGCATAGCTTGGGCAGCGCCGCAAGCCTCTCCACGGTCTCTCTCGTGATGATCCTCGGTTCCAGAGACCCCAATCGTATGCGCTCTATCCCATCCGCTTGGTCATGTATCCGCTCCACCAGATCGACCAGTCTGCTCTCCCCCTGACGACTCGTCCCCTTATCAAGATCGATCCCATAGGAGCTGATATGTATGCCCGTGAGCACGATCTCCCGAAAGCCCCTCTCCGCCAGTCCGCGAACCTCTGTCAGTATGTCTTCCTCCCGCCTGCTGCGCACCCTGCCTCTCGCATAGGGAATGATGCAATAGGAGCAAAATTGATTGCAGCCGTCCTGAATCTTGATATAAGCCCTCGTGTGCTCCGCAGTCTGCTTCAAGGTCATCGCTTCAAAGTCACAGGGAACGCTGAGATCGAGCACCGTGAAGCCGCCCAGAGTCTTGTCAGATGATGCCTTGACAGGCAGAAGCTCGTCCGCCCGCACCCCTTTTGTCCGGTTCTTGCCGCACTCGTCTCCTGCCGTCTGTATTTTACCACGCTCCGCCAAGAATTCCTCTAATATCTGTGCCAAATCCCCTTTGCGGTTGTTGCCGATGGCGAGGTCGATACTATCATCCTTCTCCACCCCCTCCATGTCTGTCTGAACATAGCAGCCCACCGCCACCACCACCGCCTGCGGGTTCTTCTGCTTTGCACGGTGGAGCATCTGTCTGCTCTTTCTGTCGGCTATATTGGTAACGGTACATGTGTTGATAATGTAAATATCGGCAATTTGATCAAATGGAACGATCTGATATCCCTTTTCTTGTAAAATCTGTTGCATTACATCCAGTTCATAGGAGTTTACTTTGCAGCCAAGGTTGTGGAATGCTACACTTTTCATACGAAGTCCCTCGCTTTTTTTGTATCGTTTTGTCATTGACTTTTACCCGTGAAACCTTTAATATGAAGCATGAGGGTATGGTGCCCTCTGACTATCCAAGGAGGTAACTATTATGAAAACAGTTCAGATTAGCTTAAATTCTATTGACAAGGTAAAGTCTTTTGTAAATGATGTATCCAAATTCGACTATGACTTTGATTTAGTGTCCGGAAGATACGTGATCGACGCAAAATCCATCATGGGTATCTTCAGTCTGGATCTCTCCAAGAATATTGACCTGAACATCCATGCGGAGGACGGTATCGATGACGTCATGGAAATGCTTAAGCCCTATTTGGTCTAATCAAAATATGATTCCCGCAAGAATCAGGTTATCAGTTCAGCCATACGGCACCCGCAAAATACTTGTATGCGCCAAAATGAGTTGAAAACTCATTTTGTGTGCATAAGCATTGCGATTCAGCAGAAGGCTGAACTGTAACGATTAACCTCTTCATTTGCGAAATGTGCCCGTATTCTGCATAGCTGAATTGCTATCCCACAATGATCAATTCATCTGTCTCTAAGGCAGTCTTTACCAATTCCTCGATCCGCTCGTCCAGATTATGCTCGTGTCTGCGAATGATATTCACATTCGGCTTAGTCACAGGGTGCTTTGCCACAAAAATCGTACAGCAATCCTCATAGGGAAGTATAGAGGTCTCGAAGGTTCCTATCCGTTCTGCCACCTCCACTATCTCCTGCTTGTCAAAGCCGATCAGCGGACGATAGACCGGAAGCTCGCACACCTCATTGGTAGCCATCAGGGAATTCATGGTCTGGGAAGCCACCTGTCCGATGCTCTCACCGGTGATTAAGCCCAAGCATTCCGTCTCTTTCGCGATATGCTCCGCAATGCGCATCATATATCTGCGCATGATAATGGTCAGCTCCTCATGGGGACATTTCTCATGAATATAGAGCTGAATGTCTGTAAAATTAATGACATGCAGATAGATTGGTCCCGTGTAACGTGACACAAGCTTCGCCAGATCAACCACCTTCTGCTTAGCCCTGTCGCTGGTGTAAGGCGGAGCGTGGAAATAAACCGCGTCTATCTTCACGCCGCGCTTAGCTATCATGTAACCGGCCACCGGAGAGTCAATGCCGCCGGACAACAGCAGCATCGCCTTCCCGCCTGTACCCACAGGCATCCCTCCGGGTCCCGGGATAATTTCCGAATAAATATAAATCTTTTCGCGCACCTCGATACACAAAAGTATATCCGGATTGTGGACATCCACCCGCATTTCAGGATATGCCTTCAAAACGGCTTCCCCCATATCCGCATTGATGTCCATGGATTCCTTCGGATAGTCCTTGCGAGCGCGGCGCGCATTTATTTTAAAGGTCTTATTGCGATCAGGATAGACGTCCGCAATGTACCTGACAACAGTGTCACAAAGCTTCTCAAACCCCTCATCCTCCACGGAAACCACAGGGCAAATGCCGGAGATACCGAACACTCGCTGTAGGTGCTCAACCACCTCGTCATAATCAAATTCCGTCTGCGCATCCACGTAGATACGCCCCTGACTTTTACTGATGAGAAATTGCCCCTCACATTTTTTTAATGCGTATTTTATTTGATGAACCAACGCATCCTCAAACAGATGCCGGTTCTTCCCCTTAATGCCAATCTCTGCGTATTTTATCAAAAAAGCCTTAAACATTGCTTCCTCCTCGCCTTGCATGAATCAAGCCCTGCGTGTATATTTACGCAACATTGGAATTTTATCATATAAAACTCTCAATGTATAGTCCAATTCTTCCTGAGTGGTAAAAACGGAGAAGCTAAATCGTATGGTGGACTCAAGGAGAGGCTTCTCCACACCGATCGCCTTGAGCGTAGCCGAGGGCTGAGGCTTGCGCGCAGCACACGCGCTGCCGGCGGACACATAGATTCCCTCATCCTCCAAGGCATGTAACAGCACCTCGCTCCTCACACCCGCAAAGGAAACGCTGACCACATGGGGCGCCGTTCCCTCGCCGTAAGAGCCGTCAGGCAAAAGCCCGTTGATCTTCACACCCTCCATGCGTTCCAAGCCGTTGATAAACATCCTTTTGCAGCGATACAGTTGATTCACGTCCTCCTCCAAATGCTCATAAAGCATCTGTGCCGCCTTCGCCATGCCCGCGACTCCCGGTACATTCTCCGTGCCGGAGCGGAGGTTGAACTGCTGTCCTCCCCCGAAATTAATGGATTGGATCTTCACCTTTTCCCGCACATACAATAGCCCCACGCCCTTGGGCCCGTGAATCTTGTGTCCGCTGGCAGAGAGCAGATCGATATTCATCCGCTTGGGATATATCCGCGCCTTGCCAAAGCCCTGCACCGCATCCACATGGAACAGGATATCGGGATTCACCTTTTTGATCAGGGTTCCCGCCTCCGCAATCGGTTGAAGGGAGCCTATCTCATTGTTCGTGTGCATAATGGACACCAAAATCGTGTCGGGTCGAATCGCGCGGTGTAAATCCTCCAGACGGATACATCCGGAGCCGTCTACCGGCAGATATGTCACCTGAAATCCAAGCCCCTCCAAATATTTCATGGTCTGCGTCACTGCCGGATGCTCTATCTGCGTGGTGATCAGATGCTTGCCCTGACGCTGATTCGCCAGCGCACAGCCGATGATTGCCAGATTATCCGACTCCGTGCCCCCCGAGGTAAAGAAAAGCTCCTTCTCGTTCACCTTGAGAATACCCGCCAAGATCTCCTTGGCGGAGCGGATATGGTTCTCAGCCGCCATTCCCTTTCTGTGCAAGCTCGAAGGATTGCCATAATCTATACACATCAGCTTTTTCACCAACTCAGCCACGTCCGGAAAAACGCGGGTAGTGGCGGAATTGTCTAAATATATTTCCATGATGATACTCCTTCTATATCTTCACATTTCCGTAACTATTCAGAACCGACCTCGTAAACACTACGCATTTGCTTCTGAACGGTTACACATTTCTTATTCATATAATATGCAGAAAAAAGCTTACAGTTCAGCCTTTCTACTGCTCCAAGAGATAGGAGATCCATGCCAGCACGGTCATTCCTGCGGTCTCCGTGCGCAGGATGCGTCTGCCCAATGTAATGGGGCAGATTCCCTTCTCCTGTGCCATTGCAATCTCGCCCTCCTCAAAGCCACCCTCCGGACCGATGAACACAGCCACCCTCTGACCGGGCTTAATGGCGGACAGCAGTGAGCGTGTGCGGTTCATTCCACTCTCCAATTCATAGGGAATCAGGCGCACATCCTTCTCCGCCGCCTCCGCAACCGCCTCCGCAAAGCTTGTCACCGGACAAATCTTAGGTACGATAGCGCGTTTACTCTGCTTGGCTGCAGCCTCCGCAATGCCCTGCCAACGGACAAGCTTCGCCTCCGCCTTCCGCTCATCAAGCTTCACCACGCAACGCTTGGACGCTACGGGGACGATCTCATACACGCCAAGCTCCACCGCCTTCTGTATGATCAGTTCCATCTTGTCCCCCTTGGGAAGTCCCTGATAGAGCGTCACCTTGACCGGAAGCTCCACACCGTCCTCCTTCACAAAGCGCAGCTCACAGAGCACACTCTCCTCGGTAAAGCCGATAATCCCACAGCGATATTCACAGCCGTCCTGCCCGTTGCTGACGGAGATCTCCTCGCCAACCCGCATACGCAGCACGTTTTTGATATGATTGATATCCGGTCCCGTTATTATGACACTTTTGTCATTTACGTTGATCTGATCCGGTTCTACAAAAAATTGATACATAATTCCCCCTGTACCCGCTTTCAATCTGTCTATACGTCCTTGCGCGCCGTAACGCTCACCCACTCGCCCTGATAAGTGACCTCAAGCACAGTCAACCCCGCCGCCTTCACTGCGTCCGTTACCGTCTGCTCCTTGTCATTGATGATTCCCGAGGTGATATAGATTCCGCCCGGCTTTAGCTGAGCCATGATCACCGGAGTCAGGGCGACCAGTACATCTGCAAGAATGTTGGCGACAACAATGTCATATTTCTCATAGCCGACCTGATCCTGCACCGCCTTATCAGTGATAATATTGCCAATCAGCATCCGGAACTGATCCTCATGAATACCGTTCGCCCTGCAATTCTCCGCCACGGCGTCCACCGCGCAGGGGTCCAAGTCCGTGCCAACCGCATGTCTTGCCCCGAGCATCAGAGACAATATCGCAAGGATCCCGCTGCCTGTGCCCACATCTAACAGCTCTGTGTCAGGATCGATGTATTTTCTAAGCTGACGTATGCAGAGCTGCGTTGTCTCATGCATCCCTGTGCCAAACGCCGTCCCCGGGTCAATATGCAGCACCAATCGACCCGAATCCTCCGCTTTCATATCCTCCCATGAGGGAATGACAAGAATGTCATCAATATAAAACTGGTGAAAAAATTCCTTCCAGTTGTTTATCCAGTCAATGTCCTCTGTCTCGTCCACCGTGATGCTTCCTTCCCCGATATCACAAAAGAGCTGCAAATCCTCCAGTTCTTCCTGAATCCGGGAGAGCAGGGTCTCTGTGCTTACGCTCTGTCCCTGCACAAGCAATGTGCCGTCCTCGTTTTGTTCCACAAAGAAATTGAGATATGCCACTCCGTCGTCCTCGGGGCCGTCAGGCAAAATATCCACAAACATCTGCTCCTTCTCCAAGGCGGTCAGAGGAATCTTGTCCTCGATCTGAGCGCCCTCGAGCCCAATGTCATAGAGCGCGCTGATAATGATGTCCTCCGCGTCGGTGATTGTCTTAAGACGGAATTTTACCCATTTCATGCCATAGCTTCCCTTCTGTTTATGTAATTCAGCGGCTGTTTTATGGCCATTTGGCCGTTCTCTGCCTCGAATATGGTCATTATGCCATGATTGCAGTTCAATCACGGCATTTATGGCCATTCGGCCGTTTTCTGCCTTGAATATGGTCATTATATCATGATTGCAGTTCAATCATGGTGTTTATGACCATTCGGCCGTTTTCTGCCTTGAATATGGTCATTATATCATAAGATTAGACAATTCACCATAAAAATATGGAGTATGCTTATGGTTCTATATATCCAGACTGTGCTCATTTAAAAGAAAGTCATAGATACTCATTGTTAAAATTCCGTCATCGTCATGCCATGGTTTGACAACATCCTTTACAATGATAACTTTCTTAAACGAGTCGTGGACATTAACAAGTGATGCTTTTTCCTGTGCCCGCTTTTCATCGTCGGGGAGGCTAAACGCCGACTGGATATAGTAACGCTTACTTCCCTTATTTGCTACAAAGTCAATTTCAAGCTGTTTCTTTTCCTGCACGCTCTCTTTTGTTCTGTTTCGTTTTATGACCACACCTACATCCACCTGACAGCCACGAACGCGCAGCTCGTTATATATAATATTTTCCATAAGATGTGTTTCTTCTACTTGTCTAAATCCAAGTCTGGCATTTCGAAGTCCTACATCTTCAAAATAATATTTTAAAGGTGTACCAATATATTTCCTGCCCTTTACATCATACCTGTTAGCTTCACTTACAATAAAAGCATCCTTAAGATATTCTATATAGGTTCTGATCGTATTAAGGCTGATATCAGATCTTATAACACTTTTAAAGGTCGCTTCTATTTTGGAGGCATTTGTAAGTGAACCCATGCCGGATGCCAGAATATTGATCAAATCGTTTATCTCCTGAACCTTTTCTATATGGTGGCGTTCAATAATATCCCTGACATATGTCTCCTCAAATAATCTTGTGAGATATTCCATTCTCTGTTCATCTGTATTCATTGTAATAGTTAATGGAAGTCCTCCATAATTTACATATGAGCTCCATCCTTCATACTTATCGCCTTCGAATACTTCCATGTATTCTCTAAAGCTGACAGGATACACATGAATTTCATCACCACGCCCTCTGAACTCCGTGATTATATCCTTTGACAAAAATTTTGAATTGCTTCCGGTTACATAAATATCCGCATTTTTTATATGAAGAAGGGAGTTAAGCACCCCTTCAAATTCCTCCAACAGCTGTACTTCATCCAAAAAAACATAATAATCACCGTCATCCGTAATCTTTGCTTTTATATAATCAAGAATGACATAAGGATCTCTGTATTTTTTATTTTCCAGCATATCCAGCTCGATTGCTATGATATGGTCTTCTGCAACGCCTTCTGATTTTAAGTAATTTTTGAATATGGTAAACAGAAGATAGGATTTCCCCGAGCGCCTTATACCGGTAATCACCTTTATCATTCCGTTATGCATACGATTGATTATTTTTTGCAGGTATATATCTCTTTTTATTTCCATACGGTCTACCTCGTTGACATTTTAAGGGTATTGTGCCCTTCTTTTTCAATATCATACTCTTTGATTCCAAAATAGTCAACTTACAAAATAAAAAAGGAGATATCCTTACATAAAATATCCCTGTCATTCCATAAGTCAAAAAAAGACCATTTTACCGAAATCCGTTCGGCAGAATGATCCTTTTGACTGTGAGATCATAAGCTCCTGCATTTCTAATAATTACCCAAAGCTTATCTCCAGCAAATTCCCTAAAATACAGAATCCAAATACTTTTCCACAGCCTCAATAAATTTCCTCGCATTTTCCAACTGTATTTTCGCATCATGATAGCTTGCCAGATAAAAATCATCATAATCAGACTTCTCACGCAAGTAAGAAGTATCCTTGATGATCTTCGATAAATTCTTATCCAATTTTTCCTTTTTCAAAAAGGCTTTATTAAAATATGCAATTACCCCTGAATGTTTTGAGGAGTCAAAACCATCTATTGTATTTACAGCGCGCATTGCATGAAATACTGCATAATAAGAACGGTTCAGAGAAGTCCTATACTGTTTTGTCTTCAGGTTTTCTTCCGCAGCAACCAACATTTCCTTGGAACGTTCCATACGGTATTGTATCAATTCCTTTACGCTGCCTTCCATAAAACAACTCCTTCCTCACGGAGATTCCTGTAAAACGGCAGCACATCTCCCCACTTCTCCATATTGCTACTGTCTATGTCAATAATGGAGAAAACCCTGTCATATTTCAAATCCAAGTTTGCCGAAAACTCTATAAAAGTGTCTCTGATATCTTCCGGCAAACTACCATCCATTATTATGGCAATATCTATATCGCTTTCTGCTGTCGCTTCATTCCTTACCACCGAGCCATATAGAATAATCTGACGAATACTATCTCCAAAAATACCGCATAATCCATTTACCAGTTCCTCCGATATTTCATGACTCAGCATACCTAACCCTCCATAAAACATATCCCAATGTCAACTCCGCTGTTTGGATTCCAACAGTCTCCCTGAATCCTCCCCCTGCAACTGTTCTTTGTTACCGCTTTGATTATATCACAGTATTGCGTAATCCACCACAAAAATATATGGCAAAAAGGTTATGAATATAGCCTTCACATAAAATATCCCTGTCATTCCATAAGTCAAAAAAAGACCATTTTACCGAAATCTGTTCGGCAGAATGGTCTTTTTGACTGTGAGATCATTTCTCGGCAACAATCAGATAACGATGAATCGTTCCTTCCATTTTGCCGTCTCTATCAATAATCTCCTGCATTTCTAACAACCGTTCAAAGCATTTGTCCACAGAGAAATCAGGGAATTCCCATTCTATAACGTGGGCAAACCAAACAAAGGCGCCTACATCATAGAATTTTATCGGGCGATAAGCTTCTTGTGCCTGAACAATTTCAAATCCGGCATCGATAAAGCATTGACGCTGCTTAGCCAAATTCATATGCGGGAACGGCTTATCGGTTCCGGGTAACACGAACTCCACCAAGTCCCTGTCGTTATCCTCGCCCACCTGTTCCGTGATAAACATGCCGCCCCGCTGCAATAACCGAAACAGCTCCTTCGCGTCGAAGCCGCCATGCCTGTTGATGATTAAGTCAAACGCTTCATCTTCAAACGGAATTTGTGACGGGGTATGGCATTCCTTGAAGTTGATTCCCAACGGCAGCAATTTTGCGCGACACAATTCCACATTCGGCGGATACCCCTCCGTTGCAGAGGTTTTGCAATAAGAATGATTCAAGGACAGCAGGAATTCGCCACCGCCTGTATCATAATCCATAAGCCTCAAGTCACTTCTCAAATACTGTCTGACAATCCCTTTGTAATCCCACGGCAGGTCCTTTTCAACCTCATATCTTCCACGGATATGTGAAAAATCCCAGCCTTGAATATGCGCAATTTCTTCTTCCTCTTTCCAAATGCTTTTTAAATTTTCCTGATTCATAAAACTGCCTTCCTTTCGTCAAATTATCACAACCATTAAGATTATTGACAGGTGCAGTTTTCCTGACAACATAAATGATAAAGCATTCACCTCGATACAATCTGCTGTCAGTTTTAGAACTGCACCGAGCAGCTAATTCGTTTCATCATATGAAGCCTCCTCCTAATAGATTTTTCGCCATAGATATTCTAACACATAAGCTAATGTTTGTCATTCTAAATAGGACGTGACCGATGGAAATCTGTTACGTAAATCTTCATTGCCGGTCTGCTTGCCAGAGATTCAAAAGCATGATATAATTTATCATATTTTGTACGGTTAAAGGAGGTTGTGATATGGATCAGGCTGAGAAAGAGGCACTGGAAGCCCAGCGTCAGGAGATATTGCAGCGGCGGGCACAGTTTTTCATTGACAATCCGGAGCTGGCCGCTTGGCAGAAAACAAAAAAGATGATTTATCGTTTTTTCGCGGGTTACCTGATATTACATACTGTCCTTTCTATTGTCGTTATGGCATTGTCAGAAATTCTCACGGGCAGGGATTTGACTATGGAGATTGCAAAATGCCTGTTTGGGCTGTTTTGGCTTTACCTGTTTACCAATCCTTCCGGAACCGGGAGCTGGAGACTGCATGTCATGCTCTATGTCTCCGCGGCAGGTAACCTTATGACGCTGCTGAACAACGGCGACATCGTACGGGGCGTCCTCCTTGCGCTTCCGCAGATGCCGCCCGGATATATGTTGTTATATGGCGTACTTATAGTGATGGAGATCCTGTATCCGGCTCTGCTGTTTATCATCGCCACCTACCTCATGGCATTTCGCAAGCATCGTGAATGGTCCGAACAGGTGGAAGCCATGTACAAGTCATCTATGCAAGGGACGACAGGCAAGTCTTAATAGACTTTGCCTGTCCGAACCACGTTGCAATGCATTCCCTTTTATTCATTCTCCCTCAGCCGCTCCACAATGGATCTCCCCTTGGTAAACCGATATACAATCAGCGGCAGCAAGGCTCCCAACAAGAAGAACACGGGTACTGCGCAAAGCACCGGAGCTAATGTATATCGGAAGGAGATAAACCAGAACGTGTTCTCCAGCAAGCCCTGTACCAACGGTCGAAACGCCAGACACAGCAGCAGCGATAATCCCCCCGCCGAGACAGCGTAGAAGATTCCCTCGTACATCAGCATCTTCTGAAGCTGCCCGCCTGTCATACCCACGGACTGTAACATGGCAAATTCATGACGTCTCGTGACGATTCCCGTCAAAATGGCGTTAAAGAAATTCAACACGCCCACCAGTCCCACGATAAAGCTCAGCGCGCCGCCCAATATCAGGAACGTATCCCGAAAGCTCTCAAAATCCTCCCGAAGCAGCGCCTTGCTCTCATACATCACGTCCGACGATTCCCCCGCGGTATAATCCGCCAGAAACGCCTCAGCATCCGCCTCCGCCGTCTCGTCCGGCGTGTCGAAGGCATAAAGCATGGCGTGCAGCTCCTGTCCGGAATCCTGCCGCAGCGCATCACTTGTCAGTATTGCCTTCACAGCATTATTCAAAGAGAAGCGATAGCTTAATCCATACGGGATACCCACAAGGGCACAGACCGTATATTCCTCCTCTCTGATCTCCTCCTGAACCTCCCAGAATTCCACGGGTACCTCCTCGCCACAGGGCTCACCCGTGCGGCTGTCAGTAATCGTATATTCGGTATAGGTGACAGGAAGTCTGTCCCCAAGGTGCAGATTATCGGACTCAAGCCTCCCGCTATCGTCCATGCTTGCCGCGACCGCAATTGCCTTTACAGACGCGTCGCGCAGTGGCGCAAGCTCCCCCTCATAGACCACCAACTTGTCAACCAGCGCATCGTCCAAAGCCTCCACCTGCAAGGTTAATTTCAGCAGGTCTCCTTGTCTCTGCGCAAGCTCCACCTGCTGCTCCAACACCTCTCCGCCATAAAAGCTGTTTGCCCGAAATACCTCCTCGCTTACCCAACAGTTAGGAAATGTCTTTAGAGAATATACCGCCCCCTGCAGGGACTCACTTGTATTTTCTCTTATGTCCTCCATGGCATTCTCTGCCAAAGCTGCGTCTTCTTCCATGCCCTCATAGTGAAAATACTTCGGAGTGCCTACCAAGAAATCCGTCGCGGAAAACTGGGCGATATATTTCTCCGAATCAAAGCTTTCCACGAAAATAACCACTATGTTCAGCAATACCACGGCAAGGGAGAGCGACAGCACCACCAAGACGGTCTTCGTGCGGTTTCGTCCAAGATTCGCAAACGCCATCTGTCCAATCCCCGCCCCTCTGGCAGCGCGCCTTTTATTTGACCTTTTCCTTGACACGGTATTATTTTCCACATATCGAACCGCCTCGACGGGCGTGATCCTCGCCGCCATCTTACCGGGACGGGAGCAGGAGATCAACACCGTGACCAGAGAGAAAATGATCGCTCCCACAAATATCATGGGTGAAACGCTGTTTTTGGTCACAGATATCGTGCTGTTTGAAATGACTATAGGGGAGAGCACGCAGCCTGCAGCATAGCCCAGAACGCACCCGATCGGAATCCCCACAACGGACAGGTACAACGCCTGCAGGCGCACCATACGCCGAAGCTGCCTTGGCGTGGCGCCAATGGTCTTTAACAGTCCGTAAAAACGAATATCCGTGCTGACCGATATCTGAAAAATATTATAGATGATCAGATATCCCGTGAAAATAATCAGTATCAGGAATGCCGCAAGCGCAAGTATGGTCGTGGCGTCCAGATTGTTCCCGAGCTCCTCTGTGGAATACCCCCAGTTCACGCCAATCCTGACGCTGTCCTCCGCATCCCGGTTCAGCCACTGATAGCCAAGATCTGTGTCGATCTCCTTCATGGTCGCTTCAATATTTAACCTCGAGGTGAGCATCACGTTCATATCCGTGCGGAATTCCCCGCCCCCCGCCGCCAGATTCTCCTCCTGCATCTGCTCCATATATTCCTGAGAAATATTGATATAATGTACAGGCATCAGATTGTCATATTCCCAGAAGCCCACCAGTGTAAACACATCACTTTGCCTCTGTCCCGTATTAAAATCATTGCCCCTTGCATAGGTCAGCTCCACCTGCGTGCCGACCTGTGCCGGAAGCCCGAGCTTTCGCAGGGCGGCGGTATCCATGGCAATCTCCATGCCGCTCTCCGGCATACGTCCCGTTGTGGGGAGCGCATAGCTCCATTTGGTGGTGTTGGCGTCCATCCAGCTAATCTCCGCGGGAACCTTGGCAAAGGGCTCCTCCACGGCAAAGCCGCAGACTGTCCTAAGCCCGTATTCCTTCACCTTGGAATGCTTCGCAAGGTTCTCTATCTTGGTCTCGTCCACATCCTTGAAGGTGCCGTGACAATATCCCCCGACCTGTCGGAAATTATATTCCTCATAGCTTGCGTTGATAGACATGACAATCGTAAATAAAGATGTAAACAGCATCGTGGTGAGCGCGATGGCAAACACGGCGATCAGGTTTCTCGTCTTGGACGCCATGAGCTGTCTCATGCTCAGCCTGCGTATACAAGGTCTATTTTTTACATTCATGGTCTGTCCTCCCGTGTCACGATCCTGCCGTCCTCTATGCGAATGGTGCGGTCGGCAAGCTGGGCGATCTCCTCGTTGTGGGTGATCATTACTATGGTCTGAGAATATTTCTGACTGGTGACCTTCATCAGACTCAGCACGTCCTGACTGGTCTTGGAATCCAGATTGCCTGTCGGCTCGTCCGCAAGGATAATCGCAGGCTTAGCCGCCAAAGCCCTCGCAATCGCCACGCGCTGCTGCTGCCCGCCGGAGAGATTGTTGGGCAGATTGTTCAGCTTGCTGTCAAGCCCCAGAGTCTCGATGATGCTGTCAATGTATTCCCCGTCCGGCTGCTTGCCGTCAAGCTGTATCGGAAGCACGATATTCTCATATACATTCAACACTGGAACCAGATTATAATTCTGGAACACGAAGCCGATCTTCCTGCGTCTGAAAATCGTCAACTGCTCGTCCTTTAGCGTAAAAATCTCCTTGCCGTCCACCGCGACCGTCCCGCTGCTGGGTCTGTCCAATCCGCCCAGCATATGTAAAAGCGTGGATTTGCCGCTGCCTGAGGTTCCCACCACAGCCACGAACTCGCCCTTTTCCACCGTAAAATTCACCCCGTCCAAGGCATGAACCGCCGTCTCCCCCGAACCGTAAATCTTCTTTAGATCCTTCGCCTGTAAAATCTGCATAGAACGCTCCTTTCCATATGGCACTGATTTCTTGCTACATACAGATTATCTCATAAAAATCTTTCTCAATTCTTTCATGGGGAAAAACATTCTTACAGTTTTGTAAGATTCAGATGTTTAGAATATGCTTCCAAAAGATACTCCGGATACTTCTGCGGATTTAAGGTGTTGGCGCACACCGTCTCTAAAAGAGAATACAATTCATATACTCTTTCCAAAAATCTACCTAATCGCACGTAAAAGTGCTCCTAATTTTTATCTCTTTATATGCTCCCTCATAATATCAAACAACCCCTTGCTTATTCTCACATTGGTTTCTTTCAATCTCTCAATGCACTCCTCAATGTCTCCTGTACTAAGCATTCCCTCATCAAAGGCTTTCATCAGCAGACCAATCGTTCCCGTAATTGGCAGCCCCATTTTCTTTGCCACACCCCTGCCCTTATGTTCATCCATAACCAGCAAATATGCTTTCCTGTTATTCGCCATAACAATCGCTTCGCTCTCCCCTGCATCCAAACCAGACACCTCCTGCAGAATCATTACAGCAACTTCATTGTCAACCTTTTCTACTTCCAGAAAATCACTATCCATTACCTGAGAAGCCTCTGCCACAAACTTTTCATTAGCTGTCAATTCCATATATACAGCATTAGGAATAAGTACCTTCCCATATAAGTGCTTTAAAATATCCAAATGCCCCATCTTCATCAAGGTAATAATCGGTGTGGTATCAGAAACAATCAGCATACTGCCACGCTCCCAACTTTATTAAGAGTTGCCAAATCCTCTGCAAGTTCATCTTCAGTCATATCAAAATATGCAATCCCCAGTGAACCATATAATTCAATCAACTCCATTTTGGGTATACCAAGCATTTCTGCCGCCTTTCCATGCGATATGGTGTCGCTCTTTATATATGGATATAATAGCATGGCATTTCTAAGCAAAACCGCACTGTCCCCCTCCACATCTGCATACGGTACCACTGCTTCCGGTACATTGATTTCTATCTGTTTCATTGTCATAATCATCATCTCCTTAACAAAGTAAATATGGTTTTTCGTCTATTATCTTGTACTGATTTGCCATGCAATATTCATCCTGATTCAAACCGCCATACCCCTTGATACTTATACATAAAATCTTACCATAGCACCACACATTTTTCCACAACTTTCTATGATAATTTTTCTAATCCACACCATGGGTAAAAAATCCCCCTTTTTCAAATTAGAACTCTTTTGATTTTATGTAAATATCGTGTATATTTCCCATTCGCAACTTTTACAATGCTTGTAAACACCGGATTCTATAAGAAAATTTATCCTTACAGTTTTGTAAGAATGGGAAATTTTTTAGAAGAAGTGGTGTTAGGATTTCATTTGGGCAGGAAGATTGAGAACGTGCTCCCCTTCCCTTCAACAGATGTCAGCTTGATATAGCCGCCCTCCCCTGCGATGATCTGTCTGGCGAAATAGAGTCCGATTCCCACGCCCTCTTGGTCTCTCACGCTCTCGGAGCGGTAGAATCTTGTGAATATTTTCGCCTGCTCTCCCTCGGCAATGCCTATCCCGCTGTCAGTGACGTCAATCCGCACAAACATATCATAATCCGTCACGGTGATTGCAATACTCCCCCGCTCGGTATACTTCATTGCATTGTCCACGATATTGCACAGCGCCTCCGCCGTCCACTTCGGGTCATATTGCGCATAAGTCTCTGTGTTCTCCACACGCAAATCCAGCCCCTTATCCCCCGCCTTGGCAGCGAATTGCTCAAGGACGCCTTGCAGCATGGGCTGTATAGGCTCCCGCCTTGGAGAAAGGGTCAGAATACCGTTCTCCAATCGGGAAAGCTTCACAAGGGAATCGATCAGGAAACGCAGATTTTCTATCTGGTCATGTAGCGCCTCCACATTGCCCCGCATGTCCTCGGACAGCTCTCCTTCCTCCAAAAGCTCGCAATACAGGATCAGATTGGCTAAAGGGGTCTTGGTCTGATGAGAGATATCCGCGATCAGCGTCTTTATTTTATCCTTTTCCATGGCGACATTTCGAGCGGAGACAGCGGAGGCGGACAGATAGTGGGCGAACTTGGTCTCCAATGCCGACAGCCTGCTCTCGTCAAATCGGTTTTCCACAAAATCCCCCTCCATGGCAGCGTCCAACATCTTCTCAATGCTATCCATTGTCCTCTTAGTGCGTCTGCTGTTTCGGATTATCACAAGCGCCGCCAAAACCACACTGATCACAGCCGCCGACACCGGGATCCACATCTCGTTACTCATGCTCCTTCACCCAACTATAACCGATTCCATAAATGGTCTTGATATCGTCCCATGCCCCCAATTTATCGCGCAGTCTCTTAACCGCCACGGATAGCGCGTTTTCATCTACATACTCCGTGCCGTCCCAGACATGCTCCAACAGATTCTGCCTGCTCATGACGAGCCCCTGATTCTCCACCAAAAGCCACAGCAGCCTTTGCTCTGTCTTACTAAGCTCCACGGGAATGCCGTCCGCGCGAAAGCTCATATTGTCAAAATCAAACTCAAACCGTCCAAGCTGATAAAACCTGCGCCCGCCTGACACATTCTCTGCTGCCACGCCCGCCTTCCTAAGCTGAGTGTTGACCCTAGCCCGCAATACGGACAGGGAGAAGGGCTTGGTGATATAATCGTCCGCCCCCTGCTCCAAGCCCTCCACAATATCCATATCAGTGTCATTGGCAGTCAACAGTATCACAGGCATCATCGGGGTATCCGTCTTAATCTCCCGCAGCAGGTCAAGCCCGCTCCCATCAGGAAGATTCACGTCTAAAATCACCAGAGACACGCTCCCGCACAAAAGCTGTTCCCTTGCTGTCCTGAGATTCGGACATGCCACCACCTGCCTGTTTTCCATTTTCAACGCCTTGCACAGACCTTGATTCAAACCAATATCATCTTCGATGATCAAAAGCTGTTCCATGTATGCACCCTCGCCAAACGATAACAAGAGCAGCCACCCTTGCAACAAATGACTGCTCCCTTAACCTGCTCTTATTTCCAGAATTTCTTCTTTTTGCCGCCGCCCTCCTTGGCGTCCTTGCCGTTCTCCGAAGAAGGCTCCTCCGACTGCTTTGTGGCGTTTAGGGAATCTCCCGTCAACGCGTCAAACTGCTTGAGCAATTCCTTTGCCTCCGGCTTTAATTTATCAGGCACAGTCACCACAAGCGTCACATAATGGTCGCCGCGGACGTCCTTATTGCGCAGCGAGGGAACGCCCTTCCCCCTCAAACGCACCTTGGTATCCGTCTGGGTGCCTGCCTTCACGTCATAGATCACCTTGCCGTCCACCGTGTCAATATAGATCTCGCCGCCCAGTGTCGCCACCGCAAAGGAAACGGGAACCGTCGAATAGATATTGACGTCCTGCCGTTGGAAAATAGGGTGTCTTCCCACGATCACCTCCACCAGTACATCGCCTCTGGGACCGCCGTTCGTACCGGGCTCTCCCAGTCCCGGCTGACGCACGGACTGCCCGTTGTCGATACCCGCGGGAATCTCCACAGAGTATCTTTTCTTCATGGGAATGTATCCTGTACCATAGCAGTCCGCGCATTTGTCCTTGATCACCTTACCCGTTCCCTGACACTCGGGACAGGTCTGCACCTCGCGGATCATTCCGCCAAAGAAAGCCTGCCTCGTAACCGTCTTCTGACCTCTGCCGCCGCAGGCAGTACAGGTCTCGGGACTGGTTCCGGGCTTTGCGCCGCTGCCGTTACAGGTTTTACATATTTCCTTGACGGTCAGCTCAATCTCCTTGCTGCAGCCAAACACTGCCTCCTCAAAGGTGATTCGCACGCTGGTGCGGAGATTGGCGCCCTTCATGGGACCGTTGCTGCGCGCGCTGCTTCTGCGCCCGCCGCCAAAGAAGTCGCCAAAGATATCGCCAAAAATATCGTTAAAATCCATACCACTGAAATCGAATCCTCCGCCGCCCGCACCACCATCGAAGGCAGCATGACCAAATTGGTCATACTGCTTCTTCTTCTCGGGGTCACTCAGCACGGCATACGCCTCTGACGCTTCTTTAAATTTCTTCTCAGCCTCGGCATCACCGGGATTCATATCAGGGTGGTACTTCTTTGCGAGAACACGGTACGCTTTTTTAATCGCAGCCTCGTCAGCGTTTTTGTCTACGCCCAGAACTTCATAATAATCTCGTTTCTGCTCTGCCATGGTATTCAACCTTTCCTAACATACTTTCCTACTTTCACATTTCCCGTCATGCCTGCGCAGCAGGCACAGACAATCCATGAACCAGTGCAAATCCGGAAGAATCCGCTTGCGGATTCTTCCCGGAATGACTTAGATTTTCTTAGGTCAGATCCTTCTGACCTTAGAAAATCTTCATTCCGTTCACATTTATACTTCGCGGAAATCCCCGTCAATCACATCGTCCTGCGGCGCGGAGGCTGTATCTGCGCCTGCCGCTCCTCCCATATTGCTCATATCCGGTCCTGCCTGACCACCCTGCGCCTGCTGCATACTCTCGTACATCTTGGTGAAAAGAGACTGTGCGGAATTGGTCAGCTTCTCCTTCGCCGCCTTCAATTCGTCCATATCGCTGTCGCTCATTTCCTGATCCTTGGTTCTCTCGAGAATCGCCTTCACCGCGTCCAAATCAGCCTGCACTTGGGACTTCTCGCTCTCGGAAACCTTGTCGCCCACCTCGTTCAATGCCTTCTCTGTCTGGAATACAAAGGAATCAGCATCATTTCTGGTCTCCACTGCCTCCTTGCGCTTCTTATCCTGTGCCTCAAACTCCGCAGCTTCCTTCACTGCTCTCTCGATATCGTCATCGGACATGTTGGAGCCTGCCGTGATAGTGATATGCTGCTCTCTGCCCGTGCCCAAATCCTTGGCGGACACATTCACGATACCATTTGCGTCAATATCAAAGGTAACCTCGATCTGAGGGATTCCTCTGGGTGCGGGAGGAATACCGTCCAGTCTGAACTGCCCGAGGGACTTGTTATCTCTCGCAAACTGTCTCTCACCCTGAACCACATTGATATCCACCGCGGTCTGATTGTCGGAGTAGGTGGAGAACACCTGACTCTTCTTGGTGGGAATCGTGGTATTTCTCTCAATCAGTCTGGTCGCGATACCGCCCGCAGTCTCGATAGAAAGTGACAACGGTGTCACATCCAACAAAAGGATATCTCCTGCGCCCGCGTCGCCCGCCAGCTTACCGCCCTGTACTGATGCGCCCAACGCAACACACTCGTCAGGGTTCAGCGTCTTGGAGGGCTCCTTGCCTGTGAGCTGTCTCACCTTATCCTGCACTGCGGGAATACGGGTGGAGCCGCCCACCAAAAGCACCTGACCCAGATCGGAATTGTTGAGTCCCGCGTCTTTCATGGCGTTCTGCACGGGAACCGCGGTTCTCTCCACCAGATCTCTGGTCAGCTCGTCAAATTTCGCACGGGTCAGATCCATCTCAAAGTGCAGAGGTCCGTTCGCATTCATGCTGATGAAGGGCAGGTTGATATTGGTGGTCATGGCGCTGGAAAGCTCCTTCTTAGCCTTCTCCGCCGCGTCCTTCAAACGCTGTGTCGCGATCTTATCCGCACTCAGGTCTACGCCCTCTTTATTCTTGAATTCCGTTACCATATAATCAATCAGCTTGTTATCAAAATCATCACCGCCCAGATGCGTGTCGCCGTTGGTCGCAAGCACCTCGATCACGCCGTCACCGATCTCGATAATGGAGACATCGAAGGTACCGCCGCCCAGATCGTACACCATGATCTTCTGCTCCTTCTCATTGTCCAGACCATAAGCCAGCGCTGCCGCCGTGGGCTCGTTGATGATACGCTTTACATCAAGACCCGCGATCTTGCCTGCATCCTTGGTTGCCTGACGCTGAGCATCATTAAAATACGCGGGAACCGTGATCACCGCCTCTGCCACCTTCTCACCCAGATAGCTCTCCGCGTCAGCCTTCAGCTTCTGCAGAATCATAGCGGAAATCTGCTGAGGGGAATACTTCTTATCATCAATGGTGCGCCCGCGGTCCGTGCCCATATCTCTCTTGATGGAAGCAATTGTTTTCTCCGCGTTTGTGACAGCCTGACGCTTTGCAGGCTCGCCTACCAGACGCTCTCCCGTCTTAGTGAATGCCACGACAGAGGGTGTTGTCCTCGCGCCCTCGGCATTTGCGATAACGGTGGGTTTTCCACCCTCCATAACAGCTACACAGCTGTTGGTTGTTCCCAAGTCGATACCAATAATCTTGCTCATTTTATTTTCCTCCTGAAATGATTTTTATATTTGTTCTCTATATCTATGATGTCACCGCCACCATACTGTGCCTGAGCACCGTATCCCGGTAGGTGTATCCCTTTTGAAGCTCTTGGGCTATGACGCCCGATTCATATTCCTCGCTCTCCACCTGAACCACGGCATTGTGGAGGTTCGGGTCAAACTCGCAGCCTACCGCTTCAATCGGCTTGACTCCGATATTCTCAAGCTCGGTGAGCAATTGCTTATAAACGCGGTTCATACCGTCCACAAAGGGGTCTTCCTTCTGCTCCTCCGGAACCACCGCCAGACCTCGCTCAAAATTGTCTACCACGGGAAGTACCTTCTCCAAAACACTTCTTGCCCCCGTCTCGAACATTGCCTGCTTTTCCTTTTCCGTGCGTTTGCGGAAGTTCTCAAACTCCGCCATCTGGCGCTTCACCCGATCCTCTAGCTGCTCGATCTGCTCCTTGTAGGCTTCCGCTTTCTTATCCTGCTTCGCCTGCTTCTTGGCGGCTTTCTTCTCCGCCCAAGTCATACCCTTTTCTTCGCAGTCGCCGCTCTCCCCGTCACAGGCTTCCTCCTCCGCGTCACCGGCCACTTCCTCCGGTTCATTCTCGTCAGACTCGGCCTGCATAGCCGCATCTGCCTCGGTCTCCGCTTCACCCTGCATGGTCTGCTCTAAATCCTCTTGTATATTTTCCTCCATGCTGCACCTTCCTTTCTATATTCACCTACTTCATTCAACCCGCTTCGTCTCCTGCAAGCTCAGATGTCAGGCATATTTTACTATCCGTGCTCTCCGTCCCGATAAAGCTCGTCAAGCTTGCTTTGCAGGGACTTAAGCGTTCCTATCACTCTGTCATAATCCATGCGCTTGGGTCCCACGATTCCTATGGTTCCCCTCATGCCTTCCCCCAATTCATAGGTTGCCGTCACGACGCTGCAGTCATGCATACTTTTTACCGCTGTCTCGTCCCCGATATAAACCTGAATATTCGTGCCGGGGTCCTCCGACAGAGAATCCTGTAAAAGATTGCCCAAAAGCTGTTTCTCCTCAAAGGTGTTGATCAGCTCGCTCGCCTTCTGCTGGTCCGCAAGCTCGGGATATCGGAAGATATTGTTGGCTCCGCTGGTGTAGATCTCCGGACTCTCCTCCGCCTTGATCGCCTCCGCCACCGCGTCGATGACCTCACTGACGATATCGCTGTGAATCCCTGCCTGCTGCTTCATCGCCGATATCATTCCCAAGTTGATATCCTGAATGGACAATCCCGTGAGATTCGTGTTCAACAAGAGATTAAGCTTCAAAAGCGTTTCGTCGGACAACTCCTCCCGCACATTGAGGATATTATTCTTGATCACATTCCCCTCTGCCACGATCACCGCCAAGACCTGTCCCTCGTCCACTCGGGAGAGCTGCACAAACTTGACCTTATTGCCATGTGTCTGGGGTGCGGATATCAGGGTCGCGTACTGAGTGTCTCGGGCAAGCACCTTGGCAACCTGCTGCAGCATTTGCTCCATCTTGTCCTGACGCTCCAAAAGCATCTCCTTCATCTCCACAACCTCGCGCTCCTTGGCTTCCATCATGGCGTCCACATAAAAGCGGTAGCCCATATCGGAGGGAACGCGCCCCGCAGAGGTGTGAGGCTGCAAAATATATCCCATCTCCTCCAAGTCAGCCATCTCATTTCGAATGGTTGCGGAGCTAAGATTCAGGTCAGTGTACTTAGAAATGGTTCTGCTGCCTACCGGCTCACCTGTCTCCAGATAGTTGCGGATAATCGCCTGCAAAATCTTTGTCTTTCTTTCGTCCAACTGCATCCCCTCACTCCTTCCCTGTCCACAGTCGGGGTATACTCTGCTGTTTGTCTGTTAGCACTCGCTTTGAAAGAGTGCTAACACCTTTCTTACATAAGATATCACCATAGGATTCCATTGTCAACAGATTTTCAGGAAAATAATTCTAAAATAATTCTTAAAATAATTCTAACAAAAAAAGCAATCAAAAAGGGTATGCGATATTTCGCATACCCTTCCATAGTATTCCCATAACAGAATAAGTATTAGATGCCAAAGCTGCCCTTGAACTCCATGTTCATTACATAATAAACAGTCTTCTCCTCAGCCTTTACATACAGATCGATGCTGGTCAGATCAGAAACCTTCTGCTTCAGATCATACTTCCATACGTCCTTGGCAATCTTGATCAAATCCTCCTGAGTGTAGGACTTGTCAGGAAACTCGATATGAACCTTGCTGTTGAGATCTGCCTTCTTAGCGGAGGTCTTTCTGGTCGCAGCGGCCTTGGTCTCCTTCTTAGCAGTTGTCTTCTTTGCAGAAGCTCTCTTTGCAGGAGCCTTTTTCACGGTCTCCTTCTTAACAGTTTCCTTTTTTACAGTCTCTTTCTTAGCTGCTGCAGGCTTCTCAGCCTTTTCTTCTGTCTGAACTGTTGTGGTAGGCTCCACCTTCTTGGTGGCACTTACTTCGGCCTTTTCCACCGGTGCGCTTGCTTGTGTCGCTACTGCAACTGGTTTTACGGTCTTCTTTGCTGCTGCCATAATGACAATTCTCCCTTCTCAATTTTCCTATATTCTATGTTCCTCACAAGTCACACAAAATATTTTTGAGCAATAAAATAAGTTGTAAATTAACTTGATAGAACACAGTTTATCTTGTTTTTCCACACTTGTCAACCGCATTTATCACAAAAACATATAGTTTTATCATCAAAATAGTGTACTTTTTGCCATAAAAATTTGAATTTTATCCCATTTTGGCACCTGATATCCTAATATTGGGAGTCACCGGTATATGCAACCAAGGTTGCTTTTTCCACACCCTCCACCTTGATCATTTCCTCCAAAGCCCTGTCTGCATTTTTTCTGAGCACACAGGTCAGCTCCACCCGACTGCCGTCCGTCGCTTTGGATTTGATCTTGCCTCTATTGCCCTGTATCAGCTTCATCACGGACTCCTCGGCACGACTTTCATAAGAGGCGACCAGAAGATAAGTTGTCCTGCCCCTGCCGATCAGACGCATACACACGAAGACGGCACAGATGGCGATCGTTCCAAGAATGGCGATAAAGAACAACCCTGCACCCGCGGTCAGCCCCGCCGCGATACCCAAGAATAAAAATCCCACATCCAGAGGATCCTTGACCGCCGCGCGAAAACGTACTATGGACAACGCACCCACCATACCGAGTGAAAGCACGATATTAGAGGAGATCGTCATAATGATAAACGCCACAGTCAGCGTGGTCATCAAAATCAGCAGACCAAAATTCTCCGAATACACCGCTCCCTGATAGAAGAACTTATATATCACGTAAATGATGATCCCGCAAAAAAAAGCCGTGGCGAGCACGAGACAGATATATTGCAGGGAAAGATTCTCCACCAGTCCCATCTGTGTGATATTATCCTTCAAAATACTTTTTAATGTGTTCATATTCACTCCTTCTGCGCAACTGCGCACATTGTACCTTAATCTTCCTGTGGTAAAAATCTTGTAATCATGAGCCATGTGTCAACATTGCCACTTAATGAAATGCCAAGCTGCAGCACTCCGCACATGCCGCATACTTGGACGCCGCCGTCTGCACAGGCTTAATTGATGACAGGATATGGCTGATATGCTCCGGCAGATAATCGTTGTATTTGACCTCCAGCACCATATTGTCGCCGTAGATATTCGACAGGTATCTCTCATGGGTGAGACACCCCTCCACGACTCCCCATGCAATCTCCTTGTCAAAGGTCACGCGCAGGTCGGACAGCGCAAGCACATAAGGCTCTCTCACATAGTCCACCGTCACCACCGGCGCATATCCCTCGCTGTCAATAAGAAGCTTTATCTCCTGAAAAAGCATATCCGTCCCGCCGCTCTCACATGCGCCTCCAAAAAGCAGACACTCCGCCTGCTCCTCTGTCAAGGCTTCAGAACGCTTCGAGATGCGCGTCCCCTTTTTCTCCTTACATTCCAGACGACAATGCCCCACATCTCCATTGTAGAATCGGATTCGATACTTCCTGCGGACATCCACACCGTTCTGCTTTTCCTTCAAGGCAAGCCTGTCCGGAGAATCAAAATAAACACTTCGGATAAAATACTCCCCCGACTCCAAGACATGAGCGTCCCGCTGCATCACCCACTTTAACCTGCTTTGAAGCAATGTATATTGTATCGGTGTGAGAATATATTTTAATTCATGTCTCATTCCTATACCCCTCACGACATTCGCCAAGTCAATCTTATTGGTAATCCAATCTCGTTTGACTTATGCTCATGCAAGCATTGACCGCGGGAATCAACTGCATCAGCTTGGCTCACTGCTCCCGCTTATGTTCTATATAAATATTCCTCTGAAAATCCCTCACATAGACCCCGTCCCTTGAAAGCTTGGGAAGCGTCACGATGTCAATAATTTCTGACATATATGTCAGAGACAGTGTTTCGCCTTCCTTCAGATTAAAGTTCAACACATACTCTCCTAAGCTCTCCGCACTGTCATTATCCTTTCCCACGAGCCTCACGCTCTCCTCCGGCTTTAATACCATAACAGGCAGTGCATACCGGTACATATCCTCGCTATCACTCAGATAATATCCCTTTGTATTGATATCCTGAGTGGAGAGATTGATCAGGGTCACATAATCCTCCTGCCCCCTGCCCGCCACCTCGGCAATTTGAAGCAATGGGGAGTCAAGCTCCCTTGTCACCAACCGAACCTCGACCTCGTCCCCCTCTATCGCACTGCCCTGCAGGACAAGCTCCTGCTCCTGATGCGCTGCGCCGTTCACCAGCCAACAGTCAAACACTTCATTAGGACTAAGGCAGGGAGTCAGCGTCACGGGCAGCTCCTTCAAATATGTGCCAACAAAGGTATCGTCTCCGCAATACACGGAATTGACCTTCACTGAACTCATGACATTTTCTGACACAACCGTCATTTTGTACTGCTGTCCGTATCCGAACTGCTCATAAATATCCTGATATACATATTGGGGTCTCTCCTGCGCGTAAACCCTAATCTGTTGGATATTGCTCTCCACCGTCCCCATCTCAAGCGGCACGTCCCCCAATAAGGTCCCTCCTATCAAGCCCTCCACCGCATACATGCGCGCAAGCTCGTCCCTGCGTGAAGCGTGGAGCGCGTCCACCTGCTCCGCCACATTTTCCGCCCGCATGACGCCGTTCATCAAATCCAATGTATAAGAGGTAAAATATTCCCTACAATCCTCCCGCTGCATCAGGGCGGCAAACAGCGGCGAGCTCTCATACAAAATTTTATCCAAGGTCATCTTGTTTGCCAAGGTGCCAAGCGTCCCATAATAAAACATCAGCCCGAACCCATACTCGACATCATACAAAAGCATTCGATACCTGCCGTCAAAGACACTGTCCTCCTGATAGCCGCTCTCACCCGCCACATAGCGGTAGGTTCTCAAATTACTGTCTGGCCAGTCAAAATTGCCCACATAATTCTCTATGGCAAAATATTGCAGATAATTCTCCACATCTAAAAATTCCTGCAGCTCCCTATAATTAGCATCGTCTGTCAAATCCGCCTTAGAGAAAGCGTCATACTTGGCATTAAACTCCTCCGCCCGCTCCGCCTCCTCTTGATCTGAATCGTCCGAAACCTGCTTTATACGATCTCCGCCCTCCAATATGACAAACTCCCCGTCATATGCGCCGTAACGATTCTCAAAATATTGACCGTCGTAATTGCTGGTCAGCCAATAGCTGCCGTAATAAATCCTATTGATATAAACGCATACCGGCCGCACATGCTGTGTATCGGGAAAGCCTGCCTGATCCGCCAATCTTCCCACCAGCTCCCCGCGCACGAACCCATAAGCATAATCCTGCCCGCAATTCTTGAGAAGCAGACGCTTATACTCCTGCCCCAGCGTTCCGTCCTCCAAGGAATACAAATCCCCAAAGAAATCATAGGAAAATTTATTCTGCTCGTCATATTCCCGCCTTGCGTACAAACGAAGGTTTTTATGATTATTCCGTCTGGACATTTCTCCCATCACCCTAACTCCCCCCATCTGGGTAAAAAGAGTCTGTCCCTCCTCGTCAAACATTTCCAAGAGAACCTCTCGCTCCGCCTCCCTGCCGCGCATCGTGTAATTTGCCTGTATATCGGCTCCGGGGTGTATATCGGGGTGCTCCTCCATAAAGGCATCATACCACGCTCCGGGCACCAAGATTCCCTCCTCATAACCAAAAAGCAGCTCCGGCTCGCCCACCATGCTGAGCACCAAAGAGTCATACCTGTCCGCTATATTACTCCCGCAGAAGTAACTCCTCGTATAAATCTCAGACTCCGTGCCGTCCGCACCATATCCCTTCACCCGCAGCACATAGAGCTGTGCTTCCTCCTCCGCGCGAAAAGAAATCGCATCTCTGTATAGCAGCCCGCTCCCCGGAGTCGGTTCCCCACAGTCCAGCGTGTAATACACCTCTGTCCCCCGAGGCGCCGAGATGGTGACACGCAGATCCTCCGCATAGAAGCCGCTGTCCGCAGAGATACTAAGCTTGTCCGTATGCTCCTTGGACACACTCTCCTCCGAATCCCCCTGCGCCTCGGCAATCCCGACAGCACACACGACGAACACTGCCGCCATCACAATGAGGAAAATGCACTTTCTCTTGAATGATATTGTCCCGCCCATCACGCCCTCAATCCAAAATACGCCAACACAACCAGTCCCAATACAATTCTGTACCATCCAAACACTTTAAAATCATGCTTCTTGATATAAGCCATCAGGAATCTTAAGATAAACAAGGATACCACGAAAGAGACCGCCGTGCCTACAAGCAAAAGTACCAGCTCCAGCGAGGTAAACGCAAACCCAAACTTCAACACCTTCAAGAGACTTGCGCCAAACATCACGGGAATCGCCAAGAAAAAGGTATACTCCGCAGCGATCGTTCTGGAAACACCAATCAGCAGCGCACCCACAATGGTCGCTCCCGATCGGGACGTCCCGGGAAACACCGCGGCAATCAATTGAAACACACCGATCATAAACGCGACCTGATAATTGATATGCGCCAGGGAATCAATCTTAGGCTCCCGCCCCTTCCCAGCATTCCAATTCTCAATCAGGATAAAAGCCACACCGAACACGATCAACGCCAACGCCACACAGACCGGATTATAAAAGAGCGCGTCAAACATATCGTCAAACAACACTCCGATCACCGCCGCAGGCACACAGGACACCAGTATCTTAAACCACAGAGTCATAATATCCGGCTTGATAAAAGACATCAACCCCTTGCCCTCTCCCCGCTCCTTTCGGGTCAGGGCAAAGGGCCAGATCTTATTCCAAAATAACACCACCACCGCCAGAATCGCCCCAAGCTGAATGACGACGTCAAACATGCCAAAGAAATCCTCGCTGACGCCTGTAAAGGGAATCAGCTCCTCCACCAGTATCAGATGTCCCGTGCTGCTGATGGGCAGCCACTCCGTGACACCCTCCACAATACCATAAATGATCGCTTTGATAATCTCAAACATACTCCGCTCCCTTTACCCTTTTTCGCTGAGCCTTTAATCCTCCAGATAGCGCATCAGCTCGTCATAACGCTCCTTAGCCTCCGCATACCCCTCTCGATAAAGCGCCCTTAATTTCTTCTGGTTGCGCTCGATACGCCCCACTTGGCTGGGCTTCTGGGGACGTATCACGAATATCTGTCCCTTCTCCTCCAATCGGTCAATATAGTCCAGACATTCGTTGTACATGATATGACGGTTCTCCATAAGCTCCGCTACCTTAGGATATTTCACATAGCGCGCCTTTATGAGTGCCAATTGCGCCGAATCGATAGGTTTCCTGCGAAATCCCACCTCCTTCGTCATGACTACCACATTCTTGCGATTGCCGTCCAATACCGACTTTTGAATCGGAATCGCATCGCTCACGCCGCCGTCCAGATAAGGCTTCCCGTCAATCCTGACAATGCGCGCCGCCAAAGGCAAAGACGCCGAAGCCCTCAGCTTGTCAATATCCGCCCTCATATCCTTAAGGCGCAGATATTCCGCCTTGCCCGTCTCCAGATTCGTCACCACGGCATAAGCCTTTCCCTCGTATTTAATAAAAGTCTCGTGGTCAAAGGGATTCAGATAATCTGGAATCGTGTGATAGCACATATCCACGTTAAAGACGTCCCCCGACAGAATCAGGCTCTCCACGCTGCAATACCGATTCGTGTAGAGATAGTCAACACTGATATCCAACGCCCTGCCGCGCTGTCCCGACAGATAACTGCACATATGGCACGCACCCGCTGACACTCCATAGATATTGCTGAACATCAATCCCTTATCCATAAAAAAATCAAGCACTCCGGCGGTGTAAAGCCCCTTCATTCCGCCGCCCTCCAGAACAAGCCCTGAACGATACATAACAACTCCTCTTTTCCTCACATTCTATCTCCATGTCAAAGCAGCTCACTGCGATGAGAAATTCGCATATTGTTTACAGCACTGCGATCACTCTGCTGCAGCCCGACCTTCCGCCGAACCGTTACGTCACTTCCCCTGACCTGCAGGATACTCCGCCCTCACAAAGCTTCGCAGCGCCTCCAGTGACCGCTCCACCTTCTCAGTGTCAATACAATACGCCATACGGAAAAATCCGGGCGCGCCAAAGGTGTCCGCAGGAACCAGAATCAAATCATACTTCAACGCCTTCTGACAGAAAGCGATCGAATCCTCCTCCAAAGCCTTGGGGAAAATATAAAACGTGCCCCCGGGCTTCACGCAGGTAAAGCCCAGCTTCATCAGCTCCGCATATAAAATATTCATATTCGTCTCATAAACCTTCAAATCCGCCGTTTTGTCCAATACCTGCGCCACCGCCAGCTGAATGATCGACGGCGGACAGTTGTGACCGATACCGCGGGAGATCTGCCCACACATATTCACCATAGTCTCCGCGTCCGGACAGGCGGGGTTGACCGCCACATAGCCGATGCGCTCCCCCGGAAGGGATAGGGACTTAGAGAAGGAATAACACATAATGGTATTGTCATAGAAGCTCGACACGCAGGGCGCATCTACCCCCTCAAAGACGATCTCACGGTAAGGCTCGTCAGAGATCAGATAGATCTCATGCCCGTACTTGGCGGATTTATCCCTGAGAATATCCGTCAGCCCCTGCAGCGTCTCCGTCGAGTACACGATACCGGAAGGATTGTTGGGGGTATTGATCAGCACCGCCTTCACCTTCTCCGAAAGCATCTCCTCAAAAGCCTCAAAATTAATCTGAAAGGTGTCCGTATTGGGCGGAACCACCTTAAGCGTCGCGCCCGTCAGGTCTACATAAGGGTGATACTCCGGGAAAAAAGGTGCAAAGGTGATAATCTCGTCCCCCGGCTCCGTCACCAGACGAAAAGCGTGTGCCAACGCTCCCGCAGCGCCGGAAGCCATGAAGATATGCTCCTTGCGATAGGGAATGCCAAACCGCTTCTCCAAGGACGCCGCAATCGCCTCCCGCACGGAGGTGATACCCAGACTGGGACTGTACCCGTGCAGCTCCATAGGATTCTTCTCCGACAACAATCGTATCATCACATCAGTGAATTCCTTGGGAACCGACACGGAAGGATTGCCAAGGCTATAATCAAACACATTCTCATACCCTATCTCCTGCCCCCTCGATGTGGCAAACTCCGAAAGCTGTCTGATCACAGACTTTCCCGACAGCATATCCTTATACCTTTGTACTAACATTTTGTACTCCACTCCCTTCGTTCCCTAGTCTTACGGCGCCATATGGCAAACCGTTACGAGTTATCCTCCTCCGCCCACGCCAGAGCGCACCTCACGGCACGTTTCCAGCCCTTGAGCAGCCTCCCCCGCCTGTCAGAATCCATGGCAGGCTCAAAGGCAGCCCCCAGCTGCCAGTTGGCGCGTATCTCCTCCCTGTCATGCCAATATCCTACCGCCAGTCCCGCAAGGTATGCCGCCCCCAATGCGGTGGTCTCAATACAGCGCGGTCTCTCTACCGTAGTGTCAACGATATCCGCCTGAAACTGCATGAGAAAATCATTGGCGCTGGCGCCGCCGTCCACCTTCAGACTCCTCAGCGCCAATCCACTGTCCTGCTCCATGGCGCGAATCACATCCGCTGTCTGATAAGCAACGGACTCCAACACCGCCCGAACAAAATGCGCCTTGGTGCAGCCCCTTGTGATTCCCACCACGGTGCCCCGGGCGTATTGGTTCCAATAAGGCGCCCCCATACCCGCAAAGGCAGGCACCACATACACACCCGCGGTATCCTCCACCTGCTCGGCAAGCTCTTGGGATTGCGCCGCATTGCGAACCATATCCATGCTGTCGCGAAGCCACTGAACCCCCGCTCCCGCCACGAACACGCTGCCCTCCAAGGCATATTGCACACCCGCCCCCTCGGTGGCGGCAATGGTGGTGAGCAGCCCCGACTTGGAATCGATCGCCTGAATCCCTGTATTCATCAACAGAAAACAGCCTGTACCGTAGGTGTTCTTCACCTCTCCCTGCTCAAAGCAGCACTGACCAAATAACGCCGCCTGCTGATCTCCCGCGGCTCCGGCAATGGGTATCTCCCCTCCCAAAAATGACACATCTGTCACTCCGCATCTTCCGCTGGAGGGTACCACAGTGGGAAGCATCGCCTCCGGAATCTGAAAATATTCCAAAATATCCCTATCCCATTTTAATGTATGAATATCAAACAACATGGTGCGGGAAGCGTTGGTGTAATCCGTCACATGCACCCTGCCCTTGGTGATGTTCCATATCAGCCAAGTGTCCACCGTGCCGAACACAAGCTCGCCTGCCTGCGCCCGCTCCCTCGCCCCCGATACATGGTCGAGAATCCATGCAATCTTGGTCGCGCTGAAGTACGCATCAGGAATCAGACCCGTCCGCTCCCTGATCACCCTGTCGAATCCGTCCCCCTGCAGCTTGTCTATCATGTCCGCGGTGCGTCGGCACTGCCAGACAATCGCATTATATACAGGCTCTCCTGTATGCCTGTCCCACACGATCGTAGTCTCCCTCTGGTTCGTGATGCCGATTCCCTGTATCTGCGCAGCATCAGCGCCAATCTTCGCCATAGCCTCCGCAGCCACCGCAAGCTGCGACGACCAGATCTCCATCGGGTCATGCTCCACCCAGCCGGGCTCGGGATAAATCTGTGTAAATTCCTTCTGCGCCATGGAACAGATATTCCCGCCCTTGTCAAAAAGAATACAGCGGGAGCTGGTGGTTCCTTGGTCTAACGCCATGATATAACTTTTCATACACATACCTCTGCACATCACAGGCTTCTGTCTGTGATACTGCCACCCATATACTCACAAAGACCCACACCTCTATCCTATGACAAGGAGGCGGGGTCTTCTATGATTTATTATAGATCAACCATTATATGCCGCGCTCAGATCCACATATGCTCCGCCCGGAACCTCAACGGTCTTCTTATCCCGCAAAGCAAGCCAGACACTCGCCGCGTTGGGATTGTACACCGCGTCGCAATCCGCCGAGAACTGCAGATTGCCCGCCGCCGTCATGTAATCCACAAACTCAATATTGGTGGCGTACCAGATATCGTCCCTGCCGCCCATGTATTCACAGAATTCCTCGATCACATTCCAATTGTCATTATTGTCAAACTCATAGCTATGCCCCCAGACATACATGAGCTTCAGATATTGAGGCTTCTTAAACTCGGCAAATTCCTTCGCCAGAGTCATAAGGCGGGGGTCATTGTGATGACAGGTCGCCTTCCACTCCATATAGTCCGTAGGCAGCTCAAACCCGCCTGTCGTCTCAACCACGCGCGCATACGCAACCCCGAGCTGACGGAACAACTGCTTGATCTCCTCGCTGTACGAGCCGTTGGGATAAGCGTGCCCCCTCACGATCACACCAAGAGTCTTCTCCAAGCCCTTGCGGTCCTCCAACAGCTCCTCCGCCACATTGCTCAGCGGACAACGCCCGATTGTGGGGTGCGTCATAGTGTGCGTCGCTATCTCGTGCCCCTTGTAGAGTTCCTTGATCCGCTCCTTCGGAAAGCGTGGCGGCTTCTTGTCAAGCCCCATCAGTCCATAATTCAAATTAAAGGTTCCCTTGATGCCATTCTTGTTAAAAATCGACAACAACCTCTCGTCCTGCAGCTTGCCGTCATCATAACTCATGGTCAGCGCTTTCGCCTTCCCCTCTGGAAAACAAACATATACCTTCATCTTATCTCCTTTTCAGATATTATTGTCCGACCGAATATCCGGTTATCCCTGTTTCTTTTATAAGTATAACATTTTCTTCGGTTTTCGCAATAGTTTTTCATGTGGAACAAAAATATACTTGTTTCGATTTTTCTGTCACTTTTTTACTTCCGCATTGATAGCAGTATCACAAAAAAATCATGAGCGAACAAAACAATTTGCTATATAGGTCTTGTAATATTTTAAATATTGCAAAATCCTAAAAGGGCTTCCCGATTTCTCGGAAAGCCCCCATATAAGAATTTTGGAGATATTTTTCGTAATGCGCATCTATGCAGTTATCTCACTTCTGAATCGGGACAACCTCCAAGGTCTCCAAATCAGGAAAATATTCATACCAGTCTATGTTCTCAGCTTCTGTGACGTCTGCCATTTCCCGCTCGACCTGTAAATATTTAATGCCCTGTATACCACTGTATGTGTCTGCTTGGTTATATATACTTCCTTCATATGGTTTACAGCCTAAAACAACCAATCTCTGCAACCCCTCAAGGTCGGCGTACTCACTCCCTTCCGAATAATTGTAAAACTCCGCCACCATTGCATAAGCACCCGAACAAAATTCATACCAACAGGCTATACGGATTTTCTCATCAATGCCTTCCTGTTCTATAATTTCCTGTGCGGCTGCATGGATTCTCTCTATTATTTGATCATTCTCCCACTCAAAATAATACTTGTAATAAACGGAATTATCTTCCCTGACTTCCCTTCCATAATATTCAACCCGCTTCCCCAGCTCCTTATAGATAGCGCGAGATATCTCATCGTCCACCCTATGATTCCTCGTGCTGACATATACCCACAGCAGCCCTCCTATCAGGCATATCACAAGTATATAAACCTTTTTCATGCCCCGCCCCTCCAATGCTGATTTATTAACAATTACATAAAGCCCAATTTGTTGAATAATCCAACATAAGTATTCTATCACAAACTCACTCGCGATTCCATGAAATTTTGCTTACTATATTCTACCTCGCAGAATCTCAACAATTAGCAAAACAACGAGCGCGTTACTGTTGCATATTCCCCACAATTTTAGTACAATAGATTTTATTCCCGAAAAGGAAGACATACTAACGATATCTGTCATTACAGAAAGGAGCATCCATTATGAAAAATGACTCTGCGCGAAACCGCGCCCAAGGGTTTGAGACCATGGGACCGGATAACTCACGGGAAGGAACGGGACACTACAACGGCAAAATCATAGGCATCGTATTCGCCGTCATGATATTGGCTTTTCTGGCGTTCAACTCCACCTATCAGATCGGAGAACAGGAGCAGGCTGTGTTGGTCACTCTGGGACAGGCTAAGGCGGTCACGACCCCCGGTCTGCATTTTAAGATTCCGTTTATCCAACAGGTGAGAAAGGTGAACACCACCATTCAGGGCTTTGCCATCGGCTATGACGTGGAAACCAATGCAAGCACGGACGAATCGCTGATGATCACCTCTGATTACAATTTTGTAGACGTGGACTTTTTTGTGGAATATCGCTGCAGCGACCCCGTGAAGGCGGTATATGCATCTAAGAATCCGGTGGAGATTCTTCGCAATATCAGCCAGAGCTGCATTCGCTCCGTGATCAGCAGCTATACCGTGGACGATGTGCTGACCACGGGCAAGAACGAGATACAGGCAAAGATCAGGGAATTGATCATGGAACGACTGGACACTCAGGATATCGGAGTTCAACTGGTCAACATCACCATTCAAGACTCCGAGCCTCCCACCGTGGAGGTAATGGAAGCGTTCAAAGCTGTGGAGACTGCCAAGCAAAGCAAGGAGACCGCCCTGAACAATGCCAACAAGTATCGCAACGAGCAGCTTCCTCTGGCTCAGGCTCAGGCGGACAATATCACCCAGAACGCGGAGGCGCAGAAGACCGCCCGCATCAATGAGGCAAACGGTCAGGTAGCGCGTTTTAACGCGATGTATGAGGAATATGTCAAAAACCCCAATATCACCAGACAGCGTATGTTCTATGAAGCCATGGAGGAGGTTCTGCCGGATTTGAAGGTGATCATTGAGAGCCCGAGCGGAGATATGCAGATGTTCTATCCCGTGGAATCCTTCAGCGCCTTCTCCGACAGCGCGAATAATTCCAACAATTCCGATAATGCGGATAGCGCCGCTTCGCAGAACGATTAAGGAGGGATATGTGATGAAAATCATCAAGAAAATAGGACTTGTTCTCCTTCTGCTCATACTACTGACGGTAGGGGCAGGAAGCATTGTGATAACCAATGAAAATGAATACAGCCTGATCCGCCAGTTCGGTAAGGTAGACCATGTGGTGAGCACCGCGGGCGTAAGCTTTAAGCTTCCCTTTATCCAGAGCGTGGACAAGCTCCCCAAATACACACTCCTGTATGACCTGTCCCCGTCGGACGTCATCACCAGTGACAAGAAGACCATGATCTGTGACAGCTATATCCTCTGGCAGATCACCGATCCTTTAAAATTCACGCAAACGCTGAATTCCTCCATCACCAATGCGGAGGCAAGATTGAACACGATAGTATACAACTCCACCAAGAACGTGATCAGCGCGACCACACAAAACGACGTGATCTCCGGCAGGGACGGCGCACTGTCCGCAGCCATCATCGCCAATATCGGCAACACACTGGATCAATACGGCATCAAGCTTCTCGCCTTCGAGACTAAGCAGCTTGACCTGCCCAGCGACAACAAGGACGCAGTGTATAAGCGCATGATCTCCGAGCGCGACAACATTGCGGCGACCTACATTGCGGAGGGCTCCTCCGAGGCACAGATGATCCGCAACACCACCGACAAGGAGGTCACGGTCATGCTTTCCGAGGCGGAGAAAAACGCGGCAATCCTGATTTCCGAGGGCGAGGCGGAATATATGCGCATTCTCTCCGACGCATACGCGGACGAATCGAGGCAGGACTTCTACTCCTTCGTGAGAAGTCTGGACGCCCTGAAGGTCACGATGACGGGAGACAATAAGACCATCGTCCTCTCACCCGACTCCCCCATTGCACAGATTTTCTACGGGAGGTAAGTCTATTGCGGGCGCCGTATGGCTGAGCTGTTACAAGCCGACAACATTGACTTAGCTCGTTGCCTGCGGGAACAAATGCTAGTGCAAGCATTGGGAAAAATGATGATAGGTGCAGATTATGTATAATGCCACGCCTTCTCTTTGTCTATCTTTGTGACAATAGCGTCATATTGCTTATACATTTTCTGCACTTCATTTTCCAAAATATAATAATGACGAATATAGGGAATCAGCAGCACAAGAAATACCGCCATGATCAGAAGCCAGCCCAAGGCTCCCTCCACCCCGATGCCCATCAGGAAGAAAGCCATACAGATCGCCATCATGGTCAGCACCGCGAAAATCACCGTCACAATCAAATGAATCAATCTCTCGTGCTGAAAAAAGGAAACCTGAATCAAGTGCTGCTCCTTCACCCTCTCCCAGTCCGCGTCCTCCCGCTTTAACAGCTCGTCCATGTATTGACGGTAAGTCAAAATCCGTTTTTCCATAATAATAACCCTGCCTTTCCGTAGCCTTATTCCCCTGCTTCACAAGGAATCTGCTCCTTAGCGGACATGGCGTCTGCCCAACCGATCAGCTCCCTCAAGGTCACGGGACGGTAGCCATGAAGCATACACCCCGCATTATATGCCCCCTGTCTGGTTCTCATAAATTTCCATGTCTCGTCCTTTCTGTTGTGGATATGTCCGTAAATATGCAGCGTTCCCCTGTAGAATCCGTTCCACTCCGCCAGCGGGAAATGACAGACACAGACCTGATACCCTTCGTCAGACACATGCATCATCTTATCCACGGCTTCAAAATATCCCATGACCTTCTCGTCCTTCAAAAGCTTCGCGTCATGATTGCCGACGATCAAATACTTCCGACCCCGCAGCCTCGACAGATACCATTCCGCCGGACGCTCATTATGGTAGACAAAATCCCCCACAATGTACACCTCGTCCTCCTCCCTCACTGTCTCATTCCAATAGTATATCATCTCCCTGTCCATCTCGTCCACATCTGAAAACGGTCTATTATCAAATTTCAGCACATTACTATGCCCAAAATGCGTATCTGCAATATAATACTTCATCATGTCTCCTTTCCCATTACAAGTCAGCGACACATAAGCGTCCGACATTTAATATGTACAAAAAAGCTTTATATGGTATAATAAGTCCATATTCAGGGCATAAAACGACCAAATGACCATAAATAACCTTATCATTTCATTAAAAGGAGGCAGCACACCTTGAACTATTACATAAGTGATCTCCATTTATTTCATGAATCTATCATCAAATACGACAACCGCCCCTTTGAGTCATTAGATGAAATGCATCGCACAATCCTTACCAATTGGAACAGCGTTGTCACCAACGGGGATATCGTCTATATCCTCGGGGATATCAGCCTTCGGGGAAAAAACGAGGAGCTGATAGCCCTTGTTGCGCAGCTCAAGGGAAGAAAGGTACTCATAAAGGGGAATCATGACGATATCTCGGATTATCGCTATAAACAATTGTTCGCGGAGATCTGCAATTATAAGGAAATCCAAGACCGCGCAGGCAACGACGCTTACAAGCTCGTACTGTGCCATTACCCTATTTTCAGATGGAATCAAATGGAACGTGGCACAATCCTCCTGTACGGTCATACCCATGACGGCATCGAGGACACACTATTCCAGCGCACAATCCACAACACAGAGGATAACGCCTGCAGCCGACATATCAAGGGTCAGGAAGCGAGAGCCTACAATGTTGGCTGCATGAAACCATACATGAACTATACGCCGCGGTGCCTAAAGGATATTATCGACGGATAATTCACCTTCCCTCCGACATTTCAGGCAGCGTCTCCCGCACAAGCGACACTCCAATCCCCAACAGGACAAATATGGGACCTGTTGCGCAAACCTGCTGATAGCAGAAAAAGTTATGCCCCATATATGCCAAGAGGCAAAGTCCGATTCCCGCGACAAGCGTCTGCCTGATACGCCCTGTCCCCTCAGCGTCCATCGGGCTTTCCCCGTCGTCCTCCGATTGCCCCTCGCCATAGAACAGGCAGCCCGCCGCCCCGCTTGCAAAAATCCCCAGATAAGCAAGCCCGCCCACGATTCCCTGACAGAAAATCATGTTCAGCCATTCATTATGGGCATTAGTCAATCGGACATTGCCCCAAACCATACGAAACGCCTCGGCATACTCAGGAATCCCGTAAGCATGATACCCAAAGGAATCCGCCCCCACACCGAACAGCTTTCTCGAAAGCGGCAGCCCTCCGAACATCTGACAGGTCATCCGCCAAGTCCAGCCTCTCATGTCTCCCCAAGTCTCATCAAAGCACAAATACTTATTATGTATGCTAAAGCCAAACCACCGCTCCAACAATCCCGCAGTGTTCAATGCAATCAGCAAGACCACCAACACCCCTGCAATAGCTGTCGCCGCAAGGCATCTCCTCCGAATCCGCCGTATGCGACTCGCGGACAGGGCTGTCTTAGCCTGCGAGTCCGCCCGCCGTCCTGCCATTCGCCTAGGAAAATATATCGCCCAAGTCAGCATTGCCAGACACATCACAAACCCTGCCAGCATCAATTGCCATTTATACATCTCACAGGTCAGCCCTCTCGCATCGCGCACTTGCTCCCCGCAGAGCGCCCTCAGCCCGCACATAAACAACGCCTGCCCAAACCAGATACAGAGCAGCCAAAGAAAAGAACGCACCCGCTCAAGGTTCCCGATGCTCATAATACCCAAGGCAAAAAACACCACCCCGACTCCCACATAGACGCTGTCACTATATGTCGCCACCAGTCCCGCAAAAGCCAGAGCGGAATAGCTTCCCCAGAGAAGCCTTTGCCGCCTGCCCTGTGCCTGCCAGAACAGATATATCCCTATGGGACAAACGGCACAGACATATCCCGACATCCATGTGCGGTTGCCCACGGTGGAGAGATAATCCGACAATAGAATATCCGCCAAGCCCTCATACATATGCAGCACGTCAAAGCCCAACCGCTGCAATATACCAAGCAAGAAGCAAACCCCTGACCCCAGTGCGTTACACCACACAAAGATCCGAACGGGAATCCTGCTTCGGGAGACTACGAAATATGTCGCCAAGAACATCAACTGGGCCGCCGCCCCCATATACCATTCTTCTTCCCCCTTCAACACGGCAGCCCTGTCCTCCGCCGCCAAAAAGGTGAGAATCACACAGATTCCATAAATGATCGTACACCAATCGCAAACACTCGGATTGCGGGTATCCCACTCCCCGCGCACTCCCCGCACCATCTCGATCACCAGCATCACCGCCAGATATACCACCGTGGTACAGAAATAGAATTTCATTTTACAGTCCCCCATCTCCCAGTAATGATCCTCCACATACAGAGGAAACACAAGGAAGATCAGGAAAAAATATATGCCCGTGACAACCGAGCGCACTCTATTTATCAATGTTAGCTTGCTCCTATCCTAACCATACAACGCTAAAATACAACTCCGGCTCTTACGATTACGGTTCAATTATGGCAATGATGGCCATTCGGCCGTTTCCTGCCATGAATAAGGTTATTATACCATAAATCAACATATATGCCATAGTAAATAGCATTTACGGCAAAAAATCACAAAAAACGCATTCCACAACAAAGCTGTGGGTATGGTATTTTCACCACACCCACAGCCATGCATAGCCCTTTGTTCTATTTCTGATTTCGTTTCCAACTGATGCGCGGAAGGTCTCTTTACTTGATGATAAATGTCTTCTTCACGCTTCCGGAATAGCTGCCGATACCAACGATCTGTACCGTCGCGCGTCCCACATCTCCATTGTCAGTGTAGGTCACCAGAAAATCTTTCCCTGCCTTCAGGCTTCTGCCGCCCATCTTAATCTTCACGGTGGGCTTCACGTCCTTACCCTTGTAGGTCTGCGCAAGGATTGGCGTTACGTCCTTGTCGGTGATAGCAGCCGTGGTGATCGTGAAGGGAATCTCGATTCTCTGCTTTGTACCGCTTGGACGCATACCCTTTTCAGTGATAACGGCATAGGGCTTTGCAACACTTCCCTTGCCCGCGACCTTGGTGTTATTTTTGTATGTGACACTGTATGCCACGCCCTGCTTCATATTCACCTTCACTCCGGTCTTCTTATCCACAAAGGTCACCTCCGGACGAATCGCCTTGCCCGTATAGCTTACAGGATCGATCGTCACCGCCAGATCGTCCAGATTTCTTTCCTGCACCGTGAACGCCTCAGGGAATGTTACACTGCCGCTGTAATTTCCCTTGCCCTTGATGACAATAGTCGCCTTACTGCCGGACTTGACATTATTTTTGTAGCTCACCGTGTAGTCCGTTCCCTTCTTCAAGGATACCTTCTGACCATTGTTGACGGACGTCACCTTCAAATCCGGCGTCAATTGATATCCTGTGTAATATTGCTCTATTCCATAGATATCATCAGGAACAATCTCAATGTTAATGAATCCTGTCTTAGCGCGCAAAGCCGTATCCGCCCCCTGCTCCTTGTCAGGGCTGCTCATGGTTCTCTTTTGAATCGTGAACGTAACCTTCTTAGTCCCCGCATATTCGCCGATACCGGTAATGGTCATAGTGCCCTTGCCCGCCTTGATATTATCCTCGTAGTCTATCGTGTATTCCGTGCCCTCCGTCAGCTTCTTGGCATTGCTGCCCTTGCCCATGCTGACTGTCAGGTTCGCTGCATCGCCTGTGGTGGTAAATTTAATGGCGGAGCCTGTGTATACCATCTTGTCAGCCTTGACAACCGCATTGGAGATCAGGTGCTCCTTATCCACAACTCGGAATACCTCTTTGCGCTCTCCTCCATAATTCTTCCTTCCTTGAATCACTGCGATATAGGTTCCCGCTTCCTTAACCTTAGTATCGCCCAACGAGATTTCTTTTTTATCTTCACCTTCAACCCTAAGAATATCTGTAATCACGTAATTGCTTGCGCTTACGGTCTTCTTGCCGTCCTTGACCGTCACCTTCACCTTCTGCGCGCTGTTTTTCTCCGCAAGACTGGGAACCGTGACCTTCACACTGACGTCTGAAAGAGATTTCTTCTTGATCATAAAATATTTCTTCTCAGACACTCCCGTGTAATTGCCTATACCCTTCACAGTGAGGTAGGTGCTTGTCTCGGAGCTGCTCACATTGACATTATTCTTGTAGGTGATCTTGTAATCCTTATTCTGCTGCAAAATCTTATTGCCCTGCTTGACCGTGATCACAGGAGTCACCTTGCTGCCCGTGTAGGTGCTGCCCGAGGGATTGCTGATCGTGAGCGCCGACATAGGACATTTCACAATCTTAAAGGTCTTAGCCGCAACGCCCTTGGAGGTGGTTCCGTTGCCAATCACAAATACCTTCGCCTTCGCGCTTACCTTCTCATTGCTCTCGTAATATACCTCATACTCTGTATCCGCCACAAGCTTTCCGTCAACCTGAACCTCCACCTGCGGCTTGATCTTGTCGCCCGTATAATAATATGCCTGCTTTGCCTCGTCGTCATAATTTTTCAGTGTCACGACCGCCTTGGACAAATCAGCCCGAGATTCTGCTATGATTCCAAAGGTTACTGTCCTCGTTCCCGTGAACTTTCCCTTACCTGTCAGAGTAACCGTCGCAAGACTCTCCGGCTTAGCAGACGCCGCTGATCCGGTGATCTCAACATTGTTGGCATAGCTCACGCCGTAATCCGCAGAAGTCAGGGTATATCCCTTATAGCGAACCGTCACCGCAGGGGTGATTGCCTTGCCCGTGTAATACTGATCCTTAATGGTATCAACCTCTACCGCGGCATTCCCGAGATCCACTACCCCCCCGCTAAACAGGTCTACAAACTCAGCGCTCACCTTCACGATACCATCCGGCATACGGAATACCGCCTCGGCGGTGCCTCCCCACATGTCATAGGTCAAGGTAACAGTGTGTGAAGCCGCGTCATAGCTTGCCACAGGGCTTCCTGTCAGAATGTCCTTCGTCAAAATACCATCTGTCACCATATCGCCAGTCACCGTGATCTTGGCAAGCCCGTATCCGCGATCCGGCTGTGCCGTCACCCTGACAATGTCGCCACTGGTAGGCTCCATATTGTTGATTGTCAGACTGCCGTGCTGAATGCCGTCATCAACGATCAGCTCATAGCTTCCATAGAGATAGCAGTCATCAATGCTTCCCCAAGAACCGTCCACGGAGGAGTTCACCTCAAACCCTACCTCGAGATAATCTCCCTCTGCCACGATGATTCCCGTGATCTCAGGGTTCGCCCAGTTCAGCCACCCGCTCAAGGTGCTTTCCGCCTTGTACGTTGCCACGCTGCCGTCCTTTCCATGCACTGTAACCACCGCGTACTGATAATCCTCAGCTCCCGCAGAGCCTCCCTGAATATATCCGCCAAAGGTGTAGTTGCCGGGCGCCAAGCCCTCCACCTTCTGCATCACGTTAAACTTCAGCTTGCCCTCTCGATAGAAATTCAACCCATACGCACCGCTTCTGGGATTCTCCGTGGTGGGCTTGATCGTATAGCCCGACGAATCGTTGTCGGCATATTGAATCGTCCAACCCTTTGCCGCGTTATCGCCCTCTGACCCGTCCTCAAATCCCGGATTGACCAAAATATTGCCGGCGGTCGTCACCTTGATCTCCAAGGTCACATTGAACCTCTCCGTCACAATGACGCCCTCTGCCTGCTGATATGTGCAGACGGCAACACCCGTCACGGTGTAAGAACCCGCCCTGTCCGTGTTGACCTCCTTCAACTCATCTTCTTCCCATGTGACAGGACAATCCATCTTGGTGCCGTCATTGAAGGATACCTCAATCGTCTCAGGGAAAGCAATCTCGTCTCCCACCTTGACATTCTCCATGGTGAGCCTGCTCTGCACCTGTGACACACTGCGCTTGGCCGTCGCACCTGTTCTTATCAGTCGATAAACCTCCGCCGTGGGAAGCGCCGTCCCGTCAAAATCAAACCATGCCTGATTGTCAATCGCGCTTCCGCCGTACCAAAGCCCTGCGTCCGAAGGGTCATACTCATAGGAATAGCTGGACGCCCAACCGGAGCCGTATTTCTCCCAGAGTGCTTTATTTTTATTATATTCTGTCTGGTTGACCGTCCCGTCCGCATTGTACGCATAATATACGGACAACCATGCAGGCTCCCAATAAAACACGCCGATACCCGCGCCAAACACGCTGTCATTTACCAGATTCACGGCGTTCACCACGTCGCGCATCTCGTCCGCCTGACCCTGCACGGAAATAGGATAATCCAAATCCTGTCCCTGCGTCTTGGGGGCGGTGTTGCCATGACCGTCTCCGTCGTCCCAAGTGGTAGTCCAAGATGTCTCCGCCACCATGACCTTCTTGCCGTATGTCGAGGCAACGGATTTCAAGGCTTCTGTCAGCTCCGCCGTTGTTCCATGCCAGAACGGATAATAGGAGGAGGCGAACACATCATAATCTACCTGATAAGAGTTCAGGTTAGCAGCCAATCCGCTAAACCCGTCCTGAGGGTCGGTGTAATGCACAGCCACCAGACAGCTCGGGTCGAATGCTCTCACTGCTCTGGAACCCGCATTGAAAATCTTGGCGATATTCGGCCACGTAGTCTCACCACACACACCATTGTTGGTCTCGTTGCCGACCTGAACCATTCCCACGTCCACACCGGCACTCTTTAACGTATTCAGGCTTTCCAATGTAAAATCATATACCGCCTGTTCCTTCTGTTCAATGTTATAAGAGCTCCACGCCTTTGGCACCTGCTGCTTAGAAGGGTCTGCCCAAAAGTCCGAATAATGGAAATCAATCAGCACCCTCATGCCTGCGGAAGTCGCAAGCTTACCGATTTCCACCGCCTTCTCCAAATCCGAGTTACCGCCGCCGTAGCCATTTCCATTGCTGTCATAGGGGTCATTCCAAACACGGATACGAACCCAGTTAGTGCCGCCGTCAGCCAACATCTCAAAGAACTCATTATCAGACAACGCATTGCCATTCTTGTCCTTAAATACAACCCCGCTCTCCTTCAAAGAGATATAGGAGGAAAGGTCTGCACCTGTGATAAAATCATCAGACAACGCAACCTGCTTCACGGACAGCTCGGTCTGCTTGACAGAAACTAACGCATCAAATGCCGTTACCAGATTGTCATATGCTGTCTGCAATGCGGTCTGTGCAACCGCCGCTTCATCGCCCTCCGTCACTTCGGCGTAATCCTTCAGCGCCTTCTCAGCTTCAGCCAGTCTGGTCGCCAGAGCCTTCCAGCTCTCCGCCTCATAATTCTTCTCCTCCAGCTTCTTCACGATGGCAACCCGCATTTCCAGAGCCTTCCTTATCGCCTCCAGATTACCGCCGGGTATCGAACTCTTGTCTGCGTAGAATATCCCGTTATTATAATAGGTCAGCCCTGCCAATGTCTGAGTGATATCGACCTCATAATCTTTCTCCGTAGGACCATTTACCAAGTCCTTGCCCCACTTCTCGCCCATATACAGCGCCATAAGCTTGGCTGATGCCTCACCCTTGGGTAAGATAAAGGTCAGCTCATACCAGCCGTCCCCCGCCGCATCTGCATGCAGCTTATAATAGTGATTATTCCACTCGTCCGTGCTGTCCTCAGTCAGCGCCTTCTTCTCATTCGTCCCTGCATCAATTGTCTCCAACGTCCCTGCAAGCTGCAGACTCGGAACATTTGCCCCGCCATAGACATGCAGCGTGATCAGACGCAGATAATCAGCCACAGCATCCTCCGTTCCGCCGAATACCTTATCCCCCTTCACCGCATAGCAGGGATTCGTGCCCGAGGAGAGCTGATTGTATATCTCCTTACCGTTCCAAGCGGCGGAGAATGCTCCAGCCTTGGCATTTTCATCACTGTCATAATAGATGGTAAAGCCAGCCTTATCCTTCGCCGCATCGTCGCGGAAGGTGAGCGGAATGCTAAACCAGCCCGTGTATCCTGACACCGGTGTCATTCCGTAAATATCGCCATCATTCCAGATATGCCAATCCGCTGCAGCCGCTGTGGTGGAAAGACTCTCGCCTCCATCTTTCCAGATATTGATACCCAATTTATCCGCACTTGCGGAATAATAGTACAGCACAGCCTGAATCTCCTGACCCTGCAGACCCTTCATCGCCGCGTCCAATTGCTTATAAGCCGCCTTGATTGCCGCCTTATCAGTGGATTGAGCATCAATCAATGTCTTTGCTGTCGCCAGCGCCTCTGCCAGCGCTTCATACCCCGCCTTGAAATCTTCGGCAGTCTTTCCCTCTATCAGGGCAGATGCCTGAGTATGCAATGCGGTCAGTTGCTCCAAGGTATAGTCTTCCGCCTCCTCGATAGAGGAATAGAAGCTGCCTTCCTTATAATAGCATTCTCCTTCTAACAGCGGGTTGATATCCGTCGCATAATCCCCGCCGCCATCTGTAAATTTTGTAATCCAATTATCAGTTGAACCGCTGTAAAGCTCAAAGAATGCGCCATCTTCACCAGCCTCCTGCATAATAAAGGTCAGCTCATACCAGTTTTCGTGACCTTCAACCGCTGTAAAGCTATAGATTGAAGCCCAGTCTACTCCAGCGTCATAGGTTTCCAAAGGAACAACTTCACCCTCTTCGCCCAGCTTGCACAGGGCATTCCCTTTTTTGGCAAGCAGGGGTGTCGCCGCACTGTCATAGACATAGAGAGTAACCTGCACATCATTTTTCTGCAGACCCTTCACCGCATCATCCAATCCCTCATAAGCCGTATTGATTGCCGCCTTGTCCGTAGATGCTGCATCAATCAATGCTTTTGCTGTCGTCATCGCCTCTGTCAACGCTTCATATCCTGCCTTGAAATCTTCAGCGGTCTTCCCTTCTATCAGAGCAGACGCCTTATCATATAACGCGGACAGTTCCTCCAATGTATATCCCTCTGTATCCTGAGCCACATAAACAAGAGAGACATCGTCTATGCAGACCCATGCGTCGGCTCCAGCCGCCACACGAATGCCTACTACATAATTCGACACGGCAGATTTAATCGTGAACTCCTTCGTCACTTTCTTCCAATCGTCGCTCTCACTATCCGGCTCCCTGTCATCACCGTCTCCGGTTCCCAGATTCTCTTCAGCTTCGGAATAATCTCCGCCAAATAAAACTCTTGCCTTTGTCGCACTTTTTACATATCCCTCAAAGCGATAGATTCCCGCAGGAAGCTCTTTTGATATTGTCTGATAGACACCAAAAACACCATCGCTCTCCAAGTCACTCTTAAAGGTAATTCCAAGACAAGCATCATTATCTGCTTCCCCGCCATTGTGCGGCTGCCACTCACTCAGACTTACTCCGTTAGCAGCAATTGCTGTCCAATCCGAAAACTGCCAGTTCCCAAGCTTTCCGCCAACCCACTCCAGACCAACGAAATCCCCTCCCACAATATAATTCTTACCGCTATCCTCTCCCGTCTCCATGGCACCCTCCGCCACATCTGACTCCGCCGCCCTTACACTTGTCTTCGGCAGATTGAATCCTGTCACCACCATGGCAAGGGACAGAATCACACACAACATTTTTTGTAGATACCTTCCGTGTCTTTTCTTCATAATCCTTCTCCCAACTTTTCCGATTGCATCTGCAGTTCATCGCAGACGCCTCATTATGCTACAAGCAATTGCGCAAATGTTGCGCAATCGGTTGCGCTCCTACAATTTCATTATATTTCATAGTCGATTTTTCTACAAGTTATTTTTCTTCGTTCATTTTACCAATCTTTTGTCTGACAATTTATGAAAAATTGCCAAAAAGAAAATTAATGGCTTGCATTCCTGCCCAGAATATGTTACATTGAATTCACTTATCACTTCTATAAATATTAAAATGCGCATACCACTAATTTATCTTTTGTTTGGCATGGCTGCTGTCTGATGCGAAAGCATATCTGAACTACATGCTTATCTTGGCTTTTCGTCGTTTTATTTACCCGTTTTTACCCAAAAAATAATAAGGAGGATTGCCTATGGAACAAAAGAATTCCAATGCACCAAATCTGCGTCAGGCAAACGAGGACGCAGTTATACGGGAATTAAAGATAAATCCCGTGTATTACAACCAATTTTTACGTTTTACCCCTGAATGGCAGCAAAGATTTCTGGATTTTTGCTGCAGCAAGAAAACTCTGCCCGTGACCTATGACCCCTTCTTTAAAAGGATTTTTCATCCTGATATCCATGCGGGGAGACTATCCGCTCTGATCAGCGCTCTGTTGGGTATCCCCGTGAAGGTAGTCAGACTGCTGCCCAACACGGAAAATATGTTAGACGGAGGCGCACTCCTGATTATGGACATCTTGGTGGAGCTTGAGGACGGAGCCCTAGCCAATGTGGAGGTTCAGAAGATACCCTATTCCTTCCCGGGTGAACGCATATCCTGCTATTCCGCAGACCTGCTGCTTCGGCAATATAGCCGCGTCAAAGGAGAAGTCGGTAATGCATTTAAATACAAGGATCTCAAAAAGGTGATAACCATAGTCATATACGAGAAAAGCACCTCCGAATTCCATCGGGAGGGCATGCATTATCTGCACAGGGGCAAATGTGTTTTTGACACAGGATTGGAAATAGAACTTTTACAAGAATATTGCCTGTTGGCTCTTGACGTTTTCAAGGAAAGTCCGTATCCTAAAATTGAGAACGAGCAGACGGCATGGATTGCCTTCCTTGCAACAGACTCCCTGGAACAGGCAAGGCAATTGTCCAAGACCTATCCATGGCTCGAGACACTATATGAAGAAATGGCGGAGTATCTTCACAAACCGGAGGAGGTGCTTAATATGTTTTCAGATGCTCTTAAAATAATGGATCATAATACGGTTCAGTATATGATCGAACAACAGCAGCAGCAATTGGATGAGATTCACGAGGAGTTGACAACGGCACAAAGCAGACTAAGCGAGACTCAAAGCCAACTGAGTGATGCCCAAAACCGACTGAGCAATACCCAAGACCAGCTTAGCAATACCCAAGACCAGCTTAGCAATGCCCAAGACCAGCTAAGTAATACCCAAGACCAGCTAGCTCATGCACAGGCTCAAGTATCAGAAGCCGAAGAAAAATCTATTCGCAGCATTGTCACGCTTTGCCGCGACCTTGGCGGAACCAAGGAAACCGCCATAACGCAATTACAGGAAAAGCTGCAGCTGAATCCGGACGACGCCGAAGCCGCTGTTCGCAAATATTGGCAGGGATAAACACAAAACCCTCGGGTGGTGGAAGCACCCGAGGGTCGCCGTCCCCGCGCGAGTCGCAGCACGCGGAGGGGCATATAACGAATAAGGGGAAAGGTTAAAAATCAAAGATTTTCAACCGACAACTCACACTGTCCGAACGGTATTCCGACTTACTCCACATCCTGCAATGCGGCAAAGCCTTCCTCGCCCGTGCGAACCTTAACAACCTGATCCACATTATACACAAAAATCTTACCGTCGCCGATATGCCCTGTATAAAGTGTTTTCTTGGCTGTCTCAATCACGTCAGCCACAGGAATCTTGCTGACCACCACCTCTATTTTCACCTTGGGGAGCAGAGTCGCGTCCATCTCGACGCCGCGGTATCTCTCTCCGGCGCCCTTCTGAATACCGCAGCCCATCACCTGTGTCATGGTCATGCCCGTCACACCCAAATCATTCATAGCCTTACGCAGCTTCTCATATCTGGACAGCTTGGTGATAATAACCACCTTGTAGATGCCGCTGACAGATGCCACGGGAGCCTGCGCAACCTGCACTGCTGCGTTCTTCTGAACCTCGGAAGCCTCCGCATACTCAGACACGCCAAGGTCTGTATTTTCATTGGCATCCATCATCATCGTGTTGGAGATATCCATCAGGCTGAATCCGGCATAAGCGGAAGGCAGACCATGCTCTGTCGCGTCCAGACCGACTATTTCCTCCTCCTCCGTGACACGCAGACCAACCAAAGCCTTAATCGCCAAGAATGTGATAGTAATCGTCACAGCCGTCCACGCCGCCACTGCCACAAAGCCCAAAAGCTGCAGACCTAACTGCTGAAAACCGCCGCCATAGAACAAGCCGACCGCCGCAATCTGATTTGCACCGCCCTCCACACCTCTGGCAAAAGCCGGAGCCGTGTCCGTGGCAAACAGACCAACAGCAATCGTGCCCCAGATACCGTTCAGGCAATGCACCGCCACGGCTCCCACGGGATCGTCAATATGCAGTACATTATCCAAAAGCCACACGCCGAACACCACCAACAGACCCGCAACCGCACCAATCACTATTGCGCCGAAGGCGTCTGTCACGTCACAGGGCGCGGTGATCGCCACCAGACCCGCCAGTGAAGCATTCAGACACATTGACACATCAGGCTTACCATACTTGATCCATGTAAATACCATGCACACCACGGTTGCGATAGCAGGCGCAATCGTCGTTGTCACAAAGATAGAACCCAGCTCCTCGATGCTCATAGCCGCCGCACCGTTAAAGCCATACCAGCCCAGCCACAGGATAAACACACCCAACGCGCCGAGGGGAAGGTTGTGCCCGGGGAAGGCATTGACCTTCGTCACCTTGCCGTCTTTATTCTTCACAAACTTTCCAATACGCGGTCCCAACAGCTTAGCCCCAATCAACGCCGAGATACCGCCCACCATATGTATCGCAGTAGAACCCGCAAAATCATGGAAGCCCATCTGCGCGAGCCAGCCGCCGCCCCATATCCAGTGCGCCTCAATCGGGTAAATCAACGCGGAAATCACACCCGAATAAATACAATAGGACAAAAATTTCGTTCTCTCAGCCATTGCTCCGGAGACAATGGTGGCTGTGGTAGCGCAGAACACCAGATTGAACACAAAGTTCGACCAGTCAAAATCCTGATAGCTGGTGAAAATGTCAAAACCGGGCTTACCAATCAGCCCCACCACATCTTCACCTAACAGCAGGCTGAATCCAATGGCGATAAACACCACTGTACCGATGCAGAAATCCATCAGATTTTTCATCAGAATGTTACCTGCATTCTTGGCTCTGGTAAAACCTGTCTCCACCATGGCGAAGCCCGCCTGCATCCAGAACACCAACGCCGCGCCGATTAAGAACCATACGCCAAAAACCAAGCTTGATACTTCTTCCATAACATTTCCCTCCTCTGTCATACAATTTCAATGGAAGCAAGCCTGTGGGAATAAAATAAGCGACGTCAAGGGTATCCTTCACCGAAATGCCCCTTTGCATCGCTTTTTTCATCACTGCTTTATGCCTTCCATTGTTGAAAAGACAAAAGGCACTTCGGGAATCTCCCAAAGCACCTTCGCTTACTGTAATGGAGTATAGCACTATAAGTCCGTGCTGTCAACCACAAAATTTGCAAGGAGTGAATATTGTAACACTTAAGATTACTATTCACGGTGCAACTGCGAGAGATTTTGATGCGTATTCTGCATCAAAATCCGAGACAGAAGGCGCCAAAACGGGGGGTACTCTACCCGTTTTGTGTGCATCTTCGTTGCAATTCACGCGCATCAAACAGGAGGTTGCTGAATCGGTTATGTCGTGAATTGTAACAGCTTAAGCGTTCCACACGTGGGCGATATATTCCTTCCCCTGCAGCTCCACCCGCCCCAAGCTCTCCATGCCCAGCTTGTCGCACACTCTCAGCGAAGCTTGGTTGCCCGTTTGGACAAGGGCAAGAATCCGCTCAAAACCAAGCTCCCACGCGGCATACTGCAAAATCGCCCGACAGACCTCGGTAGCTAGCCCTCTCCCCTGCCTGTCCGCCGCGATGACAAAACCAAGCTCAGGGTCGTCATATCCCTCCCGATAGCAGATTCCCGCTCGCCCGATCACCTCACCTGATTCCCGCTCCACCACCGTCCAGATGCCGAAATGATGAAAGGCATACACCTGATCGATATAGTCCTGCGCGTAGGCGCGCTCTTCCTCGGGATTCTCATAGAGCGAATCCATGTATCTCGTGATGGAAGAATCCTCATAAATCCGATAGAACTCGTCCACGTCCTCCACTGTGGTCTCCCTCACCAGACAACGCTCCGTCTCCAGAATCTCCCACGGCAATCCCCTACACCTGCGATACACCCGCTCCAGATAGACAACATCCGTCTCCTCGGATAAGCCTTCACACGCATACTGACATATGGAGAAATCCTCCTGCCTGTTACCCTGATGAAGATAGGCAAGCACCACGCAGCCACTCTCCAAGAGCTTCTTGGCAGCCTCCGCCATATCCGTGATCCACAGTGTACCATCACTGTTGATGCCGTCCGCCACCATTACTCCATTTCGACCTTCGCTCCTATCAGTATTTCCTCCATTGTTGCAGCTTCTCTCGCTGCTTCTGCTGCAGTCCCCATTTCTGTCATTATTTCCGTTACTGTCGCTGCCGATCCTGTCCCCACCTTCGTCCACCCTGCACCTGATACCACTTTCCTCGATGCAGCGAATAGAATCCTTTATACCTGTCCCGCTCTCCCGACAACCGTTCTCCGACAGGACAATCCGCACTTCCTTTAAATAGAACATAAGAAATTTTTTCTCCTCTTTACCTTTTTTCTTTACCTTTTTCACAGACTACGATACAATAAGGAACAGATGGAATAGTCAACCATCCAATACAGTATACTATATTTTAGAGACAGAGAGGAATAATTTATGGCACAAAATCCTATTGTTACTATTAATATGGAAGACGGCGGCGTCATCAAGGCGGAGCTTTACCCCGAGATCGCCCCTATCTCCGTCAACAATTTCATCAGCCTGATCAACAAGGGGTTCTATGACGGCTTGATCTTTCACCGCGTCATCAAGGGCTTCATGATTCAGGGTGGATGTCCCGAGGGCTCGGGCATGGGCGGTCCGGGCTACAATATCAAGGGCGAGTTCTCCCAAAACGGTGTGGACAATGAATTGAAGCATACGGAGGGTGTGCTTTCCATGGCGCGTTCCATGCACCCCGACTCCGCGGGAAGCCAATTTTTCATCATGCACAAGAAGGCGCCCCATCTGGACGGCTCCTATGCGGCGTTCGGAAAGGTGATAGAGGGCATGGACGTGGTGAACCGCATTGCGGAGACTCCCACCTACAATGACAGACCCTATGAAAATCAGGTGATGAAAAGCGTCACTGTAGATACCTTTGGTGTGGAATATCCGGAACCCGAGCATTGCTAGCCCATTGTTCTCGTTCATATTTTGTTTACAATTCTTTTAATGTTTTTTCAATTTCACATCACGTTTTATCCATTTCTGTACCATATACTATAAACATAAAACACAACAGACAGTTACTTGTTTAAAAACTTTTTCATAATAAATGCCAAGGAACACAAGTTTCTTGGCATCCTCCCTTTTCTGGGGTATTTTTTCCCACGGGAATCTTTTTCCACAGTCTTCTCAGCTTGCTGAATGCTTCTGAATGCCTTTTACGCATTTGAAGGGTCATTACGTAACACCTTTTATTAAATCACGAGCTATAATTCTTCTTTTGTTAAAAAACACTTGCAATCTTATTCCCATGCTAATATAATAACAATCGGTGTTATTGAATATTGTGATATAGCACACTGGCCACTATATTGCAATGCTTTTCTACGAAAGATGATTGGAAGTACAGGAAATACAGGAAATACGTTATGACAAGGTTAGAAATTGTAAGTAACTTTATTGACAGTCTGGAGCGCGAACGTACCGCTCTGGGGCTCACTCAGGCTCAAATGGCAAAGAAACTGGAAATGTCCGTCTCTACATATAAGAAGCTAATCTCCGGTGAGACCTCTAAGGTAGATATTTATACTGCCTATCAAGCACATCAAATCACCGACAAATGGGCTTTTGAGCTTTGTGGCTGTGTCGCCACGGAATTGATGCAGGTTGCAGGCAAGCTAAGAGATCTGACGCCTTCCCAACTACGTTTTGTATCAGGTGTTATTGATTTGGAGTTATCATTTCTCGGACATCTGCCCACAGCTATCGAGGACGATTATGTCGATCTGCTGACCCCCACGGGCAATCTGGAGGACGGAATGATCTGGGATTCCATGAATATCGAGAAGCTCAACGTTGCTCCATATCGCAAGCTCTTTGGCGCAAGTCTACAGTGCGCGATGAGAATCACCAGTGACCATCTGCGCCCCGTGTACTGTGACGGGGATATTCTGTTATTGTCCCAGTCGGCACCCCGAGACGGCGACACGGGCATCTTCATTAATAAGGAAGATCGACAGGCGTATATACGCAAATTCTGTCAGTCAGACCCGTGCACCCTGAAGCCCTTAAACGGATATGGCTTGACCTTTACCTTAGATGATTCCTCCCCGAATAATGGCGATAAATGGGTCAATTTCGGACATGTCCTCTCCAAGATACGGGAATAATCCCGCAGGGCTACAATTTTGACCTTGCAATAGCGTATAGCTGAACCATAATGCAGATACACTGCAAGCGACATATAGCCTGTTACAGCTCAGTGAAAAACTGAGCCGCGGCGATAACTCCCGTTATTTTAAGAACAGGTTGACCTATCGCAGATTTTATATTACCATAAACATATTACAGAGACGTAATGATGCAATAATCGTTATGTCTTTCTTTACAATTTAACTAAAAATCATTTTAAACATTATATACAATTTAACTTGTAAAAACAAGCCAAATTGTATATAATACCATATAAGAACAGCAATGTTCTTGTTGATGTAAGTGTTGTAAAACCGAGGATGACGGTTAGAATATTATCCACTTGTATGTGTTGTAAAACCGAGGATGACGGTTAGAATATTATCCACTTGTATGTGTTGTAAAACCGAGGATGACGGTTAGAATATTATCCACTTGTATGTATACTCCCATAATTTATATGGGAGTATATTTGTATGATTGGAGATACAAATGAAATTAGTCAAGGTAAAACAAAGCTTTTATGATTTAATCATGGAAAATCATGTAGACGATGAGATTATGTTTAATGAATTTGGAAGACCTTGTGTTCTGATTGTAGATTTAGAATATAAAGATGTCTTTAGAAAATTTGTTGTTCCATTAAGGTCTAACATTTCTTCTAAAACACCAAGAAAGCAATATTTTCCATTACCGCCAAATAGAAATACCAGAGACGGCAATCATCATGGTATTCATTACATAAAACTTTTCCCTATGGAAAATGAATATGTTGACAGATACAGAATCAATGGAAAATTTTATGAAACAATTGTTAAAATATTGTCTGAAAACGAATCAGAAATTATATCCGAATGTCAAAAATATTTAAAAGAATGCGAGATGGGAAATAAGCATATTATGACACCAAATATTGATGGAATAATTAGCGTTTTAGAAAGCAGGAAAAAATAATACTTTATTTATGCCATAGAAAGAGGTGAACATCATGCCACTTATTATGCCTATTAAAGATTTACGCAATACCACCGAGATTTCCAATATTGCGCACGAGGCACAGAAGCCTATTTTTATTAAAAAAACTGGATATAGCGACTTAGTTGTAATAAGTAGTGAACTATATGATAAATTTGCAAGAATGAACCTTTTATGAAGGAACAGGACCCCCCAACAAAAACCCAAAGCATAATAAAAGAAATACTAATATTGGGAATAGCAGTGCCAATATGCCTAGAGATAGTGTAGTAGCATATGTTAGTCGCTGTCTGGCTCTATACACGCTAAGTCCGATAAGATAGATCCCTGTCCCAAGCATAATAATTGGCAGACAAACCATTATGACCCCTTCCCATTGCATATTGTCAATCAGGAAAACCGACATAACAATGAGTGAAAATGAAATAATAGTTATGATAATATTCCTTTTTTCAATTTTCCTTTGATAATCAACAATGTTTATGACATTGTTGATAGCTTCCGCTGCGTTATCCATATGAATGGGCTGTACATCCATTTTTTCTGAACACATTATTTCAAGAACACTGACTCCAAAGGTTTCCGCGAGCGGCTCTATCATTTTAATATCCGGAAATCCGACCCCGCGTTCCCACTTTGAGATAGCCTTGTCGGTTACATTGAGCTTCTCCGCCAATTCAAGCTGTGTCCACCCCCTTTCTTTTCTAAGGGATAAAATAAATTGTCCAAACTTCTGATTGTCCATAAGCGCCACCTTTCTCTTGGTTAGGACTATTGTAATTCCAACCAAGGAATTCGTCACTTGACTCATAGTAGAATTGACCTAAATGTGATGGAAACTTTCCGTTTACCTTGAAGTTATCAATCCTTTCCTATCTCATAATTTGATATAATACATTGCTGTTTTTGTAGAAATTTTATGATGGCGTCTTGTCTGCTTCTAAGATATCGCTTTTCGACAGTCCATAGAAGTGGTATCCAATAAATGAAACAGTGTAAAAAGTTTACTTAAAATCTTACGTGTTTCCATATCACTATGCGTCAAGCGATGTGTCAGATAATAAATATCTGTAACTGATTTTGCTGTAATATGTCCCTCAAACCGTTTATTTGCAGAATATATAAAAATTTTTTGTGCTGCTTCTGCAAAAGGAACACGGGCTTGCATGGCATCAATGATAACACATGTATCAATTAATACTCTCATATCGTATTCAACCTTTCATCCTGAGCGTCTTCCAAAGTCATATCCGCCGGAAGTATACCAAATAGTGATTTAGCAACCTCCACTTTGTCCTGATATGGATTAGACAACTTTGCAACAACTTTTCCGTTACGTGTAATATAAATATCCTCTGTTTCTGCCAACATAAGATATTTACCAAGATTAACTTTTAATTCAGTTGCAGTAATAGACATATCTTCATCCCTCTTTCTATAAAATCATTACTTATCGATCAGAAAATATAAAGCATCCTTCTAAATTATATTATATATAAATCATACGATTTTATCAATCAAATCGTGCAATTTATACACAAAAAAGAACCGCCGCATGTCCGTCAAATCTCAGCCATGCAGCAGCCCTTCTCAAATGTACACCTTTATTCCCCTGCACACCGCAAGCCATCTTGCGATACTGCATCGATAAAGAGCTTGGAAGCCTATCTCAAATCTTATTCAGCCTTACCCACAGACCCGAACAGCTCCATCTTCTCCTTCACGGTAGCCTTGATAGCCTCTGCGCCGGGCGCCAGAAGCTTACGGGGATCAAAGCCCTTGCCCTCCAAGTCCTTGCCTGCCTCGATGTACTTACGGGTAGCGTCTTGGAATGCCAACTGACATTCTGTATTTACATTGATCTTAGCAACGCCGAGAGAGATTGCCTTCTTGATCATGTCAGCAGGGATACCTGTGCCGCCGTGAAGCACCAGAGGAAGCTCCCCTGTCAACTGCTGAACCGCATCAAGAGTCTCAAAGCTGAGTCCTTTCCAGTTGGCGGGATATTTGCCGTGAATGTTGCCGATACCTGCTGCCAGGAAATCAACGCCCAGATCAGCGATCGCTTTACACTCCTTGGGATCGGCACACTCGCCCATACCTACAACACCGTCCTCCTCGCCGCCGATGGAACCAACCTCTGCCTCGATGGAGAGTCCCTTGCCATGCGCAGCCTTCACCAGCTCGGTAGTCTTGGTCACGTTCTCATCAATGGGATAATGAGAGCCGTCAAACATAATGGAAGAAAAACCTGCCTCAATACACTTGTAGCATCCCTCAAAGCTGCCGTGATCCAGATGCAGCGCAACGGGAACGTCGATATCCAAATCCTTCAACAGTCCGTTCACCATGCCGACTACCGCATGATAACCACCCATATACTTTCCTGCGCCCTCAGACACGCCCAAGATCACAGGAGACCTGCACTCTTTAGCGGTGAGCAGAATGGACTTTGTCCACTCCAGATTGTTGATATTGAACTGGCCCACTGCATAGTGCCCAGCCTTTGCCTTTTTCAGCATTTCGGTTGCAGATACTAACATACTCTTTCCCTCCAATTTTTACTCTTTTTTCTGATACATCGGCAACGCCCCGACCCCGAGGGTATTCCCACACAGCCGGTCCGCCGCCTTTGTGTATAGTATAGCACAACTCACCCAAAATGAAAATACAAAAATAAGATTCTATTACTCACGGATTACTCCATCACCCGTATTTCCACCGCCCGATGTCGGTTCCTGATATACACGTCCTGATGGCTCCCCCCGTTCTCGCCGTCCAAGGTCCAAGCCACGTCCTCCTCCGACTCCAATCTCAGGTCAGCGGTACGGAAGCAATACATCAGGTTCGTGTCGATATCCCGATTCAGCAGCGAAAGCATGATCTGATTCAACTCCACAGCGTTCCCCGGCGCCCTGATCAGCGTGACCTCGAACACGCCGTCATCAAGCTTCACGTTTTTGCCCGTGATGTTCTTAAAGCCGCCCACCGATACGGAATTTGTGATCATGCCAAAGATAAAATCGTCCTCTATGACCCTGTCCTCACAAGTGACCTTCATATGATAGGAGCGAACCGCGGAGAGACGTTTCATTCCCTCCAACACATACGCCATATGCCCTAACACATTCTTGATCTCCTGATCCGTCTCGTAGGAGACCTCAGTAAAGATTCCGAATGCCGCTATATACACAAACACGTCGTCGTTAAAGGCTCCGATATCACAAGGAAAGCTTCTCCCCTCGACAACCCGCCTTGCCGCGCTCACCATATTCTTGGGCAAATTCAGACTTCCCCCGAAATCATTGGTGCTTCCCGCGGGAATATATCCGATGGGGGTGCGGAAGCTGCTGCGCATCATGCCCGTGACCACCTCGTCAAGTGTGCCGTCGCCGCCGCTGCACACGATCAAGTCATAGACAGGCTTCCTGTTCTCCACGATCTCTGTGGCGTCCCCCTGTTTGCCGGTGGGGTAGACGGTCACCTCGTAGCCGCCTTCCGCGAACACATCTAAAATATCCGCCAGCTTGTTTCTAATTTTTGCCTTGCCCGCCTTTGGGTTATACACAAAGAGCAGTTTCTTTTCCAAGGGAAAACTCATGATATTCCTCCAAGTATATATGTATTGTCATGGGAGTCAATAACCCCGCAGCACAAAGTCAACCGCATTGACTTGGCTCATTGCTCGCGGGAATAAAAAAGCGAGTTTAACATAAATGCTCGCCCGCCTTCTTTCTTCCCCCTTATGTCTTTCCGATTAGTTGCCGCTTAAAAATTTCTCGATACTGTCAACAGCGGCGCTCTCGTCCTCGCCCTCCGCCGTGACGGTCAATTCCTCGCCATTGTTAAGTACCACTGTCATCATGCCCATAATACTCTTGGCATTGATCCTCCTGCCTTCCTGCTCCACGTAAATCTTGCTGTCGTACTTACTGGCCTCTTGAACCAACAGCGCGATCGGTCTTGCGTCGAGCCCCTTGTCCATGTTGATACGGATTGTCCTTGCTTGCATAATTTTCCTCCTCGTTCTACATCCTAAGCTTTTCGGCGAATTCACTCAGCTTGCGCAATCTGTGGTTGACTCCGGATTTACCTACCGGCGGCTCCAAGCACTCCCCCAGCTCCTTCAGGGAAGCCTCTGGATACTCCAACCGAACCTCCGCCATCTCCCGCAGATTGTGCGGCAGTCTCTGCAGACCGCCATGATACCGAATGTATTCAATATCCTCTATCTGTCTTGTGGCAGCGTTCACTGTTTTGGTGATATTGGCAGCCTCACAGTTGACGCGTCTGTTGATAGAATTGCGCATCTCCTTGAGAATCCGCAGATTCTCAAGCTCCATAAGAGCGACGTGAGCCTCGCAGACATTTAACAGATCTACAATGCTCTCACCCTCCTTGAGATACACGACATGATACTTCTTGCGAAGCACAATTTTTCCATCGATACCAAAGCCCTGCAGTACACTCTGCAGCTGTCTGGCCTTCTTGTCATCAGTACACACGAACTCCAAATGATATCCCTTGGAAGGGTCACTCAGAGAACCGACGCTCAAAAAGGCACCTCTCAAAAATGCTCTTTGACAGCAGGAATTTTTGATAAGGAGCGGGCTGACCGGTTCATCAAGATCTCCAATCTTAGAAAGAATCTCCCGCATCTGCTCCTCGCCAATCTCGACATCAGTATTTATATTATACGTTTTTTTCAATAATGTAAAGCCTTTTCTGGAAACAGTTTCATTTTCTGTCTGAAATCCTATCGTATAATTGCCGTTTTTATCGCGACCTATCTGACCGCAAAAGTGCATTATTGCCGCTAATTCCGCCAATTGGCAGTGTCTCGCCGCACTCATATGCCTGCCCAATTCTTCCTTGACATTCTGTGAAAATGACATTTCTCGCATACACCTCACTAACGCTGCAGATCCTGTAAGCTTGATCTCGCCATATCCCTGTGATACAGCTTGATCCCGTAATGCCCCTTGTCCTTCATGCGGCTATAAAGCTCATTGGCAAGCGTCACGCTTCGATGCTTGCCGCCCGTACACCCGATTGCGATGACCAATCGGTATTTGCCCTCCTTGATATAGTTGGGAATCAGGAATTGTATCATGTCCGTAAGCTTTTGCAAAAAGATATCCGCGTCCCCAAAGCTCATCACATAGTCCTGTACCTCCTTGTCATTTCCCGTCTTGTGCTTCAGCTCGTCTATATAGAAGGGATTGGGCAGGAAACGCACGTCAAACACCAGATCTGCGTCCGAGGGAATCCCATGCTTGAAGCCAAATGACATGATTGTCACCATGAGGCTATTGTATTCCTCATTGCGGACAAAGATGCGATCAAGCTCCGCCTTAAGCTCTCTGGTCAACAGATTGGACGTGTCGATCACATAGTCCGCCATCTTGCGGATTGCCTGAAGCACCTCCTGCTCCTTGCGCACGCCGTCCTCCACGCGCCCGTCCGCCGCCAGAGGGTGAATGCGCCTTGTCTCCTTGTATCGCTTGATCAGCACCTCCTCGGACGCCTCCATAAAGAGGATCTCGAATTGATACCCTTTTTTCTTCAGCTCCTTCAAGACCTTTGTGGTATTCTTAAAGGACTGGTCAGCACGCACATCAAGCCCCAACGCCACCTTGGTGATCTCGCTGTTCGGCAGGGTGATCAGCTCCACAAATTTCTCAACCAGAGAGGACGGCAGATTATCCACACAATAAAACCCCGCGTCCTCTAACATTTTCAGGGCGGAGCTTTTGCCGCCCCCGCTCATTCCCGTCACTACCACAAATCTCATATGCGTCTCATTCCTCCGGCTCCCTCGCCATATCTCATGCCTTTAAAAATCCCCCAGAAACACTACCTCGGGCTCAAGCTCCACACCAAACCGCTCCTTCACACGTATCTGCGCCTCTCTGATCACGTCCATAATGTCCGCGGCAAGGGCATTGCCCGCATTGACCACAAAGCCACAGTGCTTATCGGACACTCTGGCGCCTCCGATCTGGAAGCCTCTAAGTCCCGCGTTCATGATCAGCTCTCCCGCAAAATGTCCCTCGGGTCTCTTGAACGTGCTGCCCGCACTGGGGAATTCCAACGGCTGCTTCTCCCTTCTCTTGGCTGAGAGCTCCTCCATTTTCGCCCTGATATCCTCCTGCCTGCCCGCAGTCAGCGCCAAGGTAACCTCCGTCACGATAAAGGGCTGCCTGCGGATAGTGCTCTTGCGATAGCCAAACTCCATCGTCTCGTTGTCCAGTGTCAGAAGCTCGCCCTCCTTATTCAACACCTGAACCTCCGTCACCACCTGACTAAGCTCCCCGCCGTAAGCTCCTGCGTTCATAACCACGCCGCCGCCCACCGTCCCCGGGATACCTGACGCGAACTCAAGTCCCGTCAGACCATGCTTAAGCGCGGCTGCCGCCGCCTGAGCCATGGAAGCTCCGGACCTAAGTCTGATGATATTTCCCTCCACGGTGATATCGCTCATTTTCTTGCCAATCTGTAATATAATCCCCTGATAACCGTTGTCACTGACAAGGAGATTACTCCCGTTTCCTATCACATAGAAGGGATAATCCACCTGATAGAGAAAGCTCTGTACCCTCTGCAGCTGCTCCGCGTTCTCAATCTCAATCAGACAATCCGCGGGGCCTCCCACCCGAAAGGTCGTGTGGGCAGCCATAGGCTCCTGCAAATGAATATTTTCCTCCGTGACAAACCCCCGCAGGGTCTCCAACATTACGCTGCTGACCATAAATACTGCCTTTCCTTTTCATAGAACCATATAGTCGCAAACGACTTATGTCGTTTCCTATAATATATTATACGTTTTCCCACAGTATTAATCCCGCAGCGCCATAAATTCCCGCGTCATTCCCCAAGGTCGCAAGGGCAAACCGCACCCCCCTGCAGGGTCCGAACGCGTATTTCTGAAATGCGGGCTCGATATAGGAAAACAGGATCTCTCCCGCCTTGGACACACCTCCGCCGATCACGAATATCTCCGGATTCACCACCGCCGCCACCGCCGCAAGCCCTTTACCCAGATAATCTCCGAAGCGCTCCGCGATCTCCACGGCAACCTCGTCATTCTCCTTCACCGCGTCAAACACAGCCTTGGCAGTGATATTCCCCTGACGCAGGACACTGGGCTTATCGTCCTCGGCAAGTCGTCTCCTTGCCAGTCTCACGATACCCGTGGCGGAGGTATATTGCTCCAGACAGCCCTTGTTTTTGCAGCCACAGCTCTCGCTCTCATTGTCCTCAATATGGATATGCCCGATCTCGCCCGCAGCTCCTGTTGCGCCTGTGAGAATCCTGCCGCCCATGATTATGCCGCCGCCCACGCCTGTTCCCAGAGTGACCGCCACCAGATCATCATAGCCCTTGCCGCCGCCCTGCCACATCTCGCCGAACGCGGCTACATTGGCGTCATTGGCCGCCTTTATGGGCACGTCAAAATAAGCTCCCAATGCCTTGGGAATATTGAACACTCCCCAGCCCAGATTCACCGCTCCGCCCACCAGAGTCCCTTTATCGTCCACGGCGCCGGGAGCGCCCACACCGATTCCCGCGATATCAGCCTCCTCAATGCCCTTCTCCTGCATCTTACCGCGGATACTCTCCGCCACGTCCGGCAGGATCGACGCGCCCTCGTTATCCTTCACCGTGGGAATCTCCCACTTATCCAGTACACAGCCGTCCTTGTCAAAAAGCCCAAGCTTTACCGTCGTGCCGCCAATATCCACCCCAAACGCATACCTTGCTTCCATATTTATTCTTCCTCCTCGTCCCTTCTCTTGGCAAGTGATGTCTGCACGCGGGCATAGAGCTCCTTCGCCGCGTTGTACCCCATCTGCTTCTGCCTGTGATTCGCCGCAGCCGCCTCGCAGATCAGCGCCAGATTCCGCCCCGGGCGAATGGGCAGTGTGTAGCAGACCACCTTATTGCCCAGATATTCCGTATAATTCTCCTCCAGACCTAGTCTGTCATATTCCTTATCCTTGTCCCAATCCTCCAGTCGAATGACCATATCCACCTGTTGGGTCTCCAACACCGCTATTGCGCCGAACAATGCCTTAACATCTATGATTCCGATACCCCTAAGCTCGATAAAATTCTTCGTTATATCAGGCGCAGAACCCACCAAGGTATCATCACTGACCTTCCGAAGCTCCACCACATCATCAGTCACCAGTCGATGCCCTCTTTTGATCAGCTCCAACGCCGCCTCCGACTTACCGATTCCGCTCTCACCTGTGATCAGCACCCCGATTCCGTACACGTCCAACAGCACGCCATGCACTGAGATACACGGCGCCAGCTTCACGTTCAGCCAACGAATTATCTCCGCCATAAAATCGGAGGTTGTCTTCTTGGTGGAGAATAGCGGAATCTGGTGGCGGATCGCCGTCTCCATGAAAATGGCGTCCGGCATCAGCTCCCGACTAAACACAATACACGGAATCTCGTTCGACATCAGCTTCTCATAGATATCCACCCGCTCCTCGTCTGTCAGCCTCGCCATATAGGTGTATTCCACAAAACCGATGATCTGTAATCGGGTGGCGTCAAAATGCTCGAAATATCCCGCGAGCTGCAGGGCGGGACGATTTACCTCCGCGAGCGTAATACACTTTTTACTCAGATCAATATCCGGAGTCAAATTCTTCAAATCCATTTTCTCAATCACACGGGGCAGGCTAACACTTGTCATTGCATTTATCCTCTTTCTCCGCTGTATCGGCGGTCTGATTTATTCCCGCAAACATTTGACAAATGCCGCGAGGGTCAATACCCTAGCATTCTTTGAATGCATTGTGCTCTGTATCGGGGTTATTGAATATTATATAGGAAACGACATAAGTCGTTTCCGTTTGCGCCGTCCGCACGCTGCGAGAGCAGCGATATTCCTTATGCGGACGTGTGCATCAATTTATAGCAAAACGACAATTATTTTATCGTTTGCTATAATTTTACCACATCGAGCAGATTCTGTGAAGAAAATTATGGTAACACTTCAGCGGAAGCTGAACTGTTTTGCTCCCTAAAAAACTGCACGACCGCCTCAGCGCTCCGACTGTTCATTTCAGGCAGCTCCATCAGCTCCTCCGTTGTTGCATTCCGAATCTCCTCCAAGGATTTAAAATGCCGCATCAGCGCCTTCCTGCGGGCAGGACCCACCCCGGGGATATCGTCCAACACGGACTTCACCTGCGCCTTGCTGCGGAGAGACCGATGATATTCGATGGCAAATCTGTGTGCCTCGTCCTGAATGCGCGTGATTAATTTAAACCCCTCCGAATGCGTGTCAATGGGCAGCTCCACATTGTGGAAATACAGCCCCCTCGTGCGGTGATTGTCGTCCTTCACCATACCACAGACCGGAATGTCGATATGCAGCTCGTCCAAGACCTCCATGGCTATGTTCACCTGCCCTCGTCCGCCGTCCATCAGCAGCAGATCGGGAAACCTTGTAAAGCTGCCGAACTCCTTCTCCAAATCCTTCTTTGCAAGCTCCCTGCTCTCCTCCATTCCGTGCACAAAGCGTCTGGTCAGCACCTCCTTCATGCACGCATAATCGTCCGGTCCCGTGACGCTCTTGATCCGGAACTTCCGATAGTCGCTGCGCTTCGGCTTACCCTTCTCATATACCACCATAGAGCCTACGTTCTCAAAGCCGTTGGTGTTAGAGATATCAAAGGCTTCCATGCGCTCGATGCGGGGCAGCCCCAAAATCGCCGCAATCTCCTTCACCGCGCCGATGGTACGCCCCTCCTCACGCTTTAGCTTCTCCCTGTCCTGTGACAAGATCAGCTTGGCGTTCTGAGCCGCCAGCTCCACCAGCTTCTCCTTGCTGCCAATCTTGGGCACTCTCAGATACACCCGTCCGCCCCTGCGCTCCGTGAGCCACTTCTCCACAATCTCGGCGTCCTCTATCTCATATTGCAGCATCAGCTCCTTGGGGATAAACGGCGTCCCTGCATAGAACTGCTTCACAAAATCCTGCAGCACCTCCGCCCGTACTCTCTCCCTCTCCTTCATGATGCGTCGTAATTCCTCATCGTCGCTTCCCTCCGGCGCGGGTATTTCCGACACATTTGTCATATAGTAATGCTCCCTGCCGATCAACTTTCCATCGCGAACAAAGAAAACCTGAACCACAGCCTCGCTCTCGTCCTGATACAAGGCGATCACGTCCTTATCCTCGCCATCGCTGTCCGTGATCTTCTGCTTCTGCGCCACGGACTTCACGCTGTTATACAGATCCCGATATGCCGCCGCCTCCTCAAATTCCATATTTTCCGCGGCATTCTTCATTTTATTCTCCAAGTCCTTCAGAATTGGACTGTAATTGCCATTCAAAAAGGACAGGGCGCCCTCCACCTGCCCCCTGTATTCCTCCTTACTCACATACCCCTGACAGGGCGCAAGACACTGCTTGATATGATAATTCAGGCAGGGTCTGTCCAATCCTATATCCCGCGGCAGAGCACGATTGCAGGTTCTAAGCTGATAAAGCTTATTCAGAAGCTCTATGGTATCCTTTACCGCACCCGCACTGGTGTAAGGTCCGAAATATTTAGACCTGTCCTTCTTCATAGTGCGGGAGAAAACAATACGGGGGTACTCCTCCCCCAATGTCACCTTGATATAGGGATAGGTCTTGTCGTCCTTTAAAAGCGTGTTGTACTTGGGAGAATGCTCCTTGATCAGATTGTTCTCCAAGACCAGAGCCTCCAGCTCCGAATCCGTGACAATATACTCAAAACGCGCAATGAGGGAAACCATCTTGTCGATGGCGGGTCCCCTGCCGATATTCTCCCGAAAATAGGAGCGCACACGATTGTGCAGATTGATCGCTTTGCCCACATACAAGATGGTGTCCCTCTCGTCACGCATGATATAGACCCCCGGCTTGTTCGGGAGCTTTTTTAATTCTTCCTCGATATTAAACATACTATCAGTCTATCCTGCCGTTGGAGAACAGTCCGCGCCTGTGATCGTCATCTTCCGGTGAGGAATCTGTCCTCGGAGTTGGTTCCCCGTCTCCCCTGAGATTGCTCTCGCGAGTCTCTGACCTTGGCTCATTCTGTTCCGATACAGATACATTCCTCTCCGTCATGGAGTCCTCCGGCTGCGGCGATGCTTTGCCATTATCCGAAGACCGCACCTGTGTCTCGTCCGTCAGCGTCACGTCTATCACATTGCCCACCGTGGGTTTTGCAGGCTCCTTCGGCTCCTCCTTGAGCTCCTCCGGCTCAGGAATCCCCTTCATCTCCCTGAAAATCTTCATGAACTCCTTGCCTGTGATAGTCTCCTTCTCAATCAGGAAGTCCGCCAGTCTGTCCATGACGTCACGGTTCTCACCCAACAGCTCCAACGCCTTCTTGTAGCTTTCCTTGAGAATCTCCATGACCTCCTCGTCGATATCAGCCGCCGTCTTATCGCTGCAATTTAACGCTGTTCTGCCCTCCAAATATTGGCTCTCCACCGTGGCAAGCCCGATCAGCCCAAACCGCTTGCTCATGCCGAACCTTGTCACCATATTGCGTGCGATTGCCGTCGCTCGCTCGATATCGTTGGCTGCGCCTGTCGTCACATTGCCGAACACAATCTCCTCTGCGGCGCGCCCGCCCACCAGACCGACCAACATATCGCGCAGCTCCTCCTCGGTGTTGAGATATTTCTCCTCCTCGGGAACCTGCATCACATAGCCCAAAGCGCCCATCGTGCGCGGCACAATGGTAATCTTCTGCACCGGCTCGGAATTCTTCTGTAACGCGCTGATCAACGCATGTCCCACCTCATGGTAGGATACGATCTTGCGCTCCTCCTTGCTCATGATGCGATCCTTTTTCTCTTTACCCACCAGAACCACCTCAACGGCATTGAACAAATCCTGCTGGTTTACGAATTCTCGCTTCTCCTTCACGGCGTTGATCGCCGCCTCGTTGATCATGTTGGCAAGGTCAGAACCCACCGCACCGCTCGTGGCGAGAGCGATCGCGTCCAAATCCACCGTCTCGTCCATCTTGACGTCCTTGGCATGAACCTTGAGAATCTCCACTCGTCCCTTCAAATCCGGCTTATCCACGATAATCCGCCTGTCAAAACGCCCGGGACGCAAGAGCGCCTTGTCAAGAATCTCCGGTCTGTTGGTCGCCGCCAAGATCAATACACCCTTGGAGCTGTCAAAGCCGTCCATCTCAGACAAAAGCTGATTAAGGGTCTGCTCCCGCTCCTCGTTGCCCCCGCCATACTTGGAATCACGGCTGCGTCCAATTGCATCGATCTCGTCTATAAACACGATACAGGGCGCGTTCTTGGTAGCCTCTCGGAACAGATCGCGCACGCGGCTTGCGCCCACGCCCACATACATCTCGATAAAGTCCGAACCCGTCAAGGAGAAAAACGGCACCTTCGCCTCCCCCGCCACAGCCTTGGCAAGCAGAGTCTTACCTGTGCCGGGAGGTCCCACAAGCAGCGCGCCCTTGGGGAGCTTCGCTCCGATCTTGGTGTATTTGCCGGGGTCGTGAAGAAAGTCCACAACCTCCACCAGAGATTCCTTCGCTTCGTCTTCGCCCGCCACGTCCTTGAAGGTCACTCCGGTCTCCTTCTGCACATATACCTTGGCGTTGGATTTACCCACGCCGAAGGGTCCGCCCGAGCCGCTCATCTTGCGGAACATCAATCCCATCAACACCCAGATCAGCACCAACGGCAAAACGATCGTCAGCAAAATATCTATCCACCTGCTGTCGGAGACGACCCTCTGCGCCGTGATTCCCTTCTCCTCCAAACGCGCGGTCAGCGTGGTCATATCCTCCATCATGCGCGTGGTGTAGGTCTCCCCATGCAATTCTCCGCCATACCTGTCCAAAAGAGCCGCCGTCAAGGGATCTACCTTCTCCGCTTGGGCAGTCTCGTCATATTTCAAGGTGACACTCAGGAGAGATTTCTCATAATTGGCAAGAACGGATTCGATCTTGTCTTCCTTCAAATCCTGTAAAAATCGGCTGTACTCCTGTTCTTCCTGCTTGCTGCTGCCAAGGAGCAGTCCCGAGAACAATGTCACCAACAACATCGACATTACCATTGCCGCTATGATCACACCCAGCCCCGGTCTCTTGGGCGGCTGATTGTTGTGATTATTGTTGTTATTTTGATTCATCTGATGATTGTCCATTTCCGCCTCGTTTCCTAAAATATAACAGGTCAGCACACATACATTCATGCAAGGGTAAGCTTCGCACCCGATATCGCCATGTGGCTAAGCTGCTATCTTAAAGTTAATAACTACGCTCTAACAAAATACATTATAAAGACACTTTTCCCATAAATCAATAAAAGAAATATTAAATCTTAGGTTTTGACAATTATTGGTCATGGTGCAGTCAGGCAAAACGTGAATTGTAATATTTGACTTTGACTGGAATTTTTTGTATGATGTAACAAAAAGTTAGTATATGCTCACACGGAGGGACACATGGGAAAAACAGGCTTTGACAATGACAAATACCTCAGAATGCAGTCTGAGAAGATCAAAGAAAGGATCTCGGCTTTCGGCGGGAAGCTTTATCTGGAATTCGGCGGGAAGCTTTTTGACGACTATCATGCGTCCCGCGTCCTGCCCGGCTTCAAGCCTGACAGCAAGATCAATATGCTTGCGCAATTAAAGGAGCAGGCGGAGATCGTCATCGCCATCAACGCAGCCGATATTGAGAAAAATAAAGTCCGCTCCGATCTGGGCATCACCTATGATCTGGACGTGCTCCGCCTGATCGACGCTTTTCGAGGGTATGGGCTGTATGTGGGCAGCGTGTGCCTGACCCGCTTCGCCGGACAACCCAGTGCAATCGCCTACCAGAAAAAGCTTGAATCCCTCGGAATGAAGGTGTACCGCCACTATCCTATCGACGGTTACCCCTACAACATTCCCCTGATCGTCAGCGACGAGGGCTATGGCAAAAACGATTATATTGAAACCACCCGCTCTCTGGTGGTCATCACCGCCCCCGGACCGGGCAGCGGCAAGATGGCGACCTGTCTCTCTCAGCTCTACCACGAATACAAGAGAGGGATCAGCGCAGGCTACGCCAAATACGAGACCTTTCCCATCTGGAATATCCCGCTAAAGCACCCCGTAAATCTGGCTTACGAGGCTGCCACCGCGGATTTAAATGACGTAAATATGATCGACCCTTTTCATTTGGAAGCCTATGGCGAGACCACCATCAATTACAACCGGGACGTGGAGGTGTTCCCCGTACTGCGCACCATGTTTGAGAAAATCATGGGCGAATGCCCCTACAAATCCCCTACTGACATGGGTGTCAACATGGCAGGCTACGGGATCGAGGACGATGAGGCGGTTCAGATTGCCGCCAAGCAGGAGATCATTCGGAGGTATTATAATACCCTGTGCCAGAAACGCCAAGGAAGCGCCGATGATGACCAGATCATGAAAATCGAGCTATTGATGAAGCAGGCGGAGATCACCACAGATGACAGACCTGTCATAAGCTCTGCCAAGATTCGCGCTGCCGCTACCGGTGAGCCCGCCGCCGCCATAGAGCTTCCCGACGGGCAGATTGTCACGGGCAAGACCAGTGAGCTTCTGGGAGCCTCCTCCGCCATGCTCTTAAATGCTTTGAAATTACTGGCGGGGATTGAGGACGAGGTGCAGCTTATCTCCCCCACCATTATCGAACCCATTCAGAATCTAAAGGTATCGCATCTTCGCAATAAGAACCCCCGTCTCCACACGGACGAGGTATTGATTGCGCTGTCCATCTGCGCCGTGACGGACGAGAAGGCGAAGCGCGCCATGGAACAGCTCCAGAATCTCAAGGGCTCCGAGGTGCACTCCAGTGTGATTCTGTCACAGGTGGACAAGAACGTGCTGCGCAAGCTTGGAGTAAACCTGACCTGTGAGCCTGAATATCAGGGACAGAAGCTGTTCCATAGGTAAGGGGGATATTATTTATATCCCCCTTACCTCCATCAATCCATATCCACCAACTCATACTCCCTGCTTCCAAAGCCAAGCTCAGCGGTAGCCTCTATGGTATGAACCCCGTTTCGTGACTCCACACGCTCCACAAAATGATCCCGCCCTCTATCCTTTGACGCATAAATAAGGTCGAGACAAGCCTGATCAAGAGCAATCGGGTCAAGAGACACCAAAACACCTATATCCTTCATGCACGGGTCTTCTGCCACCGCACAGCAGTCGCAGTCCACCGACAGGTTTTTCATGACATTGACATACACCATGTTCCCCTTAAAATACTCTACCACGGACGAAGCGGCGTCTGCCATGGATTCCAAAAAAGAATCATGGTCGGAATCCCAGAATTTATTCACATCGCCCACGCCATGAATATATGCCTTACCATAGGAAGACGCCACGCCGATAGAGAGCTGCTTCAAAGCGCCGCCAAAGCCGCCCATGGGGTGCCCCTTGAAATGGGAAAGCACCAACATGGAATCGTAATTTGCTATATTTTTGCCCACATAATTCTTCTTGATCTGATGTCCGTTTGGAATGGGAAGCTCCATATCCGGTCCCTCGGCATCTAACAGATCCACATCAAAGTAAGCATTCCAACCATGCTTTTGCAGCAGCTTCATATGCTTGGGAGTCGTATTACGCTCGCCTTCATATGCGGTATTACATTCCACGATTGTGCCCTTCACATACTCCACCATAGGCTTCCAAAAATCCGGACGCAGGAAATTCTGGTTTCCCTCCTCCCCCGAATGCACCTTGACGGCAACCTTGCCCGACAGCTCTTTCCCTGCCGCCTTATAGAGCTCCACTACCTTTTCAGGTGTAATTTCCTTTGAAAAAAATACCTTTGACTTCATGATCCGCTCCTCCAATCCTTTCATTGTGCAAATACTCTGTCGGATATGCTTCCCTGAACACACCGCATTACACCAAATTGCTTTATATTCTCAGAATGCCATAACGTATCCTTTGTGTCAAGAGTACAATTTTCTAAGTGTTTTAATCCCCGCGTTCAATTTCCTCAGTCAGCCTTAAAATCTCAGGAGCGATTTTCTCCCGCTGCCTGTCGGTAATGTATTGATAAATCGGATATGCCGCGCCGATGATTGCCATGCCGACAATGCCGATGACGATTCCGCTCAGCATTCTGCTCCACACCATAACACAGCACATTCCAAATCCCATGACCAGTGTGCCGATGATACCCGCGGCAATGGAGACCGCCGTCCCGAGGCGAGTCACGCTTTTGTCGAGGCGGCGCAGCCTGTCCATTTTGGTTTCTTCCCGAGGGAGATATTTTCTGCGGATATTTTCAAGCTCCGCCTGCTGCTTTGCGGAATAGGTGTATTCGAATCTCTCATTGTTATCCATGAAAAACACTCCTTTCGTTTTCAAGCCTTTTCAGACAAATATTCGCGCGGACTATCATAAAAACAGCCATTCCCGCCGTAATAGCGAGCACCGCGCTTCCCGTGATCGTGTTAAACGTGCGCTGCAATTCTTCTCCGCCGCCAAACGACGAAAACATTGCCGTCTGCAATGCGAACATGGACATTAACGCGCCCGCCAGTGCGAGAATTTTCGCCGCAGAAAGTATGGCATTGTCTATTTTGGAAAATTTCACGACATTTACCACCGCAAGAATCAAGCTGTAAAAAGCGTACAGCGCGGAAATGTAAATAATATACCCCTTGTACTCATAGCTGCGGTTCTGCCAGATCATCTGCACCGTCATTCCGCCCATTGCGATATTCAGCGCAAACATCAGTATCCCGCAAAGCCTCGCGCTTTTGTATTCGTGAAGCTTTCTTTCCACACCGCACACCTTTGAGTCGGTAATGCGTACATTTCTCAAAAGCGTAAACCTTATAACACTTAACATCACATAATAAATTCCAATCGCCCACAGCCAAGCCGAGCGGAAAATGACTCCCGTGGCGCACTTGAAAACCGCGTAAAACAAATTGATCGCAAGCCCGCTGTAAAGGGAAACTCGCGCGCGGAATTCGATATCGTCAAGGTAGAGCGAGGTGTAATGATAGCGGCGCATAAATTTGCGAACCGATACGATGATTTTGACCTCGTCGCCGTGAAGCAGCTCCCTGCAGCGTCTTTTGGCGCGTGGGAAGTTCGCGCACAAGACCGTCAGGGCATACGCCGAAAGCACATAGGAAATGTAGGAAATCGGGTTGTCTTCGCTCAAGTAATTAAGGGCGATGATCACTGCGGGAAAGCCCACCGCCGAGGATAAAACAATCACCCACACAGGAGGAAAAAATATTTTGATCAAGAATTTCTTCACTGCCCTTCCCCCTTTAGCCTGACGGTAAAGACGCTGCCCTTTCCCTGCTCGCTTTGGACGGAGATATCCGCGCCGATGATGTCTACGACCCGCTTTACCAACGCAAGTCCGAGACCGTTTCCCGCCGCGGCGTGGGAGGTGTCTCCCTGATAAAATTTCTCGAAAATATGCTTTCCTGTCTCGGCGGACATTCCGCAGCCCGTGTCCCTGACAGTAACCGCCGCGCCGCCGTTTTCTTTTTTCAGACTGACGTAGATACTGCCGTATTGGTCGGTGAATTTTATCGCATTGGAAAATAAATTATTCCACACCAGTGACAGCATTTCTGCATCACCGACAATGATAACGTCCTCCTCGATCTGTGTCTCAAGCCCGATATTTTTCTGCTCCCAAGCGTCCTCAAAATTCAGCAGGCATTCGCATAGCTGATCACTCAGATTATACGGCTTGCTGACGGGGTAAATCTGCTGATTCTCAAGCTTGTTCAGCCTTAAAATATTTGTTATCAGATTGGCAAGGGAGCGCGAAGCGTCCGTGACCGCGCGGGCGTATTGAATACGGTTTTCCTCTGATAAATCGGGAGCTTGGAGCAGTGTCCCGTAATTATTTATCGCCGCCAGAGGGGTTTTTAATTCATGGGAAACGCTTGCGATAAAGTCCGTCCGCAGGGTCTCGACGCCGTTTAATTCCGCCGTCATTTTATTGATCCTGTCAATGATTATGTTGAACCCGTTTCCGCCCGAGATATCCGCAGCCCGCGGTATCTTTATTGTAAAATCGCCCTCGGTGATCCTGTCGAGCCCATTGATTATTTTTTGAACGTGACGTTCCACAGTCAGTTTTCTGCGCACCGTATCAATGACCAAAAAGATAAGCGTGAGGAAAATAACATTCAGGAAGGTCGCCCTCGCGTTGCGTTCAAGGACGACACGGTCAAATTCCATCGATTGCAGAAAAAGCAAAAAGGAACAGGTCACGGCAAAGGAAATGACTGCGAAAAACACAATAAATCTCAGGAAGGAAAAATATATTTTTTCGGATTTTTTTTTATTCATTTTATTCATTTCAACACCGCCTTGTAGCCTAACCCGTGGACAGTGACTATCTCAAAATCCTTGCAGTTTTCCAGTTTTTCGCGGAGCTTCCGCATGTAAACGTCCACCGTCCGCGAACCCGAATCGGTCTCCGTCTCCCAAAATTCGTTCATAAGTTGGGAGCGCGTAAACGTCTTTTTCGGGTAGGACAAAAGCTTGTACAGCAGATTAAATTCGCGGACAGTCAAGGGGATTTCCTCCCCGTCGAGAACGGCAGAGCGCTCCTCCGCATTCAGTGTGAAGGAGCCGACCGTTATCTGCTTTGCACTGGCGATCTTCGCCCGCCGAAGGAGCGCGCCAAGCTTCAAAAGCAGCTCGTCGAGGTCAACGGGCTTTACCATATAATCGTCGATACCGATGCGGTAGCCCTTTTGCTTGGAATGAAAATCGTCCCTCGCCGTCATGAAAAGAATGGGGATTTCCTTATCGAGCGAGCGTATGGTCTCGGCAAATTCAAAGCCGTCAATGTTCGGCATCATGATGTCCGATATAATCAGGTCAAAAGAGCTGCCGTACATTTCGTTGTACGCATCGTTGGCGCCAGCGCAGCCAACCGCCTCATAGCCGTTTCGATTCAGATAGGCGCACACGGTTTTGTTGAGGTCATAATCGTCCTCCACAACCAAAATTTTAAACATAGCAAGCCTCCTTAGAGAGTTTGCTTAATCATACCACACGAATGTTAAAATATTGTTAAAATTTGACGTTATTTGTCCTGCTTCAGGCGCTCCTTAGCCTGCTCCGTGGTCTCGCCGTCATGCACGAGGAAATTTTCAACGAATTTGTCCTCCACCTTTTTATATGCTCCGACCACGCCGTCCTCGACCTTTTTGTACGTACCCACTACGCTGCTTTCCACAGCGTTGTACGCTCCAACCACCTTTTCCTCTATTTTTTTGTTTGCATCAATTAATTTTGACATAATAATAACCATACCTTTCCGTAGCCTGCGAGCTTTCATGCGTGTTTTACGCATTGTGCAGGTACAATATTCCCCTTATTTTATGCCCTTTATCATCGGGATAAGCCCTAACAAGAGCGCGATGCCGATAATTCCCACGATGATTCCCGCGACCATAAGTCCATCAAATACCATTGTCATGCACATTCCCACGCCGAAAATAATGGTTGCAAAAATACCGTAAATGACTGTGCCAATCGTTTTGCCGCTGAGTCTAATCTTGGGCGCGCCTGTCATTTTTCTGCGGACGATCACCATTGCAATCAGAATCGCCGCGCCGATGACCCCGCAGACAACGCCGGGTGTGAACGCATTCCACTCGGGAAGGAGCGCCATGCACATTCCCAGTGCGAAAATGAGTCCGCCGACCACAGACATCACGAGGGTAACGAAATTTTCTTTTTTCATGATAAATTCCTCCGTTAAAATATTTCAGATGTCTCAGATATTTCCGCATCTGTTGTATGTATTCTAGCTTGGGAATGTTTGTGAATTGTTTGAGAAATGTTAGAGAAATGTTAATCCTTAATTATTCACCAACCATTTGTGAATATTTCTGCACCAAGTTGGTGCAGTTTTATATTGACCAAATAAGATTCTAAGCCATTTTTCTTTCTCTGTTTAACGTTTGTTGCAGCTGAGACAGCAATCCTTAGAAGAAAATTTTCACGGGCAGCTTTGCAACCTTTTCTCTGACTTCACCTTTATTTTGGTCTTTCATGGTTTCATAAAGCTTTTCTATTTCCTTATCTAATTCTTCTTCAGACATTTTTTATATTCTTCAGGAATCTCCAAAATATCGTTTTCAAATATCATTCCCTGTTACCTCCCTTACCATAATATCAAACTTCGTGACTAATTCTTTAAGAGCCTCTACCTGTGCTTTGTCTCCTTTTCCTATCCAATTTCCCAACTGATTTCATGCTAACAAAATATACCGTTTTTTGTCAAGAGTGCAAGACATTCCCCCTTTAATAACAAAATGCTTAAAAATAATGAAAACGAAACGCAAAGTTGACAGCATGAAACCACAGATTGGTTGTTTTCTCTATTGTTTAGCGATAGAATGTGTGCAGGAGGTGGATAAAAATGACATTAGGACAAAAATTAAAAGCACTGTTGAAGGACAACGGTATGACACAGGAGGACTTAGCCGAAAAATTGGAGGTCTCCCGACAGGCAGTGGGAAAATGGGTAAATGACAAGGGGATACCCGAGGTAGGAAAATTAGTACAAATCAGTAACCTGTTCGGCGTGTCCGTGGACTATCTTCTAAAGGAAGACTGCGAAGAAAAAACCTTACCAAAAGAAAAATCCGTATCAGAAAGCGGATATTATGTCAGCCAAGAGATGTTGGACGGATATTTGTCATACAGCGGACAAAACGTAAGACAGATTACGGTAGGGATAAGCCTTTTCATGCTGTCAAATATCTTTGGTTGTTTTGACCATCACAGCATGATAATGTCCTCGCTTTATTGGCTTACCATGATAATGGGGATAATCATTATCATTTGGCATTTTCTTCAGATTAAACAGTATCAGGAAATCAAAAACGAACACCTTACATTTGATGATAAGGTATTCAGAGAATTTAAACAGCAGAGGGAAATCAGACGAAAAAGATATGCGGCAATGATTATCGTGGGAGTGGTTATCCTTTTTGCAAGTCCCGAAATAGGACGATTTTTAATGCTTTATTTTGGACAGACAACTCGCAATGTTTTTGAATGGCTAGCTGATACAACATGGTTGGCGCTTATCATATGGGCAGGAATCTCCATGCACACTGACAGTATTGTCATAAAAAATACAGAACAAATTCCCAAGAGCAGTCATACGAAAAAATACCGTTGGATATATGCGGCATTGCCTGCCACGGTGTTCGCAGTTTTGATCGGAATACTGACAAACGCATGGAGCCCGTATGCACCTGTCATAATTTTGTTTTGCTGCTTATTAGTTACCACATGCAAATTACTTATAGAAAGTAGTAGCAGGGATAAAGGTTGAAAAATATGTCTCAAACCCGCAATCCATGATATGGATTCAAGCAGTCAAAAAATTACGAAAATGAGGTAAAAGTATGAAAAAGAAAATCACTATGCTGTTAGTGCTTGGACTATGTATCTGTGCGGGGTGCTCCGCACAACAGGAGAGAAAATATACCTTAGAGGATTTGAATAATCTGGCTGAGATCCAAATCCATTCCGCAGAGGACAATGAGCCAATAAAAACAATCAGCGATGAGGAACAATTATACCAATATATCCAATGTTCTCTTTGGAGTGACTTAGACGTAGAAGAACAAGACGAATTAAAGAAGGGCTTAGAGGACGTAAAGGAACAATATTATCTGGTTTCATATAAATATCCCGTCGCGCGCTTTGGCAAGAAAGAATTAGAAAAAAACAACACCATTACATTGTACGAGGACACAAATATCATTAAAATGACCGCGGCGGAGGAAAGCATTAAAGCGTTCTCCTTCCCCGAAGAGTTTTTGACATTTTATTATGAAGCAACTGAGGAGGAGATGAATTTTTATCGTTCTTTAGTTGAATAATAATTTACCCTGCTCAGTATAATCCATATGTTTTGCAGTCCTAGTGTACTGTACCGTTGATATTTAGCATAACTGCAGACCCAATTATTGGTCAG
>JAMPHH010000080.1 GCA_023663505.1 Muribaculum sp.
TAGAACGTGCATTTATTTCTTTGCAGAATAAAAAAGTCATAGAAAGAATTGGTTCGAAGCGTGATTGAAGTTGGATTGTTATTCAATAATTATATGTGAAAAAAACAACGGCAATTTCACTTATATTTTACATAGAACAGGTTAAGAAAAGGCTATTATTGATATACTCAGGTATTTTCAAACACCTTTATGGGAGGACAATATGGACAGTAATGATTTTAACAGGAATCCATCACCTTATTCTAATACTGGAGGCTATCCATCGCCGGATTATTCCAATCCTTACGGGAACAATCCGGTGCAGCGGGTCAAGGCTCCGAATATTCTTGAACAGTTTGCATATGCTTTTGTACCGCCTAAGTATGGCATTCTGACCAAGGCAAAAGTGGGAAGCATGATTGGTTTTGTAGTGCTTTTGACATTGCTTGCAACGATTTTGTCCGCTGTGAAATTTTTCATCGCTTTTTCTCTCATCGGCAGTAGTTCTTTGGGGCTTTTGGAGGATTTACCTGATTTTGGAGTGAAGAACGACAGGTTTTTTATTGACGAAGAGTATGTGTTTGACGATGATGGCATGTTTGTATATCTGACGGATGAGATTGATGAGTTTACCTATGATGATGTGGATTATGCCATGGAGTTGGGATATTCCGAAATCCTTCTCGTAGGCAGGGACAATATATCAATAATGAATAATGGGCAATATCAGGAAATGCGTTTCAAAGATTTGGATCTGGGTGAAGATATTACAATTGACAAAGAGTGGATCAAGGAAACGTTGATGCCCATCCTATCGATTATTATGGTGGTAGTATATGTTTTCTTTTTCATTTTCAGAGCTTTATGGTATTTCTTCTCTGCAATGCTGTATTTTCTGGTTGCACTGGCGGTGGCTGCGATCATGCAGAGGAATGTGTCTGCGGGAGCGCTGTATAGGACGGCTGTATATTCCAAAGTGCTGATGTTTGTGGTGGGAATGGCGCTCGGACTGCTTCCTTTTGTACATATCAGTGTGCCGGGAATCATTAATATAGTCATAACCATCGCATTTATGAGTTTTGCGATTTACATGCTGCCGAAAAATGTCTGATAACGAGTCCTTTGATGCGGCGGGAGGGATTGAGCAAGGCAATCTCCAACAGGCGGTTCACATCATGGCATGGCTGCTGGCACGAGAGGGATAAAGAAATGCGTGAAACGGTTTTTACATATATCAAAAAGAAATATAAAACTTCCCCTGAGTATCCTTGGGCGAAATATGACAGCAATGCCGTTTTTCGACACGGTGACAATGGGAAGTGGTTTGCTCTGGTAATGAGCGTAGGAAGAGAGAAGCTGGGTCTTTCGGGATACGGATATGTAGACGTGATCAATCTTAAAATTGATGATATGATGTTTCGTGATATTTTGATACGTCAGGAGGGAATCATTCCTGCTTATCATATGAATAAGGAACATTGGATCACAGTGCTTTTGGACGGCACGGTGGAGGAGGATAAGGTCTATGATTTGATTGATGTAAGTTTTATGGCGACTGCATCTAAGAAAAAGAAAGAAATATCAGGGGACAGCTATCTATGAAACGTCTTATGAATCCAAGAATCATGCTCATCATTTCAATGACGGTATTTGGTACACTTGGTCTCTTTGTGAGAAATATTTCCGTATCTTCCGGTGAGCTTGCTCTGTATCGAGCTATTCTTGCGACATTGCTGATTGTGGGTCTTGTACATACAGGAGTGACTTACTGTTTGTATTTTTCCTCTCTCAAGGAGCTTCCGGGGCAGAAAGCCGCAATATTGAGTTATATCGACCCGTTGGTGGCTGTTCTTGTATCTGTTTTGCTTTTGGGAGAAGGTATGTCTGCCCTGCAGGTACTTGGTGGTATTTTAATCTTGGGTTTCACATTGTGGAATGAAATCAAGTAATGTCCCAAAGACTTAATACCTGTTTTTATAATCATCAGACACTTTGTGATTTTCAGGCATTGTTCAATGTTTTTTAGTGTTAGTGTGTTTAAATGGCTAACCAATTATTTTATCTTTTGATATGCAACAAAAGCATTCTGTGGTACAATAAATCCATATCCAAGGCAATTATAAAATATTGATATTGGATGAAAATTGCTTTGAAGGAATCTGTTATGAATGAATATGCCGATGACTCAAATAAAATCGAATATAGAAAATTCACCGATTACCATAGGGGCATCATGCGCGAAATACTCCAAGATGCATATTCCTTTGACGAAAGATGTGCCGCATGTTGGGATGAAAACTGGCAGCAGTCGGACAGCTTCTTCTTTGATAATCCGGATATTGCCGATAAATGCGGTTTTGTGACATGCTACGAGGGCGAGCCAATAGGCTTTATATGTTGGGATCCGAGAAAATGTCCTGAATATGTAGAAATAGGGCATAATGGCATAAGGACAAGATTTAAGGGTCAAGGGTTTGGAAAGGCTCAATTAAGTGAAGCCGTTCGGCGCATCAAAGAATATGAGGGCTTAAAAGAGATACGGGTATGGACAAACAGTAATCTGATTGCGCCGAGAAATTATGAAAGCGTCGGATTTGTCTTATATGACACAAAGGAAAATCATGACGAGACGGCTTTTGCGGGGGATTATTTATATTATAAAATTCAGTTGTAGTGATACCAAGAGAGGTACAAAAGAAAGTCTTATTTGTTAGAAAACAAAATTGTGCTTACGTCCAAATTTCCGGTTTGCGGCAAGAATGGAAGATTAGGTTAAAGGGAGGTAGTTATGTCAAAGAACAGCGAGCTTGCGGAGTACATTATGGATCAATTATCCGATTTGGGAGATATACGCCATATTCCCATGATGGGCGGGTATATTTTCTATTATCGGGAAAGGATATTTGGCGGGATTTACGGAGATGGTTTTATGGTGAAGATTACAAAGGCAAGTCAAAAGTATATGCCGGACAGTGTAGCGGAGCCGCCGTATGAGGGCGCCAAGCCTATGCTGCCAGTGACCATTTTAGACGATAGGGCTGCGCTGCAGGCGATGGTGGAGGAGATGTATCCGGAGCTGCCGGAGCGAACACCCAAAAAGAAAAAGTCATAGGGAGGCATGGCAAGTGATAGATTTGGGTATGCTTTGTACGGATTTAAAGGACCCTCAATCCAAGCTGTACATTGAATCAAACAATCATATACATGATATCTATTCATTTCTCACTGTGCCATCGGTCCAAACCCGCCAAATCATTGATGCATGGAAGGAAGAATTTTACTATATCTATGGAGACGTCAATTCTAATATTTCCAGTAACAATAAGCTGAAACCGTCACTTTTGTTCGCAAGGTATGGGATTACATATTCCGAGGAGAGATGGGCGGAGGAGCTGCAGCAGCTCTTTTTCTCTGTACAGACATATTTTAGTCTGCTGATCAAGTGCATGATGGCGCGGATATTGACAGGCGGCGGTTGTGAGCTGTCCCATGAAGATATCATATTGGGCAGGTATGCCCGGACAGTCGGAGTGCAGAATTATATTTACGAGGATTGGTATTGTTGGCCGATGTTCGAGCTGACGTCGGGCTTTGACGCAGTGATGGAGAGGGTTATTCGTTCCGTCCATAGGTATGCAGGGGCTATGGAGGTGGAGGATTTTGTAAAAAACAATAATTTTGACTATATTAAGCAGATGTACGAGGCGGTGATTCCTAAGGAATTAAGGCATGCGCTGGGCGAGTATTACACGCCGGACTGGTTGGCCGAGCTGACATTAAAGGAGGTATGCGACTCGGGAGGGGTCAACCTTCAAACAGCATCTTTTATCGACCCCACCTGTGGCTCGGGAACATTTATCTTCAAAGCAATCATGGCAAAGCGGGAAGCGGGAGTCTCTCTGGAGGAGATTATCCGGACAGTTTACGGCTTTGATATCAATCCGTTGGCGGTACTGACAGCAAAGACTAATTATTTGTTGGCAGTGCTCGATTTGCTGTGCGCAGATTCCGTTATCTTCCTGCCTGTTTATAATGTTGACGTTGTGCGGCTTGGGGAGGGTGGAGACATCGGTGCGCAGGATTTGACCTATGTGCAGGATTTTGTCGATGCGGACGCCCCCGTCCAAGTGATAAGAAACAGGATTTTGGCGGACAGAAATAAGGTCGGGCATCTAGGGCGATTTGATGTCGTAATAGGCAATCCCCCTTGGGTGAACTGGGAGTATATGCCGGAGCGATACAGAACAGGCTCTCAGCATAAGTGGGTAGATTATCGGCTGTTCTCGGCAAAGGGCAGGGATTTAAGCTTTTCAAAGGAGGATATCTCCGTACTTATCACATATATTGTCATGGATTTGCTCCTTAAGGATCAGGGGGTTTTGGGGGTTGTCATTCGTCAGGGCGTGTTCAAGTCAGTTCAAAACGGAGTCGGCTTCAGGCGATTCAGAATCAGGGAGGAGACGCCGCTCAGGGTGCTCAGAGTAGATGATTTGTCAGGCTTTAGGGCGTTTGGCGGCGCTGTCAACAGTACGGCATTATTTTTTGCGAGAAAGGGCGAGGAGAACGTTTATCCCGTCCCTTATTATCTGTGGGAGAAAAAGGGCACCTTTACGGACTATTCCAAGCTAAGCGAGGTCTTGAAGCGGGTTGCGGTACAGAAGCAGGATGCCGTGCCTGCGGTGGAGGGTGACAGTACCTCCATATGGGTGACGGGCGCAAGGGACGCCCATAAGGTGATGGCAAAGCTTCTGGGGACAAACGAATACAGGGCGCGCACAGGTGTGTTTACGGGCGGGGCAAACGCGGTATATTGGCTGAAGGTGGAGGAGGATCACGGCGAGACGGTAAGGGTCTCCAATCTGGTGGCAAGGGCAAAGCGCAGGGTGGACTCCGTTTCGGCAAATATTGAAAAAACTTATGTGTTTCCCATGTTAAAGGGAAGCGACATCAAAAGATGGAACGTCGCCTATGATACCTTTTTGCTCTGCCCGCATACAGTCAAGACGAAAATGTGGCCTGTGTCTCAGGAGGAGATGAGGGAGGAGGTTCCCGAGACCTTTGCGTATTTATCGGGATTTAGGGATGCCTTGGAGAGCAGAAGGGGCTTTGCGGGGTGGGAAAAGGATATTCAGCGGCAGGAGTTCCATGCGGTTTTGCGCGTGGGGGATTACACCTTTGCCCCCTATAAGGTGGTCTGGAGGTATATCGCGAGGGAGCTTACGTGCGCGGTCATCAGCACGGTAAATGACAGGTTTTTGGGCGAGAAAATGCTGATTCCAAATGAGAAGGTAATGTATGTCGGCTTGTATGATGAGAGGGAAGCATATTATCTCTGCGGAATACTCAGCTCCACCTATATGGCGGACTGTGTGAAGGGCTATATGAATCCCACCTGCATCTCTACGCATGTGTTGGATAAGCTTAATATCCCTTTGTTTGACAGGGAGAATGCGGAGCATATGGAGATTGCACGTATATGCAAGGCAGGGCATGGCAGGGAGGACACCGAGGAGTGTGTTGCGCAGATCGATAGCATTGTGGCAGGAATGTACAGGCTGTAAGTGTGCCGTATCGCAGGTAGAACCTGCAATATGCAGGGGTGCAAGAATGGTTTTACGGATAAGGGGAAAAGGTTTTTGTCGATACGGTGTAGAATCCGTTGAAAAAGCAAGCCTTCCCGCACAATATGGCGATGTGATTGTGTTCAGATTTGGCTGATGATGCGATATAATTACTTTGATGCCAAGAATTTGAAGCCAAAATCGACGAAAGTGGGGGAAGGATATGATAGACTTTATGAAGGCTTTTTCAAGGAATCCGGTAATCAGCACGGGAATCTTTGTTTTTTTGTTTCTGAGTGTTTTTACACAGATTCTATTGGGCTTCCTGTATCAGAATATGATAAAAGAAGCGGACAATATGGCGACAACGAACAATAAGCTCCTAAAGCAATGCAAGCTGAAATTCGCCAATTGCTATCAGCTCAATCACGGCGTGGCGAACATTCCTATCTTTGTGGACAAGTTCCTCAACAGGCTTGCATGGGGACCGTTTTCCTTCGAGACGCTGTACCATCTGGCGGGTCAGAGCATGTTGGTCTCCGTGATCTTTGCGGGGATTGGCATCTGTAAGAACATCGCGGGCGGTCTGACCTTGGGGGAGGTGCTGCCGTTTTATATCGTGAGCTTCTTGGGGCTGTATATGTATTTTTCCGTTTCCGCCGTGGTAGATGTAAAGGGCAGGAAGCGTATCCTGAAGGTCAATCTGGTGGACTATCTGGAGAATCACCTCTCCGCCCGCATGGGTGTGACGGAGAGCGATATAGAGATGCTTTACGGAGAAGCAGCAGGCGGTAGGCGGAGCCGACAGAGCATTCCCTTGGAGAGGGGTGGACGCAGGAACAGGCGCACTGTGGAGATCATGCCCTTTGCCAACCGCGTTCCGGAGACGGCGGATATGGCGCCCATGGCAGAGAAGGAGAATCTGCCTATGGAGGAAAGAGAAGCCCTGTCTGACCCTTCAGGCTCCTTTCGTATTACGGACGAGGAATTAGAGGCGCTGATCAAGGAATTTTGTTAAACAAATATTTCATGGCTGAACTGTTGTAGCAAATATTTCCTCTGACATCTTGAATTTATTGTACAATTTTGCTAAACTTAGAAAAGAGCAGGCGCGGTGTCATTTGGGCAGCCATATTCGCCGCGTACAATAAATAAAAAAGGAGTAAAACTATGAGCAAACAGGTTACATTTGACTATTCTAAGACGGGTTCCTTTATCTCTGAGGAAGAAATCAGCTACATGAAGAAGCTGACTCTGGACGCAAAGGATGTATTGGTGTCTAAAAACGGAGCCGGCAATGATTTTTTGGGATGGATTGACCTTCCCGTGGATTACGACAAAGAAGAGTTTGCACGTATCAAAGAGGCAGCTAAGAAGATTCAGAATGATTCCGAGGTTTTGTTGGTGATCGGTATCGGCGGTTCCTATCTGGGAGCGAGAGCTGCGATTGAATTCCTGAGCCATAGTTTTTATAATGTGGTGGACAAGAGTGTACGCAAGTCCCCCGAGATTTATTTCTGTGGTAATTCCATAAGCTCTACATATTTAAAGCATCTGATGGATGTTGTGGGAGACAGGGATTTCTCCATCAATATGATCTCTAAGTCCGGCACCACCACCGAGCCTGCGATCGCATTCCGCGTGTTTAAGGCAAAGCTTGAGGAAAAATACGGCAAGGAAGGCGCAGCCAAGAGAATCTATGCCACCACCGACAAGGCAAAGGGAAGCTTGAAGAATCTTGCCAATGAGGAGGGTTATGAGACCTTTGTGGTGCCCGATGACGTGGGCGGACGCTTCTCTGTTCTGACGGCAGTAGGACTTCTTCCCATCGCTGTCAGCGGAGCGGATATCGATAAGCTGATGGAGGGCGCTGCCAGCGGCAGAAAGCGCGCCTTGGAGAATGATTTTGAGAACAATGACGCTCTGAAATATGCGGCAATGCGGAATATCCTGCTGCGCAAGGGCAAGAGTGTGGAGATTCTGGCGAATTACGAGCCTGCGCTGCATTATGTGAGCGAGTGGTGGAAACAGCTTTACGGCGAGAGCGAGGGCAAGGACCAGAAGGGATTGCTGCCTGCCAGCGTGGATCTCACCACGGATCTGCATTCCATGGGTCAGTTTATTCAGGATGGCGCCAGGATTATGTTTGAGACCGTGCTGAACGTTGAGACCTCCCGTGAGGAGATCATCATCGGCAAGGAGCCCGTGGATCTGGACGGCTTGAACTATCTGGCAGGCAAGACCGTTGATTTCGTGAATAAGAGTGCCATGAACGGTACGATTCTGGCACATACCGATGGTCAGGTGCCTAATTTTGTAGTGAATATTCCCGAAGTAAACGAGTTCTATCTGGGCGAGCTGTTCTACTTCTTTGAGTTTGCCTGCGGTGTCAGCGGATATCTGTTGGGAGTAAATCCCTTTAACCAGCCCGGCGTGGAGAGCTATAAGAAGAATATGTTTGCTCTGCTCGGCAAGCCCGGATATGAGGCACAGAGAGAGGAACTGTTGAAAAGATTGTAAGATGTGGAATAAAATGTGAGATTAGAAAGAACTCTTTGGAGAATAGCAGCATGAAGATTGTACTATTAGAAAGAAACAGCGCCGGCACAGATGTGCCGGTTGACTGTTTTTCGGAGCTTGGCGAGGTAAGTATCTATCCCAATACGGTGACCGTGGCGGAGGTTGCGGAGCGGGCGAAGGACGCGGATATTATCGTCTGTAATAAGGCTCCAATGAGAGAGGAGTCCCTGAAGGACTGTCCTAATGTAAAATTGATCTGCGAGCTGGCAACAGGCTTTGACAACTGTGATTTGGCATACTGCAGGTCTAGGGGGATTCAGGTGAGGAATGTGGTGGATTATTCCACGGACATGGTGGCGCAGCATACCTTTACACTGGCATTGGCGCTTTCACAGAAGCTGCCCTATTATGACAACTATGTCAAGTCGGGCGCTTATGCGGCGCAGGACAGGTTTTCTAATTTTGATATTCCCTTTTATGAGCTGGCGGGCAAGACATGGGGCATCGTGGGTATGGGCAATATTGGCAGACGTGTGGCGAGGATTGCCACAGCCTTCGGCTGCAAGGTGATTTTTCACTCGATTACGGGCAAGAGCACCTGTACGGATTACCCGCAGGTGGATAAGAATACGCTGCTTTCGGAGAGCGATTTTCTCTCCCTGCATTGCCCCTTGAGTGAGCTGTCCCGCGATTTTATCGACAGGGCTGCCCTCGCTAAGATGCAAAAGACCGCGATTCTAATCAATGTGGCAAGAGGAGCCGTGGTGAATAACCATGACCTGTATGACGCCCTGAAAGCGGGTGAGATTCAGGCGGCAGGTCTTGACGTCATTGAGAAGGAGCCCATCACAGCGGACAATCCATTAAGTAAGTTGACTGACAGCAATCAGTTAATTATTACCCCGCATTTGGCGTGGGCAAGCGTGGAGGCGCGTACCCGCTGCGTGCAGGGAGTCTATGAAAATATACGGACTTTCCAACAGGGGATCTCGCAAAATGTTGTAAATCCTTGACAAAATTCAAAATTCATTGTAAGGTAGATATACTTCCGATTGATGGATTTATGAGTGCTTCATTGGTTGGGGAAGAAACGAGGATTTGCAATCATGGAGAAAATCAAGGAGCTTTTGCACAAATATGAGGAAATCATCGCCTATCTTATCGTGGGCGGATTGACCACACTGGTGTCTTGGGGGGCGAAATTCTTAGCCAACTACCTGCTTTTTGACAACACCATGTACCCGACGGCTTTCCAAAACGGGGTTTTGAGCATGATCAACTGGACCGCCGGAGTGATTTTTGCGTATTTCACCAACCGCAGGTTTGTGTTTAAGAGCCATGATTCCATGCTGAAGGAGGCGCCGAAATTCGTGCTCTCCCGCGTGTCTACGCTGATTCTCGACATTGTAGTGATGCAGGTGTTAAATGTCATGCTCGAGGTTCATTTGATGATTGCAACGATTGTCTCTGCGGTTCTGGTCATCATAGGCAATTATGTGTTCAGCAAGCTTTTTGTGTTCAACAAAAAGGACGAGACAGCTTAATTCTCGCAGATAATAAGCCGAGTCAGTTGACTTGGCGAATACCGAGAGGTTGCTGCAGCAATTTCGCAAAATTGTTTTTGACAACGGCATGTTTACCATCTGATGCACACCTTGAAAAAAGGAATCTCATAGTCGGTCTTGCGATATCGTAAAATTTTCCTCTTATCATATTTATATTCGCAAAATGTGATTGATTGGATTGAAAATTTTTTGAATCCGCAGTCTTTAAATTCCGCTCTCAATCTGTTGACAACATTATATGCAACTACCATCGCCGCAAGCGTCCATATTCTTTCCAGCGGCTCATTGCATACAATACTGCCCCTGCGAAAAGGAGGGCAGGAATCGTCTTCAGTGATGCAGAGCATGTGGACCTCCTTTTTCTGTATGATGCACCGTTCGGGATTGGGAACCAAGTACCCGTTAATTACCCCTGAGGGGGATTTCTCACATTCTTTTTTAATGATATTGATAAGGCGTTCCGTGCTCTCCACAATGTCATTATCTAACGATTCTAAAGCCATGTCGTATCTCCATTTCTGTGATAATTGTGTAATATCCTTATAATATCACAAATAAATTTACTTTTGCGTCCATTTTAGAAACTTTTTAATTAAATTTCGGGATATATTAATAGTATGAAAAACAATGAAAAAATTTCACAGGATAAAAACTTAATAGTTGGAGAAAATATCCAGCGGTTGCGAAAGGAGCGCAATCTGCGGAATAAGGATGTCGTGACGCAGTTACAGCTACGGGGGGTTGCTCTCAGTACCAGTACGCTCAGCAAGATTGAGCGCGGCAACAGCAATCCCACGACACAGCTTTTAGTTGCACTGACGGATATTTTTCATTGTGACTTTAACGCCTTTTTCGAGGGCAGTAAAGAAAGCCATACAGAGTATTAGGCTTACTCTGTATGACTTTGTTAAAAGCACTTTGTGATGTGGGGAAATTGTACCATGTCCTCCACCGTGCGGTTTGAGTGTTCGAAACGGTCAGCCCGTCAGTTGGAGGCATTTACAGGTATTGTATCATGTCCTCCACAAGCTTAGCGGAGTGCTCTGCGGCTGCATTCTCAAAAAGGGGATAGTCCATCTCTGCGCTGCCGTCCGCCTTGTCGGAGATAGCGCGAATGATGACAAAGGGGATCTGATTCAGATAAGCACCGTGGGCGATGGAGGCGCCCTCCATTTCTGCACAGTCCCCGTGGAACACTTGGATGAGTCTGTCCTTTACGGCGCCGTCAGAGATAAATTGGTCACCGCTGACCACTCTGCCGTAGATGGCGTGAATGTCGCTGCAAACCTTTTCGCAGGAAGCCTTTGCTACCTCCATCATATGGGGGTCTGCCGGAAATTCCAACCGACCCATCTGGGGAACCTCGCCCAATTGGTAGCCGAATATGGTCACGTCCATATCATGGTGCAGGGCGTCCTTGGAGATCAGAATGTCACCGATATCCAGCTCGGCATTCAGGGAACCCGCGACACCCGTGTTGATCACATGGGTTACTTGGAATGTATCCGCCAAAATCTGCACACACAGAGCGGCGTTTACCTTACCGATACCACAGCGGACTACCACAGCGGGCACTCCGTTCAGAGTGCCCGCGTGAAATTCCATGCCTGCCTTTTTGATAATCTGTACATCTGTCATATGGGATTGGAGGGTAGTCACCTCCAAATCCATGGCTCCGATAATTCCTATTTTGCTCATTATGTATTTCCTCTCATTCTGCTCTTGCGGCATTCGACAAACCAATCTCATTGGTTTTATGTTCATGCAAGCACTGCCACAAAATCAATCATGTTAACAAAGTCAACTACGTTAACAAAGTCAACTTCGTTGACTTGGCTCATTGCTCGCAGAAGTCAATAGACCAGTCGGTCTTCCTTAATATCATATAATACCTCGTCCAAATATTTCTTGGCGAGATATTTTGCCATGTTCAGATTCATGTCCAGATAATTGCCGCAGTCCTTGGGGGACGCGCCGGGCACCTCGCCCTCAAAATCACGGATAAACTCATACATTTCTATCATCAACGGTACAATGTCCTTGGAGGAGTAGTCCCCCGCCAACAGCAGGTAGAAACCTGTGCGGCAGCCCATAGGACCGAAGTAAATGGTCTTATCCTTGTATACAGAATGATTGCGCATAAAGGTCGCGCCAAGGTGTTCAATCGTATGTACCTCCGCCGTATTCATCACCGGCTCCTCGTTGGGACTGGTCATACGCAGATCGAAGGTGGTGATGACCTCTGAACCCACGGTATCCTTCCGAGATACATAGACACCGGGCTGCAGCTTGATATGGTCAACGGTGAAGCTTGCTATCTTTTCCATGTGATACCTCTTTCATGGTTTTCGTTTATCTAAAATACCTTTTTAAGAGACTGTCTAAGGTATTGTAATGTCTTGCCTTGCCACGTGTCATTTTATGAATGGCGGCATGGAATTTGCATCTGTCAAGATATGAATATTGTAGCATTTATAAGAGCTTACGTCAAGAAGCATGGGCAATATTTTTAGGATAAACGCATCAATCTAGTGTACTGTACCGTTGATATTTAGATAAATTATTCTGGTCATTTATGTC
>JAMPHH010000081.1 GCA_023663505.1 Muribaculum sp.
ATGAATCCGAGAAAGTGCACATGCGCCCCGTCATAAACCGCGTGAAAGACCAGTTTGGCGGCGGGTACAAAACGGAAAAGTTCACGGATGATGACGGCCACGAGATAACCTTTACCCACAAATCCCGCGTCCACCCCAAAACGATACAGGTGAACGTCACCGTCCCCGGACAGAAGAAAAAGAAGAAAAAATCCGTTTCCATCGACCAGAAACAGATGGCGTACTATTCCGAGAAATATGCAAAAAAACAGAAACGTGACAGGGACATCATGGTCGCGAGAGCCATGGATCTGATCGCCCATCCCAAAAAATATGACAAAGTGACGTCCGCCGGTTCAGGGGCGTACGTGCGGAACATCGCGTTTGACAAATCCACCGGCGAGATCGTGGAAGGCAGGGAACTGGAGCTTGACCTGGAAAAGATCGCGGAAGAAGAAAAATATGACGGGTACTACTCCATCGTCACCAGCGAGTTGAAGATGAGCGACCGGGAAATGAGGGAAACATACAGAGGGCTGGCACGCATAGAAGACACTTTTAAAATTTCCAAGACAGATTTCGAGTCAAGACCCGTGTTTGTCTGGACAAACGAACACATAGAAGGGCATTTCGCCACATGCTTCACCGCCCTCGTGCTGATCCGGCTCTTGCAGGCAAAGCTCGGGAGCAAATACCCGGTCGGGAAAATGATTGAATCTTTAAGGAAATACAAGTGTACCCAGATCGGCAGTACAATGTACCAGTTTGTTTATTTTGACGAGATCCTCAGGGAGTGTGGGAAAATATTCGGTCTGGAACTGAATGGCAGATACCGTACCAGGGAACAGATACGCAGGATGCTGAAATACTAAAATAATTTTTTCCACAGCCAAATCCGACAAATATACCACATGCAGACAAAACACGGGAAGCCTTGATTTTACTGGCTTCCCGTTGGTTTTGGTGTAAAACTTGAGATATCACTCTACCTATTCTCTATCAAGCTTTATACCATATTTTGGCGAGGTTGTAAATAGAACATCTGTTCATGTTCTTAATTTATGCCATTTATGTACTGCAAAATCCCCATATGTATCGCCCACGCGACCCGCTCCTGATAGGCTTGATCGCACAGCTTCTCCGCCTCCGCGCCGTTTGAGAGGAAGCCGCACTCCACGATCACGATCGGGGTGGAAGTTTTTTTGAGAAGATAGTAGCTGTCATTCGCCTTGATCTGTCTGTGGTTCTGCGCGTCCAGCCGCCTGATCAGGCTCTCCTGTAACAGCTCCGCCAGTTTCTGCCCCTCCTTGCTGCCCGTATAATAGAAAACCTGTGCCCCGTTCACATACTCCTCGGGATAGCTGTTCTGGTGGATGCTCACGGTCAGGGTGGGAGCCGCCTCGTCAATAATGACGATCCGCCGTTTCATATCCTGCACCTTTTTATTGGAGGCGTCCGCGTCATACAGCCCTTCCCCCGTCTCTCTGGTCATGACCACCTCAACGTCCTGCGCCTCCAGATATTCCTTTACCAGCAGGGCGATCTGTAAATTAAGATCCTTCTCCAAAGCCCCGTTGATGCCGATCTTCCCCGGGTCGATCCCCCCGTGTCCGGCATCTATCACCACTCGAACCTTGGGCTCCCCCTGCACCACCGAGGAGTTGTTCGCGGCTTTCCACTGCTCCCGCTCCGCGATCAAAAGAACCGCGAGAAGCAGTCCTGTGGCGATTGCCTTAAAAACGCTTTGATATTTTATTTTCATTAAAATGCCCCTTGCTTTATCTTAATCACTATTCTATTATTATGTCCTTCTCAAAAGAATTAAACCATGTTTTTCCTTTATTAAGAATTTCTAAAGGTATTGCAATATGCCTTTCGGATAGCGTATAATAGGGGCATGAGCAAGCAAAGGAAAATACTACTGATTATACTGGGGACGGTAGGCGCCGTCTGTCTGATCGCCGCCGGAATTCTGTTGGTGCGGCAGAGATCCGCCGACAAGCGCTCCGAGGAGCTGTTTGCACAGATGCAAGAACAGGCGCAGGAGCGCACGGCAGAGTCGGAGGAGAACGCAGAAGGAGCCTTCGGGGAAATGTCCGACGAGACCCTCAAGTCCGAGGCGGATTCCGCTTCCGCGGAGAATGCCGATTCCAAGGCTTCGGAGGCAGGCCCGGAGGAGACTCCGGCTGACCTGACAGACAACCCCTATCAGGACAGCTTTCTTGCCAACAGCGATATGGCGGCATGGCTAAGGATTGAGGGAACCAAGATCGACTATCCTGTCATGTGGACTCCGCGGGATGAGAATTATTATCTCTACCGCGGCTTTGACGGCAAGGATGACAAGAACGGCTGTCTGATACTTGACACGGACAGCTCACTGGAGCCCCTGACCACCAATCTCATTATTCATGGGCACAATATGCGCTCCGGCGCAATGTTTGGAACGCTCACCGATTATGAGAAGGAGGAGTTTGCCAAGGAGCATAATATCATCACGCTGCACACCAAGGACCGTGAACGGCGTTATGAGGTGATCGCAGTGTTCCGCTCCCAAGTTTATCGCAAGACGGATCAGGTTTTTAAGTTCTACAAATTTTTTCAAGCCGACACTCAGGAGGAATTTGATGATTTTTACCAAAACATCAAGGCATTATCCCTGTATGACACCGGAGTGACGGCGGAATTCGGCGACAGCTTCATCACCCTCTCCACCTGTGTCTATCATGTGGAACAGGGGCGGTTCGTAGTCGTCGCCAAGGAGATTGGAACCGGAGCTTGGTACAGCCCTTTTTCAGAAACAAACAACACAAATAATGATTAGGAGGACATTACTTATGAAGAAATTCAACAAATTAGTCGCTTTGGCGGCTGCCGCATCGCTTATTGCGTTGTTTCCCGGCGTCAGTGAGATGAGAGCTTCCGCGGCGACGCCCACCACCCATTATCTTCAATATGACACGGATAAGCATGAGTGGAGATTGCAGACGGGAGCCTTCGCTGAGAATTCCGGCGGCAAGGATCTCTACTATCTCAACGAGGGGGATGAGAAGGTTCAGGACGGTGACATTCTCGTCGTGATGCCTAATGAAGAATCCGCCAGCGGCAACATCAACATCACCGTAAACGCGCGCTTGAGCAATCTCACCATCAACGGCTCCAGTGTCGTGATAACCGTGGGTGGCGCAGACGAATGTCATGTGAATGCCGACAGCTATGCCGCCATCACCGGAGACATCACAAACGCATATGTATATAACAACGCAACCTGTACTTTCCACAGCAATGTATCCAATCTCCGTATGATTGCCACCATAGAGAACACTGTGAACACGACCGTCACCGTGGGCGGAACGGTAAGCTATGCCTCCACTGCCAACGCCGGGGGAGTCCTCAAGGAATATTATAATTTCAAGGCAGGCACTTTCGACTTTGACGGCGTCTCCGGTCTTATGACAGACCCCAGCAACTACAGCACCTCTGGCAACGGACCCGCTGCTGCTGCTCCCGCAGCAAGCACTACTACGGCGGCAGCACCGGCACAATCCCAGCCCGCCGCTGCTTCCGGCGAGTACGATGATGTGCCCAAGACAGGGGAGGGGAATCTGAGCAGTCTACTGTTAGCTGCCTCTGCATTGTGCTTTGTAGGATGCTTCGGGCTGCGGAAGAAGTCAAGATAATGTGTTGCGTGTGAAACTGTTTATATAACTTTAACAGTTCCTGCAAATTACCGCACAGTTAGCCGAATGTTAATTAAAGATAAAGCAGGGGATCCGCTTGTTTGACTTAGGCGGCTCCCCTTTTTCATAAGACTTCGTAAGTATCACGCGGGATTTGCACAAGCTCAACTGCCTTGACTTGGCTCCCTTCCTGCAAAGTCTTTCTTATGACACGCTATAAGCGTTGATCAGCTCCCAGACCTCCGGAGTCCCATACCCCAATCTCCAGACAGCCACACCGCCAATCTCATTCGTGCCCATCACGTTCAGCTTCACCCTGATCGATTCCGCATCCTCCAGCCACACCTGCTTTAAGCCGCTTCCACTCTGCCATTCCAGATAATTCTGACAGGTAGTCTCGTCCCATACGGGCTGCGCGCTGACCAGATTCAGAAAATCCGCCACATTATTCATCGTCAAATATTCATCCGTCACAGTGACGCCATCGGTAGTCCAGACAATCATATACAGCGGCAGCGCGTTGACCACCTTCTGCGCGGGCACCTCCGACAAGGTCTTCTCTATCCCGTTTGACACATAATCGATACTTGCCACGCTCCCCGGGTCGCCGCTGCCGTGCCAATGCTCATCATAGCCCATGATGATGACATAATCCGCAATCTGTCCCTGAATATCCAGCCTGTAATGCTCATTAAAATGAAAGGGAACATAGTCATCCACGGAGAGCACCAACCCGTTCCACCTGCATTCCGCGGACAGCTCACGCAGGAATTGCACATAATGCACCCCTGTCTCTGACGCCACCTGTTCAAAATCAATATTGATGCCATCCAAGCCAAGCTCCAACGCCATATCGATAATCCCGTTCACAAGCTTCTGACGCTTCGCGGTGGAGGAAAGCACCTCATACTCATTTACAGTCGTCCTTGTCTCATTGCGATAGTTAAAATTATCAAGCACGCCCCAAACCTGCAGCCCTACCGTGTGTGCAGACTCAACATAGCTGCGCTCACCAAAGCTCCTGAAATTCCCCTCTTCGTCACAAAGGCTGAACCACGTAGGCGCGATCACGTTCATCCCCTTGCTTCCCGACACCATCTCATACAATGTGCTGTTGCCCGCCGTTGCGCCGATGGCGTGAAAGCCCAAGCTTACCTTCCCCTCCACGGGCAGCCCTACATAATCCGGAGCCTCATAATCCGTCACAGGTGTCTCCTGTACCGCGGCAGCCTCGCCCAGTCTCTTGTTCTCCACATAGCCGATCATCGAGTCAGAGGTCTTCACCTTGCTCCAATTCTCCATGGTCTCAAGCACCTTCACGGTCTCCCCCTGCTCCATATCCCGCAGAATGGGACTCTTGATGCCGCCCTTCTCGCGAATTGCAGTCTTTTTCTTAATCTGAGCCTCGCTTCTCTCGCCCCACTGGGTATCTACCTGCACATGTCTGTCAAACACCGCATAGCCATAATTGGTAAACAGCTTCACATAGTCCGCCGCCAGATAAACCGTGTCCTTCTCCACAAAGCACAGGGGATGTCCCATATCCTGCTCCCCCTGCATATTGGAATAGACTCCCTCGTTGCCCTCTAACGCCGTGCTGACCGTCTCCAACGCATCCGTGTAAAGCAGCAGATTCTCCGCCCTATCCACATAAAATATTTCATTCATATATTTATGAACGGTGTCCAGATCAAAATAACAGATTCCGTCCCTTATAAGAGCCTGCTCCTCGACCATCTCATCCTGTAAGATGATAGCCGACCTCTCCCCCGACACCTGAAAATATTCGTCCAAATCCATACGCTCGTCACTGTAAGAATACTTGTCCAACAAAGGCTTCGCTATGGCGGCAGCCGACACTACCCCGATCAAAGCCACCGCGATCAAAATCGTCACTAATTTTTTCTTCATAAGTCCCCGTCTCTCTTTTATATATTTTGTAACTACCCTGAGCTTTGCTCTGCACAGTTACATATCCTACACCAACATGCACACCGACAACGGCGGCACAGACAGTCAATGAGAAGAACCACTTACGATTCTTTAGTCAGCGTATATTGCCGGCCTAGAATTCCTTTACACACTTATGTGCTGTCAAAATTCATGTGCAGAATGTAACTGTAAACAAGTTGACCAGTTACATTCTAACACACGAATTCGACGTAGTCATTACCAATTTTGACAAATTTAGATTTTTTAGGAAGCATCGGCTGTCAGCAAACTGCATCAAAAGGCAATTTCTTCCCCAAAACAGCAATTTTCCGATACCCCTGAGAATCCGTTTGCAGGTCATGACCAAAAGAAGTTGTGATAATGTGATATACTAACTGTAAATGCTCCGGCGACACGAACCGATATCTATATTAAAAGCATGTCGGCCCATAAAATAAAAAATACCTGTGAAAACTGATTAAAATGAATTATATCTGTGAAAATTATAGTTGAAATACTATGAACTCTATAAGGACAAGCACGTATGCACCTGTAAGACATCACCGCGCAAGCGCCGACCGCATACCGCCAAACGCAATTCGCCAATCATTGCTGTGGCGATTGTGATTGCAACAATTGCCGCTTCAACCATTGTTGTTGCAGCAATGCCTGCCACAACCCTTTTGCTATTGACGTTTTGCGTGATATGTCGGAAAAATTACTGCACTTTTACTGCGCATTGTGATATAATATATAGAAATAATAAGTCAACTAAGAAGAAAATCGCCTGCCTCCTTCCCGTGTCGGATTGCCGGAGGCATTTACAGATATGATTATAACGTACTATTTCGCTATTGGCAAGTTAATTTTTGCCAAAATATTATAAAATTTTCTTAAACTGTGCGTTACTGCTATTGACGAACAGCCCACAAAAGTATAGAATTCAATTAGTCAAAGGGTCAACACACACTCCGCATCACGGATGCAGAAAGGAGCGTTATATGAAAATAGAAAAAGTAAATGAAAACCAGATTCGCTGCACCCTGACCAGAGAAGACCTGCTCAGCCGCGAATTAAAAATAAGCGAACTCGCCTATGGCACGGAGAAGGCAAAGAGTCTTTTTCGCGATATGATGCAGCAGGCGAATTTTGAATTTGGCTTTGAGGCGGAGGATATTCCGCTGATGATAGAGGCGATCCCCCTCAACGCAGAGTGCATCGTATTGATCATCACCAAGGTGGAGGACCCCGAGGAGCTGGACACCCGCTTCTCCAGATTTGCCCCCTCGCTTACTGATGATTACGACTATGACGATGATGACGATTATGATGATGACGTCGATGATCGTCAGGAAATGCTCGACCTGTTCCGCAGACTTCAGGACGCGCAGGCGGACATCCCCGCGGCGACGGTTCCCACTCAGGAGAGTGAGGAGGAGAAGCTTCGCACCCGAATCTTTAGTCTGGACTCCCTGCAGCAGGTAATGTCCATCGCCGCCGTCACTGGTACGCGTTTTCAGGGGCGAAGCGCCTTATATAAGGACGGGAGTAACCAAAAATATTTACTGGTACTGACACAGGGCGACTCCACGAGAGACGATTTCGACCGCATGAGCAACATGATCTCCGAGTACGGCAGCCAGCAGCGCGCCATGCCTGCCAGCCGCACCTTTTTGGAGGAGCATTGCGAGGCGTTGATCGCGGAAAACGCGCTATCTGCGTTGGCTCCCAAGGAATAATCGACAACCTTGCGGGAATAAAACATGTCGCCCGAGACGACAAAATGAGAGGGAAAAATGACTACACGAAAGAAAGCAGCTATCCTTATTTTGACATTATCCATTATGATCATGACGCTTGTCGGCTGCGCGGCCAAGACCTACGCAAATCTTGAGGAATGGTATAACGATAACCCGAAAGCGACGAGTCAGGTACAGGCAGGGCTCAACCAAGCCAATACATCCGACGATATGTCCGTGGAATTTGCCATAGAGGACAATCAGATCATATACCGCTACAAATTGAATGAGCAGCTGTTTGGCTTGGACGACGAGACAGACCGTATCCTGAAATCCACCCTTGAAAATAACCTGAATGTTCAGCGCGACAGCTTTATCCAGTCGATAGACGACATCGCCCTCGGCTCCGGCATTGACGCCAGCCTGATCAGCGTCCATTTGGAATATTATAATCCCGGGGATACCACCCCTGTCTTTAGTCAGGTTGTGACCAAGTAGGCGACTGAGCAGAATGCCGCTCACGGCTCAATAAAGCAAAAAGGCAAAAAAGAGCGCTTCCCATGATTGAACTACCTATGATCAAAACGTCTCCGACCGAAACCGTTCTGATCAAATCTCTCATGGAAAGTGCTTTTATATTCCTGCGCAAAACAGTATGATTTGCTGATATTTTCCAATCCTACAGGGATTCTATCGCTTCCATCAGGGAATCAATATCTATCCCGTGAACCATGGCGGCCTCCTCCAAAGACTCCCCCTGTGCCGAAGGGCATCCCAGACAATGCATGCCCGCATCCATCAATACAGGCGCCACGTCAGGATTCGCGCGTAAAATTTCACCGATTGTCATTTCCCTTGTAATTCCACTCATGTTTTTCTCCTCTCTGAACACCTGTCATGCAGGTACTTGTCCTAACAATTTGTTACATTATAATCTATTCCCCAAAGTCTGGCAAGCTATTCTTTTGAGGAATAGTTTTCGTTTGTGCGCCTTTATGCAAAATATACAAAATTATTCTGTCAATTTTTTCAATTGAGCCCTATTTTGTACATAAAAAAATGCACTATTGAACTTGACTCTGACAATTGTTTTTCTTATAATATAAGCAGGCTTAAGAGTAACAGGCACTGTCAAAGCCAACCACAGCTTTTTGCGGTGCGGTTACTTTAAAAAAATAAAAATAGGAGGCATTTCAAAATGAAACCAATTGAAACTGATTTCGTGCGTGGCAAATGGGACAAAGAGGTCAATGTACGTGACTTCATCCAGAGAAACTATCATCCCTATGACGGTGATGAGTCTTTCCTGGCGGGGGCTACCCAGAACACCAAGGACCTGTGGGCAATGGTTCTTGATTTGCAGAAAAAGGAGAGAGAAGCCGGCGGCGTTCTCGATATGGACACCAAGGTTGTTTCCACCATCACTTCTCATGGTCCCGGCTATTTGGACAAATCCAAGGAGACCATCGTAGGTTTCCAGACTGACAAGCCTTTCAAGAGATCTCTGCAGCCTTACGGCGGTATCCGTATGGCAGAGAAGGCTTGCTCCGATAACGGTTATGAGGTTGACCCTGAGATCTCCGAGTTCTTCTCCACTCACAGAAAGACACACAATGCAGGCTGCTTCGACGCTTACAATCCTGAGATGAGAGCATGCCGTTCCTCCCATATCATCACCGGTCTTCCTGATGCTTATGGACGCGGTCGTATCATCGGCGATTACAGACGTGTTGCTCTGTACGGTATCGACAGACTGATCGAGGATAAGGAAGCACAGAAGGCATCTACCGGACGTGTTATGACTGATGACGTGATTCGTCTGCGCGAGGAGATTTCCGAGCAGATGATTGCTCTGAAGATGATGAAGGAGATGGCTGCTTCTTACGGCTGCGATATCTCCAATCCCGCTACCAACGTGAAGGAAGCGATTCAGGCTGTATACTTCGGATATCTTTGTTCTGTAAAGGAGCAGAACGGTGCTGCTATGTCCTTGGGACGTACCTCCACCTTCCTTGATATCTATGCAGAGAGAGATCTGGCAAACGGCACCTTCACCGAGGAGCAGATTCAGGAGTTTGTTGATCACTTTATCATGAAGCTGCGCTGCGTGAAGTTCGCACGTACTCCCGAGTACAACCAGATCTTCGCAGGCGATCCCGTATGGGTTACAGAGTCTCTGGGCGGTGTCGGCGTTGACGGCAGACCTATGGTAACCAAGATGAGCTTCCGTTATCTGCACACCTTGGAGAACCTTGGACCTTCTCCCGAGCCCAACCTGACCGTACTTTGGTCTACAAGACTTCCTGAGAATTGGAAGAAATACTGTGCAAAGATGTCCATCCAGACATCCTCTATCCAGTATGAGAACGACGATCTGATGAGAGTTACCCATGGCGATGATTACGGTATCGCTTGCTGTGTATCCTCCATGGTAATCGGTAAGGAGATGCAGTTCTTCGGTGCTCGCGCAAACCTTGCAAAGTGCCTGCTGTACGCTTTGAACGGCGGTGTTGATGAGGTTACCAAGAAGCAGGTTGGTCCTAAGTATCGTCCCGTTGTAGGCGACGTGCTTGACTTTGACGACGTAATGGATAAATTCATGGATATGATGGAGTGGCAGGCAGATGTATATGTAAACACTCTGAACATCATTCACTATATGCATGACAAATACTGCTATGAGAGAGCTGAGATGGCGCTTCATGACAGAGATGTCAAGAGATATTTCGCTACGGGTGTTGCAGGCTTGTCCATCGTGGCTGACTCCCTTTCCGCTATCAAGTATGCAAAGGTTGAAGTAGTTCGCGATGAGGACGGCGTTATCGTTGACTTCAAGACCACAGGCGACTTCCCTAAGTATGGTAATGATGATGACCGCGTGGACAGCATCGCTCAGGAGATCGTTCACAAGTTCATGACCGCGATCAGAAGACATCACACTTACAGGAACGGTATTCCTACAACCTCCATCCTGACCATTACCTCCAACGTAACCTATGGTAAGGCTACCGGTAATACTCCCGATGGACGTAAGAAAGGCCAGCCCTTCGCTCCCGGTGCGAACCCTATGCACGGCCGCGATACTCATGGCGCTGTTGCTTCCCTGTCTTCCGTATCCAAGCTGCCCTTCAATGATGCACAGGATGGTATCTCCAATACCTTCACCATCATCCCCGGCGCACTTGGCAAAGAGGATCAGGTATTTGCCGGTGATATCGAGTTAGACTTAAATAAATAAGTAACTCGATCACGATATCACCGTGTGACACTTGAGTTAGACTTGAACAAGTAATCATAGTTAAAAGCAATAAAGGAGACACTATGGACGAGAAGCAGATGATTGACGATCTTGTAAAAATGCTGGATTCCGGCATGGCAAACGGCGTCGGACATGTAAATGTAGACACTGCCGCAGAAGAGGAAGCGTCAAAGAACGTTCAGACAATGGGCTGTACGGATTGTTCCAGAACACCGTTAGCCTGCAGTGTACCCACCTTACATGAGGGACTGGATGATTACCAATAATTAGTCTCTCATAACACAATGAATCATATAATAATTAAAGGAGGAAATTATTATGGCAGCAAACACAGCACAGGTTGACAACCTTGTAAATTTATTGGATGGCTATGCAACTAAAGGCGGTCATCATCTGAACGTAAACGTTCTGAACAGAGACACCTTACTGGATGCCCAGAAGCATCCCGAGAATTATCCTCAGCTGACGATCCGCGTATCCGGATATGCAGTAAACTTCATCAAGCTGACTCCCGAGCAGCAGGCTGATGTAATTTCTCGTACCTTCCATGAGGCAATCTAATACAGCCGTTTAAGACAAGCGGGAAGCCATAGCGATTGCTATGGCTTCCCCTTTTTTGTTCCGATTCGGTATTGTGTTGTTTCAAGCATTTCTAAATACTTCTTCAAATTTTCTCACCACAGCTTTCAGCGTTCCATCCAGATAACGGCTCGCCCCTGCCTCAGACATCCTTTACCTCTATATTTTTGACGGACAGAAAAACAGATACACACGCCAATATAAACAAGACAATATAAAAAGGAATACTGCCAATCAATGTAAATTCCCCGATATTCCCCTGCGTGAAACACACAATAATGACAGCCGCCACAATTACCGCTTTTGACGATTTCATTACCATACCGACCCACAATGCAACATAGCTTATACTCACCATTGCAGCAGAGCTGAGAATAATATTAAGCCAAAAGGACAATTCTCCCATCCGTATGCTTGCTGTTGATATATGCGTATATGACCTTGTCAGCAACAAAACTCCATAAATTAACACCTTGCTCATGGTTATCGCCGCAATCGAGTAGGAGGTAGGCGATTATTTCGCCTACCGACCTCTCACACCACCGTG
>JAMPHH010000082.1 GCA_023663505.1 Muribaculum sp.
AGGAAGGGGCGGGGAGGTATGTGCAGATGGGAGCAGCTCAAGGGCAGCGGAATGACGGGCTTGGGGAGCAAAAGCCAGACAAGCTTGGGGGACAAGAGAACGACAGGGCTGGGAAACGAGTGGGACAGTCAGGGATAGCAAGGATAAGGGAAGACGCCCTCGAAACGCGTAACCGATACAGGGACATTAAGAAACACCTCAGGGAAGGCGGCAGCTTCTCCGTTGTGGCGATAGAGAACCAGAGCGATACCGACTTCACGATGCCTTGGCGAATCATGATGTATGACAGCTTGGAGTATGAACAGCAGATTCGGGAGATCGAGAACGCCAAGAGACAGTCGCTTGACCGGACAAAGAAAAACAGCCACCAAGAGATTTGTTTTGGGAAAGGGGACAGACTGCACCCCGTTTACACAATCTGTCTCTATCATGGAACGAAGCCGTGGGAGGGACCCAAGAGTCTTGGGGACATGATGGAATTCGGGACCAACGAGAAGCTGCGGGAGGAGTTGTTTCACGATTACCGAATGAGTCTGGTATGCGTGGAAGACCTAAAGGAGCTGTCCGTGTTCCGTACAGACCTGCGCCTGCTGCTCGCCGCCCTCGGCACCCGCAGGGACAAGGAAGCGATGAAGGAGCTATACCGGAGCGAGGACTTTGCAGACATATCCGCAGAGACAGCGAGGACGATAGCAATCATGACGGACAACACACAGATACTAAAGAAACTGGACGAACAAAACGAGGAAGGGGAGATCAATATGTGTCAGGCATGGGACGAGATTCAAGAAGAATGGAGAGAAGAAGGCAGAGCGGAAGGTAGAGCGGAAGGCAGAGCAGAAGGTAGAGAGGAAGGTCGGAAAGAGGGGAAAGCAGAAGAAAGAAAAGAAGGTATCCGAATTTTCATCTTAGATAATATAGAGGAGGGCAAGTCAGTAGAGACAATCGTGGAAAAGCTTTGCAGAAGATTCGCATTAGACGTGGGAGCCGCCCAAGCATACTACAATACATATGCTGCAAGCGTGTAAAATACCAAAAATTACATGCGTTATGGTAATACATGTAATGGCGCTATGTTCCGGAATTAATTTCGCTGGCGAAAAGCATACTACAATACATATGCTGCAAGCGTGTAGGAGTCAAGAATTTTTCCGGATATAATCCGTGAAGGACATGGTTATCAGCCAATGGTCTGAGGCGGATTGTCAGGCGCACCTATAACAAAGCGGGACCGGATTACTCCGGTCCCGCTCGTTTGGTTCATCCTACCCGTCAGACTCCTATTCTGTCATTATCATCCTGTCATGTCCGACTGATAGATGTTGTACCCATTCAATTGGTAGGTCTTGTTGCATTCAGGTATGCGTCTTAACAACATCCGCAGGAACCTGAAGCAAGTTAGTGAAAGTGTAAAGCATGCATGCTTAATACCATTACTCTACGATTATTTTCACAGAAGTACTCGCTGTACCGTTTAACGTAATCGTACCTGTTACAGAAGGATCACTGACATAAAAGCCAGTTCCCAAAGTATATATAGTATAATTGTCACCATCATAACTCACGCTTCCGCCACTGATTGCATTACCTGCAACATCAACCAATTTAAAAGTATGATGAGCTTCGTTCTGCGGCTTCCAGTAAACCGTAAGCTGTCCTTCAGTATTTAAGGTACATTCATAACTAGTCTTTCCCTCAAAAGATGTGGTAACAGCCTCTGTCTTCAGCTTTACAGTTACCTTCCCATCAGTAGGTATTGCAGCGTCCGGCTTTACTCCCAAGTAAATAGTGTCATTTATACCAAGGTAGTGTACCACGCTTACAGGTGAGTCATTGTCATACTCTGCATAGTTGTCGTCATTGTCATCTATGCTTGTGTATACCCAAAGGTTCACACCCGAAGCCTCTGTAGCCGTAAACTTGTAGAACCCAGACGTCGCTGCAGTAAATGTGTAAAACTTAGTATCTGAGGTGGTAAAGTCTACATCAACTTCTGCTGCGCCAGCCGCAGGAGCAGCACCAACTACATTACGCTTGGTAATCTTAATCGTCACCTCAACAGGTGCCTCTGCTGTTGCAGCTGATGAGCTTACAGCAAAGTACAGCTTGTCATTAGCCTTCATAGGCAACTCTGTTGTATGGTAGCTACTCAAACTTGAACCCGAATCCTTCAACGTGTCGGTATATTCCACCGTTGCCGACTTCCCGTCCTTCACCTCATAGCTAAAGGTATACAGATTATCCTCGGTGGCGTCAAACTGATACCATACCTCCTGATCATTCGTCAGGGTAACTTTGTTACCAGCCTCGGCAGTGGTGAGTGTGGACTTAACCTCTCGAGCGGTAACTCTCAAAGTAACGTCCTTTCCAGACGGCACATCGCTCAAATAACTATTGCGAATAGTATGAGTCTCGTTAGTGCTCATAGAGTAACCCGCACTGCCAATTACCTGAGTTTTAGTAGCATCCGCCATATCAACATAGGTAAAGGTATAGTAGTTGTCACTAGGCGCTCTGAACACAAAGTTACCGCCATTGGGTACTGTATTGTCACCCAGCTTAATCTCTGTGTAAGCCGTGCCGTATACATAAACGTCAGCCTCTACTTCTCTTACCGTATTATTTGTTGCTACAAAATAGATCTTTTCGCCCTTGTCGTACCAGTTGTCATTATTCACTCCATCTGTAGTCCAGCTAACCTCACCATAATTGTTACCTAAACCATACAGATACTGTCCATATGCAGGAACCTCGAACACAAAGCACTTGCTCTGACCAGCCTGAAGGCTTACATATCTCGTATTATTCAATGTAACCTTGGTTGCGTTCTTCTTCAGGTTTGCCCAATTAGTACTATTATTTGCAACACCAACAGCCTCGTCATTTCCATAAGGCGTGTTCTCGCCAAAGTAGTTCTTAGCATCACCTACCGCACCAATCTTCACCGTCCATCTCGCAATCACCTTCTTGGTGAGCTTGGAGGTTACCTCGATAGTGGTTGTTCCCTGCTTGCCTGCCACGAGCTTCGCCGTGAAGGTGCCGGTATTTGCCTTGACAGAAGCTACCTTGGAGTTAGAGCTCTTCCAAGTCAGGCTGTCGGACATTCTCTTTTGTGCAGCCTTATTACCTCTGAAACTCAAAGCAAGCTCCAAATCATAGGTATTTCCAGCCTTCAACAGCATATCCGACAAATCTTCATAGCCACCTTCATTGCTATTAGTAAATACCTTGATATACTCACCGCCAACATGCTTAGCACTATATCCACTTGCAAGATTATATGCGTCCACATCATAATAGCTTGCAGGAACGTTGGTGGTCTTTGCCTTCACTGTCACAGTCTTGGACATCTGTGACTTCTCCGCCTCGACCTTATCAATGTTGTTCACTGTGGAGCTGCTGCAATGCACAGCCGTAATCCCTACGGTGTAATTGGAGAGCAATGTAATCCTATTGCGTCCATTAACCACTGCGCTAACATTGTTATTACCTGTATATTCATTATCAATTCTTGTTTTCCATTCATTCCAATTGCTCCATTCACTGGTATTACCAAAGTTCACAGTGTAAATGTACTTCTTGGACTTCGCATCCCACTTACCATAACATTTCTGAATCGTGTCGGTAATCACCTTGCCGCCGGCATTCTTCAGCTCAAAGCGGAAATACATGCTACTCGTAGGATATGCGAAGGTCACGCGGAACTTGTCATCATAAGCCGCACTCACCTTAGCGGACTTCACCGGCTCAACTGCAGGGGAAGTAATCTTCAGCGTCGTGCCTGAGCCGCCGTTCGCCTTAACCACTCTATCCTCTACACTGATATTAATCGTACCGCCTGCCTTGAGTGCCGTAACCCTATAATCACCGCCATGCTCATCGTACTGCTCATATTCATCATAAACATATTCAATCTTAAAGTACTCGTTGGACTCCGTACTTGTTACCAAGTCACAATAGTATGGATAGTTTACAACCTTGGACTTCCCTTCCTTGTACTCCAATGTACTGGAAATCCATATAGACTGACCCGGCTGCAGCTTAACAGCCTTAGCGGAAACGCTGTTAGGGTTCGCGTCAATCACGAGATCCAGCCAATCATAACACTTGGAAACCGTGTCATATGCCAAGACATATACTTTACCCTTACCAAGATAAGTCACCTTGCCGCTATTGTCAATCTTTGCCAAGGAGGTCTTGTAAACCCACTTATGATCATCCACCTTGGTCATGTTGCTGGTATTTAGGTTTTCGTTTCTGTCATCATGAATTTCATCATCCTTGCTGACAAAGAACTTCATCTTAGGAATGTTATAAGAGTTCTTTACATCCGCACCAAGAGGAAGTGTACGCCAGATATAGTCACTGCTGTCTGAGTATGTCTTGGAATACCTCTCCCAGAACTTTGCGTCAACCGTCACCTTGGCTGCCTTGTCAGCGAAATTCGCCTTATAATATTCATAATAACCGTTTTCGTCCGTTATAGTGGATCTCCGAACCACCTTGGTATCCGTAAAGTATACTCCAAGTGCCTGTGCCTCGGACTTAGTGGTCTTAAAGTTCTTCACTACACCTGCAGCCGAAGCCGCTACCTCGGTGCCGTCCTCCATCGTGCGCAGACCTGCCACGTTACGCAAATATACCGTATAGCCGTCCTTGGTATTTGGAGTCAATCTTCCGCCTATTACCACGTCGCTGACTACATTCTTGCTGTCACAATAATAGTCATCATTCTCATATTCACTCAAATCCAAATTCACATAGACAAAATCTTGGGCACTGTAATCGCCGTTCTTTACATTAGCGATTGCCGTCACAAAGTCAGCTTCCTTCTTCTTACCTGCCATTACATAGACTTCTCTCCTGTAACCATCGGCAGGAATCGTATAGGTTATACGTGCATGATCGTCCCTTCCCGTAACCTTGGAAAGCTTAGGCTTCGATACATCCGTCACGGTAATCTTCAGTTTCTTGGCATAGCTCTTGGTGCCGTTCTTGATCTCCACGAGCTCATCGCCATCGCCTACTCTCCTGCAAGGATATACGGAAATATTAGCGCTACCCTTTGCAACTGCTGTCACATAGCCCGTGTCTGATACCTGTACTACCTTCTCATTGTCTGAGCTGTAACCCAAGACAATAACGTCGGACATCTGATTCTTCTTGACAGTCACATCCAACTGTACCTCTTCGCCCACCGCAAGCTTCTTAGGCGCGCCGTTGAATGCCAATGACTTAGGAGCCACAGCCTGCTCCATGTTCGCCTCGGCAACCATTGCACTCAGGTCAATGACATACTTCTCTGAGTAACCCTTTCCGAAAAGCACATCAAATTCAACAGTCTTTTTCAAGTCAAGGTCAAATGCCACTGTGATGTAGTTGGTGTTACGAGCCTCTACATATCCGCCGGCATTCTCAATATTCTTGATTACATTCTCATAGACATAGCTGTTATCAGTAAAGCTCTTTTCACCGTAGAACTCCGCAGGCGCCCACAGGTTAAAGCGGAAGATATTGCTATCCTGTCCCTTTGTGGTGCCATTATAATCATAATATTCATCATAATTAAAGGGAACATCCTCGCGTGCGCTGATTGTATGCGTGAATGATTTAACATTCTCTGCTGTGCTCTCTGTTACCTTGTCATTTAATGCCGTATCATAAGCAGTCACCTTCGCCGCTGCTCTCACGGGTGTGAAGGATTTCTCCGCGCTGACAACCTTGTAGTCGCGGTCATAGGACATCGTGCCATATAAGCTGTCTACATATGTGCCATACTCAAATCCTGTAACCTTCACATAATAGGTCTCGGAGCTCTTTAAGTATCCACTATAATTCGTATTAGTTTTTTCTGTGCTCTTGTTAATCTGCCAATTATGAGGCTTGCCGACAAGCTTCGCCACGTCGGTCTCGTCCACGGCAGGTCTCACCTCGGTCTCGCCGTCCATTACAGCGTCAACCTTTACTGCAGGCTCAGAAATTGTAAACGTGTATACATTCTCAACGTTGTCGCTCTTGAGAATCTCATTCGCAATTGTCTGATCAGCATTATAACCAATAGAGCCATTAAAGTATACGCCTGCTTTGATCTCATCCTTCAACTCGAAGTCCACAGAAATCTCTTTCTGGTTGATTACAAAGCCACTAACAGTAGTATCCTTGTTTTGCTGATACTTCTCATTTGCCTCAAAGATAATATCAACTGTATAGCTGCCCGCATGAACAGCATTTACCGCATTATGATTAGCATCTACCTCGTCAGTTACATTATTACCTGTAAGTGTTTCATAGTCACTACTATCATAAAGCACATACTTCAACAGAGGCTTCACCTCAGCGGTGATATCTGTCTCTGTACCGTTCACCATTGCAGTTATCTTGAGCTTATCCCTCAACGCGTTCAAGTCCAAAGCCTTACCGTCATAAGGCTTCTCATAACCCTCAAAAGCGCTGGTGTCAATCGTGATTGGCGTAGCTGCACTGGGTGTGACTGCCACCTTCGCAGGCACGTTCTCATAGAACTCCTTATCCAAAACCTGATTGCACTTATCCAACTGCAAACCGAAGCTATATGAAGTATTTGCGCAGATGGTGTAATATACCGTCTTATCCTCCTTCACATACTCGGAATCATGACTTGTATAAAGACTATTATAATACTCACGGTCAAAACTTATTCTGTAAGTATCATCCTTGCTCAATACATCGCTAAGGCTAACCTCTTCCCATGTATCGGTCTCCTTCTGCAAACGCTCTACACAGAAGTAGCTATAACGATAACTATAATCTCCGTTTGTTTTTTTGGTATTAAAGTATTTCTCAACCAGAGTCTGTACAGGGTCTACCTCACCCTCCTTAAGCTCGAAGGGGGTCACGGCGTTCTTAGCCGTCGCATTCACGCGATATCCCTTCAGCTCCACATAAGTAGACTTGTCATCGGGATTCTCGTTCTGCAGACTTCCAAGCAGATCTCTTGCTGTGTTCATACCATCAGCATAAATCACAGGATTGCCTATAATCTCCACCTTTGCACTCTGGGGGCGAATCACATAATACAAGTACACAGGGTCAGCATAGGTTGCCTTTGAGGAATCATTATAGGAAACCTTCAAGCGGTATACGCCTGCGTTGTAAGGAGAGCAATAATTCTCTACATCATTATTCCAGCTACCGTAAGAATCTTCAACGTCATAATTTTCAACCCAAGCATCCTCGTCGATAACAACCTTTCCGTCCTTGTCAAGCGCAATGGGGACATTGGACTGGGATACTGGTAAATAATACCAATCATAGCTGAGAGTACCGGAACCATTCTCTACCTTAGCCTTCTTGTACTCGTCTCTTGTCTTATAAATACTCTTATAACCCTCACCGGACTTGTAGCCCTTATATGGTCTCTCGATGGGGTTGTCATAGGTCTTACCTGCGCCGTTCTCGCAGATATCGTCTACATTGATGGTCACCTTCGTAGCCGTCGAACGAGTGATATTGAACACATTGTCCGCAGCCTCTCTCACTGACAGAGAATTGCTCACGGTATAGTCGCCTTGAGACTCATTGATGTCTATTGCATCGTCGTTATTACCATAGACACCCTTATTACCCGTGAACACAATTCTATAGTTATACATAACCGTAGTAGTGCTTATTGCTCCATTGTCAGGATTTTTTACAGTTTGCTCCTCCTGCCATACGATAACATCATCTTCGTAAGACTCCCACGTCTGAACGCCGTTTACCGTCACGCCCCTCTGAACCTCAAACAAGGGCTCGTAGAATTGATTTGCGCCATAACCGCTATCACTATCTTCCGTGTACTTGTCATAAGCGCCCCAGAAGTAATTCTTGTCAATCGACATCGCTTCGCCGCGTCCGCCGTTTGCCGTCACAGGGTATACCTTATAATCCACCTGCTCCAGAATTTTGGACACGTACATGCCATCATACACCTTATAATCCGAAGGAAGCTCGGGAACCACCATAATCTTGGCGGGCTCAATCTCAACTCTGATATACTCACTTGCATATTCATATGTGCCGTTCTCATCGGAGTATGTAAGCAGATAATAATATACTCCTGCATGCACGGGATCACCAGCCAGAGACTTCTTATCGGCATCACGCCATGTGCCATTGATTACTGCACCTGTAAGCTCTGTCTCACATTTACCATCGTCGTCCTTGTCATACATCACCTTGGCGGTAAATCCTGCCGCAGCAGAATCAAGCCCCCCCTCAGAGGTTGTGTACACCAAGGGATTGCCGTCATACACCTTGCCCTTAGCCTGTGCAGTCGCTGCGTCCGTATAGGTCACCTGAATCTCAGTCGCTGTCTGAGGCTTTAAGATTAGGTTGAAACGGCTCTCGCCAACCTTATAAGAAGCAGCCTCCTTCAAGGTAACTGTGACGTCAACACAATAATCCTGATTCTTCTGCAGGACAGTGGTATCAGCCTGCACAGCATCGGTATATGCCTCTTTTACAGATATATCCACACCGGTAGTGATATCGCCCTGTGCGATGGTCGCTCCATTCACGGAGAACGTTAAGCCCTTAGTAACATTTGTCTTCACCTCATCCACGGTAATGCCCGCGCGGAATGTCCAGCCAGTGCTTGATGAAATCTCAACCTCTGCCTGCTTAATCTCCAAGCTGAGCACTGTTGTAGGATCGGACGCAGTGAAGCCCTCCCCTGCAGCTACGGTAGCCACGAGCTGGTATTTGCCAACAGCCGTAGGCTTGCCTGTCACAGCCGCACCGTTCTGCTGCCATGCATATGTGGGAGTAGCAGACACTTCCTTGCCGCCTGCCTTCACTGTCACAACACCATTTACAGAATTTTCCAGACTGGTGTAAGCAGCATCTGATTTTGCCTTATAAGCGGCCTCTGCCTGCTTTGCCACATAATCATAGGTAAAGTCTGCATCCTTCACCGCTTCTGCCAGCTCGTCGGCATCCCACTCCACAACTGCCTTAGATGAAGGTGTTGTCGCGGTATCGCCCTCAGCCATTATTTCCTTGTCTGCCTCCTCAACAGTGGCGTCCGTCAGGTCATCAACCTCCGCGACCTGTGCTGCCACATCGTTATCGGTGACATCATTTTCCGAAACGTCGCTCGCTGCAATGTCGCCAGTTGTAGCGGCATCGTCTGCGCTGATTTCGTCAACAGGCAGAACCGAAACATCCTCTGTGTTCACAGCAGGAAGCTCTGCTGCGCTTGCAACGGATGCCGGCAACGTCCCTGTTACCATAGCTACTGCCAGCAGCCACGCAAGGAATCTCTTGCCGCGCACTAACAGCTTTTTGTTACTTTTCATAACTAGTCCTCCTCTCACTTTATTGGTTGTTTTTGTCAGAAATACTTCTATACTATACTACCGAGTATCCTTGTCTGTCAATCATTTCCTGAATAAACTTCAATAAAACCCTATGGAAATATCTGGCAGGCATGTCAAAGCCCGCCTGATTCGATGTCCGGACGCGGTACTCGCCAGTCATATCCCATATTACCCCCCCGAGCCCGCTTGTCAAGAAATATGTCAGAATAAATTGCTGTCACGCATATTATCACACATGTTATTATAACGTCTGTAATTAATTTCTAATACCCTACACTCTGACACCGTATGTATTGTAGTATGCTTGAGCAGAGCCCACATCTAACGCAAATCTTCTGCATAGCTTCTCCACAATCGTCTCCCCTGACTTGCCCTCCTCTATATTGTCTAGGATGAAAATTCGGATGCCTTCTTTTCTTTCTTCTGCCTTCCCCTCTTTCCGACCTTCTGCTCTACCTTCCGCTCTTCCTTCTGCTCTGCCTTCTTCTCTTCCCTCTGCTCTTCCTTCTGCTCTTCCTTCTGCTCTTCCTTCTGCTCTTCCTTCTGCTCTGCCTTCTTCTCTCCATTCTTCTTGAATTTCGTCCCATGCCTGACACATATTGATTTCTCCTTCCTCGTTTTGTTCGTCCAGTTTCTTTAGTATCTGTGTGTTGTCCGTCATGATTGCTATCGTCCTCGCTGTCTCTGCGGATATGTCTGCAAAGTCCTCGCTCCGGTATAGCTCCTTCATCGCTTCCTTGTCCCTGCGGGTGCCGAGGGCGGCAAGCAGCAGACGCAGGTCTGTATGGAACACGGACAGCTCCTTTAGGTCTTCCACGCATACTATGCTTTTCGCCAGCAAAATTAATTCCGGAACATATCGCCATTATATGCATTACCATAACATGCGTAATTATTCTGGCATTTTACACATTTGCGCCATATGTATTGTAGTATGCTTGAGCGGAACCCACGTCTAATGCGAATCTTCTGCAGAGCTTTTCCACGATTGTCTCTCCAGACTTGCCCTCCTCTATATTATCTAAGATGAAAATTCGGATACCTTCTTTTCTTTCTTCTGCCTTCCCCTCTTTACGCCCTTCCTCTCTACCTTCTGCTCTGCCTTCCTCTCTACCTTCTGCTCTACCTTCTGCTCTGCCTTCTGCTCTGCCTTCCTCTCTACCTTCTGCTCTGCCTTCCGATCTTCCTTCCGCTCTGCCTTCTTCTCTCCATTCCTCTTGAATCTCGTCCCATGCCTGACACATATTGATCTCTCCTTCCTCGTTTTGTTCGTCCAGTTTCTTTAGTATCTGTGTGTTGTCCGTCATGATTGCTATCGTCCTCGCTGTCTCTGCGGATATGTCTGCAAAGTCCTCGCTCCGGTATAGCTCCTTCATCGCTTCCTTGTCCCTGCGGGTGCCGAGGGCGGCGAGCAGCAGGCGCAGGTCTGTACGGAACACGGACAGCTCCTTTAGGTCTTCCACGCATACCAGACTCATTCGGTAATCGTGAAACAACTCCTCCCGCAGCTTCTCGTTGGTCCCGAATTCCATCATGTCCCCAAGACTCTTGGGTCCCTCCCACGGCTTCGTTCCATGATAGAGACAGATTGTGTAAACGGGGTGCAGTCTGTCCCCCTTCCCAAAACAAATCTCTTGGTGGCTGTTTTTCTTCGTCCGGTCAAGCGACTGTCTCTTGACGTTCTCGATCTCCCGAAGCTGCCTCTCGTACTCCAAGCTGTCATACATCATGATTCGCCATGGCATCGTGAAGTCGGTATCGCTCTGGTTCTCTATCGCCACCACGGAGAAGCTGCCGCCTTCCCTGAGATGTTTCTTAATGTCCCTGTATCTGTTATGCGTTTCGAGGGCGTCTTCCCTTATCCTTGCTTTCCCTGAATGTCCACTTCGATTCCCAGCCCTGCCGTTCTCTTGTCCCCCAAGCTTGTCTGGCTTTTGCTCCTCAAGCTCATCATTCCGCTGCCCTTGAGCTGCTCCCATCTGCACATACCTCCCCGCCCCTTCCT
>JAMPHH010000083.1 GCA_023663505.1 Muribaculum sp.
CCTCGCCTACCTGTATCACAATGCCGCTGATAATCGCAAGGGTCAGCGGTATGACCAAAGTCATCTCCGAGCCCTGTCCCTCAACGCTGTCAATATCAAGACGTCCTCCGATGGACTGGATATTCTTGACCACAACGTCCATTCCCACACCACGTCCGGAGTATTCCGTGACCACCTCCTTGGTGGAAAAACCGGGCAGTGTAATGAACTTGAAAATATCCTTATCCGAGAACTCTGTTATCGCCTTGTCGCCGATCAGCCCATTCTCAAACGCCTTGTTATAAAGCTTTTCTCTATTCAGTCCCTTGCCGTCGTCCCTGACGCTGATATATACCTTACCGCCCTCGTTCTTCGCCTCCAAGGTAATCTTACCCTTCGCAGGCTTTCCGTTGGCCGTGCGCATTGTCGGATCATCCTCAATACCGTGATCCACCGAGTTTCTCACAAGATGCATCAGCGGGTCGGAGATGTGCTCGATAATGTTCTTATCCACCTCCGTGTTCTCCCCGATGACCTCGAACTCAATGTCCTTGCCCAGCTTTCTGGAAACATCAAAGACGATACGCCGCATCTTCTGGAACACGTTGGTAAGGGGCATCATACGCATGGACATGATAACGTCCTGCAGCTCCGTGGTGTTCTTGCTCAACTGCGCCGCGGCCTTCTGGAAATTGGTGAGATCCAGTCCCGGAACCTTCAGATCCGGATTCTGCAGCACCGTCGCCTCCGCGATCACCAGCTCTCCGATCATATCCATCAGAGCGTCCATCTTCTCCACGTTCACGCTGATAACTGCCTGCTGCTTCGCCATATTCTTGGCGATGGTCTTGCCCTTTCCTGTCTCCTTGGACTTCACCACATAGTCGCCGGGCGCAATGGGCGCCTGCTGCTTTTCTTCCTTCTTCTCGCCCTTTTCATCACCCAGATTGATGACGACAGGCGGCGCCTCGCGTCCAAACTCCACCAGTGCCTTGCCGTACTCCGTATTATTGATCTCATTAAAATCAATTGTCTCCGCCTCGGAGCTGTCAATCAGCTCCATCACCTCGTCCTTGGAAGCCTTGGTCTGCAGCAGCATGTGGAAGCCTTCTGCAAGAATACTGTCACCGCTTGCCTCGTTGGAAAGAATGTCCTCAGGCGTGTAGAGCAGATCCTCCGCCACCTCCTTCAGCGCGTAGGTCGCGCTGTAAGCGCGGATATTGCTCATCTGGGTATCGCTCCGATAATGGATCACGATCCGGTAAAAATGACTGTCCTCCTCCGCCACAGGCGTAATGTAGAACTGTGTCGGCTCCTCCTGCTTATTCGCCTTGGGAAGCCTGATGCCTTGCTTCTTGATCTCGCCCTTGAGCTCACCCAAGAACTCATCCAAATCTGCTACCAGCTCTTTCTCATCGCCATCCGGGGCTTCGCCCGCCTTGATCTTGTCGAGCTCACCCGTGATGAAATCCGATACCGCAAGTACCTTTTCCACCAGCTCCATGTGAGGAACATTTTCCGGATGGGACTCGCGCAGGTAGTAGAATACATCCTCCAGCTTGTGGGATGCAGTCTTGATATTCTCATACATCAAAACTGCAGATGAACCCTTGATGGTGTGCATGATACGGAAAATCTCATTGATATCGGAATCGTCAAAGCAATCTGCATCTTGTTTTTCCAAAATAATGCCTTCCAGCTTTTCCAGACCTTGATAGCTCTCATACAAAAACATGGAAAGCATACTGTCTGTGTTAAATTCTTCTGCCATAATTCCTCCATTCTAAAGGATTTCTCTGACGGTTAAATCAGCTCCAGCTTCTTCAATACCTTTTCAAACTTTTCCATATCGATAGGTTTCCCCGCATAAGCTTCGCAGCCGAGTTCGAACGCCATCTTCACATTGCGCTCGTCATTGAGCGCAGTGGTCATAATGACTTTCACACGCTTGCTCTTGGGTATGCCCTTTTGCGCCTCTATGTCACGGATTGCTTTTAGAACCTGATACCCATCCATAACGGGCATCATCACGTCCAGACACGCCAGATCGTATGGTTCATCATCCAAGGCCATCATAAAGGCATCCACAGCTTCTTCGCCGTCCACCATCACATCACATTCACCGTAACGCGACAGTTGTTTATCCATAAACTTCCGGCTGGCGAAATCATCCTCTGCCAATAAAATTTTCATCCGCACCTCGCTCCTTTCTCACAATCTATTTGCTCAACAGGCTGTATACCTTGCCTGCTATCGCCGTCAGGTTCATCTTATACTCTACTGCCCCGATGTCAAAGGCAACCTTGGGCATTCCATAGACCACGCAGGTCGCCTCGTCCTGTCCGATGGTCTGGGCGCCCGCATTGCGCATCTCCAGAAGCCCCTTGGCTCCGTCTCCGCCCATACCCGTCAGAATCACTCCAATCGCATTCTTGCCTGCGACCTTCGCCACGGAATTAAACAATACATCCACGGAAGGACAATGCCCGTTTACTCTCTCATTTCCCTTGCATTCCACCTGATACACCCCGTTCACCTTGACGAGACGCATCTGCATGTCACCCGGTGCGATCAACACCTGTCCCGGCAGCACCCTGTCGCCGGTCTGTGCCTCCTTCACCGCCACCTCACACTGATTGTTCAGGCGGTCTGCATACATCTTGGTAAATCCGGGCGGCATGTGCTGCACAATGACAACACCCGGAATATCACGCTTAAATCTGCTCACGACCTCAAAGATTGCCTCCGTCCCTCCCGTGGAAGCGCCGATGGCAACGAGCCGGTCCTTGCCAACCACGTTGGCATGGCTCATCATAGGGTCGGCGTCCACACGCTTGAGCTTCCCGACCTTCGCCGTGGACGCGATCTTAACCTTCGTCGCGAGCTCCTGTGTCAGGAAATTATTGAGCTGCGCCTGATTCATATTACTGGGCTTGTTGACAAAATCAACCGCCCCTGCCTCCAAAGCGTCAAAAACCTTGCCGTTTAAAGAGCTGATCATGACAACGGGAAGCGGATACTGAGGCATCAGTCTTCTCAAAAACTCTATGCCGCTCATTCTCGGCAGCTCCACGTCAAGCGTCATGACGTCCGGCTTATATTTGACAATGGCATCTCTGGCTTCATAGGCGTCCCCCGCCTGAGCCACCACCTCGATATTGGGGTCGGAATCCAATCCCTTCACAAGCATATTGCGAAACATCAAGGAGTCGTCTACAACTAACACTCTGATTGGTCTCATATATCAGCTACCCTGCTTTCTATAAATTGATGGCTGTACATATTCGAACGGATTGTTATGCCGATCCAAACCCTCTGTGGTGCCTATAAACAGATAGCCGCCCGGCTCCATATAATCATAAATCTTCTTAATAAGCTGCATCTTCACGTCATTGGGGAAATAAATCATCACATTCCTCAGAAAGACCACATGGAACTTTCTCTTGAACGGGAAGGGATTCATCAGGTTGAACTGCCTGAAGATCACTTCCTTCTTCAGCTCATCCTTCACCGTGTATTCCTCAGCGCTTATCTGCTTGAAATACCGCTGCTTCCACTTCGCGGGCAGGGGTTCCACCTGTTCCTTGAGATAGACGCCCTTTGTGGCATGCTCCAACACTCTGGTGGACACATCTGTCGCCAAGACTCTGGTATCCCATGACTTGTGCTCCAGTCCGAAAAAGTCCATCAGCACCATCGCGAGGGTGTAAGGCTCCTCCCCTGTCGATGACGCGCCGCACCACACGCGCAGATCCCTGTCGCGCGCCGCCTTCGCCTTTGCCCAAGGCAGCACGACCTGCGCCAAGTAATCGAAATGTGCGCTCTCGCGCATAAAGTATGTATGGTTGGTGGTCAGAACATTGACAATGTCCGTCGCCTCCGGCCCGTTGGGGTTCTTCTCCACCTTTGCCATATACTCGTCATAATTCGCATAACCGTTACGGGCAAGATAATTCTCTAATCGACCGCTCACCAAGACTCTTTTTTGGCTCAGGTCTATGCCGTAATTTTTCTGCATGTACATTACTATACGTTGAAATTCACTATCGGTAATCACTTTCTTTTGCCTCCTACGTACTCAAGGCAGCGCATTCCTACGTTCTTTGAGTCCTAATATACTATCTTATGATAAACCATTTACTTTTTTTTGTCAATCGTTTGAATCCTCTTTTGCCTTCTGCATGGCACGTTGGATTCTATCATGCAGATCCGCTGAATCAAAGGGTTTCAGCACATAATCGCAGGCTCCCAATTTCTGGCATTCCACAATCGTTCCCTTGTCATTTTGGGACGTGAGCATGATCACGGGAATGTCCGCCCCGACGCTCGTCGCCCGAATCTCCTTCAAGGTCTCGATTCCGTCCATCTCCGCCATCCTGATATCCAGAAGGATCAGATCAGGCTTCTTCTCCGACTTGAGATACTTCAAAGCCCGAGATCCGGAATTTACGGGAACTACCTCGTAGCTGTCCTTTAATTTCTGCTCGATCGTCGCCAGATTGATCGGACTGTCGTCCACCGCCAATATCGTCGCCATTTTATCCCCCCATTCCTGCTGCCCTTATAAACAACGCACACAATTTAATTATACCATACAACTATTTTTCTTCAAGGGTGTTTATGAGGTTTTTGAGCATATTTTCTGCCTTGGAATCCTCGTACAGCTTCAACAACTCCTGAACCTCCTTAAGCCCCGATCGCGTGTCCTCGTCAAGATGATGCCGCAGCGACTCCTCCACCTTGGCGGCGCACTCCTTGGAACGGAAGCTCTCCAAGCTCTCCAACGCCTCCCGCAGGTTGACCGCAAGGGTCATTCGGTCTATCTCGGGAAGGGACTGCTCAGTCTCGGCATTTCCCTCCCTTGCGTCCAGAAAATCTCGAATCGCCTTAAGCTGTCCCTCATAAGCCGCGATCAGCTCCTCAAAATGCCCCGCGATAAACGCTTCATCTTCGCGGTTTGCCGCCTCCTCATGCGCCCTCGCTGCCGTCGAGAGACTCATCGCCCCCACGTTTGCCGACGCGCTCTTTAAGGCGTGCATCTCGATTCCGTAATTTTTGTAATCCCTTGCATCAAAGAGCGTCCTTAACAGCGGGAGCTTGCGCCCGCCATCCATAGCATACAGACTTAACAGCTCCGCATATTCCTCCGCCGAGCCTGACTGATGCTTAATTACGGCGTCCATGTCAATCCCCTCGATACGGATATCCCACAATCCACCTCCTTCCTCCTCCGCCTGCCCGTCGCCCTGCGGCTTGGGTGCTTTCCTGCGCTCCTCAGGAATCCATTTAAGCAAGGCTTCGTTTAAACGCTTTCTGTCCAAGGGCTTGCTCAGGAAGTCCTGAAAGCCGTTCTTGATGAACATCTCCCGAACCCCCTCCATGGCATTGGCTGTCAACGCTATGATAATAGGGCTCGTTCCGTTCTCGCCGCAATCCCTGCGAATATTCCGAACGGTCTCGATTCCGTCCATCTCCGGCATCATATGATCCATGAAGATAATGTCATACCGCGTATTTTTGACCAGCTCAATCGCCTCAAAGCCGCTTGCCGCCTCCGCCAGCTCAAATCCATAGGTATCCAGGAACCTTCCCGCTACCTTTCTGTTGACCAGATTGTCATCTACCACCAACACCTTCACATCGGGGGTGGTGAAAAGCTCCGGCTTCTCCTCCATGGCGACAGGGTTGACAGGCATCTCCTCTATGGTGCGTCTGTCCACGATTCTCTGCGGGATCGTCACGATAAATGTCGTCCCCTCCCCGTAGACACTCTCAAGCGAGATATCCCCCTCCATGAGCTGAACCAGACGCTTGGTAATCGAAAGCCCAAGCCCCGTCCCCTCGACACTGCGGTTTCTGTTAGAGTCAACCTGCTGAAAGTTCTCGAATATCTTCTCCCTGTCCTCATCCCTGATGCCACAGCCCGTGTCCTCCACACGAAATACCAACAGCTCCTCGTCCTGTGTCCGACCTTCCCTGCCGCCCACGCTGATCTTGACATACCCCTCCTTGGTGAATTTCACGGCATTATTCAACAGGTTGATCAATATCTGCTTAATCCGCCCCTCGTCCCCATAATACCGACTGGGTATGCCCGTGTCATACTCGTATTTCATCAGGAGCCCCCTCTGGGACGCTGCGATATCCATCATATGTACCACTTCATCTACAACAGCCTTCACATGGTACTCCGACAGCACCAGCTCCATCTTGCCCGCCTCCACCTTGGACAAGTCCAAAATGTCATTGATGATGGCGAGAAGATTCTGGGACGCCGACTTGATATCACAGGCATATGTATACATCTTTCTCCCCGTGCTCTCCTCGATGATGATATCGCTCAAGCCTATTATAGCGTTCATCGGGGTGCGAATCTCATGGGACATATTGGCAAGAAATTCGCTCTTTGCCATATTCGCGCGCTCCGCCTGCTCCCGCACGCGCTTGATCTCCTCGATATAATTCCTCGTGTCCGTGACGTCCAACAGCAGCATGACATTTCCCTGCGGCTGATTGTTTTTGTCCAAGATCACCCTCGTGTGACACTCGTAATGTCTCTCGTTCAGGTCAAACTCCCCGCCTGCGTTCTCCTCAAGCAGCCCCACGGGAAAGCCCTCGACATCAGCAATGAGATCACCCATTCTGTGAACGCCAAGCTTCGGAAAGATTCCCTCCGCCGCCCGATTAAAATTCAGGATTCGATTCTGCATATCCAAAGCGATCACGCCGTCGCTCATACTCTCCAGTAACGCCTCCGACGCCATCCACCGGAAATCATAGGTTCTCTGCCGCCAGATCAGGATAACCACCAGAGAGAGCACCAGCCCCATCACCGACGGAGTCATGTCAAACCCTCGCGTCAGCTTACACGCATAAGCCAAGAGAGCCAACACGGGAAGGATTGAGAGGCACATGATCGTCTTGTATTTCCTGTTATCCTTGCGCCCTCTGGTAAAGGACAGCGCATAAAGCGTCATACAATAAGGTACGACACAGCCCACTACAAGAAACACGAAATACGCGGGGCCATACTCCAGACTCAGATAATAATGTCCGTCCTCCGCCATCAGCCACTCGATTCGCTTATAATAAAGCTTATGCCAGTCAAGTGAGAAAATAGTCGCCAACAGCGCAAAATCAACCACCCCCAACGCATACAAGATCTTTATTGGCGGCTTCACATAGCAATAATAAAAAATAAACCAACAATAACACAGCGGGACAAACGTAGAGCCAAGATATTGCATTTTGGCAGACATGATTGCCGTCTCACGAGTAGACGCCGTCAATTCCAGAAAATAGCCCACGTTCTGTATCAGGGAGCCGCACAGGAAATACCCCATCAGCTTCTGCTCCCTCGCGCCGCTGTCATCTGCGATCAACAGTGCCAGAGCGATAAATATAACAACAATTGCAAAGAGTTCAGCACAAATAAATACGTTCAGCATAACAATATTCCTATCAGCCTTTCCAGTATCTAATTATGCAATGTTTTGGCGGAAATGTCAACATGATTCCATGATATCAAAGGCGGTTGTTGCTCTGATGTCCGTCACTCCAGTCATGGCCATGACAAGCCTTTCAAGACCAATCGCAAATCCGCCGAATGGACTGCCGTGATAATGCCCGAGTGCTTGCAGATAATCCCTGTATACTCTTTTATCCACCTGAAAAAGGTCCATCATGGATTCCTGCAAGGTCACATCTATAATTCGCATATCACCGCCACCCACTTCCATACCGTTCAATACAATATCAAAGGATTCTGTCCTTACCTGAAGCAGCTCCACCGATTCCGGAAGCGACTGATTCTCGCCGACGTTCAGATTTTCAGGCTTTGCAAAGATATGATGTTCCGGCATAATACCTCCATGAACGCCCTTTTTGCCGGTCGTTAACATCAGGCGCGGAATCAGTTCAAACGGCGTGTCTCCACAGATAGATCGAAGCAGTTCTCTTGCGGTCTCCATCAGCTCGTCGAGAGAATCCACATGCAGCTCCAGATCAAGCTGTACAAATTCCTGCAAATGAGTATTCGAAGCATTTTCGTGTGCGATCGGCCGGAAGCAATGCGCAAACTGATAGTATCTGTCATAACCGTAAAGCATCAGAAGCATTTTGTACACCTGTGGCGAATCGGCAAGATGCATCATGTTTTCTTCCACCGAGACGGAAAAGGTTGGATTATACGGTTCTCCCGCATATTTTGTGAGCACGGGCGTATCAAACTCCAGAAACCCGTGTTCCTCACAGTATGCTCTCGCCCGCTTCTTAATATTATGATAAAGATCAAGACATTCTCTGACTTGAGGTTTCATCAAATGCGGCAGACCGCGCAGTCCGTTCTTTTCCATAAAAATCCACCCGGTATCCGGAATTCTTGTAAGGCAGTTCAAAATATCCACAAACCGATCAATCTGTTGTTCTGCGTCATCTTCCTTAAGCAAGACGCCGAGCTTCACATCGTTGGAAGGGCAGACGCTAAGCCACCCACTTGCAGAATGCTTCAGGCTGTAGATACCTTCCTGACAATAACCCTCACATTCCCGACACATTTCGCTTCTGTGCGTACAGGACATGCTGTCCTTCATATTGACCCTGACTCCGTCCCAGATGCAGTAATAGGAATCGCAGCCGACTCTCAGTCTTCGGTGAACCGTGATGCCTTTGGCTTCCAAGGACCGTCTCAGTTCCTTCAGATTGACGAACTGCTCCCGCCAGAACTCATCGTTTTCTTTGGAATAGTATAAGTCCAAAACGCTGATATAGATATCGGCATGATACTTCCGGTTCAGTTCCTTTACAAACGCGATCAGTCGGGGCAGCTCTTCCGCGTTTTGTCTCATGTAGACAAAATTCAGCCCGATCTGTGCTATGTTCGATTTACAGCAGGTCTCCACAACCTGCAGAGTATCCTTGGCGTCGGCGCAGCGGGTAATCTTTACTCGCAGATCATCATCTACTGCGTCAACAGATATCTTCAATACATCTACGTATTTCCGGAGCGTTTCCATATGCTCTGACAGCCTTGAGCCGTTGGTTGTAATTTCCACGACCCCGAACAGCCGTCTTGCCGCCTCTGCAATTCGGGCAAAATCCTTGCAAAGCAGCGGTTCTCCGCCCGTGAAGGATATCATCTCAAATCCGTGCGCCGCGATCCTTTCCAGATTCCGGATATAGGCGTCCGCATTTAATAAGTCTGCCTTCATACACTTGGGCGTATGATTCTCCATTCCCATATCCTTTGCACAATACTCACAGGAAAAGTTACAGACATCGGACAGGGACGCACGCAGGAAAGTTCCTTTTTTCTCTGGTACTAATTTTATCATCATTATCCCCCCAAATATCGCAGTCTGATAGACTGCACCAATAAATCCGCTCATCAGTTCCGGTTAAATATCCCACTGAACATAGATCCAAACGAGCTCACTTTATCGTTGAGTTCTTTTATCTTCTCCACCATGGCATTCAAGTTCTGCAAAGCCTCGGTAAGCTCCTCTGTGTCAAGCCCTTCTATCACGGAGTTGAGAGCATCTACATCAAGATCGTCCAACACATCTGCCACCCGCTCCCAATCCATGCTTTCCAAAGAAGCATTCACATTGTCCAAGGTCTCGTTCAGGCTATCCACGTCCACATCGGACATCTTCTCTAACGCGGGCTCACATGTCTCTGCCAGCTTCTGCACTTTGCCGTACAGAAAAACCCCGCCTACCAACAGACAGAACGTCAGCACAGAGGAAATAATACAAATGATCCGTGTAAATCTAAGCTCCTTCATAAGTTGACTTGTACTGTGATCCATTACATTATTATCCATCGCATCCTCCCTGATAAAAAGCTTCCACGTTCCGCTCAAAGAGCTTGGCAGGTCTGTGTCCCGCCCCCTTTGACAACTTTTCCGTCTCCACCACGTAATCCGCTATCTTTCTTCGGAAATTGGCAGTCAAGAGCTTCCTGCCCTGTGCGAGCTCCATCGCGTTTTGAAGCTCCGTCAGGGTGAATCGCTCAGGCAGAAAGTGAAAGACCGCCTTCACATCCTCCTCCGCGAGCCTTTGAAGCGAGAGCAGGGCATGCAATATAATCTTCGCGTGATCAAACGCAAGCCCCTCACTGTTCATGATCTCATACCGAACCCTCTCATGAAAATCCTGAAACCTTTTATCCTCCTTGACCATCGCGGAAAGCGTGACATCGGAATCCCCGCACTCCAAACTCAGGCTATACAGTGTCTCTATCCTTGCACTCGCCTTGGTACACTCCTTTTGCAGTATCTCCTTCTCAATTCCCACAGAGAACCATTCCGCCGCCCAAGCGTCCGTGTCCGCCCGCAGACTGCACTTTTCCCCGTTCATCAACGCCAGATAGGTATTGGAGATAATCCACCCTCTGGGGTCTCTCCCCTCCTCCCCGAAGATTCCCACAAGCCGCAGGTCGGCATTGTCGATATTGGTCTCCTCGTACAGCTCCCGCCTTGCCGTGTCCGCAACGTCCTCGCCCGGCTTGCAGAACCCTCCCGGCAGCGCCCAACAGTCCTTGTAGGGATAGGAAGCCCTCCGGATCAACAATAGCTTCAAGGCTTTCTCCGGCAGCTTTCTAAAATTATGGTTCTCTCCCTCCCCCAAAATCGAGAACGCCGCAATATCCGCCGCAATGGAGGGTCTCTCAAATTTGGTGATGTCATATTTTTCCAAGAATTCCTGCTCCTCGGGGCTGTTTTGTATATTTTTTGCTTTATTTTCCATGCTTCCTCACCTTCTTGATTCCTTTATTCTCCACTACTATTATGCACTATCTTTTCGGAATTGTGTATCTGTTAAATATTATCGACCCTTGCCATCGTTGAAAACGCATTTTATATTTTGTTCAGCAAACCATTTAGTTATTTTAATTTTTACGGCATATCCCCCTCGTATAATAAGTTTATAGCCAGTCAGAACAGGCTATAGACTTAT
>JAMPHH010000084.1 GCA_023663505.1 Muribaculum sp.
CAGATACCTCTCGGTCAGCGCCATATTCGCTGCCAAGTAGGTATACTCGGCATCTGCCCGCTGAACGGATTGGTAAAAATAATCCAAGCTGTCTCCAAGCCATTCGTAGCTGTCCCTATAGCTCTCCATTGGAAACGCCCGCCTCCAAATCCAAATTACCATCGCAAAATTCACACTTCATAACCTATCTTCTAGACAAGTTAGCAATTGACTATACATCATAAAATGGTTACAATACTATAAAGAGTTGACGCAAAAGCACGACTTTACGAGTCTGGAAGAGGTATTTCGTATGGATTATTCTTTACTGACATTAATCATTACAGCACTGATGACAGGTTTGCCCCCACTTTTTTTCTATAGTTTTTTCCAAACCACTGTAATAACGCCGCTTCTATTACTTTTCTGCTTTTGGGTTATGTGCGGCTATGGATATATGTTCACCAAAGCCAATCCTCATAAACCGTCCGCCAGAGCGGAACTTTATTCACCTATGCTTACGCTGCTTATCTGGTATTTGTTCTGTATGGGAATCTGTAATCTAGCCAATTCCACCGGTTCATCAACAAGACTCCTTATCGGATTAGTGACGCTTCATATATTTGGCTTTATCAATGATATACGGATACCCGGATGCAGCCAGTGGCATTCCGCACTGCTCTGGAACCTGCTCTACGACGCCGTTCTGATTCTGGGTCTCATACTTGGAGAGTGGATCTCTGTGAAAAAAACAGGTGAGCCACGAAAGCAGATTTTTTATCACAAAAAGAGAGCAGCAGCGGTTCTTGTTATCGTTATCTTCGCCTATTCCCTAAGTGAATTCAAGCTTTTTAAGGAAAACGAAAATGTCGTAACCTCAGCGCATCCTTCCTATAATTTCCATTATTATGCCGGAGGCTATTCCAGTATTGATTTGCACCCCTACGACGTAACAAATGAAGATAATATTTTAGTTACGCTGCAGGAACCTGCTGCTTTCAGCATCACCGACCCGCTGGAAATGCCCATCCTAGATGGAGCGGAGGCCGCCTATCCCGTTTATTCCGCCTTTGCCAATGCCTGTTACGCAAGTATTGCCGAAATTCAGGAGCAGGCACAGGAATCCGATTCCGATGCCGTCATGCCGATTCATTTTCAAAACACCATCTATGCTTATGAAGACCTGTTGTACGGAGACATTGATATTTTCTTCGGTGCGCGCCCTTCGGAAGCACAGTTACAAATGGCGAAAGATGTCGGTGTGGAGCTGAAACTAACTCCAATCGGGAAAGAAGCATTTGTTTTCTTTGTAAACGAGAACAATCCGGTGTACAGCTTAAGCTCTGAGCAGCTCCGCGATATTTACTCCGGTAGAATTAAGAATTGGCGTAAGGTCGGTGGTAAGAATCTGAAAATTCTTGCTTTTCAGCGTCCTGAAAATTCCGGTTCCCAGACCATGATGGAATATTTTATGGGCGATACGCCTTTAAAAGAGCCTCTGCAGACAGAAGAACCAACTATGAGCGGTGTTGTAAGCAGAATAGCAAGCTATGAAAACAGCACATCCGCCTTAGGCTACAGTTTCCGTTATTATACCACAATTATGATGATGAATTCAGGCGAAGATGTTTCGGGCATTAGGCTGCTTGCCGTAGATGGCGTTTATCCGGATACCGAAACAATTCGCTCCGGAGAATATCCATACACGACACAGCTCTATGCCATTACCACAACCGACCGGATGAAAGCCAAAAACACCATTGAACCGTTTCTTGAGTGGATGATTGGTCCGCAGGGACAACAGCTCGTTTCCGATACCGGATATGTGGCAGTTGATTAGCTATAGTCAACAACCCCGCTGCAAGCAACGGGGCATCAAGCTTGCAACGCTGCAGAGTAGCGGGGTTGTTGACCCTCGCGGCATTCGCCAAATGCTCATGCAAGCATGGCACTTGACTCATTGCTCGCAGGAATCAACTGCCATACCGCCCTGATTCCTCCAAATTTATTTTGATTTCCTCATAAACCTGCGCTTGATTTCCAACAGATTCTCAAGCTGCATGATGATATAAAATAAAATCGCCCTCGCCTCGAACTCCTCCCTGCTCGCGGGAAGCTCCTGCGCCTTCACCTCACGCAGCAGCTCCGTAAGCTGTCCTAGAAGCCCTTCCACATGGTTATTGCGGTTGTAATCCTGCTCAATCTCCACAAGCAGCCCCGCCACCAGACCCGCCTGCGCGGGCAGATATTGAATACTTTGGATATTCTCATAAATACCGCGCAACACATTGGACTGCTGCCTGCGCATGGTGATATAGTCCATCTCGTAATTTTCTTTTTGGAAAAAGGTGTTCTTGAGATTGACTGCCGCGCAATCCCTCGCCGCCGTCAGCGCATTGTCCAGTCTTTCAAAGCTAATATCCGCTGATTCTTCGGAGTCCTCCCGCAGCAACAGGGACAAATGCCGCAGTATTTTCTTGATCTCGGAATCCGCCTCGCCCGCCAGTCTGTCGAATTCCTCCCCCTTCGGGCGCAAATGAAGATTTGCGAGGATTCCCATACACGCGCCAATCAAAAAAAGCGTGGTCTCATTCCAGAGTGTCCCGGGAGCCATATTGCCCTCCGCGAGAAAATGCGTCACCAACACCGCATTCATTGAGATCGCTTCATTCCACCCCGCCCACTGACACAGCAGGGCAAAGCACAAAAGATACATGGCAAAGGCAGCCAGACCATATCCCAACAGCGTAAACCAAAACGCCGCCAACACAAGCGTACACAGATACGCCAAGCCCCTGTTGCGCGCGCTGCGCAGAGTCTCCCGCTTCGTATTCCCGATACTGAGCACCGTGATCGTGCCCGCCGTGGAAGAATACCGCAGTCCAAGGCTCCTTGCCAACGCCATGGAAATCACCGCCCCAACCGCCAGCTTGATACTCCTAACCAATATTTTCCGAAAGGTCATGTCGCTTCCCACCCCGCCGTTTTAACAAAGCACCTCAGCCCTCAGCCAAGCTGTAACGCAGCCGCACACAAAGGGTTTCTCCTGACAGCGCAGCCTCTGTATGCTTCAGGATTAACATGACCTGTTTTCCGCAAAGATATACCTAATCGCTCATAACCACACACTTGGCGTATACGTCCGCCACACAGTTACGACTCTATGGACAAACGCTCTACGCACTAGAAGCTGTGACCGCCACCTCCTCCGCTGTGACCGCCGCCACCTCCTCCGCCACCACCGCCTCCGCCGCTGCTGCCGCCGGAGCTCTGAGGCGAATAGATGCGCTCGGAATTCTGGAAATGCGCCATGTGTTTTACGCTTGAAAAATACCCCAATGAATTGGCAAAAAGCTCCTTCTCCTCTGTTTTTTTCAGCCCCGAATTCACTTCTACCAAATAATAATTAAAAAGCAGCGCCGCAATCAACGCCAAAAGCGCATTACAGATATACTTCATGGGTCGGGCAATCCAACCGCCCTCCAACAATGTATACGCCTGCTCAAAAGCCTTGGAAGCACACTGATAATACTGCCCCTTTGACGCATAGGTATACACATTGTCCGTGATAGTCTCCGCATAGCTCTTTGTAATGGTTCGGTAAATCTCACCGTCACAATAAATATAAATCTCCCTATTGTCCATGTCAATCAGGAAAAGTATTCCGCTCTCCGTAGAAAAAAGCGCCTCGTAACAGCTATCCGCAAAACCACTCGCAGAGCCTGAGTTCTCACTTAATGACACGAACGCCACATTTCCATAAGCGGTAATCTCCGATACCTGCTCCACCAACATATCCTTCTCCGCCTCGGAGAGCAGAGCGGCTATGTCAAGCAGCACCACATCATATCCGGTAGCTTCGTTATGATAAACATTCCACCAAGCCTCCATATCCTCAGCGGACTCCGCAGCCGCCTGCACGCACATGGGCTGACCGAGCATCAGCAGACACAGAATCAGGGAAAACAAAGCACAGAATCTATCTCTCATACTCCTCCCCTCCTCTCTTGTGGAATTGGGGAAGCTCTCTGGTCGCCAGAAGATTATACCGCTCTATCATTCCCAGAATGTCCCATACCGCCAATCCCATGACCACCAAGGCGGCTCCATAATAATACAAGTCCGACACAGGCTTGATCAATAGCACGATGACTGCCAAGACCAGTCCAATCAACGGTTTCACGCTTGCGCCCAACATCTTCCTAACCGGCATCTTGCGCCTTTTGCGCCTCCTGCGGGGAGCGGAAGAAATCTTATCCTTCACAGTCATCACGACAGTTAAAAATACAACCACCATGAAAAAACACGTAAATATTATAGCCGCATATAGATCTTGCTCTAAAAACCTAAACCCGACAAAGAAAAAGAGTACTGTGGCAATTTTAAGAATATTAAGAAGAATTGGTCCAGAGCCATTCCAAATGATTCTCAAGCCTTTACCAAGCTTGGCAGTATTTGCCCCGCCCGCCTTCTGCTTGGCTCGGGAAGCATGAGACATACCCGCCGTCTCATGCTCGGCGTCATAGGAGCCGTCCGCATTTCGGGGATACCATCTCCCCCTGTCCGACTCTCCCGTTTCCCGAGCCAGCAGGGCATTCTTTTGTCTGATGGAAACGATACAGCATATCACCGCCAGAATCGCCGTGATGCACAGCATTATATTTGCCTTCATGCTGACCAACAGATTCAACACCAGAAAAATCGGAAGCGCCAACAAAAGGGAACCCAACAGATACTTTTTCTTATCCACGGGGATATCTCCCGAAACCTTGCCCGTCTGCCCGTTCACCACCGCATAGCTGACCCTGTCCCCTCTCCGATAGGTCAGGAACCACACCGGAAGCATGGCAAGCTCCTCCTGCACGGTCTCCGGCTCCATGGCGTCAGACAAATCGCTCCCTAATGAATATCTCCTAAACTCTGATTCCTTCTTTATCTGCGCACACATTCCCTGTGTGACCATGGCACGCACGTCCTCTATATAGGCTTGGGAACCCACGTCATCGGTATCCGCATAGAATCCGCTGAGATACGCAGGGGTAAAGGGTCTCGCATCACGCCATTCAAATGGCGCAATCGCATTGCTCAGGTCATCAGAAAAGGAAGCCGCCGCATCAAAGGTGATCCCCTTGTACTTCGCCTCCACATCACATTCCAAGATATAATTACGCTTAATTATATAATCGCCCTCACGACTGCTATCACTGCCCTGAAAGGACACATGCTCACTTTTTTCAAAGGAATAAACCCAATAGGGCATATAGATACTGCGAAAACGCGAGATGCTCTCCTCGTCCTTAAACTCATCGGGTGCAAAGTACGCCCTGCGCACCATCTCTCCGTAAGCCTTCCTGCAGTCCTCCTTAGTCTTTTGGAAAGGAATGATATAGCCGGGACGCTTCTCCTTGCTGATACGGCTGCTCAAAATGGTAGAGCTGCCGCAGAAGCTGCAGAAGGTAGCCGCCGTGGTATCATTGCTGATCAGCTCACCACCGCACTGCGGACAGGTGAACACATTCACCATGATTTCATCTGCGTCCGACTCCTTCTGAAAATCATCGGGCTTCATCTGTGTGCCGCAATAATCGCACAAGAGCATCTGACTCGGAATATCGAATTTCATATTCCCGTTACAATTAGGACATTCGTACATGGCACACCCCTCTTTTGTGTAAATTAGTCAATGATTATTTATGTATTTCTTGTGAACCTCATGAATGCCTTGATTATCCCCGCAGCTTCTGCAAAGCCTTCTCCGCTATCAGGCACTCGCCATGCTCCTGCATGGGGATCAATTGCATATCGTCCGCTCCGTGAAGCTGCCCGAACTCCAATGCCTGAATACACAGACGGGAATATCTCTCATAGGAAGCGCTGCCCCTTTGGATATAGAGATAATACAATCCGTCCATCTCATACAGAGTGCTCTTAACCCGTAGATTAGTGGGAAGCGCCATCGCATAGGACATCACCTGACTCAGTCCCTCAAACACAAAAATCGCCTGAGAGGGTCTTGCAGCCTGAGCGTCCTCCTGAGTGCCTGAAGCGCATTTCCCCTGATTGCTTCCGGAGTCCTCGCCGTCCGTGATGCCTAGCTGCTCCTTCGTTCTCTGCAGGTTTTGCTTCATCTCCTTCAAATATTCCAGAATCTGCTGCGCATTGGGAATCACCGAAGAATCGCTCTCCGAGAAGGTCAGGAGCAGCCCCTGATCCGGCAGCATCATGATCTGCATATCAAAGGCAAACTTCGGGGGCTTATAACCCACCTGCTCCATCGCCTGCTCGATTATGTCATGCACCACCTGTCTCGCCTTGTCGCTGCGCAGGACAAAGTCCTTATAATCAATCTCATATTCCTCAAGCTCCTCATTGGAAAGAAAGCATTTTACCGTCTTATCGTCCACACGTTCAATTCTCATAAGAATTCACACCTTTCTATGTCAGCGCGGCAGGCGTGTGACCACCCGACTGACAGCGCTCCGCCAAAATACTTCGTGGCATTATTTTATCACAAGTGTGAGAATATGTACAGTTTTTGTCTGCTCGGATTTATGGCAGTTTTTGCATTTCTACACGCCCTGCTTAAATGCAAAATGCGGCGGCACTTAGCTTTGCCTTCTCCTTTTGATAATGGTACTCACGGCATAACAAATATTCGTGTAAAAATCAACCTTATTTTCTTTGATTTTTACACTAAATTACGCGAATATATATTGGAAATTTTCAAAATATGACACGAAAATCCATTTTCAAGCTTTGCTTTACATACAAAAGGGACACATAGAGTTTTCATTTTCTATGTGTCCTGACACTGGTTTTTGTTGTGATTATGACAATGATTAGCTAGACAAATAAAAATCTATCCGTTTCTTCTTACCAAGAATATAACTAAAAAAAATATACCCGCACATAACCACATTAATCCCATTGCCGTATTTTTTATCCAGAAACATAATAACGCTATAACGATCCACATAATTGATAAAATTAGATTTCCTATTGGTTTCATCTATTTTAATCTCCTGCTCAATTTATATTTTGCGTGCCTTTATACAAAATGAAAGCGGCATCATCTTCGCTTTTTGCGTTTTCATATCAATATCACCCTCTGCCTTAAGTGAATCACTATCTGTTTCTTCTATAAATTGCTCAACCATAAAGCCTGCTTTCGCCAGTGCGTTAATATATGTGGATATTTTTCTGTTACATAAAACAATCTCACTGTCATGCACAGGCATTTTGAAGTATGTTTCATCATAATAGCTTTTGGTTAAAACTAATTTATTATCAACCAAAACATCTTTTCTCTCATCGCATGACCATGCTATACAATAATTTAAAGTGTGATGCCAGCTAAAAATAAAAATACCGTCTTTCTTCAAATAGCTTGCTATTTTATTGAATGTGCCCTGCAGGTCTGTTGTCCAACCGATTCCATATATAGAGTAAACATAATCAAAGTATTCTTTGGGTACATTCAATTCATCTTCCATTTTTGCACATATCAAATTCGCCGAATAACCATTTTCCTTTAATAGCTTAGCCGCATTGTCCAACTGTTTCTGTGATAAATCAACGCCCCATAGTTCACCTGCACCCCTGTCGGCATTGTACTTTAAAGAATGTCCGCTTCCACAGCATATTTCTAACATTTTCTTATCGGCAACATTACCAAATAAATGCAAATCATCTTCCTTCGGAAAACGAACCCCATATACAGGCAAAGCTGTTGTGCCAAACCATAAGTCTGCATGCTCATTCCAATAAGTTTTGTTAGTTACTATGATTTCTTCATTATCCATGGAACACCCTCCTTCTAAATCATATTTCATATAAATATCCTACCATGATTGCTCCACAATCATGGTAATGATGGCCATTCGGCCGTTTCCTGCTTGAATATGGACTTATTGTACCACACACGAATACACAATACTATAAAAAATTTAAACCTTTTGCATTTCATGCGGTAATTACAGTAACAAAAAAGACTATAACCATTAATCATTGAAAATGATTTGTTATAGCCTTTTCCCATCACTCCAGTCAATCCAATTTTATTGGATTTATGCTTGTGCAAACACCGACACAAAGTCAATTGTATTGACTTAACTCATTGTTCGCAAGAATAAATCATCGACTGCATTAGCCATGATTCCACTCCAAATTGCCCAGTCTGTTCAGTATTTCATACATTCGGCTATTCCCAAGCATATAATTCTGCAAAGTAAGAGTATTTCCGCCCTGTTTGTTTTCCCGATGCTGCTTCATATATGCGTCCTTCGCCTGATAGAGGCTGTCCTCCAGTTCTTCAATTACCCCTGATATTTCCTTTGAGGTCATATTGGAAATATTTCCCATGCTGACCTGTCCTTGGAGCGCCACTCTTGCACAGGCTTTATGCCACGCCACTTGGCTCTCATACTGCATATTCAGCCATTCAATCTCGTCTTCCTTTGTCAACGGTGTCCCCATCTGGTCATACCATTGCTCCTGCCCATTTTCATAGCGTCGCTCAATATCCGAATAAAGCCTTGCATAAGTCAGCCCGCAGGCATTCACAACCTCAGAGTAACCATACTGCCCTGTTTCTTCTCTGACCTCTTTTAATGTTTCGGCTAATTCATTGCCAAATAATATAACCGAATGATCGACCGTATGGTTGATCCTATACATGAAGGCTTCCCGCTCTTTCGATATTTGAGAAATCTCTAGCGTATCCTGTCGAAATACCTTTCTGTCCGTATTTTGGACTACCTGTGACTGCGATTTTGCATATTCTCTGTCAAGCTTGATGCCATTTTGCAAATGATTCTGTCTGATTCCGCTAACACCCATTTTCAATTCCTCCAACAGCATGTCTTCACAGAATATGTCGGCACAGTCCCCTCGGTTCACAACCGCAAACGCACCAAACGACTATTTTCTGCACAAAAAGTCCATAGGGCTTCCTATTCAGACAGGGTGCATAGAAAACGAAAATCTATGCACCCTTTTTATCAGTGGTTGTTAAAGCTGTTGCCAAGCTCGTACCCTCTATAAACGAATGTCCACCGACACATAGGCTGTCGGCTGTGGTGTTGCGGTTACGGCTGCGGCACCCTCTGAAACGGAAATGTCCGATTGTGTATTTACGCCCTCCGAGCCTGATAGCGTTTCCTTCTGCGCATCTGCGTCGGACACATTCTCGTCTGTACCGTTTTCTTGGAATGCATCTTTTTCGTTTACGCCTGCGGTTTTTGTGTCCTTGTCGTCTGCTTTTTGCGTCTTGATGTCTGCCTTTTTCGTCTTACCGTCTGTTTTTGGCGTCTTGATGTCTGCCTTTTTCGTCTTGTCATCTGCTTTTTCTGTCCTGTCGTCTGCTTTTTCCGCCTTACTGTCCTCCTGTGCAGCCTTCTCCATTGTCCTGCTTGCATCTGCCAAGGTAGAAATCTGCGAGGTCGCCGCTGCCTGTGCCTTCTGCTTAACATCGGCAAGCTCTTCCTCCTTTTTCTGTGTATTATCGCCTCTGGCTCCATCAAGCTTAATTTCAGATTCCAGAACCCCTGCTCTGCCCTCCATTCTTGTGGCAACGCTGCCCTGTGTTTGCGCAAGCTTCATGGAATTATCTGCGGAAATTATTGCCGTCATGCTCGCCTGTGAGATCCCGCTGCCCTTATTCCCTGCTTTTCTGCTTCTTGTCCCGCCAAGCAAATCGTCCATAGAAGAATCCTTTGCCGAGTTGTTCATGGCGGCTCTGCGCTGCTCCATCTGATGCTGTCTTAGCTGCACATTCAAGTCGCTGATCTGCTGCTGTATTTCCTGCCGTTTCTTCATTTTGTCCTCTAACGTCATATCCTCATTAGAAGAAAGCTCCTGCAGCTGCTTCTGTGCGTTGGAAATCTGGTTCTGAAGGCTTCGGCTGTAAGAATCCGCTGCCTGATTCATTCCCATCTGTCCCATTTGTGTGTTTGCTCCATTGATTCCGTTAATTGTCATTTTCCAATTCCTCCTTGTATTGACTTTTCACTGGCGGCTTCTCTGTCACTCGGAACCGCCCATATCCCTATGGTAAGTCCGAGCATATTCCTCACGCTTTTTCGTTCTTTCCGCCTGTTCTCAAATATTGTTTCGGAGCTTCATTCCACAAAATAAACGGATATGTGGTGAACCGACCTTTTTTTGCTGTGAACCTAAACCACGAGCGCCTCGTTTCGCAAGGCTGCTCGGGTTCGCGGGTGCGCTCGGATAGTCTTTTGCAACACACAAACATATCCTCACTTTGCGTTCGTGCATAATAAACCCTCTCATGTCAGACTGTTTTCCCGACATGAGAGGGTTTATTTCGTCATTCCATCATCAGCATGATACTGAGGCGGAATTCATCATCTTTTAAGTCAATGGCTATATCTCC
>JAMPHH010000085.1 GCA_023663505.1 Muribaculum sp.
TGATATCCGCCGTAAGATGGCAGTCTGCCATAATCTGTCGGGCATTTTCGTAATTCTTTGTTCCAAATATCTTTATATCATCCGTATCATGCAGCAAAGCAGCAATCATCACTATGTATTCGTCACACTTTTCTGTTTTTGCAATTTTTTCTGCGGTATCCAAGACTCTCAGGCTATGCCAATAATCATGCCCCGAACAATCATCTGCAAACAGTTCATTTATCTTTTGTTTGATGGCATACTTTGTCTGTTCATACATATTTTTCAAATGATCCATTTTTCCAAATAGGCAGCTACGCCATCCTCCTCATTTGAAAGTGTTATGGCATCGGCAGCATCCTTTACCTCTTGTATGGCATTCCCCATCGCTACACCAATGCCACACAGCTTCAACATACCTATATCTGCATAATCATCTCCAAAAGCAATAATTTCCGAGACATCTATATGGTATTCTTCACATACTGCCATAATTGCCTTTTCCTTTGTAATCCCGCTTTTCGTATATTTGTACCAATCGCCGTCTGAAAAACGCTGACTGTCAAGCTCAGGAAAACATTCGCTTAATTTCTGCGCTAAGCTGCATTCGGGTATTTCAACACATATCTTCAAAGCCTCGCGATTAAAATCCAAAAAATCCGTATATATGCTATCACCCCAGCTTCTATCCTGTTCCTTCGGATTCACTTTATAATTCCAATAATGTGCATCTAATGTGTCAACCGTAATTTCACGATCCAAGCCGCATATATTTCTCGCTGTCTCAATAAACTTTTTTGTTTCTGCCGCTGAAAAAGAAGATACGTAAATCGTTTTTCCGTCTGCCCGTACTAATGCCCCGCCACTGGATATTAGAATGTCCGGCTTCAGTTCCCCTAAAAATTTCAGACAGTTTAACTCGCCTCTAGATGTAGAAATACCAATTAAGAAGCCTCGCTCTTTACATTTAGAAACAACCTCTAAAGTATATCGTGATAACGTTTTATCATCTCTCAGCAAAGTGCCATCTAAATCAAAAAATAATATCCTTTTTAAACTTTCCATCACATTTTTCTCCATAAAAAACAACCATTCACAAATCCATCATACCACATTCCCTAGCATCTCCATCAAATGGTTATTTCAGAATTTACAAGCCGCACATACTGCTTCGCACCGCTACCAAGGCGGGAGAAGACTGGGAGGGTTTTGCGGGCTTCGGCGAAGGTTGGAGCGTTTTCTTATAGTGCGCTTGAAGCCTAGGGTGAAATGCGCACGGATGCGCATTTCAGGCACTACGGTGCATGGATGCACCTTAGTGCCGACCCGCAAATTGCAATCTACTTCCCGCGCACTATTAGAAAACCCCCAACCGCAGCCAGTCCGCAAAACCCTCCCAGTCTTCTCCCGCCGCCCCTCCGTGCAAGCACACACCTGACTCATTGCTCGCAGAAACAAAATGCACAGGAACGCAATCTTTACGCCCCTGTGCACCTGTTTTGCCAATTTTATACAGGATATGCCCCGTTCTTGGTATCCGCCTGTGTCATATCCACCTTCTCCTGCTGCGCCTGACGATACTTGAAGAAATCCGTCGCAACCTGAGGGAACAGCGCATAGGACAACACGTCCTCGTCCTGCTGCTTCCATTCCTTCATTTCGCTCTCCAGCTTATCCATCTCGTTCTCGATCTGGTCAGCGAAGCGTCCCGTGAGACGTTTCTCCCCGGGGATTACCTTGTCGATAACCTCCTGATTCATAGGCTTTACCGTCTGACCATACTCGCCGCGCAGCACCGCCTTGGTCTCCTTGGTCGCCATCTTGTATCTCTCGCCCATCAATACGTTGAACACCGCCTGAGTACCCACGATCTGAGAGGAAGGCGTAACCAAGGGCGGCTCACCCAGATCCTTACGAACTCTGGGAATCTCCTCCAGCACCTCGCGGTACTTATCCTCTGCGTTCTGCTCCTTGAGCTGGCTCACCATGTTGGAAAGCATACCGCCGGGCACCTGATAAAGCAGCGTCTTGATATTCACGCCCAACACCTTCGGGCTGAGAAGCCCGCTCTTTAAGCACTCCTCTCTATAAGGAGCAAAGTAATCCGCAATCTCCGCCAACAGATCCTGATCAAAGCCCGTATCATAAGGTGTACCGCGGAAGGTCTCAACCATAACCTCGGTAGCAGGCTGAGAAGTACCCATTGCAAAAGGACTCATCGCCGTGTCGATCACGTCTACCCCTGCCTCAACCGCCTTCAGATAAGTCATGGAAGCGACACCGGAGGTATAATGCGTATGCAGCTGAATAGGAAGCTTGGTATTCTCCTTCATAGCCGAGATCAACTCCGTCGCCCTGTAAGGAACCAGAAGCCCCGCCATATCCTTGATACAGATAGAATCCGCGCCCATCTCCTCAATCTTTTTCGCCATATCCGCCCAATATTCCAATGTGTAGGCGTCGCCCAGAGTGTAGGACAACGCAACCTGCGCATGTCCGCGTCCCTCGCGGCTCTTGATCTTGTTGGTGGCATTCACCGCCTCCTGCAGATTGGGCATGTAATTCAAACAGTCAAAAATACGAATGATATCAATACCGTTTGCGATAGACTTCTCAACAAAAGCGTCCACCACGTCGTCCGCGTAGGGTCTGTAACCCAGAATATTCTGTCCCCTGAACAGCATCTGCAGCTTGGTATTCTTAAAACCGTCACGCAGCTTTCGGAGTCTGTCCCAAGGGTCTTCCTTCAGGAAACGCAGGGATGCGTCAAAGGTAGCGCCGCCCCAGCACTCCACGGAATGATATCCCACCTTGTCCATCTTCTCCACAATGGGCAGCATCAGACTGGTAGGCATTCTGGTCGCGATCAGGGACTGATGTGCGTCACGCAATACCGTTTCCGTAATTTTAATCGGTTTCTTAGCTTGTTCTGACATTTACGAAATTCCTCCTAATTCACATTTTATTCATTACCCGTTTCCATCCCAACAGATCAAAATACCCCAAAGATTGCCATAAATGTTCCCGCTGCAACCGCCGTCCCGATAACGCCCGCCACGTTGGGTCCCATCGCGTGCATCAGCAGGAAGTTGGTGGGATCAGCCTCCGCACCCACCTTCTGTGAGACACGCGCAGCCATGGGCACCGCGGACACGCCCGCAGAACCGATCAGCGGATTGATCTTGCCCTTGGTCAGCCAACACATCAGCTTGCCGAACAATACCCCCGCCACGGTGCCGACGATAAACGCCACCAAGCCAAGGATAACGATCTTGATCGTATCCCAGTTCAGGAATGCCTCCGCGCTCGTGGTCGCGCCAACGGAAGTACCAAGCATGATCACGACGATATACATCAAAGCATTGGAAGCCGTCTCCTGCAGTTGTCTTACCACGCCGGACTCTCTGAACAGATTGCCGAGCATCAGCATACCGACCAAGGGTACCGTGGTGGGAAGAATCAAGCCTACAACAATGGTAACAATCACGGGGAAAAGAATCTTTTCCAGCTTGGACACGGGACGAAGCTGACCCATCTTGATCTTGCGCTCCTTCTCCGTGGTAAACAGCTTCATGAAGGGCGGCTGAATAATGGGAACCAATGACATGTATGAGTACGCCGCCACCGCGATAGGTCCCATGATCGCCGTCTGTCCCAGCTTACTTGCCAAGAAGATAGAGGTAGGACCGTCCGCACCGCCGATGATAGAGATCGCGGCTGCCGCCATGTCGTTGAAGCCCATCGCAATCGCGCCAAAGTAAGCGGTAAAGATACCAAACTGCGCCGCCGCCCCCAACAGAAAGCTCTTAGGGTTGGCGATTAGCGGACCAAAGTCCGTCATGGCACCCACGCCCATAAATATCAGAGAGGGAAGGATCGCCCACTCGTCCAACAGATAAAAATAATGCAGCAACCCACCGACACCATTGGCTGCGTCCTCCGGCGCAATCATGATATCGGGATAGATATTTACCAGCAGCATACCGAACGCAATGGGAGTCAGGAGCAAGGGCTCAAACTCATGCTTAATGGCTAAGTAGAGGAAAAAACACGCCACCGCAATCATGATATAATTTCCCACAGTCAAGTTAAAAAAAGCTGTCTGGTGGATCAAATTGTCCAGTGTATTCACAATGTAATCCATTTGTTGACCTCCTGTTATTTTGTGTGCTAAGTCATGAAGCTTAGTTCATGGTTGCCAGCAGAGCTCCAGCCTCAACAGAATCGCCAACCGCCACGTCGATACTTGCAATCGTGCCGTCCTGAGGAGCCACGACAGGAATCTCCATCTTCATCGCCTCAAGGATCACCACCGCGTCCCCTCTCTTTACAGCCTGACCGACACTTGCCTCCAGCTTAAACACCTTGCCTGCCGCGCCTGCCTCGATCTTCACGCTGCCTGCCGCGCCGGACGCCTTGGGCGCTGCCGCAGGAGCCGCCTGAGGCGCCGCCTTGGGAGCCGCAGGAGCCTTTGCCGCCACGGGCGCTCCTGTGGACGCCCCCTCCTCTACTACTACATCATATACGTTTCCATTTACGGTAATGGTATAATTTTTCATTTTTTCTTCTCCATTTCTGCGCCGCTTTCATGCATAAGCAGCCTTGTGTCAAGCAGCACACAGACACAAACTGCCGATTGAAAAGTCTTTTTTATTCTAATATACCCTGCGTCTCTTGATAGAACGCACTACAAACCCATCTGTGGAAGCCGCGCCCTCGCTCGCCGCGATAGCCGCCGCGATGACAGCCACGAGTTCCAGATCGTCAGAAAGCTCCTCGCTCGCCTGCACCACAGGCTGCGCTGCGGGCTTCGCCACAGCCGCCCTATCTTCCTTGGCAGTGGACGCCGGTATCTTGGAAAAGATGCCAAAGCAGGAGATGATCAGGCTGATCAGGATCAATACCGCGAACACGGTTCCCATGCCAAGCAATGTGTTCAACACAGCCTTGAGCATAGAATCCTTCATTGTGCTATTCTGATTCAGGGAAGCCGCCTCCAGCTTCAGGAACCTGTCATTGGTGAACACGATCTCAGCCGTGGCATTCTTCACGGGTCCCTGAACGCTGACATTCACAATGATCTGCTTGCCGTCAATCTTTGCCTTCACACCCGTGACCTCACCGGTTCCGCCGATCTCCTCATAGGCAGCCGCAAAGGAATCCAAGGCGCTGATAAAGGCATTGCCGTCCACCTCAAACCCCATGCTGCCACCAGTACTGTAAAGAACATCTTCATTTACGATCGACTCCACTTCCTCGGGTGTATATTCCTTCAAAAGCTCTACATTCTCCGGATTGGATAAGAGGGACTGGATATAGGGAATCAGTAAGTTCGTCGCCTTGCTCTCCGCCGCACTCACCTTCTGCTGCTCATACTCCGTGAGCTCCTTGTCGCCGCTGCAGGCAGTCATCCCAAAGATACAGGCAATCATACAGGTCAAAACCAAAAATTTCTTCATCTTTGCAATCACCCTTTCTAGACAGTGCCGTGCTTCTTTACAGGACCGTCTTCACTCTTTGTGAACAGCATCTCGAACGCGCCGATCACATATTTTCTGGTGTCGGCAGCATTCACAATCTGATCTACATATCCCCTGCGGGCAGCATTGTTGACATTGAGGATCTCCTTCTCATACTCCGCCGCCTTCTCGTCGATCACGTCCGCACCCTGACCGTCATACATGATCTTGGCAGCCAGCTTGCTGTCCATGGCGCCCACCTGAGCCTCGGGCCACGCCATCGTGATGTCCGCGCCGATCGCCTTGGAATTCATCGCCACGAAAGCCGTGCCGTATGCCTTGTCAATGATCACGTTCACCTTGGGCACCGTCGCGCTCGCAAAGGCATAAGTCAATCTTGCCGCTGCCTTGGCGATTCCCTTCTCGGAGCACATGGTAGCCTCATATCCCTTCACGTTGGTCAGGCTCAGCACCGGAATCCCAAAAGCATCACAGAAATTCACAAAATCCGCCGCCTTGTCACAGCCCTGTTTGGTGAGCACCGCGTCCATCTTTTCGGACACCTTACCCTCCTCGTCACAGATCTCACAGCGGTTAGCCACCGCGCCCACGGTCATGCCGTTCAGCCGCATAAAGCCTGTCACCATCTGCTTCGCATAGTTTGCCTTTACCTCAAAGAATCTGTTGTTATCAGCCAAAATGGACAATGCGATAGAGGTATCTCCCACGCAGCCCGCGATCTCAGGATTCACGCGGTTCAGGTCGTCGCTGCAATCCTCCCCCGCATAGGACTCGTTGTTGGCGGGGAGGAATCCGATCAACTCACGAATCTGCGTCATGATCGTCGCCTCGTCAGCCACCACGTCCACAATACCGCTCTCCTCGGACTGGAACGCGGCAGAGGAGGAATCGCACTTTGTGATCACATTGCCGTCCAGCGCGTTAGGCGCATTGACAAAAAGCTTCGCGTTCTTCTCCTCCATAAATGTAAAATCCGTCAGGGTAGGGAACAACGCCAAGCCACCCCCACAGGAACCGAGCACTGCGGTAATCTGGGGAATCACGCCGCTGGCCGCGGTCTGCTTGGCATAGATCGTGCCAAATGCCGCAAGCGCGTCCGTCCCCTCCTGCAGTCTCACGCCCGCGCAATCCACCAACCCGATCACGGGAGCTCCGGTCTTCATTGCCAGATCATAGAGATTGGCAATCTTTTTCGCATGCATTTCCCCGATGGTTCCGTTCATCACGGATGCATCCTGACTGTAGACATACACAAGATTACCATCGATCACTCCATAGCCGGTGATACACCCGTCAGAAGGAGTTTCAGTCGGTTTCATGTTAAAGTCAGTCGCTCTTGCCGTGACAAGCCCGCCGATTTCAACGAAACTGTTGTCGTCGAGTAAAGCGGTAATTCTTTGACTCGCTTTTGAAGTAGTACTCATGCTTTCAGCCCTCCATTTATAATAATAAAAATCTTAACAAAGCGATGCAGGGACTACGCCCTATATTTTGTCCATGACAGTATACCACAAAAAAAGCAACTCGCCTAGAACGAATTGCATTTTTTTTACAAAAAGTTACAGATATGAGATAAATGACTATAAAATCAAGAATCGTCCGAAGACCTGCTCCACACACCACGGAAGCTCCACCCGCTCCACACCGCCCTTTGTCACGATCGTCTCCGTAAGGTATACCCTGCCGTCCACACTGTAAGAGATCTGTCCCACGGGTGTCCCCGAGAGCACGGGAGCCTGTAAGCTATTCCTGAGCTCACACTCCACCTTGATCTCCTCGTCCTCCCTGAGAAGCAGTCCCTTGCACTCCTCGTCCTCCTGCGAATTGTCCGCATGGCCGCCGCTCCCGTCATGACGCTCCATGATCTCCAGATCCACAAGCGCCGTCCCCCCGAGGACAGAGGTCTGACCGTCCTCCACGGGCAGCGCCCTCAGGCGGCCCTCGTCATAAGCCGTCTCCTCCCCCAAGAATTCCCTGTATTGGTAATTCGCCAGTCCGTATTCCATCAATTCCCGCGTGTCACTCCATTTATAGGTTTTATTATTGGGCCAGCCACATGCCAATAACGCCACGATCAAGGTCTTACCGTCGCGCTCCAACGCTCCCACATAGCAATATCCCGCCTTGTTGGTAAATCCCGTCTTCCCGCTGAACGCGCCGTCCATCATGCCGAGGAACGCATTGTGATTCACACAGGTCACGTTCCTGCCGTTCTCGTAAAAGGAATAGCTCTGTGTGCGGGTGATCTCGCGAAACACATCTCTCCCCGGGGACTCCTTCACACAATACGCCATGATCCTTGCAAGCTCCGCCGCGGTTGTGCAATGCTCCCGCTCCACGCTCTCCCCTGCCGCGTTCTCAAGGGTCTCCGTGGCGTCCAGTCCGTTGGGCGTGATAAACCATGTGTTCTCACAGCCCAGCTCCGCCGCCTTCGCATTCATCAGACCCGCAAATGCCTTCACCGCCTGCTTGCTCTCCTCCACGGTATATTCAGACGTGTTTTTCCCCGCAAGCTCCTCCGAGAGATACCGTTTGCCGATATATTCCGCCAGTACCACCGCGGTGTCATTGTGGGACTCGAGCATCAGGGAGAACAGTAGGCTCCTCACCTGATATTCCTCCCCCTGCTTCGCGTAAAGCTTGACCTTGGGCATGGAAGCGGCATAGGCGGACACCTGCGCCATGTCGTCAAGCTTCCCCTGCTCCAGTACCAGAATACAGGTCATGATCTTGGTGGTGCTTGCCATAGCCATTGGAGTATCCCCCTCCTTCTCGTACAGGACCCTCCCCGAATCCGCGTCCAAAAGCACGGCAGCCGTGGCGTAAAGGCTAAGCTCCTGCCCCTGCACCTCGTCTGCCAGCACAGTCCCTCTCATGGCATTCATCACCAAAAAGGCGCAAAAAAGACCCCCTATCAGCCGCGCCATATGTACTCTATGGTTTTTCCGCATTGTCTTTCCTCCACACTGCGGTTTGCTAATATATATGAGGTCCGTCTTGGGATTTATGATTATATGTCGAGAGAGAGCTGTATCTCTGCCTCCGCCTGCGCCTTAAACTCCTCGATCTGCACGGGATTGACCTCGGGAAGCTCCTCCAAGCTCTTTACCCCGAAGCATCTTAGGAACTGCTCCGTCGTTCCGAACAAAAGGGGACGTCCCGGCGCGTCCAGTCTTCCAAGCTCCGTGATCAGATCATATTCCAACAGCTTGTTGATCGCATGGTCACAGCTCACGCCTCGCACCTTCTCAACCTCCACCCTTGTGACCGGCTGTTTGTATGCGATAATCGAAAGTGTCTCCAATACCGTGTCCGTAAGCGCCATCTTTCTGGGCGCCTTGGCGATCTTGATCAAATACTCATACATCTGTGCCTTGGTGCAAAGCTGCACGGAGTTCTCGAACCAAGTGAGAGTGATCCCCCGATCCTCCTGCTTGTATCTTTCCTCCATTTCCTCGAGGAGCTCCTTGGTAGTCTTGACGTCCTCCTCTATCACCTCGGCAAGTCTCCCCACCTCCACGGATTCACCCATGGTAAACAGCACAGCCTCTATCACGGCAACAGCCTCTATACGCTCCATATTTACTCCCTTCCGCCCTGACACTTCCCTGCCTCGTTCGTCTCACGACAACACCTCGGCATTCCGTTGAACCGTTACGTCACGCCACATTCGACGTGATCATGATATCGTCAAAGATATCCTCCTGACTGACAGAGATCCTGCCCGTCTTCATCATTTCCAAAATGATCAGAAAGGTCACGATCAGCTCCGCCCTGCTCCTCTGCTTCTCCAACAGCTTCCTGAAGCTGAAGCTCTTGTGCTCCCTTGCATACGCCTCCACATACAGGGTCTTTAGATCCATGTCGATCTCGTCCTTCTCAATCTTCCCGTACTGACTGCGGATCGGGTCGATCTTATCCTCCTGCCTGCGCACGATCGACTTGAATATCTCATGAAGCCTGCTCAGCGTCATATCACCGATCAGCTCCTCGTAATCGATGGGCTGTCTGTATGCCGCAACCTCCTCGGGAAGCTGCTGCTTCCTGTAAAGATTGTGTGCGGCGTCCACCTGCCTGTCACGAAGCTCGTATGCCATATATTTGCACATCTTGTACTCCAACAGCTTTTGCACCAATTCCGCTCTGGGGTCCTGCTCCTCCCCCTCCTCGTCCACTTCCTTGGGAAGCAGCATACGGCATTTGATGTCGATCAGAGTTGCCGCCATGACAAGGAATTCGCTCATCACGTTCATGTCATCGGTCTCCATCTGCTTTATGTAATCCAGATATTGCTCCGTGATCTCCACGATCGGGATATCATAGATATCTATTTTGTTTTTCTCAATCAGGTGAAGCAACAGATCCAGTGGACCCTCGAATGCCTCCAATTTCACAGGTATCGCCATTTTTAATAACCATGCCTTCCCGCAACCCGCGAACTTTCATGCGTTTTTTACGCATTGCGCAGGCACAAATTCGCGATTGAAAAATCTTTGATTTTTCAATCTAATCCCCATTTCTGCGCTGCTTTTGCGCATAAGCAACTTTGTGTCAA
>JAMPHH010000086.1 GCA_023663505.1 Muribaculum sp.
TGACCAATAATTGGGTCTGCAGTTATGCTAAATATCAACGGTACAGTACACTAGAGTGAATTGCGCATGGACGCACAATTCAGGCTTTACGGCGCACGGATGCGCCGTAAAGCCGACCCGCAAATTACAATATCCAACCCCGCACTATTAGAAAACCCCCAACCGCAGCCAGTCCGCGAAAACCCTCCCTGTTCACTCCCGCCGACCGATACCGAAGCAGTTCAAACCAGCCGGACACCCCGTTTTGGCGCCTTCTGTCTCGGATTTTGATGCAGAATACGCACCAAAATCTCTCGCGGTTGCACCGTGAATAGTATCCCAATAAAACATAACAGATATAATATAATTTATATGGCTTGACAAATGAGTTACCTTCTGCTATATTAATGAATACCTTAATAAAATTAATAATTTTGTAACAATTTAGTCACAAGTGGAATTGTTTCTGTAATAAATGTTTAAAAACAATTTCAAAAAATTAAGAAATTAATTAAGAAAGATTGTTTTGTCAGAAAGCATTTATGCAAGATTATTAATTGAAATAAGAAATGAGCAGGAGGTACACAAATGGCGGAGAACAGAAGACTGCGCCGCACCTTGACAGGTTTTGTATTATCATCGGTCATGGTGATGGCAATGAATGTTACCGCGGAGGCTGGCAGTACCGGAAATTATTTAGACGAAATGAATGGCGGCGTGGCTGCGATCTTGGAGTCGTCCATAGTTGCCGAGTCAAACAGTACCAAAGCGAATACGGCTGCCTTGGAGACTGAGGAACAGTCCAAGCTCGTAATGGCGAATGTCAGGGACGCCGTAAACGTGAGAAGTGAAGCCAGCAAAGAAGCGGATAAGGTAGGAAAACTATATAAGGACTGCGGCGGCACGATCATTGAGCGCAAGGACGGGTGGACGAAGCTTCAATCAGGCAATATTATCGGTTGGGTTTCTGACGAATATCTTCTTTTCGGAGAAGATGCCGAGGAGCTGGCAAATGACGTGGGCAAAATGATCGCGACGGTAAACGCGGAGAGCCTGCGCGTGCGCAAGGAGCCCAACGCAGAATCAGAGATATACACATTGCTTCCCAAGGGCGAGGTGTTGGAGGTGTTGGACGATGGCACCGGAGAATGGGTCTGCATTGATTACGAGGGTTCGGACGGCTATGTGTCAGGCGAATTCGTGAGCGTGGATTTCCAAATCGACGCAGGAGAGACCATTGAGGAGATCAAAGCGAGAGAAGCGGCTGAGCGCGAGGCAAAGCGTCATGTGAACTATGGAGAATATACCACGGACGCAGACACGACATTGCTTTTGGCGGCGTTGATCCAGTGCGAGGCAGGCGGCGAGAGCTACGAGGGTCAGGTTGCGGTCGGCGCGGTGGTGATGAACCGCGTGAGAAGCGGCGCATATCCCAACAGCATTCACGGTGTAATCTATGCTTCCGGACAGTTTACGCCCGCGATGAACGGCAAGGTAAACGCAAGATACGAGTCCGGCAAGATACAGGAAAGCTGCATCAAGGCTGCGGAGGAGGCTCTTTCGGGTGTGTCCAATGTGGGAGACCTCACACATTTCCGCCGCAACAACGGCAGAGATGGCTTGGTGATCGGCAACCATGTATTCTACTAAGCTGATCATGCGGGACTATTGGGTCAATTGAAATAAAAGCTTTAAATCGGTGCATAATCTGATTGAGATAGTTTTATCGGCAAGATCAGATTATGCGCCGATTTTGTCATACGGCATAGCCATACGGCGCTTAGCGCGCTGTGTGAGGGCTGAATTGTTTCGATTTTATTTTTTAAAATTTAGAAATACATTGCCCCTTTGGGTTTTTTGTAGTAAACTTGAATCATCACGGAAAAAGGAGTGCATTCATATGAACGAAATGATGGTTGTCTGGCTTGTGATCCTGATTGTGTCCATTGCCGTGGAGGTGGCGACGCTTGGACTTGCCAGTATATGGTTTGCGGGCGGCGCTCTGGTCGCGGTGGTGTTTGCGGCGTTATCTTTACCAGTTTGGCTGCAAATACTGGTTTTTCTGGTGATCTCCCTGCTGCTTATGGTATTTACCAGACCGATTGCGTTAAAATATTTTAACAGGGACCGGATACGCACCAATGTGGAGAGCATGGTGGGACGGCAGGCGATTGTCATCAGCGAGATTGACAACCTTCAGGGCATCGGACAGGTGACTGTGGGCGGTCAGGAGTGGAGCGCGAGGAGCGAGACAGATGAACAGCATATGGCGGTGGGCACCGTTGTGCAGGTTGTGGCGGTCAGCGGTGTGAAGCTGATCGTGCGCGAAGACCCTCAGATGCAGAAGATTCACGGGGGAGTGTAAATTTTTTCAACCTAAAAATATATGAGTGCGGCATGAGAGCTGCGCAGAAAGAGGTGTAATATGAAGCTTGTCGTTGTTCTATTTATTTTCATTGTCATTCTGATTTGGTTCTTTTTCAGTTGTTTCAAAATCGTACCTCAGGCACAGGCGTATGTGGTGGAGCGTCTGGGGGCGTATCAGGGTACTTGGTCGGTGGGCTTCCACGTTATGGTACCCTTTATCGACAAGGTGGCGCGCAGGGTGAACCTGAAGGAGCAGGTTGCCGATTTCCCGCCCCAGCCCGTGATCACCAAGGATAACGCTTCCGTGAGGATTGACACGGTGGTATTTTACCAGATTACAGACCCTAAGCTGTTCACGTATGGCGTGGAGAACCCCATGATGGCGATTGAGAATCTGACAGCCACCACCCTGCGTAACATTATCGGTGATCTGGAGCTCGATCAGACCCTGACCTCCCGCGAGATTATCAATACCAAAATGCGCGCGGCGTTGGATATCGCGACAGACCCTTGGGGAATCAAGGTAAACCGCGTGGAGTTGAAAAATATCATTCCTCCCGCCGAGATTCAGAATGCCATGGAGAAGCAGATGAAGGCGGAGCGTGAGAGACGTGAAGCCGTTACCCGTGCGGAAGGTGAGAAGAAGGCACGTATTCTGGAGGCGGAGGGTGAGAAGGAATCCGCAATCCTGCGCGCCGAGGCGGAGAAGCAGTCCGCGATCCTGCGCGCCGAGGCACAGAAGGAGAAGATGATCCGTGAGGCGGAGGGTGAAGCTGAGGCGATCCTGAAGGTGCAGCAGGCGAATGCGGACGGTATCAAAATGCTCCGTGAGGCGGGAGCTGACGAGGCTGTGCTCAAGCTCAAGAGCTTGGAGGCCTTCGAGAAGGTTGCGGACGGCAAGGCGAACACGATCCTGCTGCCTGCGGACCTGCAGGGGATTGCAAGTGTCGGCGCGGCGCTTAAGACCGTGGCGGGCAAGACACAATAGCCTGTGCGTTATGATAAGGGGAGGAAGTACGCTATGGATTTAAAGGGACGGGACTTTTTGAAATTACTGGATTTTACCACAGAGGAGATCACCTATCTTCTCGACTTGGCTGCGGAGCTGAAGGACAAGAAGAAGAAGGGGATTCCCGTGGATACCCTGAGGGGTAAGAATGTGGTATTGATTTTTGAAAAGACCAGTACGCGAACCAGATGTTCTTTTGAGGTGGCTGCTCATGACTTGGGCATGGGCTGCACGTATTTGGACTCCTCAGGCTCTCAGGTCGGCAAGAAGGAGAGCATTGCCGATACTGCCCGCGTGCTGGCAAGCATGTACGAGGGGATCGAATACCGCGGTTTTGGACAGGACATCGTAGAGGAGCTGGCAAAGTATTCCAAGGTTCCCGTGTGGAACGGGCTTACGAATGAATTTCACCCCACCCAGATGTTGGCGGACCTCCTTACGATCAGGGAGCATTTCGGGCATCTCGAGGGTATTAAGCTCGCCTATATGGGGGACGCCCGCTACAACATGGGCAATTCCCTGATGGTTGCATGTGCCAAGATGGGTATGCATTTTATCGCGTGTACCTCGGCAAAATATTTTCCTGATAAGGCATTGGTGGAGCAGTGTCAGGCGATTGCCGCCCAAACGGGGGGGAGCATCACTCTCACGGAGGATATCAAGGAGGGCACAAGGGCTGTGGACGTGGTGTACACAGACGTATGGGTGTCCATGGGGGAGCCCGACGAGGTTTGGGAGGAGCGCATTCGCGACCTGTCTCCCTATCAGGTCAACAGGGCTGTTATGGACAACGCGGGGAAGCAGGCAATCTTCATGCATTGTCTGCCTGCCTTCCATGATCTCAAGACCAAGATAGGTGCCCAAATGGGTGAGAGATTTGGCATCACGGAGATGGAGGTCACGGACGAGGTGTTTGAGTCCGGACAATCGTTGGTGTTTGAGGAGGCGGAGAACCGCATGCATACCATTAAGGCAGTGATGGCGGCAACCCTGTAAGCCTTTGGAGCTGCGTGGGATAAGGTTAGTGGCAGCTTGTAGACAAATTTCACATATTGATTAGAGTACGTGCTAAAGCACGAGTAGGGGTATAATAATGAAAGCAAAAATACTGGCTCTCCTGCGTGAGAGCAAGGAATATGTGTCGGGACAGCAGCTGTGCGAGCAGTTTGGCGTGTCCCGAACTGCTGTTTGGAAGGCGATTGAACAATTGCGGGAGGAGGGGCATAAGATTGACGCCGTGCCCAGAAAGGGATATCTTCTGGTGGAGGAGCCTGAGTCGGAGCTGACTCGTGAGATTTACACGCAAAGCGAGCTTTCCAGTCGGATGCAGACCCGTTGGGCGGGCAAGAAGGTCTACTTTTATGATAGCATCAGCTCCACCAATGTGCAGGCAAGGCAGCTTGCGGAGGAAGGGGATACCAATGGCGCGCTGATCGTGACGGATATGCAGACGGAGGGGCGTGGGAGGCGGGGACGAAGCTGGAGCAGTCCCGCGGGAACCAATATTTATTTTACCCTGCTGCTTCGTCCCACATTCCACCCGTCCAAGGCGTCCATGCTGACTCTGGTGATGGCGCATGCCGTGGCGGACGCAATCGGGGAGGAGACGGCGGGTGCGGGGGAGACAGAGCCTGCCGTGGGCATCAAATGGCCCAATGATATCGTGATTCAAGGCAAAAAGGTGTGTGGCATTCTAACGGAAATGAGTGTGGAGCAGGACGATATCCGCCATGTGGTCATCGGGGCGGGAATCAATGTAAGACGGCAGGATTTTGCCCCTGAGCTTGCGGAGAAGGCAGTCTGTCTGGACGAGGTATGCGGAAGGGAAGTGAACCGATGCAGGCTCCTTGCGGCGATCATGAAGGCATTCGAGCGGGATTATGAGGCGTTTGAGGCGGCGGGAAGTCTGACGCCCCTGAAGGCTTCTTATGACGCGCGGTTGGTCAATCGTGACAGGGAGGTCTGTGTGCTCGACCCTGCGGGGGAATATCGGGGCATCGCCAAGGGGATCACCGATACGGGAGAGCTGCTCGTGGAGCTTTCCGATGGCACGGTACAAAGGGTGTTCGCGGGCGAGGTGTCCGTGCGCGGCATTTATGGGTATGTCTGAGTGCACCGTGAGTGAGGGTTATGCAAAAAAGGGATAGAGGGAACGGATAATTATAGAAGCTATGATGAAGGATAATGATAAAAGGATTGTGCTCTGTGGCGCTAACGCCTATGACATGAAATATTATTTTAACGAGCAGTTTGCAAGGATTCCGGACTCGATCAAGGACGAGCTGCATATTCTCTGCGTGCTTTTCACGGAGGAGGTGGGAGGGGTCTTCACCATTGTCTTTGAGGAGGACGGGACGATCTCTATGGAGACGGACGCCGAGGAGGACGATATCTATTATGATGAGATTTCAAGCGGGCTGCTCGTCGGGGAGATCCGCCGCAAGCGGCAGGATCTTTTTGAAGCCCTGAGTCTTTATTACAGGGTGTTTATCCTAAAGGAGGAAATATGATACTTGTAATCGACGTGGGGAATACCAATATGACCTTTGGGGTATATGACAGGGACAAGCTTCTGGCGACCTTTCGACTGATGACCAGAACCTCCCATACCTCTGATGAATATGGGATTCTGATCACATTGCTTCTGCGGCAAAACGGGATCGAGCCGCAGGAGCTTGCGGGCTCTATCGTTGCCAGCGTGGTGCCCGCCGTGATGCACTCCCTTCTGGGGGCTTTGACGCGTTACACACAGGCAAAACCCCTTATCGTGGGACCGGGTGTAAAGACAGGAATCCGTATCGCCACGGAGGACCCCAGAGCGATTGGCGCAGACCGTATCGCGGACGCGGTGGCGGCTTATGAGAAATACGGCGGACCTGTTTTGGTACTGGATTTTAACACTGCAACCACCTATGATCTGATTCTGGAGGACGGGTGCTTCACCGCGGGTATCACTGCCCCGGGAATCCGCATCAGTTTAGAGGCTCTCTGGACCCAGACCGCCAAGCTGCCCGATATCGAGATCAAGAAGCCCAAATCAATTCTTGCGCAGGAGACAATCTCCAGTATGCAGGCGGGACTGGTGTACGGACAGATCGGACAGACCGAATACATTATCCAAAAGGTGCGGGAGGAGAGCGGGCTGACCAACATGAAGGTGGTTGCCACCGGAGGACTTGGCAGGTTGATCGCCGACGAGACAAGCGCTATCAATATCTACGACCCGTCCCTGACGCTTGACGGATTGCGCATCATTTATGATAAAAACGTGAAATAGAGGAATCGACAATGCCCCAGCTTACAATCGGAGGTATAACACTCCCCAACAATATCATTTTGGCTCCCATGGCAGGCGTCTCGGACCTGCCTTTTCGTCTGCTGTGCCATGAGCAGGGTGCGGGAATGGTGTGCATGGAGATGGTCAGCGCCAAGGCAATCTATTACAATAATAAAAATACAGAGGGGCTTATGGAGATTCACCCTGACGAGGGACCTGTCTCCCTGCAGCTTTTTGGCTCCGACCCTGAGATTCTGGGGCAAATGGCGGCGCGCATTGATGACAGGGCGCATACCTTTTTGGACTTTAACATGGGCTGTCCGGTGCCAAAGGTAGTCAACAACGGGGAAGGCTCCGCTCTGATGAGAGAGCCCAAGCTTGTGGAGCGAATCTTGAGAGCGCTTGTGAGCTCCACGGGCAAGCCTGTAACGGTGAAAATCCGCAAGGGCTTCAACGACGATAGCGTGAACGCGGTGGAGATCGCCAAGATTGCCCAAGACTGCGGCGTGGCGGCGGTGGCTGTTCACGGGCGTACAAGAGAGCAATATTACAGCGGACAGGCGGACTGGGATATCATAGCTAAGGTCAAGGAAGCGGTATCGATCCCCGTCCTTGGCAATGGAGATGTGGACAGCCCGCAGAGGGCGGAGCAGATGCTATCACAGACAGGGTGTGATGGCGTTTTGATCGGGCGCGCTGCGCAGGGCAATCCTTGGATATTTCGCGAGGTGACACGCTTTCTGGAGGACGGCGTACTGCCTCCCCGCCCCGACAACGCCGAGAAAAAGCGGGTGATATTGCGCCATGCCGCCCTGCAGCTCCAATATAAGGGGGAGTATATCGGGGTGAGGGAGATGCGAAAGCATCTGTCATGGTATACGGTGGGAATGCCCGGCTCGGCGCGGCTGCGCAGGGAGATCAACGCCATGGAGACCATGGAGCAGCTGGTCGGGAGCGTGGAGAGGATTTTTGGGGACGGCTGTGATTACGGCGAGCAATGAGGCATGTGTAATATTTTTTCGCGCTTGACATATAATGGAGCATGGACACGATTGTTAATTTATGCTACCGCCGCTGCGATAAGCAGGGCATCAACCATGCAGACAACTCAAATTGCAGCTATCAGATAGAGCGCTTTCCGGTGCAGGATTATCAACTGATACGGTTGATTGTCAGGGAGCCTGTGAAGGAGCACCCGCAGCCACAGCCTAAGAAGAAATTCTTCCTGTTCCGCAGCCTCCTGCGCCTTGTGCAGCGATTCCTTGAGCGGAGACAGTCGAGGCTTCATGCCAATATGGAGAAGAAGCTGAGGATAGAGCTTGAGGAGGAGTTGAATGCCTTTTTGGACGAAATGGGTGACAATTTCCTCTGCTATGAGGAAGGAATGCCGCAGGAATGTTGGGCGCGGGGGATTCTGTCCTTGCGGGAGTTCGACGATTATCTGCAGCCCAAATGGGTGAGAAGGCTTCTGCCGTTTGCCCGCAATCATCATTTTGTGGTACTGGGCAGCGCGCCGTGCCTGCAGCAGCTTTTGTGCGAGCTGGCGCCGCAGATGAAAAGCCTTCTGTTGATTGCGCCCGATTTAACGTATCAGGAGCAATTGGAGGATTTTGCGGAGGATTTTTATCAGGAGTACGGACTGGCTATGACCCTGCATTTTCTTCCCGTGGGGGGAACCTATGGACAGATGCGCATTCCTGACCACCGTTACAGCGAGCCTGTGAATATACTGGACTTCTCCGACGGGCGGCACGTTCCGGTCTTTAACCCGCCTGCGGGCAGCGTTTGGTTGGATATGGCGTCCGTGTACGAGAAGGAGCGGCGCATCAAGGCGCGCAGACTGAGGGTGACCTATATTTCGTTAAAAAGAATTTGGCGGGAAAATGGGAAATCTCCTGTCCCTTCTTGACACTGGGGGACAAAACGAGTATAATATGCAAGTTAATTGACAGTGAAGAAAACGGAAAGCAAAGATTAATCTGTGCCTGTATAATGTATAAAAACGTGCATGAATTTGCGCACATCGAACAGGAGATTGCTGAATCGGTTAGGGTGTGAATTGTAACGGATGTTATCTTATCGTGATGGGGGAATTGGTATCACGAGACGTATTTTAGTATAAAAATTACAAACAGGAAGGTGAATTGTCATGCAGGAGAAGAAAAATATTTTGACCTACGAAGGACTCAGAAAGTATGAGGACGAGCTGCACGAGCTCAAGGTGGTAAAACGCCAAGAGGTGGCCCAGAAGATCAAGGAGGCGAGAGAGCAGGGAGACCTCTCCGAGAACGCCGAGTATGACGCGGCTAAGGACGAGCAGAGGGATATCGAGGCGAGAATCGAGGAGCTGGAGAAAATCCTGAAGAATGCGGAAGTCGTGGTCGAGGACGAGGTCGATCTGGACAAGATCAATATTGGCTGCAAGGTGCGTATCTTGGATTTGGAATTCAGCGAGGAACTGGAATATAAGATTGTGGGCTCCACCGAGGCAAACAGCTTAAAAGGCAAGATCTCCAACGAGAGCCCCGTGGGGAAAGCGCTGCTTGGCAGGAAGGTGAATGACACCGTGGAGGTGGAGACTCCTGCGGGCGTGTGCGCTTACAAGATTTTGGAGATTCAGAGGAGCAACTAAGCGAATGCCGCGAGGTTGTTGATTAGTAACCGTTCAGAAATAACTTTGCAAAAGTTATTTCTGGTTCCGGTAAATTGCGAAGCAATTTTCAGGAATTGTTAAAATTATTTTTAACAATTCCTTAGTAACGTAAATATACCTGTGAGCAGGTGACAGAACGAGAGGTAGATATAGTGGCAGAGGAACGGCGGAACGAAAAGGTACAACAGAATGTCAAGGAGCAGGATATCAATCAGCTCTTGAAGGTAAGGCGGGAGAAGCTTGCCGCGCT
>JAMPHH010000087.1 GCA_023663505.1 Muribaculum sp.
CGATGACAGAAAATGTATGTTACAACTGTTTTCATGAGAAGACACAGGACGGCGCATGTCCCGTCTGCGGATACAGCCCGGAGCAGGATAGGGATAAATATCCGCTAGCGCTGCCCCATGGCACGATCCTGAACGGGAAGTATATCCTCGGGCGCGTGCTGGGACAGGGCGGTTTCGGTATCACCTACGTGGCTCAGGAATGGAAGTCGAAAAAGCGTGTGGCGGTGAAGGAGTACCTGCCTGACACCATGGCGACCAGAATTGAGGGGCATACGGTATCCGCCTATTCGGGTCAGAGGGAGGAAAGCTTTAATTACGGGAAGGAATGTTTTCTGTCGGAGGCAAAGACCCTTGCGGAGTTTATCGGCAACGAGAACATTGTGCGGATCCACAGCTATTTCGAGGAGAACGGCACGGCGTATTTCGTGATGGAATATGTGGAGGGAGTCAGCTTCCAGACCTATATCAAGGAGCAGGGCGGGAAAATTGGCTGGCAGGACGCCGAGAGGATCATGTTCCCGATCATGGACGCCCTTGCTGCGGTTCACGCCAAAGGGATCATACACAGGGACGTTACACCTGACAATATCTTTATCACGGAAAACGGCGCGGTGAAGCTGCTGGACTTCGGCGCGGCAAGGTACAGTCTGGGAGACAGGAGCCGCAGTCTGGACGTGGTCTTAAAGCACGGCTATGCGCCCAAGGAGCAGTATACGAGAAGGGGGCGTCAGGGCGCATATACCGACGTGTATTCCGTTGCCGCCTGCTTTTATTTCGCGGTCACCGGGCACAAGCCCCCCGATTCCATAGAGCGTCTTGACGAGGACGACCTGATACCGCCGAGCAGTCTCGGGGTAAAGGTCTCGGAGGCACAGGAGGACGCGCTGTTAAAGGGATTGAGCGTACAGGCGGCAGACCGTTATCAGAACATGGCTGATTTTAAGGCGGCGATGATGGCGGGGGAGGAGAGTGTATCCGCAGCGGGGGAGATAAATACAAAAAATGTGCCAAAACATATGGAGGTCACAGGGAATGAGAGTGAGTATGTAAGAAAAAAGAATGAGTTAGCACCAGAAGATGTTGAGACTAGGAATGACAAGACACAAAAAGAAAGAATAGTTGAAAACGATAACTTATCGAAAGACAGACATACTTTAGATGGATCAAAGGAAGATAATGGATTTAATAGGTTTGTTGCCAGATTACAAGAGAGAAAACTTTTATTCCCTGTGGCAATAGCGGCAGCGGCGTTGATAGTTGTGTTGACGGCTGTGGCAATAGGGGTGTCAAGTTCTAATAGGGAAACTGTCCAAAATACTGATGCCACTTTGTCAGATACCAATCCAAGATCCTCAACAGACAAAACATCTGTGGTTGATGGGGGGGAGACTGTTCAGGAGCCGGAGGTAGAGACAGTTTATAAGGTAACAAAGTATACTAGGAGCGATATAGAAGATGGGAGTGTATATTATGAGGAATTTACCTATGATGAAAATGGTAATCAGTTAACCGAATTAAATCAATATGACTGGGGTAGTTACGAATATACAAATACATATGACGAAAATGGAAATAGACTAACATTGCGAGGTGAAATTGATGGGAGACTATATAGCTCGGAAGTTAATACTTATGATGCTAACGGAAATGCTTTGACGTTAACCAGTATGTATTATAATGAGGATGGCACAACCACATCTTCTGTTTATCAATACAGTTACGATGCTGACGGGAATAAGTTAATTCAGAGATATGAATATGAAAAGGATGGGACATTGGTTGAATCACAAGAGTATACCTATGATGCGAGTGGTAATGAGCTGACCATGCGATGGGAAAAAGAAAAAGCATTGTATAGATTAGAAGAGGCTACCTATGATGTCGCCGGAAACAAATTGACTGAAATAGTATATAATGGCGATGGTACGATTTATGAGCGCACAAGATATTATTATGATGAAAAGGGGAATATGTTATCCTATACTGTTTATGATGCCGATGATAAAATTTCATATAAGGGAGAATATACCTATGATGAGAAAAACCAAGAGGTAACAAGTGTTTTTTATAGTAGTCTTTTTACTGATGAGCTAAAGCTTTCTACGCGTCAAGAGTATACCTACGATGAGGAGGGTAGGAAACTTACTTGGTTATGTATATATTACAGAAACGGGGGAGAGATAGAAGAAAAGACGACGTATACTTATGATGAATATGGCAATCTTTTGACTTATGATGGATATGATTATGATAGTCGTAGGATAATAGAAAGCTATTCTTATATTTATGACGAACATGGCAATATTTTGAAAAAGGACACTTATGATGGGCGGAATAATAATAAGCTTGTTGAATCAGAAGAATATGAGTACATAGCATTTACAAAACAGGAGGGATAAAATTATGGCAATTACAGAATGTGGACACGGACATCTCTATGACTCGGATCAGTATGCATCTTGCCCGTATTGCAACGGCGGGGGAAATGTCATTGAGTTTGGAGGAGCAGAGGATTCAGGCAGGACCGTTGCGCCGGAGGGGTATATGAGGAGACCCTCCGACGGGGACAAGACAGTGGGGATTTTGGGACGACAGGGAAGAACGGAGCCTGTTGTCGGTTGGCTGGTATGTGTTGAAGGCTCAGATGAGGGAAGGGATTACCGTCTTCTGGCGAGAATCAACACTGTGGGGCGGAGTGAGAGAATGGATGTCTGTATCAGGGGAGACGAGACTATTTCCCGGGAGAACCATGCGAGAATCGCATATGACCCAAGGCATAATAATTTTCAATTGATCCCTGCCGAGAATATCAACAATATTTATCTGAATGACGAACCTGTCTACACACCGACTCGGCTCAATGCTTATGACATGATTGAGCTTGGCGGGAGCAAGCTGGTCTTTGTTCCTTTCTGCTGTGAGCGATTTCAGTGGCCTGATAAAGCAGATTGAGGGGGCAGAGTATAAAAATGAGTTTTTTTCTGAGTAATATTATGAAGGCGGCGAAAAGGGAATCCGTCTCCTCCGGCGTGATTCGGAGACTGAGTTATCAGGTTGCCAATCTGCAGGGGGTCGGAACGAGAGAGCATCAGGAGGATTCCTTTGCTTTTTCCAATGCTTTGGACGTGACCGGAATTCGTAAGAAAGGGTTGTTGGCGGTCGTGGCAGATGGAATGGGGGGAATGAGGGACGGAAAGCTGGCGAGTGAAACTGCCGCCAACTGCCTGAAAAAGATTTTTGACGGAATGGACAGAAGTGGGGATTTGGCACAACAACTGTGTGACGGCGTGTTTTCTGCGGGAGAACAGGTGCGGAAGGCGCTTGACGGCGAGGGTGGCAGCACGGTTGTAGCTTGTATTGTTTATCAGGAGCAGATGTACTATGCAAGCGTGGGTGACAGCTTTCTCTATCTGAAGCGGGGACAGCAGTTGATTCGGCTGAACTGTGTACATAACTGTAAGAATCAGGCTTATCTGGAGACAATCCGTTCCGGGAGCATGAACCCCGACAGAGGAAGAAATCATCGGGAGAAAGCGGCGTTGACCCAATTTCTTGGTATGGACGGATTAGACGAGGTGGATTATCTCCGACGCCCGCTGCCTTTGCAGGACGGGGATATTATACTAATCTGTTCGGATGGCGTGGGAGGTGTTTTGACAGAGCAGGAGCTGGCTCTGTGTCTGGAGGAGAAAAATCCTTCAAAGATGTGTGCAGAGATTGAAAATGCTATTGTTGAAAAGAAGCTGAATTCCAAGGATAATTATACCGCTTTGGTAATTCAGTGCGGATATTGACATATCAACGAAGGGAGAAAGAAAATGAAGAAGAAAAAAATTGTTGTATGGGTGCTCATGTGTCTGTTGTGTTTTAACGTATCGGCAATGAATGTGGCGGCGAAGGGGTTTCAGACTGAGGTGAGACAGGGGGTTGCGGTGCTTGCTACCTGTCTGGAGGTTGATGGGAATACCGAGCTTGCGAGCTGGGGAACCTGCTTTTTTGTGGGTGAAGATGGAGAACAGCCCCAATATCTGGTTACCAATCATCATGTGGTGGAGGACTATCTGAATAACGGCGCAGGGCAGTGGGTTGGCTTTTCAGACGGCAATAATGACCATGTAGCAAAGGTATATCTGCGTGTTTATTTTGACGCGAATGAATATGTGGAGGCTTATATCGTGGACTATGACGAACCACAGGATATCGCATTGCTCAGAACGGAGAGTCCTGTGGAGAAACGTAAGTCGCTCCCGCTGCTTAGTCCCAATAATGAGATGGTCGGAACAACGGTATATGCGGTCGGCTATCCCGGTATTTCGGATAACATGCATATGGATTCCGTTACAAGCTGGGATATTGATGATGTCACTGTGACCACGGGCTCTATAGGAAGATTGATTACTACCTCCGGTACGGGGACAAAATGGCTGCAGACAGATGTTGCTTTGAGCAGCGGAAATTCCGGCGGTCCTATGGTAAATGAGGACGGAGCCGTGGTCGGTGTGAACCAGTCGGTCCTGACAGGAGAACTGGCAAACGAGTATTATGCGGTCAATATCGATACCGTAATGGCTATGCTCAATTCCAACGGAATCAAGTATGAAATATGGAGTGATGCTTCTTTTCCCGTACTGCCGGTGGTGATAGGAATTGCTGCAGTGATTTTGGTGGCTGCGGTTGTGGTTATTATTCTGAAGGTTGTAAAAACAAGTGATAAAAAGGAGACAAAGCCTGCTAATCAGAGCGGAAAGGGGACATCACAGCAAAATGCCAAAATTCCCTCTGTGCGTTCCATGGCAGCCCAGCATAATGGAATGCGCGTTGCCGTAAAAGGGCGTCAGATTGTCATAGGCAGGGATACGAAAAACTGTACGATTACCTTTGCGGATAAGACGCCGGGCGTCAGCAGCCGTCATTGTTCCCTTGTCTGGGACGAAAATGCGGGAGAATTTATATTGACGGATTTAAACTCAAGCTACGGTACATTTCTGTTGGACGGAAAGAAACTGACACCGGGTGTAGGTCAGCATTTGAAACCGGGCGACGGTTTCTATCTGGGAGAGAAGGAAAATCAGTTCCGAGTAGAAGTGGAGTAAATCTTTTAAACCATTTATTGATGGCATATCGAAGGAAGAACTGCGATATGCGGGGAGACAAAAATGAATTTGGACAGCTTTGCATTTACAACTGAAGGCGGAAGGTCATATAATGAGGATTTTATCGCTTATAGAGAAAACGGCGACCGTGCCATTTATGTGGTGGCGGACGGTCTTGGTGGTCATTTAAACGGTGAGATGGCTTCCGCATGTGTGGCTGATTCACTGATTTGCGCATGGGAGTCCTCCGGGAATGAGGAATGGGGCAAATGGCTGAACGAGCAGACGGCGTTGGCGAATCAAAGATTGTTGGAGCTTCAGCGGGAAAAAAGAAGTAACATGAAAAGCACGCTGGCGACGCTGCTGATTGACGGACAGCAGGCGTTCTGGGGCAATGTAGGAGATTCCAGAGTGTACTATCTTCATAACCGAGCAGTCGCGGATATCACAGAAGACCATTCCGTGGCATATAAAAAATACAAGGCGGGACAGATTACCAAGGCACAGCTTGGTCATGATGAAGACCAATCGTGTTTGCTTCGAGTTTTGGGCAATACGGAGCGATGGGAGCCGGATCTGTATGAGTGTGGAGAAAGCATTGTGCCGGGGGACGGCTTTGTGTTATGTTCAGATGGTTTGTGGGAATATGTATATGACGAGGAAATTTTGATTGATTTCCTAAAATCGGAGACCGCAAGGGAGTGGGCAGAGCATTTGTTGCTTCGGGCGATTGACCGGATTCAAAACGATAACGATAATATGTCCCTGATGACGGTTATTGTGTCATAAATGTATCAAAAGAGTTTATTATAAATTTTTATAGAGAGGAGAATGGCTGTGAAAGGAAAGCTTGCGGTATTTCTGCTGATTTGCTTATTACTGCAGACGCGGATTCCCGTTCTGGCAGCGGAAGCAGCTTCGGAAGGCGGTACAGCGTCTGTTGTGTCGGCGTATTGTATGGGGGATACTTTTTATTCCTTCATCGAGACGGACGGCTGTGATGCGGACAAAATGGTCGCACTGACGGAATTGGTCGGAGGAAGTCAGGCGCAGCCGGTTTCTTTTCAGGAAAGCGGCGCTGCGGTTACATATGTCTTATTAATTGATAATTCCGGTTCTATGAAGAAATTCGCACCCTCAGTTACGGATTATGTGAATACCTTGATTGAGTGTGAGACACAGTCTGCTGCTTTTATCATTATCTCCTTTGGTGAGCAGGTACTCCTCAATGAAATGGTGGATACACAGGCGTGTTTAGACATAGATGCCGTGAGGAATACGGCATTAAATGCCATAGAGCATATGGATTATAAGGAACGGTGGACTGATCCGTATACAGGGATTGTGAGTGTGCTGGATTATCTGAATCAGAATTATCCCGGAAACAAGGGAGATTTGGTAAACCTGATTGTAATGACGGACGGGACACCGGATTTAAAAGACAGTTCTGTGAAGGAGGAAATAGTACAGGCGGCAGCCGAGCGAATTGCCGAGACACCGGAGCTAGTATTACATACTGTATCTTTTCAGGCATGGGACGGCAGCTATGCTGTTCCGAGAGGGACAGGCACGGACATGGTGATTGATGCAGGATTGAACGCTGTCGATGCGGCGGAAGCCCTGACGGATTTTGTGCATGGGCTGTACAGAGTGGATTTCGAGCATTTTGTGTCGCCGGATCAGGTGTCAGGGCGATATACCTATGAGTATTATCTGAGGGATTCCGGTGACGGAGTTACTGAGACGATTCAGTTGATTCCCCTTGTTGCAGAAAAGGTTCCTATTATGACGGCAAGGAATACCGGCTGGAGCAGTCCTCAAGCAAAGCAGGCAGAGACGCCGACTGACGAAGCGGAAACACAAAGCCATGAGACAGGGGAAGCCGAATCCCAAATGGAACCGGAACCTAAAATGGAGCAGGAATCCAAAACAGAACCGGAAATACAACAGGCAGAGGATAGTGGCATACAGACGGGTATGTTCACGAATGGCATTGTCTGGGGCGTGGCGGCTGTTCTGCTTGTTATCCTTGCCCTGATATGTATTGTGGTAATAAGCCTCAAGAGGCGGCATAAGCGCAATGCAGACGGAGGTGATACCATTTTTATGCGGCTTGAGGTTCTCTCGGGACATTGTGTGAGCAGAAGAACGGAATATTACTTGAAGGGTGAATTGTTGATTGGCAGATCTTCAAGCTGTGATATTGTTTGGCGGGAGGCTGAGGTTTCACCCCGAAATTCTCGTATTTTTGTAAAAGACCATGTAGTTTATATTGAGGACTTGGATTCCAAGGAAGGAACCTTGTTAGAGGGCATGAGAATTTATTCACCGAATCGTCTGCGGAGCGGAGATGTAATTTCGATTGGAGAAGTAAGCTTCCGTTTTTTCTTTTAAAAGAATATGTAAGTTGACTTCCGTGAGCAATAAATAGAGTTAATTCTGTTGATTTTGTTTTTATTGCATGTGGGTGGGGTATTGGCTTGTCGGAAAGGGAAAGCGATGACAGAAAATTTATGTTACAACTGTTTTCATGAGAAGACACAGGACGGCGCATGTCCCGTCTGCGGATACAGCCCGGAGCAGGATAGGGATAAATATCCGCTAGCGCTGCCCCATGGCACGATCCTGAACGGGAAGTATATCCTCGGGCGCGTGCTGGGACAGGGCGGTTTCGGTATCACCTACGTGGCTCAGGAATGGAAGTCGAAAAAGCGTGTGGCGGTGAAGGAGTACCTGCCTGACACCATGGCGACCAGAATTGAGGGGCATACGGTATCCGCCTATTCGGGTCAGAGGGAGGAAAGCTTTAATTACGGGAAGGAATGTTTTCTGTCGGAGGCAAAGACCCTTGCGGAGTTTATCGGCAACGAGAACATTGTGCGGATCCACAGCTATTTCGAGGAGAACGGCACGGCGTATTTCGTGATGGAATATGTGGAGGGAGTCAGCTTCCAGACCTATATCAAGGAGCAGGGCGGGAAAATTGGCTGGCAGGACGCCGAGAGGATCATGTTCCCGATCATGGACGCCCTTGCTGCGGTTCACGCCAAAGGGATCATACACAGGGACGTTACACCTGACAATATCTTTATCACGGAAAACGGCGCGGTGAAGCTGCTGGACTTCGGCGCGGCAAGGTACAGTCTGGGAGACAGGAGCCGCAGTCTGGACGTGGTCTTAAAGCACGGCTATGCGCCCAAGGAGCAGTATACGAGAAGGGGGCGTCAGGGCGCATATACCGACGTGTATTCCGTTGCCGCCTGCTTTTATTTCGCGGTCACCGGGCACAAGCCCCCCGATTCCATAGAGCGTCTTGACGAGGACGACCTGATACCGCCGAGCAGTCTCGGGGTAAAGGTCTCGGAGGCACAGGAGGACGCGCTGTTAAAGGGATTGAGCGTACAGGCGGCAGACCGTTATCAGAGCATGGCTGATTTTAAGGCAGCGATGATGGCGGGGGAGGAGAGTGTATCTGCAGAAGGGGAAGAATCAGAGCCCG
>JAMPHH010000088.1 GCA_023663505.1 Muribaculum sp.
TCTATGACGACGTGAGTTATGTGCTGAATAAGACGGTTCTGATCGACCACTCGCTGAATGCCGTCTTTTATACACTTGAGGGCAATACCACCACCAACTTCGACGAATACAGCAGTTGGAGACAAGGACATGAGTATGTGGATCAGACCTATGCAAGACCGGACAAGGCGGAGGAGACACCCCTCTCGCCGGAGGATTTTGTCAAGATCGAGGAAAATATCCGCCAGAACGTCACCGATCTGGCCGAGGCGAACCCGGACATTGACTTTTATTTGTATTTGTCCCCCAACAGCATTTATTATTGGGACAGCTTAAAACAAAACGGCATCCTCGAAAGACAGCTCGAGGTGGAAAAGTATGCCGTTTCTCTCATGCTGCCCTATGAGAATATTCATCTCTTTTCCTTTTTTGAGGAGTACGAGATGATCTGCAATCCCAAGAACTACAAGGACTCGGTGCATTACTCAAAGGATATCAACTCCCAGATTCTTGTGTGGATGAAAAACGGCACACACGAATTGACGGCGGACAACTACGACGCCTATTGGGAGCGGATTTACGATTTTTATACAAGCTATGATTACGACGCGCTCTTTGCAGACCGATGAGAATATCTTCCTTAGTGCGACAGCCCTTTATCCTTTTATTGCCCCACCAATTGTTGTGTCAACCCGTAAATCGTCTGCAGTCTCTCCTGACAACTGTTCATATCCTCCACCGTGGTCTCGAAGGTACGCATACCCTCCGTGGAGGAAGCCGCAACCTCCTCACTCGAGGCGGAAAGCTGAGAGATATTATCCGTGATGACGCCCGTGGAATTCAGAATCTCCTTCATCAGCCGCTCCGTGTTGTTAATCTCCACAGCCAACGCGCGCACCTCCTCGTCCACCTTCTCGAATTTCTCTCTGGTGTCCTCGATCAGCTCGTTCTGTCTCACAACGGAAGCAACGGAATTCTCGATACTTTCATTCGCCTGCTTGGTATCCTCGTTCAACTCGGCGATAATGTTGGTGATATTGTTGGAGGCCGCCTTCGTCTGCTCCGAGAGCTGGCGGATCTCCTCCGCGACCACCGCAAAGCCCTTGCCTGCCTCGCCTGCCCGCGCAGCCTCTATAGACGCGTTCAACGCCAGAAGGTTCGTCTGGTTGGAAATATTGAGAATCGTCCCCACAAAGTTCTGCACCTCAGCAACCTTGGCGGTCAGTCTCTTGATCATCTCCACGGTGACATTGCTCGCCGCCGCCACGTTTTCTGCCTGTCCCTTAAGCTCTCTCACAACCTCGGAGCCCTCCTCCACCATGGAGTCCGTCCTCTGTGACGCCGCGATCATCTTCTGAGCGCTCTTTTCCGCCTGATCAGTATTGCCCTGAATCTCAGCGCACATCTCCGCCTGCCGCTGAATCGCTTCCGCCGTGCTCTCCGTGCTGTCCGCGATATTCTGCATCGCAAAGCTGCTGGCGTCCACACTTTTCTGCAGTCGATTCAGCATCTCCATGGCGCCGTCAAACTGTTGGGACACGTCCTCCGCCACCTTGACAGTCTTCTGATTGTGCTCCTCCTGAATCCGCGCCGCTCCGGTAATCTCGTCCATATTTTCCTCGTTAAAGCGCACCAGTAGGTTCGTCACCCTGACAGACGCAAAGCACACAAGACATATGACCAACAGGGAGAGAATAGATGTGGACCAGTCCACCCCGCCCTGTCCAATCCTGAGAAGCAGCCTTAGCACGTTTGCCGAGATAATGATGCCATTTCCCGCAAAAATAAGACGTTTGTTTAAGAATGCCATGGCACTGAACAAAACGACAAACGCATAAGCGTAAGCCCCGTCATTGGCGGCGACTATGGTGGTAACACCATATGCCACGGACGCACTGGCGAGCATGATAATGGCTCCCGCCTTTGTACCGCGCCTTGTCACAAATCCCACCGCCGCAATCACCATAGCGATGATTGAGACAAGCAACTGCACGATATTCCCAATGCTCCTGTTTCCACCCATCATGGTAAAAACAACAGACAACGCAAAATATCCCAATATAATCATCATAACAGGAAAGACCGTCCCGTTCGCCCGTTTATACTGCTTCTCAGTCATTTTATCCTCCATTCCGCCACCCTGATGGCAGCCTGCCAAGCTTTATATTTTATAGCTGTTCATTCTGATTTTAATAGATCCCTTATTTCTCAAGCGGTTCAAAGACAAAGTAGTCCACAGCCATACTGCCGCCGGAAATCCCCTTTTCATTGATCGCAAAAAGCCCCGCCTTCACGCCAACCCAACGTCCCGGCGTAGCCTCGACACGCTCGCCCACCGATTGGAACTCCTCTCCGTCATAGCTGATAGTAAAGGACACATAGGTCTCCCGCTCCACCGTCATGCGTATGTACAGCGGACTGCCTGACAACACTTCTCCTTGAATCTCGCCCAAGGACACCCTGACCTCGTCAGCCTTCGTCCAATTGCCTGTGCGTTGGCACAGAAGCAGCTTTCCATTCTCCTTCACCACAGCGAGCCCCGTATAATGACCGCACTGTGACACCATGCCCGCCGCATCTCCCTCTTCCAGATTGTCCAAGTACAGACACGCGGTAATCCGGAACTCCGGTGCCGGCCACTTTTGTATCAAAAGATTGGGAACGTCACAAAGCTGTGTTGCCTCATCAGATATCTGTGCGTTCAAGGTCAGCCTGCCATCTCCAAGCTGATACCACTCGTCTTTATAATTGGCATTCCACTGCCATTGAAGCCCCAATTTGCCGCCCTCAAAAAAGTCGCTGTCCTCAGGCGCGTCAATCGGGTAATCGCCGCCCACCTTGGGCTTGCGATAGCGCATCGTGGGCTCGCCGCAGCCGTCTGCGTCATTCACGCCGATCACCGGCCAGTCGTCCTCCCAACGCATGGGCTGCAAATGAATAATCCGTCCCGCATTACCCACGTCCTGAAAATGCAAAAACCAGTCCTCACCGTCCGGAGTGTCCACCCAAGCTCCCTGATGAGGTCCGTTGACAGGAGAATTCCCCTGCCGCAGCACTATCCTCTCCTCGTAAGGTCCATAAATATTGCGGGAACGAAGCACGGTCTGCCAACCTGGTTTTACGCCCCCCGCCGGAGCAAATATGTAATAATATCCGTTCCTCTTATATAGCTTTGGTCCCTCTATGGTAGGCTGTGTGGCATGCCCGTCAAAGATAAACTGACCGTCATCCAGTACCCCAGAGCAATCCGGCTCAATGGGGGACATATACAGGAAGCTCTTAAAACCGATACGGCTTCTGGCAAACGCCGTCACCATATATGCCTTGCCGTCATCGTCCCAGAAGGGACAGGGATCGATCCACCCTATCACCTCCCTGACAAATGCGGACTCGCTCCATTTCCCCCATGGGTCGGTAGTCTTGCACATCATGATCCCCTCGTCAGGAAAGGGAATAAACACATAATACACGCCCTCATGAAAGCGAATGGAGGGCGCCCACGTGCCGCAGCCATGCACAGGCTTCTCATAGCGGTCAAAGGGCAGCCTGTCAATAATATAATTGATCACTTTCCAGTTCACCAAGTCCTTGGAGTGCAGAAGCGGCACCGCAGGGGTGTTGCAGAAGCTGGACGCGATCATGAAATAATCCTCCCCCACCCTGATCGCGTCGGGGTCTGAATAATCCGTGTAAAGTATGGGATTCGTGTAGGTTCCGTCCCCTTGGTCGGCAATCCACATTTTGCGAATGTTTGATTTATCCATGGCAACGCTCCTTTAACTTTGATTAATAATTTTTTTAATAATATTAATTTCATTAATATAAAAATTATATCACATTTCCATCGAAATCTCAACCACTCATGTGACAGTTCAGCCAACCTGTTCAACCAACCAGTCCCCTGCTGCTTTCATAGAGCTCCCCCTCCTTGCAGGCAATATATAAAAGGGGTTCCCCCGATTTGATGCGGCTGCTTCCTGTTACTGTCACCTTTTCCAAATCTTCTTCATTCTCAATGGTGAGTATGATCTCCGGATTCGCGCCTGTCGAGGTGACTGCCGCAGGATCATACTCCAAGAGCAGCGCCCCCTTACGCACAATCTCATGCTCCATCACGCGACATCGGTAAAAGCCGCTGCACATCTCGTCCACATTGCTGCCGATTTGAATCATGATATCCGCCCCAAACTCCGTCCGCAAAAGCATAGCGCTCCCCATAGGGTACAAACGCTTGATTCTGCCGGAGGCGGGCGCATATACCTTGCCATAGTCCGGCAAAATTCTTATTTTCCTCTCCTCCCCCTCCTCAAAGGTACTCATCTGTCCTGTCGCGGGGCTGACAACCTCTCTCCCCGGGATAAGTACCTTGACAGGCTTGCGCCGCTCCATCAGACTACTCATCATACCGCCCGCCCTGCTCCTTAGACGCACTTGTTCCACGCTCTCCGCAGTCTCCGGCTCCTCGGCATACGCCCCTTCCGCCTCCGCAAGCTGCCATTGCACGCTCCGTCCTGCCCAAAAGCCTGCCATTGCCGCCAGAACCGCGACTGCTCCCAACACAAACATATCCATATTTATACCTCCTACCTGCCATCTTAAATGACCTCAAGCTACTCTTATCTGCGCTGTTTTGGCGCCTTCTGTCTCGGATTTTGATGCAGAATACACATCAAAATCTCTCGCGGTTACACCGTGAATAATAACTTTATGAATACTTTTTGCAAAAGTATGTAAATTTATACTTGACTAACCATAATTTAGATGCTATACTGACAGCGTATTCTAAATGAAAGTCATTGAACTCACATATTTTTGTAAGTCATTGTTACTTTTATTCTGGGGTAAAATGATTTACAAAAATATGTGATTTTTTTGTCCAAGTTTTAGAATCGCCAATACTGAAAAAGGGTAGATACCCGGAAGAAGGAGGTACCATATGAATAACGGTACAGTTAAGTGGTTTAACGCACAGAAAGGTTATGGTTTTATCACCAATGACGCAACAAACGAGGAGGTATTCGTACACTTCTCCGCTATCGTTGCTGAGGGCTTCAAGTCCCTTGAGGAAGGTCAGAAGGTTACCTTTGATACCGAGACCGACCCTCAGAACAGCAGCAAGGTTCGCGCTACCAACGTAGTTGTTGTAGGCTAATTGCATCTTCATAACCGACAAAAACCGACTCCTTCGAGAGTCGGTTTTTTTGTGCAGATATATCATAAAAGGGGAACCAAAAAGCAAAGGCTTGGCTTCAGTCAGGGAGCCTGCGCAGCTCCGTGTACGCCAAAAGCAGCGGTCCGACGCCCTTGGCGTCGTCCTCCACGATAGGCTCTGACATATAATATTCAAAGGAACCGTCCCGTTGGGGCTTGTCTTCGGGTCCAAGACCCGCCACCAGACAGATACCGCCCAGACTCAAGCCGTCCTTCTCCTTCAAATATTTGTCACAGATGCCATTGAATGCCTTCATTCCATATTGTCTGTAATCCTCGGGCAGGAATCCGAGCCGAACACCCTTCAACAGAGAGTACGCCATGATCGCGCTGCCACTGGTCTCCAAGTAATTGGGCTCCTCGCCGCCCCTTGCGGGCAGCTGATACCACATACCGCTCTCGTCTTGGAATTTCAGCATAGAGTTGATCAGATCCACAAACACCTGCTTTAAATTCTCATATTCGTCCTTCCACTCCTCGCCGGGGTCGCATTTATCCAAGGTATCAAGAAGCGCCATTGAATACCACCCCAACGCCCTCAGCCAGAAGTTCTGGGAAAGCCCTGTCTCCTTGTCACACCAGAAAGCGGTTTTGGAGGAATCGTATCCATGATAGTACAATCCCGTTTTCTCATCGCGGATGTATTTCACCACATTGGCGAACTGGGAGAATATGTCCTGATAATTCTTCTTATTGTTAAACTTGGTCTCGTATTCCATATAGAACGGCTGCCCCATATACAGTCCGTCAAGCCACACCTGATGGGGATAAATCTTCTTGTGCCAGAAATTGCCGTCCACCGTGCGGGGCTGATTCTGCACCTGACTGTATATCAGGTCGATCGCCTTTCTGTACTTCTCCTTGCCATTGAGCTCATACAGGGCGAACAGTGTCTTACCCGCGTTGACGTTGTCAATATTGTATGACTCCACGGAATAGCCATTGATGCTGCCGTCCTCCTTAACCCTGTGGTCGATGAACGCGTCCGCAAACTCATAATACTTCTTCTCACCCGTGGCATTATAAATCTCCAGTAACGCAAGAATCATACAGCCGTCGATATAATTCCAACCGGCCGCCTTCCCCTCTCTGGCTTTCTCAATATTCCATGCAGGAATGTCCAAAGTGCTTTTCTCAATCAACTCGTCAATATACTTCTCAAAAACTGGCATTTGCATGTAGATTTCCTCCATCAATATCTATGATTATGTGCCTGTAAATCATTTTACATGACTTTAGGTAAATAGTCAACGAAAGAAAAAACAAATATTTTATAGTTGTTTGGGCAAGGGGAATGGGGTGGTGGTTTAATCCGTGGGAGGATTGGGAGAATGGGGGTGGTTCGGATTGGGGGGATTGGTTTCGATGGGGCGGCGGGCGGGGACTGGGAGGAGTTTTGGCGGGCGGGCTGCGGTTGGGGGTTTTCTAATAGTGCGGGGAAGGGGGTTGCAATTTGCGGGTCGGCTCTAAGGTGCATCCATGCACCTAGAGCCTAAAATGCGCATCCATGCGCATTTCACCCTAGGATTTGGACGCACTATAAGAAAACGCTCCAACCTTCGCCAACGTCCGCCAAAACTCCTCCCAGTCCCCGCCCGCCTTGGTATCCGCAGCCTTTCAATATTTTTATCTGAATGTATCCATGTGTTTTATATAGTGATGTTTTATATAGTGATATTTTATAAAATGTGAATTTCTTTGCTGTTACATATTGCAAAAAAATGTCGTTATGATAAGATATACTTGGGTGTTACCAAACGGGTAGCGGTTCGCCTTTCGCCGAAATGAGTACATTTTGAGAGCTTCCATGCACAAAGGAGGAGAACATATATGGAAAATAAAAACGAAAGGTATGTTCCATTGGTGTTAGAAATTATTTTGGAGCTTGTCGGTATTGTAGTGACAGTCGTCAGCATCATCGTCACGATAATCAGTATACGGCAAACCAGAAGAAATGATAAACATCAAAAAAGCAACCGCGCTAGCCAAAGTTAGGTTGCTTTTTTGATACCTAATCAACTGAGGCGAACCGTTGCTTTACGGTAACACCTTTTCTACAAGATATCCTAGCACTTATCAACATTCATGTCAATAAATTCTGCGAAAATAAATTTCAAATAAAAATTTCAAAAAAATCAACTTCGCAGATCTAGAATCTTATCAGGTTAGCCAGTGGCTTCGCCACGATCTTGAACTTGACGGTCTTCATGCCGCCGTAGTCGCCCATTCCCTTGATGGTCACGGTGGCGGTGCCCTTCTTGATGTTGTTTCGGTAGCTCCCCTCGACGATCGTGTAGTCCTTGCCGTAGGTGAGGGTGTCGCTGCCAAGCTTCACCGTGATGTCCTTTGCGCTCAGGGTGACTGTGCTTCCCGTGTAGGGCTGCGCCGTTACCGTCACCTTCGCCTTGGAGAAGGAAGCCTTCGTTATGCGGTAGGTGGTCGATATCGTCCCTGTGTAGTTCCCCTTGCCTGTGACTGTGACCTTTACCACGCCGCCCACGGGGACGGTGTCAGCGGCGGTCAGGGGCTGCTCGGTTCCGTCGGGGTTGACCAGTGTGTAGGTGAAGGTCTTCTCGTAATCCGTGCCCGCTGCGAGTTTCTTGCCGTTTGCGTCCGTCAGGACGGGCTTTGACATGTACTTCCCTGCCTTGTCCGTGAACGGGGTGTCCGCCGCCGTGAGCTCCACGCTGCCGCCTGTCGCGAGGTCGCTCGTGGTGATTGCGAAGGGTATCGTCAATGTCCCCTTGAAGTTCCCCTTGCCCTTGATGACCATGGTCGGGGCTTTGGCGTCGGAGGCGGTCGCGGGCTTCCTGTTGTTCTTATAGGTGACGGTGTAGTCCGTCTTTGCCGTCAGGGGCTTGCCGTTGAAGGTCAGGTCCAAGACAGGCGTTGTCGCACCCTTGGTGTATGGTACCATCAGGCTGGCAGTGGGGATACCCTGCAGCTTGCCGCCTGCGTTGGTCTGTATGTCATACGCCGTAATCTTGAAGGTCTTCTTCAGGGTGCCCGTGTAGCCG
>JAMPHH010000089.1 GCA_023663505.1 Muribaculum sp.
TGATCGCGGTGGGCGTGCCCACGGTGGTGGACGCGGCGACAATCGTGGGAGACGCGCTGAAAAAGTGGCTTGACGAGGAGACGGACGAGAGGTTTGACAGCCGTCTTGCCTTTGCGGAGCTCAACAATATGTATATGACGGGCAAGGATATCGACGCCGTGGTCAAGAGGGTGAGCTTCACGCTCTCCGAGGGCATCAATATTGCCATGGAGAAAAATAATGTAGTCTGTGGCGGAGGATAAGCTCATATATTAAAGGGAGGCTTTAGGCGAGGGGCATTTGGCGAAATGCGGTATAGAGTGATAAAGGTGGTTATTTTCTTCCTTTTGCTGTGGCTGGTGACAGGGTTCTATGGCGCAAAGGGGGAGCTGCCCTTGACTAAGGCAATCACCAACGAGCTGGCGGAGGAATATAAAGGCGCGCTCTATGCGCAGTTTATGCCGGGGCTTGCGGACGGAGCGCGGGAGAGCTGTATCGCATGGGCTGTGGAGACGCAGGTGGAGACCGTGCTGCCCTTGTATGGCATGGTGAGAAGAAATGTTGGATACAGCGTGGAGACCTCCATGCAAGTCCCGATAGAAGTGGGATACATGGAATCAAATTCCACGGAAGCAAATTCCATGGAAAATTCTTCCGCAGAAAACCCATACATGGGGAACCTTTCCATGGTGTGGGAGGACGACGGGCACTCCAAGGTGCTTGCCTATGAGGAGCTTATGGCGGGGGACTTGCAGTACCTTCCTACCGAGCAGGAGCTGCAGGCTCTTATGCGGGAGGAGAATCAGGCGGCACAGTCCTATGTGACGGAGTTCGTGCCACATAGCAGACAGACACAGCTCCGATTGGAGGATTATGCGAATTATGAGGATTTGGTGAGTAAATTCTACACCATAGACACCAATACCATGGCGGGAAGTGACCAGTTGAACCTGCAGGCGCTGCTGTCCCGGGATATGACGCTTCAGACCCAAGGCGAGGGACCTCAAATATTGATTTATCACACGCACTCACAGGAGAGGTTTGCGGACTCCGTGGCGGGGGACGAGAGCACCTCGATCGTGGGCGTGGGGGAGCATTTGGCGGAGATACTGCGGGAGCAGTATGGTTATCGGGTGCTGCATCACACGGGGCAATATGACGTGGACACAAGGGACGACGCTTACGGCAAAGCCCTCCCCGCGTTGGAGGAGCTGCTTGCGGCATATCCCTCGATACAGGTGGTGATCGACCTGCACAGGGACGCGATGGCGGAGGAGAATCGTCTGGTGATGGACTTGGACGGCAGACCGACGGCGCGGTTTATGTTTTTTAATGGTCTTTCACGCACCAAGAATTCGGGGAATATCTCCTATTTGGAAAATAAAAATATTTCGGACAATCTGGCGTTTTCTTTTCAAATGAAGTTAAAGTGCGAGGAATATTATCCCGGGCTGACACGCAAAATTTATTTAAAGGGATATCGCTATAATATGCACCTTCGTCCGAGGTCGCTTCTGGTGGAGCTGGGCGCGCAAAATAACACGGTGGAGGAGGTAATGAACGCCTGCGACCCTCTGGCGCATGTGCTCGACATGGTGCTGAGCGGAGAAGTGTGAGAAGAATTTCTAATCGCTCACAGCATAGGCTGTTTCGCGAAGAAATTCTACGGTTCGCAAGGCGAACCTTTCTCACACTGAAGAATCCGCAAGCGGATTCTTCCTGCTGTGCACAGGTTTATGTGCAGAAATGGGGAGTAGGTTGACGATTGGCGGAATTTTACTTATAATAGGTCTATATAGAGAAGAAAGACGAGGAACATACATGGCATCAGTTGACCAAAGCAAAATCCGCAATTTTTGTATTGTGGCACATATAGACCACGGGAAATCCACCTTGGCGGACAGGATTATCGAGAAGACGGGGCTTTTGACCAGCCGGGAAATGCAGGCGCAAGTATTGGACAATATGGACTTGGAGCGGGAGCGCGGCATCACGATCAAGGCGCAGTCCGTGCGCACCGTGTATCGCGCAAAGGATGGGGAGGAATATATTTTTAACCTGATAGACACCCCGGGGCATGTGGACTTTAACTATGAGGTAAGCCGTTCCCTCGCCGCCTGCGACGGGGCGATCCTCGTGGTGGACGCGGCGCAGGGGATCGAGGCACAGACCTTGGCGAATGTGTATCTGGCGTTGGATCATGATCTGGACGTGTTTCCGGTGATCAACAAGATCGATCTGCCGAGCGCGGAGCCCCAGAGGGTGATAGAGGAGATAGAGGACGTCATCGGCATCGAGGCGCAGGACGCGCCGTTGATCTCCGCAAAAAACGGCGTCAATATCGAGGAGGTACTGGAGCAGATCGTGACCAAGATCCCAGCGCCCAAGGGGAGTCCTGACAATCCGCTGCAGGCGTTGATTTTCGATTCGCTGTACGATTCCTATAAAGGGGTGATCATTTTCTGCCGCATCATGGAGGGAACGGTGCAAAAAGGCACCAATATTCGCATGATGGCTACCGGAGCGGTGGAGGAGGTTGTGGAGGTAGGATATTTTGGCGCAGGACAGTTTATTCCCTGTGAGGAACTGTCTGCAGGAATGGTGGGCTACATCACCGCCTCGATCAAGAATGTGAAGGACACTGCCGTGGGGGACACGGTGACGGACAATGACAGACCCTGTGACAAGCCGCTGCCCGGCTATAAGAAGGTGCAGTCCATGGTGTATTGCGGAATGTATCCCGCGGACGGGGCAAAGTATCCTGATTTGCGGGACGCGCTTGAGAAGCTTCAGTTGAATGACGCTTCCTTGAATTATGAGCCGGAGACCTCGATTGCCTTGGGCTTTGGGTTCCGATGTGGCTTTCTCGGGCTTTTGCATCTGGAGATCATTCAGGAGCGGTTGGAGAGGGAGTACAATCTTGACCTCGTGACCACGGCGCCCGGCGTTATCTATAAGGTTCATAAGACCAACGGAGAGGTGATAGAGCTGACAAATCCCTCCAATCTGCCAGACCCTTCGGTGATCGAATATATGGAGGAGCCGATCGTCAGCGCGGAGATCATGGTGACAAGTGAATTTATCGGCTCTATCATGGAGCTTTGCCAAGAGCGGCGGGGCAGGTATCTCGGCATGGAATATATCGAGGGCACGAGGGCGCTGCTCAAATATGACCTACCGTTAAATGAGATTATTTATGACTTTTTTGACGCACTGAAATCCCGTTCGAGGGGCTATGCCTCCTTTGACTATGACATCAAGGGCTATGAGGAGTCCAAGCTTGTGAAGCTGGATATACTTATCAACCGAGAGGAGGTGGACGCCCTCTCATTTATCGTCCATGCGGATTCCGCCTATGAGAGAGGGCGGAAGATGTGTGAGAAGCTTAAGGACGAGATTCCGAGACATTTGTTTGAGATTCCCATTCAGGCTGCGGTGGGCGGCAAGGTCATCGCGAGAGAGACCGTGAAGGCAATGCGCAAGGACGTGTTGGCAAAGTGCTACGGCGGCGATATCACCCGCAAGAAAAAGCTTCTGGAGAAGCAGAAGGAGGGCAAAAAGCGCATGCGTCAAATCGGCAATGTGGAGATCCCGCAGAAGGCGTTTATGAGTGTGCTGAAATTAGATGACAGAAAATAAATTAGGGGATAAATCAGGAGATAAATTAGGGAATCAAGCAGAAGCTAAAGCCTTAGGAGATCTGGAGCTGTATGTCCATATCCCTTTCTGTGTCAGGAAGTGTAAATATTGTGATTTTCTGTCTGCACCTGCGTCAAAGCAGGTGCAGAACGCATATATGGAGGCGCTTTTGTCCGAGCTTCGGGGGAGGGCGGTGTCTGACCGCAGGGTGGTCAGTGTCTTTGTCGGGGGCGGGACGCCCTCTGTTGTGGACGCGGAGCGAATCTGTGACGTGATGGAGACGATAAAGAGCCATTACATATTGAAGGAGGACGCGGAGATCAGCATGGAGGTCAACCCGGGGACGGTGACGACAAATAGTCTGGAGCGGTATCGGGCGGCAGGCGTCAACCGCTTGAGCATCGGCTGCCAGTCCTGTCATGACGCGGAGCTTTCGCATATCGGCAGAATCCATGATCATCAGACGTTCTTGGATACATACGACAGGGCGAGAGCGGCGGGCTTTGACAATATTAATGTGGATTTGATGAGCGGGCTTCCGGGGCAGAGCTTGGAGAGCTGGGAGGAGACGCTGCGGATTATTGTATCCCTGAATCCGCCGCCGGAGCATATTTCCGCTTACAGCCTGATTGTGGAGGAGGGGACTCCGTTTTACGAGATGTGGCAGCGGGGGGAGCTTGTGCTGCCAAACGAGGACATGGAGCGGGAAATGTATTGGAGGACGGCGGATATTTTGAAAGGCTGCGGCTATGAGCATTACGAGATATCGAATTATGCGCGGAAGGGTTACCAATGCAGGCATAATGTCGGATATTGGACAAGGCGCGATTATCTGGGTTTTGGCGTCGGGGCGGCTTCGCTGTATGACAATGTGCGGTATAGCAACACCGATGATTTGACGGCTTATATCGGGAAGCCCTTGAAGGGATGTACACAGGTGCAAGAGCTTTCTCGCGAGGAACAGATGGAGGAGGAAATGTTTCTGGGGCTTCGTTTATCCCATGGTGTGAGCGGGGAGAGGTTTCGGGAGCTTTTTGACGTGTCCGTGAGGGAGGTATACGGAGAACAGATAAGGGAGAGCGTGAAGGAGGGGCTTTTGGAGGATAACGGAGAGAGGCTTGTGCTGACGGGGAAGGGTGTGGATTTGGCGAATTATGTGATGGCGAAGTTTTTGTTTTGACTTGGCGCAAACGGAAACGACTCATGGCGTTTTCTATAGCTTGGGGAGGATTATTTGGACCGGGATTTAATTTTGTGTGCCATGCACTGTGGGAAGCGTTTTCACATAAACTATATATGAAGGAATACCCAAGGAGGCACACCCTTGCAAACCTTTCAAAAACCTCTGACATCGAGTGAGGAAGCCTATTATTTGCGGCTGCTGAAGGAGGGCGGCGCGGAGGAGGCAAGACAGGCAAAGAGTATTTTGGTGGAACGGAATTTGAGACTGGTGGCTCACGTCGCCAAGAAATATCAAAATGTGGACGAAAACATGGAGGATTTGATCTCCATAGGCTGTATCGGACTGATCAAGGCGGTGGACACCTTTGACGCGGGCAAGGGAAGGCTTGCGACCTATGCCTGTCGCTGTATAGACAATGAGCTGTTGATGCTGCTTCGCACCAAGAAAAAGACTTCCAAGGAGGTCTCTCTTTTTGAGCCGATCGGACAGGACAAAGAGGGAAACGAGATCTGTCTGGTGGACGTGATAGAGCAGCAGCAGATGGACGCGGTGGAGAGCATGGAGCTCCAAAATAATATCCGAAAGCTTTTTTTATATCTGGACGAATGTCTCTCGGACAGGGAGCGGCAGATTATCCTGCTGCGCTACGGGCTGTTTGGGCACAAGGCGATGACGCAGAATGAAATCGGCGCCATGCTCGGCATCTCGCGCAGCTATGTGTCCCGAATCGAAAAGAAAGCGTTGCAGAAGCTGAAATGCCGTTTTGATGACCCTGTGCGGTAAGAAAAGCGGGGCAAGCCGATACAGTTTCCTGTGCGATGATGATGCAAAAAAGATGCAAAAAGTATGCAAAATTTATGTACCCGCATAGTAAAATAAAGCTGTGTTCATGGTAAAAAATGACCATATTCAAGGCAGGGAACGGTCGAATGACCATAGATGCCATGATTGTGGAGTAATCATGGTGCGATATGACTATATTCAAGGCAGAGAACGGTCGAATGACCATAGATGCCATGATTGTGGAGCAATCATGGTACGATATGACTATATTTACAACAGGGAACGGCTGAATGGTCATCAGTGCCATGACTGAATTGCAATCACGATACAATATGACTATATTCACGACGGAAAATGGCTGAATAGTCATCTAGTCATGCCATATACGATAAGGAGGCAGACGGTATGCGGAGGATACAGGTTTATTTGGGGGCGCTTGGTTTGATGATGGGTATGGCACTGTCAGCCGGCTGTGGGGGAAGGACGGAATCCGAGGAGCGGCTAAGCAGTGTGGTTGAGGACACAGAGAAGCTTGAAAATGCAGAGGGGCAAGCGGACTCGGAGGGATCGCACGGGAAGCTCTTGGGACAGCTCTATGCAGATGTGTGCAGGCAGGACGGGACGAAGGATTTGATTCAGCTCTGGGTGAGTGATGCGCGCGCGGTGGACAGTGAAAGCCTGCTTGACACGAATGCAAATCTGACGGAGTATCTTAGACAGGCAGGATATGTGAGCGTGGAGGTTTATGACGGAAGTGTCACCAATGACGGCGGCATTGTCATGGATACTCCGTTGTTTGACTACGCTATCGCCACCACCCATGCGGGGTGGAGCAATATAGGACTGATACGTCGGGAGGAGAAGGCATATCTAATCATATATAACCATTACATGATGATGGGGGAGGGGAGCTTTGGATATGAGATTTTCTCTCTGAATGATATGGGTGAGCAGGTGATTTATCAGGAGGATTGGTGCAGATATACCTTGCCGGGGGCTCGAGGAATCGAGGTGGAGTCTCTGACGGAATTGTCGGAAGGATATGAGGAGTATGTCTCTGTGGACAAGCTGGAGCAAATGGCGGCGGATCTAGATGCTATTTTGGCTGATGTCATGCTGCTTGCTTCAGGCAATACCATGCCTGAGAGGTGCTATGCCTTTTCGTTAAAGCGTGATGCGGACTGGGACTTCCTGCCGCGCAGCTCGGGCGTTGCCGCAAGCGGAACGGGGGTCTTCCTGCAGGGGCTTGGGGGATATGGGGACGAGATAGAACAGAAAAAGGAGATTGCCGACTGGTGTAAGGAGTGGAAGCTTGATTGGGCCCAGAGCATACCTGCGGAGATATTGGACGGGGGCGAGGTGTATGACAGCGTCACGGTGGGAGCGGGCGCGGAAGGCTCGAACCGCGGCGACTGTAAGGCGTTTATTGCGGATTTGATTCCGGGGGAGTATCTGCAGCTTCTGGTGCAGGACAGGGAGGGAATGCACCGCTGTCTTGTCTGGGAGAAGGGTATGGATTATCAGGACGAAAGAAAGGATTGGACATTTCTTGATACCTTTGAGGGTCTATTCGGAGATGAGAACGGTTTCGTTCTGCATTGCACTGCCTTTTATTACTCAGATATCTATTATGATACCTTTGTGGGAGGGGAGTTAAAGGAGCTTGCCAGAGGTTGGGGAAGAAACCCTGAGAAGAATTATATGGTGGACGTGGACGGCGACGGTGCGAGAGAGCTGATATGTGATGTGGTATATTATGCGGACGGCGCCGCGCGGACAATCGTCTATCGGAAGAAGGACGGGGAAATTTACAGCGGAGATGCGACGGGGTTGTTAGATGTGGAGGTTGAGTATTGGGGAGTGGGAAGCGTTTACAGCGAGTATCTTCCGGAGGAAGAGAAGGTTCGTATATATTATTGGGTGGATAGCTTGGAGGAGTTTGCGCATAAGGATTATGAGATTGATTTGGATAGGCTGGAATGGGGGAAATATTTTTAGCTTGCAGCGGGGGTGCTGATTGGTTCCGAGGGGCGGCGGGAGAGGACTGGGAGGGTTTTCGCGGGCTGGCTGCGGTTGGGTGTTTTCTAATAGTGCGGGGGAGTATGTTGCAATTTACGGGTCGGCTCTAAGGTGCATCCATGCACCTAGAGCCTGAAATGCGCATCCATGCGCATTTCACCCTGCTTTGTGGACGCACTATAAGAAAACGCTCCAACCTCCGCCGAAGCCCGCGAAACCCCTCCCAGTCCTCTCCCGCCTTGGTATCGGTGCCAAGCGGGTATGAGCAGTTTGTATACGATATCATGTATAATCAATAATCATGGCGGTTTATATAATCGACTCACATATGAAATAAATCTAATTATCTAACGCCAGTATTTGTCTAATTGCTCCTTGGCGGCATCTTTGGTAAGGGAGAACTTCTCCATCAGTTTCAGCAGCGTGTCGCTTTGCGATATGCCGAGCTCTTGGCATGTTTCAACTACGCCGCGTATTCCCTGTTCCAATCCCTGTGCTTTCCCCTGCTCAATTCCATGCTGTATCCCAATCTCCAGAATATTCATCTTGACAGCCT
>JAMPHH010000008.1 GCA_023663505.1 Muribaculum sp.
CTTCTGCCAGAAAATCTTTTTTATTTTCCTCTTGACATATCACCAAATTGCTTTCTTTGAAAGTCAAAACAAAAAAAAAAAGAACCGCTGCTATACGGCTCCCTAAAATTATTCAAAAGCATCTCTATTAAGTTTATAGGCTATGTAAGCGTCCATCATTGCCGCCACCGTATCGATCTTCTGGTCTCCACGTTTCTTATAAAGTTTCCGGTTCCCATTTGTATCTTCGAGAGTAATACAATTACCCATACAGAAAGTCATCACTTGTTCGTCAAACAAAAGCAGACGCTCCTCGGAAAGTTTCTTTAACTCTCCCAATGGAACAGATTCTGTCTTTGCCCCCTGTATAACTTTCTCTATGCCAAACGGTCCGTTCTCCGAAGACCAACGCTCTACAAACTCTTTAGCATTGTACGGGTCATATCCGAAACATCTGACATCATACCCGCATTTGACAATGTATTCGTCAAGATCTTCATAGACCAGCATCATATCCAGAACTGTCCCCTGCATGACAATGACGCTTCCTTCTTTTATGAACTGGTCATACTTAATCCGTAATGCCGCAGGAAGTTTCATAAGAGTAAGTTCCGAAATATAAGCCCTGGTCTTAACACCGAATGCACCACCGGAAAGAGGAAACAGAAACGTAAATGCACAAAAGTCATCGCCTCGTGATAGGTCTCCACCCATGGAACACGGCATCTGCCAGTATTCTCTTTTGCGATGCGGAAGCGTTTCTTCATACGTGAAGTAATAGGTATAACCTTCCATCGGTAATCCGAAACGTTTTGCAAGAATATCGTTTCTTGCGGCAGGAGCATTCTCCGCTCTTTCCACGTCTCTTTGGTAAGTATCATAGCTTACCGTCTTGCCGAGGTTCGGATTGGCTTTTAACCACATCTCCGGCTGTCCTACCTCATCAACGGAATCCAGCTTATACCACCAGATGGACGTATGGATATCGCGATACTCTCCCTTAAGGATTTTCATCAGCTCCATTTTGATTGTATCACCGCTTCCGTTTCGGACAGTGCCTTCGGAGCTTACGGCAACGATAAGCCAGTCATCGACTTTAGATGCACCCTGTTCGATTGCGCCAACAACATCCTCCCTTACATCACCGGAAAGCCATTCATCAATCGTTGCGGATTTTGGTCTCATCCCCTGAAGCTTGTCAATGGACATCGGGCGTATTTCAAGCAAAGAGCCGGTAAGGAAATTCTCAATACCTTTCTTGGTCGATGCGAGCTTCACACGATTTGCTTTTGAGCCAGTCGTGTTTTGTAACGAACCCTCAGTGAGAAACGCAAACAGAGGACCCCTTGACCGGGTAATGGATGTCCGTATAGGCGACATGACCTCTTCCGCCTGCTTCATAGTCGGAGCCGTCGTCATCTGGTATGTTGTCGAAGTATCTATGTTAAGGAAATAACTCTGGATACAAGACTCATACAGGGATTTGGAAGCGCCTCGTCCAACGATCAGATACTGCTTGTTGACCAGTCTCTTCTTTATCCATTTATTAACGTAATGACCACCATGCCCATCTTCATTCGGTTCGTATACACTCCGTTCCTCGAAGTAATACCAGCCAAAAATTTCTTCTGCCCATACCTTAAATGTATCAAGAAGAACTAGGTCCGAACCATCGGTCAGAGTCAGTTCTCCTTCACAATAACGAATCCACCCTTCAACAGCCTCATCGTCATAGTAAACTCCCGGATCAGCAATCAGCTCATCAATCCGGTTCATCTCCATCTCGATTTCCCTGCAAACAGGTATCTCGCCCCTGATTACGGCATCCCGAAACATGCCGTAGTATTTCGGAACGGCAGTATTCGATAACGCCATAAACTTATTCTCCTTTAATCGCTATTTGTCTTCCAAAACTTCCCTATTTTCTTATTGTCATTGGCCTGGAAAATTCTGGTTGACTCATCTTCCCCGACAGCTTTATCAAGTGCACGCTTAGCCTGATTCAAGACAGCCCCGGTTATGATAGCCTTTGTTGCTTTCTTAGGAGCTTCTCTGATGCTTTCCTTTACTCCTTCTTTAATGCCGGTGGACGCTTCCTTAACAGCAGTCTTAACATAAGATTTTCCTTTCTCGACAGCTTTCTGTGAAATTTCTTTCACTTTGATATCCTGCACCTTATGTATCACGCTTGCTATTTTTTCAGGATGCTTCGCCGCATATACTGTTCCAGCCGCAACAGTAGCTGTCATAATCGTGGCTGCCGCAACCTTTTTTACGAGGTTGGTGTTTTTTTCTCGTTGCTCTGTCTCGGTATCTGTATTTGCTTTATGGCGTCTTCCAGCCGCAGTCAAAGTGCCGTCTTTGTTTTGATAACGACGAACACCCCATTTCTGACCAAGAACGCCATGATGATAAAGTTCGCTATTAACCATTTTGATTCCCTCCTTTATTGGTTCGATGGATCGACAGCAACATTGAGCCGCCACTCAAATTCTTTAGCCATCTGATTCATTGCTTCCATAACAGCAGAGCTGAGCGGCGGATCGAAAAGGAGCTTGACCTTCAAATGCATGTAGCTCTTTACCATCTCGATTCCACTATCTTCGTCAATGAAGTCACGCCATTTCGCCTCTTTGTCTTCAATCGAAAAGCCATTGGAAGGACCAACACCAAGCTGGGTCAAAATTGAAAACACAGAGTTGATATGCATGATAATGTCAGCATCGAAATGCTCATACTCTTCTGCGATTCCGAGGAGTTTCTTTATTGATGTCAGTATGCTTTCCATATAGCCCTTCTCCTTTACTCTGCAACTTCAATAAACTGCTTCATGCAAAATCCCTCGAATCCCGAAGCCGCGCAGACATTGTAGAAGTCATCTGTGGAGTCACTTTCATCGATCATCACCTCTGCTCCTGCGGGAATGGTGCCAAGAATCTCGGCATCTGCATCCGGATCTTTACGGACATTAAGCTTCGTGCAGCGAACCACACGTCCGATAACCGGCTCGCCACTTTTCATATGAGCAATGTTATTGTTTTTCATTTTCTTATTCCTCCGCTCCGTTTCCGTCATCCACTGTCTCCGATCCATTCTCATCATTTTCCGCATCTTTTTTCTCTTCCAGCTTGATTACGACACTAATGGTCGGCGTGGTGTTTACAAGTTTCGTCACTGTATAGCGCAATACTTCACCGTTCATGATTTCATCTTTAACAGCATTGCGCTCATCGTTGGCAAAAACTATCATGTCTTTGTTTTCGCCATCCGCAACAGCATTTACATCGAACTTTGCAGTTCCTTTGTATTTCTCAACTAATTCAAACAGTTTCATGTTATGCCTCCTCGTATAATATTTTTGATCACTTTGAAATCCGTTCAATGCCGCCAAGGGCATGTATCATTTTTTGTTCTTTCAATCAGGGGTCTGCTTAGAAGTTTCTCATCGCCATAGTGAATAGCGTTATGTGTGGTGTGCTTTGTGCAGATAACATTATTCGGATCGAACACACATGGATTGTTGTTGACAATATCCTCATAGGTTATTGGATTGATGTGATGAATGATAATAGAACCAAAGATTTGAAATCCCTCAACGCCCAAGTCACATCCATTGTCACGAACAATAATCTCATTACGAAATTTCTGCCACTCGTTTGAATGGTAAAATTCCTGGTTGAGCCACCTCTTGAAACCGAACGTTTCCTCCCCGACAGTTCCAAAAAGACGGAGGTACTGATAACGTTCTTCAAAAGTCGGTATTCGGATAAGCTCTGAATATGTTTTAATCATCAGGCTCAAAGTCTCCTTGACCGCTATAACTCCGAAATGCTTTCATCGCCTCGCCATACATTTCTTCAATCCTCTTTGCAGATTGCAGCGATTGTGTTTTTGCTTCTATCAAATCCTTCTGCCTTTCGAGAATCTCTTTTTCAATCCGTTCTTTTGTTGACCCCAATTTCAGATAATGCGTTATGACCTGAGAAGAAGCAGTACCTTCCAACAACTGTCTCTCAGCAAGGTCAATAGCCAAAGATATCATTTGATTCTCTCTAGCCTCCGGTGATAAAGCCGGTCGCATTCTTCTCGAAGAATCAGAAGAGCTCGCAGCCTTGGCTTTACCCATCCTTGCCGCCTCCTCTCGTTAAGAAGTTATGTAGTTTCTTTTTACTCTCTGGAAGTTTTGTCATGGTTTTGGTAATGTATTGTGCGGCTTTTGAAGGAACTCCCAAGACCAGTTCTTATTCAATCCGAAAGGAGAAAACCGAAAGGAAAGAATATCCACAGCCGCAGTAGAAGACATAGCCCTGGAAGCTCCTTCAAGAGTCGCACAAAAAACAAAGACCAACCCCAAAATATACCCCCGGAGAATTTTTAAAGACCGCCGCGATGAAGGAGGGGGTGTCAATTTGGCGACCCTCCCCCTATGCCTTTGAAATCCGGTAAGGCATCGTGGCAGTCTCAAAAATTTTTGTGGTAAAACTATTTTTTTGTTGATTTTTGTCAGAAAATTTAATTTTCTAAGTGACAGAAACTTTCTTTTTATGCTTTTAACAACGATTCAAACTTGGCAAGCCACAAAACAGGATACCAAACTCAATCTTTGCTAATAGCAGGAAAACAAATGAAACAAATCAAACATTCTTTTCCAGCAAAGCACACGAAACAAACCAAATGAAAGTTTCCTATTAAACCATTTGTTACCAACCGAAAAATCGGAGGAAGCCTTACAGTCAACGAAACAGTTAATGCTAAACAGTTACAGCTTTTTCTCTAACCTTTCGATAAATGTTCCTGAAATCGTACTTTATTATTTCATCGATTGCTCTTTCTTCTTCACGATTATTCTCTTCATCAGAGAGTTCATCAGAAGTTCGGGCAATCCTTCCAAGATACGACACTGAATGATACCCTTTCTCCTCATCGAACAGAAACCAAGAAGTGAACTGTTCAAATGGATCATAAGGATTGTCAACTGTCGTTAATCTAACTCTACCCATGAGTCCTTATTCACTCCTTTCATTTCAAGTATTTGGATACTGTAGAGGATGATACACCGACAGCCTGGGCTATCTCTGCGATACTGTAATTACCAGATGCCTGCATTGCCTCAATCTTGTTGACCTTAGCTGGGCTAAGAGTTGATGTGGTGCGGGGTGTTGCATACTGACGAACCTCATCAATGTCAGCATTGTTAAGAATCTTTAGAAGTTGGCTCTCACTGATAGCTCCTGCCTGTATAGCCTCCCATCTCTTTTCATCAAGGGATACCTTAACCCTTTCTGCACCCATCTGGATACGGGCTTCTGTAAGTGCCTGCTGACTGGCTTTCTTTATCTCTTTGGTTGTCATGTCAGGGTTCGCCTTTTTCATGGCAGCTACCTTAGAGTTCGCAATAATCTGTGCCTGAGTCTCCTTAGGCGCATTGCGGAGGGCTATGTTTAAATCAGCAAGCATACCGTCCACCTCTTCCTTATAGGTGGCTTTGGCTGAAGCAGAGTAGGCTATCTTCCCAGTATTGATAATCTCAAGACGGGCTTTGTTGGCAAGGTCCTTTCTCTGGTTAGCATACTCGGCATACGCCCTTTCCTGGGGGGTATCCGCATCAGAGATAAGGAGACGGGCATCGTCAGTTTCTGCCATCTTTGTACTCTTTTGTGTCCTTACCTTAACCTTACCATTCTTGTCGGTGTATTCTTCGGTTACAGAATTCCAGATAAGAGACCCCTCTGGTTTGCTTGGGTCATACCAATCTTTACCTTTCTGATTTACTTTAGGGCTTCCCTTACGTTTAAGAACCTCCTGCTGGGACTTCGACCTCGAAATCAAAGTTGCTGCGCCTTCATGATAACGACCATTTGCATCCGTTGTTCCCTGATAAGTCTTCTTCAGATAGGCTATGTCATTGTCCTTTTCGCTCTGTTTGTAATCCAAACCATGTTTCTCTGCATCGATTACAACCATACTGTGACGGACAGCTTTCGCAAGCTCATCTTCTTTAGCGCCCCTCAGAGTCATGTCTGTAATCAAATTAGAAATGATACCCATTTCAGTCTGGGTATTCTTCATAGGTTTGAACTCTCTTCCGTTGCGATAGTAGTGAACGGTTCCGTCAGGATCGGTCTTCGTAGCATCGTGTCCGTACTCAAGCTTACCGTCAAATCCCTCCAATCCCTTTAATGGTGGAGTGGAAGTAATCTTCACACCCTTACCAGTAGGAACAATCATCACGGTATCGCCATCAAAATCTGCTCCGGAAAGTCTCTCCGCAACTTTACTGTTGATACCAACGGCATCTTTCGCAAGACCGAGTTTGCTCTTTGCTTCCGCCTGCTTATTATTCACAGTAAGTACAGGGATTTCAAAAGTCCCTCCATGCGGAAACCTTATAAGAGCCACCTTTTCTCCGTTCTCGTAACCCGGTGCATACACCTCATCATCTTTCATCGAAGTGATTGGCAGAATGACTTTGTATTTCTGTCTCGGAAGAGATGCCGCTTTAAGATGTACTGCTGCCGCATCGCAATCATCGGCAAAAGACTGCAACAAAACTTTCTTTACCGTTGGATTTGTCAAGGAACAAATCTCATCATACTCTGCCTGAGCGTCAGCCATTGTCAAACTCAACTGGTTCTTTATGAGCTTCAAGCTCTGCTTAGAAAGGAATTGCGACGGCAATTTGTCATCCCAATCGCTCCAATCTCCTTCTTCTGCCCGCTTGTTAATTAAAGACAGTGACTGTTTCTTGCCAGTCTTTGGATCTGTAAACTCGCCATTCGGGTCATCATAAAAACTCTGCCCGCCGTGTTCCTTAATCAGAGAACCGAACGGATTATTGGGGTCTTTTTTGATTGTTTTCAGAACAGTGTTGTCTTTTGGACCGCAGACCGGAGTTCCTTCTTTCTTGTTTGTGTTAAAACGAATGTCAACACCATCCGGCAGGTCATCAGCATACATCGCCATGCCTTTCAAATAGTGTGTTCCATCAACAAGAATCCTTACCTGCGCATAATGAGCATCTCCGAGAGACAAATCATCTACACCTCTACGAATTTCAATAACTCCGTCTTTCTTTGTTCCGCCCTGTTCAGCATAAACAACCTGGATTCTATCAGAATTCATACTTGCCGGATAGTGGAAGCCCTTCTGAAAACTGTCACCGCCATCATAAGAAATACTGTCACAAACTTCTTCCAATGGATGAACCTTGTCAAAATCATAGATTGCGCTGGATACTTTCGTGACTTTCTCATGAACTTCACCGTTTTTGTCTGTATAGGTTCTGGTGATTTCTTTGTAAGGCGTATCCGGAGGGCAAAGAACTCTGATATTTGTCTGCTGCCCCTTGTTTGTTACCTGAGGAACACCACCACCGAAATGGTTATAGCCTTCAAGCTCCAAAATATAAAGAGCCTCTTCGAGCTTTTCTCGTGAGACTCCTAAGTATCGTTCTGTTCCGGCACTGATTGCGATCATACCGTGTTCATCAACCTGCCGTTTCAGATTTTCAGCAGTTACTTTGGCCTGATTCATACGGGCTTCAGAATCTGAGTTTAAAAGGGAACGAATAGAGGACTCGCTATTGTACCCCATCATTCTCGCAATCTCGCTCGGATTGTAACCATCAGATTGAAGCGCTTTCGCTCTCTCAACTTCTAACGCCCTTCTTTCATCTTTGGCTAAAGACCGCTGTGTCCGGAACTGGGTTGTGGTCAAACCCATAGCTTTGGCAATTTCTGTGTCGCTGAGTCCCTGTCCTTTCAGTTCATCAACGCGGCTTAGAAAATCGCCATTTCTCTGATACGGATTTTCCCCGCTTCCCCAGGGGTAACGTCCAGAATGTCGTGGTGTTCCGTAGTGCATTAGAATATCTTTCATTTCTTCCGCAACCTGGTTCATGGCTTACCCCTCCTGTTCTTTTACTTTTTTGATAACTTTGTCAAAAGTGACAATCTTGTCCATAATTGGGACAATTTCATCGGTTCCCGGCTCGTGAATCTCAATCTCATTGTTCTGATACAGACACAGCACAATGTCAATCTCTGCCGGCTTCACTTTATATTCCAAACAAAAAAGAGCAGCATAGATCATAAGCTGCTCAATGTGGGCTTTAATAGTCCCAGTTTTCAAATCATGGATTCTCAGCAATCCGTTCCGGAATGAGATAGCATCTGCTGTTCCGAAACAGTTCTCCGAATAGTATAAAATCTGCTCAGGAGTCATCTTGTAACCGATGGCATCATTCACATACATATTCAAAGTTTTCTGTGACTTCGGAAGTTTCTGCCCAAGCCTGATACACTGAGCCGCAAACTCGTGAAGCACAGTCCCTTTTTGGGTTGCTAAGAATTTTACATACGACTCAGCTACTTTGTTTTCGTCGTAGTTGATCCAATGGTACTTGCTTGCCCCAAGAAAAGCATGTTGCCCTTCAAGAATTGAATGATTGTTGAAGTTCATGTAGCACTTCCTCCTTATTCTCAGGATAGATGAATCTTGAGAAAGACATCTCGTTCATCTTCTCGACGTAATACGGTTGATTTGCCTGTTTCTTAGAGTTCGCACTTTTTTTACATTCCAAAGAAGCCCATTTGTCTTTATACAGGATGAGCAAATCCGGTATACCCTGAATGTGATCCGGGTCAAGCTTAGTCACGATACATCCAGGAAACATCTTTTTAAGTTCCTGAATCAGTTGTGCTTGAAATTTGCTCTCCAACATAACAGGACCTCCTTTCATTTTGATAAACGCAAAAGAGAAAGAACAAGCATTAAAAATGCCTATTTTAACCTCTCTCCTCATAAAAGGGCATGTTTTTTCTGCGAACTAAAAAATAGCAAAAGAAAAGAGCCGCTGTTACACGACTCTCAAAAATATCAATATTCAATTTTTCTGTTTAACTGTTGTTCCTAAGATACCTTACCAATATCCATATGAGCCAAAGCCCACCGGTTGCGAAAACTAAAATTACATCCAGAATCAATCCGGCCGTACTCCGCTTCTTTCCATTACTCTTCTTTCTACTCATCGTCGTCCTCCTTAAACGAAAAATTTTATGCAGTTTTCAAATACACATTTCCTTCCATGTCTAAAATAAATGTCGATTCTTTTTGGAAGGATTGTAAAAATGACTGCAATGGCTTGCGCTTAATAAATTCTTCACCACTCCCTAATGAATCAACAAAATCCGTAACCTGTTTTTCATAAACGGTTTTGTCAATCTTTTTTAAAAGGTTTCCCTTAAACGTCTTGATATACATTTGAATTGCCGAAAAATTGGATAGCATACGCTTCTCATATTTGTCAATGTACGACAAGATATCTTTCTCAACATATTTATGGTACGACGAATTTCCGTTCTGCGAATAAGAAACCTCAAGTATGTTACTCATGCAATATAATTGTATAGCAAGCTGGAGACAATCTTTGATTTGAAACGACTTGCTAATGATCGAATCTAAATCCGGAGTATCTTTTGCCTTTATAAGCGAATCCAGATCAGACATGTAAAATTCAATATCTTTCATCGCAACTTTTCTCGCACCCTGAAGGCTGATTATTGTCGCAGTTCTTTGATTGTCGCATTCCATAATTGAACTGTAGTTTTGGTATGCAAAATTTACAAAACTTACTTCGGATATCAATTCCGCTTTCTTATCCCCATATAGAAATTCAAGAATCTTATCAACCTTTTGATTGATAGCCGTTAAGTTACTATTGATCTCTGAAAGGAAGTATTGTCCAGACGCTATTGACATTGCTGTAAACGCACCCATTATGACTTGCTGCTTTTTTAATAATTCCAACGGTGCCTGCCCAGCAAATTTCCCATCCGCGCCGTAGTATGTGTTTCCCAAACCGCCATCCTTGAACTTCATCAAGTCAGAAGTTGTGATACCATCTGGGAGATGCAGTACACAAGCATTTTTTGTTCCAACCGCTGCCACAGAGGGAACAGCACTCCATAATGCACTTACACACATCTTTTGTCTAGGGCTTAATTCTAATTTTGACAGATCAGTTCTTTTTGAAAAATCAATATTATCGCCCGATACTTCAATATCAAAACCACCAAACGGAATCATTTCAGCGCCATTCATATAAATACCTCCAAAAGAAAGAGAATACGTACCCTCTCGTTGTTGCGACACAACCCTAAGCCATCTATCACAGAGAATATCACTTTGGTAAGAGAGGGTACTCTTCTCCATAATAGTAAATGTATTTTCTACGGATGATATTGGCGCAAATAAAAAGTGCGCCCCAATGTAGAGACGCACCTGCAAAAGTGAATCCCTCATTGTTGCGACACAATCTCATCCCGTCTAAGGCATAAGTAAAGAGAGAAAGCACTCTTTGCCAGAGTAGTTTCCCTTAAACGAGATATATGAAATTGTGTCGCACCCTTATCATACCACATTCCCTGCAAAAAAGAAACAGGTTTTTAAATATCCTATTGACAAACCAGCGATTTTATGCTAAGGCGGTCTGCGGCATGACTATAAAAGACGCTTTCTTGTACAGGTAGTCATAAGCCATCTGTGAGCCGTCCTCGAAATATACTGTGATGGAGAGATACCCTCTCGGCTTCCAGTAAGTCGCTCTTTTTGATAAATTTGGCAACCGAATCTTAAAATCCTTGTAAACATCGTTCCAGGTGATTTTTCCTCTCATAAATCCTCCTTTCCGGCTCTTTGGTCAAATGCCCACTTTTTTTCGCCCTATTTATAATATTATTAAAAATTTTTATCATAATAGTTTGAAGAAAAAAGTGGGAAAGTGGGCAAACAGCCCTCAAACCCGCATAAATACTGGGTTTTTTCTGGCCAAAGTGCCTGGTCACTTTTCAAAAAAAGTGGGCAAAGTGGGCAAAAAACGGTCAAAATCGTCCGTAAAAGTCCTAAAAAATTCTCCAAAATCTGCCGAATTTTCTTCTCTGCCCACTTTTTCTGGCCAAAAGCCCACTTTTCAAAACAGGATTTGACCAGAAATTTTTAACCTAGATTAGAATTTGTCCGGCTGAAAAGACCTGCTACGGACGGATTATTTTATCATGATACTCGATTTGTCCATGCAGTATTTACAGCTCGGATCACTTTTTCTGATAAATGAAATATCATCCCGGTACTCACTGTGCATTTTTTCGCACGTCTTCAAATACTCAAGATACGTCTGCTTGTATACGCATACCTCTCTATGTACGCAAGAAGTGCAAATTGTTTCTCTTACTCCACCATCCATAGTTCTCACCTCCAAACTACAAATAATAGCCCTTTTCCTTGAGCACTCGTTCCAACCGATCCGCCTTTACGTTCATCGCTTTGTAAATATCTTCCGTCGTGATACCGCAGATTTCCTGCAAATAGATTAACCCAAGAGAAACATCTGCCATCTCCTCAGTCAACGAAACAGTGTCACCATGCTCTCTAATTTGTTTGGAGACTTCCTTTGACAGTTCTGAAAGTTCTTCCATAACAATGATCAGGTTATGATGCCCTCGTGGATTTCCGTCCTGATTGGCATTCACGGATTTTTTAACCAACTTCTTGATTTTCCTTTTGTCGAGGCTTGAAGAAGCAAATCCGAACTCCTTTATGAAAGTGTTTCGTTCCATACAGTATCACCTCCAAACCTTTCCTGTCTGTGTATCTTTAAGGATAATCCGCTCCTCCAGATGAAACCCGGAAAGCTCGCAGATTGTAAAGATGGTGTTCAACAATTTATGAAACCGTTCGTCATCTGCGTCTGCATTCTTAATCGCTTCGTAAGCTGTCGGATCTGAATATCTCTCGTGATTTTTTCTTGGATTCTCACTCAAATGTCTGTCCTCCTCTAAATATCATTATTATCTCTGTGCTGGCTCCGCTGAGCATCGAACCCTTTTGGATACCTTGCACGCAGCTTATCAATGTTCATCTGCAAAATATCTTCCAGCTCATACCCGATGACGGTAGCGCCGAGAGCCAGATACCATGCAACATCACCAAGCTCTTTCGCCATATGTTCTTTATCCAGGTCGTGCCCCTGATGCAGATGCTTCTTAATCATGTCTGCCACTTCACCAGATTCTCCGCACAGCCCAAGTGCAGTATTGCTCAAATTTATCCCTTGAGGGTTGATAGTCTTCATAGCTTCTTTTTGGTATTCGTTGATTGTCATAAATATCATTTCTCCTTTTTAATAAGATTGTTTTTTCTCTGATGCTCCATACTGCCAATATGACACCCATGCTTATGACAAACAGAGAAAATATGCATAAGCGGATATTTGTAAATGTATTCGCCTTGTCGTATACACAACATACTGCCTTTTGTGTAGACATTGTCGCATTCTATTTGTTTTGGAGCGGCAGCGTCCATAAATATAATTTCCACAAACATTCATCTCTCCTCCTTACAAATGCAGCACTCTTTCAGAGATTTCCTGTGTCCGTCCCTGATTCCAGAAATTTGTGCCGATGTAACCGCAGGTTCTACGAGCTACATTCATTGTGTTTTGGTCACGGTTGCCGCAGTTAGGACATTCCCAAACCAGCTTACCGTTATCCTCAACAGTCTTGATCTCTCCCTCGAAACTGCAAACCTGACAGTAATCGCTCCGAGTATTCAACTCTGCATACATGATGTTGTCGTAAATATACTGAATGACAGAGATGACAGCCGGAATGTTATTGTCCATGTTCGGAACCTCGACGTAGCTGATTGCTCCACCAGGGCTAAGCTCCTGAAACTCCGATTCAAAAGCCAGCTTCGTAAAGGCATCTATAGGCTCTGTTACATGGACGTGATAGCTGTTGGTAATATAATTCTTGTCTGTCACACCCGGAACAATGCCAAACCGCTTCTGCAAGCTCTTAGCAAACTTATAAGTCGTGGATTCCAGAGGTGTTCCATACAGAGAGAAGTCAATGTCTGTCTCTGCTTTCCACTTGGCTGTGAACTCGTTCAGCATTCGCATCACATGCAGCGCAAAGTCTTTACCGCCTGCTGTATGGGATTCACCAGTCATATATCTGACACACTCATACAAACCGGCATAACCAAGGCTGATGGTAGAATATCCATGGTAGAGAAGCTGATCAATCGGCTCGTCCTTATCCAACCGTGCCAATGCCCCATATTGCCAGAGAATCGGAGCAACATTCGAGCTGGTTCCTTTTAACCGATTATGCCGAGCCATCAAAGCTGGGTAGCAGATGTTTTTCAGACGGTCTTTGAGAATATCATCGAACTTGTCGAAGTCACCTCCGGAACTCAACGCCACATCAGGAAGATTGATTGTTACGACACCCTGATTGAATCGTCCGTAGTATTTGTGACCGGCTATCCAGTTCTTACACTTCGAGTAGTTTTCAGTCGTCCGGTCCGGCGTAAGGAAAGAGCGGCAACCCATACAGGTGTAAGTATCACCGTTCTTCAGGTTCCGCTCAATCTTGTTGGAAATATAATCCGGCACCATCCGCTTGGCGGTACACTGTGCAGCAATCTCTGTGAGATAGAAGTATTCCGAATCCGGATAGGCATTGTTCTCGTCAAGAGCATAAATCAGCTTCGGAAATGCAGGAGTAATCCAGACACCGACCTCATTCTTTACGCCCTGGATGCGTTGTTTCAGAGTCTCCTCAATAATAGCCGCAAGGTCTTTCTGCTCCTGCTCGTTCTTAGCCTCGTTGATGTTCATGTAGACCGTGATAAACGGTGCCTGCCCGTTCGTAGTCATCAGTGTCACCACTTGATACTGGATCGTCTGTACGCCCTTGGTAATGTCCTCAGACACCAGCCGCTCAATGAAAATATCATAGTCTGACTTATCCATGTAGTCCCGCAAATCCTCATACTTCTTTCTGAACCGCTGCCGGGTATCGTCTACGAATGGAGCCAGATGCGCCAGACTGATGGACTGACCGCCGTACTGGGAGCTTGCCACCTGTGCAATAATCTGTGTCGCAATGTTACAGGCGGTGCTGAATGTGTGCGGCTTTTCGATCAGCGTCCCGGATATAACGGTACCATTCTGAAGCATGTCCTCCAGATTCACGAGACAACAGTTGTGAGAGTGCTGAATGAAATAGTCGGAATCGTGGAAGTGGATCAGCCCATCGTTGTGTGCTTTTACGACTGCCTCCGGCAGAAGTTTCCGCATGGTGATGTCTTTCGAGATTTCCCCGGCAATATAATCCCGCTGAGTAGGAATAATTTCCGGGTCTTTGTTGCTGTTCTCCTGTTTGACAGCCTCATTATTATACTCAACCAGACTGAGAATCTTTTTGTCCGTATCGGATTCACGTTTCAGCTTGTGGTCATAGCGGTATCGAATATAACATTTGGCTACCTCAAAAGCCCTCGCCACCATCAGTTCGGTTTCCACGATCTCCTGGATTTCTTCCACTTCGACAGCGCGGTTAAATTTTTCGAGTTGCCTTACAACCATTCGTGTAGTAATATCAATGCCGATAGGATTCATTTGATGCTGCTCTTCAACTTCTGCGTTTGCCTTAATAATGGCGTTCCGGATTTTCTCCGCATTGAAGTCTGCTTCCGTACCATCCCGTTTAATGATTTTTGTGATCAATGTTATCTACCTCCAGATTCTTTCAAAAATATAATTCTTTGATTTGTGCTGCCATAAAATTTACCGACACATCTTTGAGCATCCACATAAGGACCATCAACCAACACGTCTATAAATCTCATGACTTCCAAATCACAAACCTGCTCATAAATATAACCTGTGTAAAGCCATATTGTTTTTCCCGGCAGTTTCGATTTGATTCGTTTTGCCAGTCTTGTTACGGTACTTCTGTTCAATGGATGCAACGGATCACCTCCGCTAAACGTGATGCCAGAAATATAATTCGACTTCAACAGATCGAACAGTCTTTTTTCTGCTGCCTCGTCAAACAAATATCCAGAAGATGGATTATGAGTGTCAGGATTATGGCATTTGTAACAGTCATGCCCGCATCCGGACACCCACAAAACTACCCGACATCCAATTCCATCAGCGATACTAATCGGTGTAATCTTCTGGTAATTCATACAATCCAGTTCTCCTTTGCGAAAAATAAAGCTAAGCCAATCAATGCCGCAAATAAAAAGAATGTGACATCCCACTCAATAGGAACTGATAACACTCCTAAAAATATAATTACGACGGCATAGAGCTTGTTTTTCAGTAATTCTCGTCTCCACATATGCCTTAGTCCCCCACCACGATGGATACTATCTGGTCGATATTGTAAAAACCAACCCACGCTTCATTTTTAATAACAATGAAGCATTTCCCATCGTACTTATAATCCGTATAAGCATCCCTTTTCCAAGTGAACGTGTTTCCATTTTTAAATGTGATTTCTATCATAGCGAACTCCTTTCTGACTTTTATGAAAAAGAAAGAGCCGTTGTAAGCGGCTCTTAAATGTTGTTAATCGTTCCAGTTCCAATAATGTTTCGGTGTATAGGTAATAAGCATCACTGGCCCATATTGCTCATCCATAATGGCCTCAATATCAATGTCAACTTCATCGCCGTGCTCTAGCTCCCAACCATATGCATCACCCGCATCTATTCTGTCCAGACCAAGCTCGTCATAGAGTTCATTCACAGTCACTCTAAGTTCGTAGGTGATCATTCGATTCAATGCTGTTTGCGCATCCTGAACCTTGGACAACGATGTCTCAAAAAATCGTCCTGAGAATCCGTCTTTACACATACATTTGTTTCCATTTACAACGAACGCTTTATTAGTCTTCTCCTCCGTAGATGAATCATCTGTCTGGTCTTTCTTGACTTGTGTACCAAGGATTCTATTTTCGCAACCCTTTAACTTGTCTTCTGTTGCCACATAGGTAGCCACCAAAGCCGCGTTACGTTTCAGGTTGATGCTGTTAGCACCTATAATACATCCAAGACTCGTGCCTCCGGCAACGACTACTGGAATATAGCACTTCCACGTCAATCTTACTGCCTCGGCCGCCTTGTAGTGCTCCTGAGGCATTTTGTCGATTTCTTCTTTGTGCTCATCTACAATTTTTGTTGCATTGATAGTCGCCTTAATCGCTAAGCCGACCGTGGTTACAAGACCCATACACCCAAATACTGTAAGTATTGTCGGACTATTCTCGGTCAAAACATTTGCGAGTTTGTCCACCGGCTCTTTCCACTTCTCAAAATTTACATGTTTCATTTTTCTTCTCCTTTCAACGTCAATATTGTTATCTACGTTTCCATAAAAGGAGATGTTTTGAATGCGTTTTCTAATTAACCGGGAGAGGTACACCACTTCTCCAAGCAACCCATGCTATAAAGAAAGCGAGCACAACTACGAAGATTGCACCCGCCGCCAATATAACGATGAGACCTTTCAACAGATTAAACCATTTCTTTGACATTTTCTTTCTCCTTATTGCTTTTCTTGATGCTGGTTTCCACATCATCCATCTTTAATAACATTCCGTTTTCTCTGAACTTGGAATATGCTCTTGCTGTGGCGCAATGCTCGATGCACTGACATACCCTGTTAATCAGAGAATAGACGCAAAGATAGACAATGAGAAATGCAATAACGTACTGTATAAATATCATTTTTGTTTTTCCTCCTTTTTGATCTTGTAACAGCACAATTCATATCCTGGCTCAACACCTTTTCTGTGAGAAATACGGCTGAACTGGACATCTTCCCCATATTTTTTTTCCAGACGCAAAATATCAGGATGATTGTGCTTATGAGTTGCTTGTAATTCGTCCAAAGTGTTGTAGAAGACAGATTCATAATACTGAATCATTTCTCAGCCCCTCCTATAGCATTCTCGGAAAGTTTCCCTCTTATCTTTTCAAGAATATCATCGACCGTCTTTCGGGTCTTCGGACTCATCTTTATGTAGTCCTTATGCTCGTCATACCAGTCGAAGATTTCAAACAGCTTTCCCTTCGACCAACTGAATGACCACCAATCACAAATCATTTCGAGAATATAATTGTAGGGCATATCCAGGATGATCTCCCCTTCCTTAGGGTCATCATTGATAAGAACCCAATACTGCCAGTGATGCGGATTCCTGTGAATGTGAAGAAGCCAGGCTTTCCTATAGTCCTGCATAACCTGATAGGATTTGTTGTTGCCATAGAAATATCTATCATAGGCTTCATACTCATCCGGCTCATTCTTGGAAGCATCGTGTGCGAACTCGGTCTGCCACCCCAGACCATCTTTTACCAACTCCGGGAGATTTTCCTGAATCCACTCAAATCCTTTATGGACATTTGAGCGGTGCTGTTGTAAATATAAATCATACTGTGCGCTCATTGTTTTAATCATACCTCCTCACAACTTGGAGTCACAAAATTTATGAGGTCATTGTTAGAAATCTCCCCAAAATATAAATTCTTTTCTTCGTCAATCTCCACTATCTTGCCAACCACTATACCCTCGACGGTTATTGGTTTTCCGATAACTTCTTTTTGATTTTTTAATCCCTTGGTTATTAAAGATAATTTTCCACTAATTTTCAATTTGATCTTATACCGATAGACGGTCTCCTTTCTTCATAATCCGGACACGAAAACTCAATCTTGATATTCAGATGGTCAGACATAACATCCCACCCGTAGTCATCGTTGGGTCCGCTGCCGTAATTTGTATCTTTCAGCTTATTCATAGCAAACTTAGCGTTGTCTTTATTCTTGCAGACTTTGCTGTGTGAACACTTACCACAATCCGTTCGTAACTCAAGCATTATTAGCCACCTCCTTCACATTACATGTAATGATCTCACTGTATGGCAGCTTCTCAATCCACTGACAAAACTCCCTCCACTCATCCAGCTTATGTTCCCGCCGGTACTGGTAGATGTTTGACAGGACTTCATAATTCAGCATAACTGTCCGCTTCTGGTTATAGGAAGAGGGGAGAAGCTGAATCATCTGCCACCAGTATTTCTTGTCCTTTGTCTCCAAATATAACTTTCTGGCTACGTTAAGCGAATAAACGACCCCGACCAGGCAAGACCTGAAGAAAGAGTCGTTTTCAGTGTTTGTGATTCCATCATGATAGTCATAAAAGTCTTCCAGATGCTCGATACTGAAATCCTCCACGGTAAACTCCTTAGCATGAATTTTGTGCATGGTGGAGCAGGAATTGGCGACAGTACCCACCTTATATGTATCAAACTCTTTCCACCAATAAAGCGGAGCCGTAATATCAACGTAGACCGCAATCATCCGGCGGAATTTCCCATGAACCGAACCAGCCTTTGCCAGTTTCATCATCAGTTCATGGTCTGCCTTACCGAGCTGCCAGGAGTGATCATAGCTATGATCGCATCCACAATCAGCACAGTTGTTGCACCCAATTCCATCGTTACCACCTTTGCAAATACCGCTGTCGGACTTATCCCAACTGTTCATCGGGTTCCGCATCCCACGGATAACATGATCCCATCCCATTACTTCAAAATTTTCAATTTTAATCATTGCTCTCGTTCCTCCCTAAAATTTCTATCTTGAATCTTAATTCCTGACCATTCATATCACTGACTTTGAGTCCAGCCAACATATCATTTAAGCTATTGACGGAATCCTCATCAATCATTATGGTTTTTGTCTTGTATTGCTCCATCACATTGAGCCGTTTGCGTAAAGACATTAACAGATCTGTTCCATATTCATCGAAATAGTGGTTACTCTTTCTGTCTCCGTGATAACGGAATAACTCATCATATGTAACAGGTCTACGAATTTTGCAATTAAGCTCTTGCGCTAAGCTACAAATATAATCAGCCATTTGAGCCGTAGGACAAGCAATAACCCCATCAGTTTCATGCGCTTCCCTGATAAGCCTTATTGTTTTTCCAGAACCTCTGCCACCAACTATAAACTGGGGGCTGTTATTTATATCTTCCATTTGTTTTCTCCTTTCAGAAAAATAGGATGCCAGTCAAATATCAACCAGCACCCCATTCTACTTTTACTCTGTTTCTTTCCCCATACACAATTCACAATGACAATCAGTTGAGGGAGTCCCTTTGGAATATAATCCGCAGCAGGCTCCCTCATCCGTATCATGAATCCACTCTTTTCGTTCTTTGCATTTGTACTCACCCCAAGATTCACAAAATATAGCATTGGAGCAAGTTGCACAGTTTTGACTATCCATTTTCTTTTTCCTCTCTAACCGCCATGATAAGATGTTCGATCGCTGAAACACCTTTGGTATAGAAATCAGGATTCAGATACTCCTTCAGTTCATCTACCAAAATATCAATTTTACTGTTCTCCATTCTCTGCCTCCTTTCGTTCCTTGTTTTGCCGCTCATAATGCATTGCCCGCCGCTTCTTAAATTCCTCAAAATCAATTTCTTCCCAGCCATTCGGGACATCCTTAAAATATCTATTGATTTCAACAGTCGTTCCATCCGGCTCAACAACCTGGAGAATGCCCACAGTGTCAAAGTCACCATTTACCCGGTCTGTTAAATACTCCTCGCATATAGCTTTATAAGGTTTGTCTGCCGGAATATAAGGCATAGTAATCGGGTACTTTTCTTCGAGAATCCGATCCACGAGTCCAGAGTGCCATATTGTGTTCGTGATAGTATCAAGCATGGTGAAACGGTCAACGTCACTGAACTTCACGGAGCCGTCAGCATAAACATACTTGAACAGAGAACTCTTCCGCTTGCACTGATAGTTGGCTACTTCACCTTTATGTCCGCTTACATCGGCAACATTGCTCCAAATATCATCAATGTCTTCGATAGGAGTCAGCGGGTTCCCATCAATAAGCCGATTAAGAATCTGCTTAGTAAGGCCAATGCTGAAACCACTATGCCCATCTTCTTCAAGACTTTTAAAGGCTTTCAACGCACTTTCGTAGCAAGCGCAGCCGTAATCCCATTCTTCTTTGGGCTTGTCCCCTCGTTCACGTTTGCAGGCAATCTTAACTTCCAACTCTGCCCATGTTAAAAGACTGGATTTTTCTTCCTCTTTCAAAGGCATTACGTTCCGATCATCAATATACTCGTTTGCAAATATCTTTCTGGTGTCGCCGCCGAACTCTGCGATGATTTCAGGGACATTCTGATTGACCGCATCAAATATCAATCCCTGGTTGCGGCACCACTTGACAGCCGCATCAAGAAGCTCGTTTACCCGGCATGTCCATAAAACAACCTTTGCTCCATTGCGCTGCTTATCTTTCAGATATGTGATGGTGTTGTTTCTCGGCTCACCAATCTGCGGATACTTGTTCTCACACAAAGTTCCGTCAAAATCTACTGCAATAACATATGTACTCATCTTTTTCTCCTTTCAAAATATAAATCTACAATCTGGTTAGTTCTTAAAGAACTCCCGAATGTTAAACCACTTTTCCTCCATCAGATTCCCGATTTCATCAATCGTAGAACCCCAGCCGTTATCCTTGATTCGGATATACTGCCCCGGCAAATCTTCCCACTTATCAACTCCGACCGTCTCAAGTATCTTCGATACCGCTTCAAAACTTTTTGCAGAAAAAGTTCTTGATTCTGATGTTTTATCATATCCATCAAGCGCATATCCTCCAACTCCACATCCGGAGCAGCCCCATTTAATGTATATATAAAAAGTCATAATTCCGTGGTCTTCCCGACCAAGCATTGTTGATGTGATTTGAGCATTTCTAATTTCCATTATTTTCTCCTTCCCATTCTTTAACATCATATCCGTGCTTATTCAGCCATTCGGCAATAAGATGTCGATGACAAAATTTCGACGGTCCCTCATAGCAGACCAAAACAACATCATGTCCGTTAGATATATAACCCAATACGTCTAAAATCTTCGACGCATCCAACGAAACTAACTGTTGGGCAAACTTAAATCGGTAATCGTCTTCGTTATGGTTTCTATGCCACTCCGACAACAAAGCACTTGAAGGAGCGAGTATCTTATATTCCAGCCCGCTATATCCTTTCGGCGGTCTGCGGGACACCGAGATTGGAACGATGCTATCCGGAATATTCTTCAAGTTAGCAAAATAACTTGTATAGATTTTCATTTATCTCCTCCTGAATTTGTCAACGCCCTTAACAGCGCCGGTTTTCTTGTTAATGATGCGGTAACTGAATTCTGTTTCCTCAACAAACATCCAGTCTTTCCAATTAAGACAATGTGCTGTTAAGCATTCCTTCTGTTCCCGCGTTAATTTTTTCGGCTGTTTCATTCTTCTCCTTTCCGCAAGCTTTATACAAAGCAAATAATATAGATAAACGCTCTTGATAAGGCATCTTTGCACTTCCACGAGCTATTGGATGTAACAGTTTTGCATTCGGATGCTCCTCTAAAAATTCGGCGAGTTTCTTCTCCCGTTCAAATAGCGGGCGTTCAATAATCGCTTCACAAAATTTAGTAAACGTCATCTACTCACCTTCTTTCTTATCCGTCAGCTTTTTATACAATTCTCTTGCATCATCTCCCTGGAAAGCGTTGATAATATCAATCTCTTTTTCCTTTCCTCGTCTTCCGACAATCAGCACCGGAATATCTCCATGCGTATAGTTGAAACTTACCAGAAAGGTATCAGCTTTGTTTTTCAACCCCATCTTTCTCTCCTCCCTTGCCAATATTTCGAGTGTATGCTTATCCATTCCCAATTTTTCTAAATCGGTTTCTATCATTTTCATTACTTTCTCATTACCGGCATCCTGCGCATTTGCATAAGCCTTGATATATTCTTCTAAAATATCTAGCACCTCCTTTTTATAAGAAGAAAGAGTCCTTGTTAGGACTCCTTTTCGTCATTTCTCTTCTTTCGGTGAGATACGATTTTGATTACTCCGCAACTGATTGCCACACCGATGACGCTTCCAATAGCTCCGAGTATACACCCTTTATTCAATCCATATTGAATTCCTTCGTCATAGAATGCTGTTAGGGTTTCACTGTGATTTACTAAAAGCTCATTTAACTCCTCAATCTGTTTACTGTTCATCTTCATAAAATATCACGCTCCTTTCATTAAAGGAGTTGTAAATACTGCGTTTCACCACTTCACATAGCTACTCTCATTGAAATCTTTCTTGTCCTTTAAAGCTCTGCTGATTGCTAAGTCAATTCCTGAACGGGATTTCAAATGGTAATAATATAAATCCTTATATGGAGTATTAAGCCTGTCTATTCTCCCAGCAGATTGCTTCATAATCTTGTAAGAGTAGTTCTGCGAGTAAAATATAATTGTGTCTGTCTTGATGCAGTTCCACCCCTCAGCTCCCGCATTGTATTGAACCAGATAGACCCATTGCTCCGATTCTGGCACCGGTTGATGGCAATGACCATTCCACTCAGCAATCTTATAATCGTTTTCATGAAACGGACAAAAGAGATTTTTAAGAAGCTCCAACTCGTAATCGAAGTTGTAAAATATGATTGCCCGTGGATGCTTTTCGATAATCTCTAACAAGGCAACTTGCCGTGATTCTGCCGTATTGACTATCTTCCGCCAAATATAACAAAGTCCGCCGGCGTTCTGAATCGGTTCGTTCTTATAAGGGTCCCACCGGGTTCTTCCTACATCCTTATACATTTCAATGTCATACGACACGACAACATCCTCGTGATGAGAAACAGTGGTTCGTCTGAAATCCATGTTTACCAAAATATCATTCCTATGCCGTATCAACTTTCCGGTGTTCAAATACCGATCCACTTTCGGAAACTTACTGAATCGGCTGTAAACAATGTGTTCTCTGGTAAACTCCGTTCGATTCTTGTAAAACCCATTGGCAATGAAAACAGGAATATAGTCCTGCCATGTATCCCCCGGAGTAGCTGACAACAAAATCCACTGATTGTGTTTCGCTATCTTCAGGAATGACTTCACCCATGCCCCGGAACCGACAACTCTCTGCTCATCAAATATAAAGAAAGCGTCCGTAATCTCCGAATACTTTTTTATGTTGTTCCATGAATCAACGATTACCGTGTTCTGGTATAGACTCACTTCCGGATTAGTAGAAAGAAGGAAGGGCGAAAGCTCACCCTCCCATTCCTTCGTATCCCGTTTCCGGGCAGTTGTTATGATGTACAAATCCTTCGGCGGATCACCCATGGGAATATAATTGTCACCAGCAGCACCGCCAAGAAGTTCTCCGTCGTTCAGAAAGAAGTAATAAGCAAGAGCTGTCCTTGATTTACCAGAACCGACATCACCGCAAAGGATGCAGCCGTTTTTCATTTGATTGACGGCTTTCATTTGGTAATCGTATAATTCAAGTCCCATTGCTCCTATCTCCTTCCAAATATCAATATTCATCGGGGAACAGGATAGTCGTAACACTCCTGTCCCATTCCGTAATAATCCAAATCTTAGTGCCGGACTCCTTATGCTCATAAACTGCAAGAATCCTCTCGCCATTTTTCAAAGACTCGTCGGCTGTCTGCTTATCCTCATCACAGGTATCTCCCCAGTCACATTGAACATATCTGCCAAGTGAAACCTGGACAAACTTCTTAAATGAGGAATCTTTCTTCATTTTCGTATCAACACCTATAGTCAGAGTAAGCCGACCAAGCTCAAACTTAGGTGTTCTGTTAATTGCAAAGACCTCTTTACTTTCCATCTTTTTCTCCTTTCAAAATATTATTCATTTTGTGAACTATCCATCTGGTCTGCCAAACGTCTGAAAAGTACATCATGGTAAACCAGTAGTTCTCAGTCGAGTCACCCTCTTTAATTGGATCACGAAACACGTCGCCAACCTTGATGTATGCGGCTACACCAAGAAGCGAGAGATGAATATAACACATCAGCGCGACAACCTCATCGATGTCCTGCGCCACCACAAGAACGTGGTTCTGATAATTAAGGTCCATCTTTTCCAACTGCCGTCTGACTTCATGAACGCCGGCAATCAATGTTGCCCCTGCTCCGCAACACGGATCGTGAATTGTGATGTAACCTTTCTCATCAATTTCCTTTGACACGTCATCGACAGTTATCTTAGCCATGAGATCACAAATATGGTACGGTGTGAAGAACTGTCCGTTTTTTCCATCACCTAGGTTCAATTCCATAAAAATACCGCCCAAAAAGTCCTGCTCCGAATTTTCTTCCAAAGCCATGACTGTATGAGCGGCAAGTTCAGGAAATAGTTTCTGCTCCTCTTTGCTGTACTTGTTGATGATTTTCAAATATCTTTTCTCCCTCTCATCGTAGTGACTTTTGTCAACCGGATTGGACAGAGAGCAGGCAAACATCACCACAAAATCTCTCCATACATCCCATGCCCGATGATGATTGGTAAGCCGTCCGAACACCCTTAGAAATTCCTTTCTCGCATCCAATTTCTTCTGCTGAACCGTTGGAAATATAGCATCTTTCTCTTCGGGTGTTGCTTCTTTGAAAGTATGATACGGCTTCTGTTTTGCTTTAGGAAATGGTTCTGTGAAACCGGAATCTTCCTTAACTTTCGCCTTTTCCGAAATATAATCCGGCATTTTCGGCGGTTCATACTTAGGCGGTAGAGAAGACGGTCTCTGTTTTACTTCTACTTTAGGAAGCGGTTTTGCCGGAGTAACAGCAGGTTTCATTTTGGCTGTGGATTTCTGCTGTTTCGGCTTCTTTTTCTTCCAAAATGGCATAGTTTTCTCCTTTCAAATGTTGCATCAGTTGGACAATAACACAGACTTCAATACATTATTGAAGTTTCCCTTGTTACCAAGGGCTTTCTTCATGAAACAAAGAGCTAATCCTTTTTCGGGATTATACTCGTCTCCTTTTTGACATTTCACAACCGTTTTAGTTCCGTCTTTCCATATGACAATAGTAGCTGGCTTATTAAATATAATTTTTTCGTGCATCATATGGAAAGGGATATTAGATGTCTCATTACCTGTAGATGAGCATCGCTCAACAACTCCCTCCAGCCTTATTTTTATTCTCTGTTCATAGGAAAAACGATCTGTTTCCATATTTGTAATTATGATAGGCATCGTCTTACCATCCACGACTACGTTTACCTCAGGTCTTCTCCTCATGTCCAAACACAAACAGTTATACAATTCATCCATTTTCGCTTTCTCCTTTCGCAAAAGAGCCACCGCCGATTCAGACAGTGGCTCTCAAATATAAATCAGTTAAACGGGATTTCATCCGGACCTTCCATAGAATCATACTTGTCGGCGAACTCGTCCTCTTCGATGGTTACATACATCGTCTTCAGGTATGCCTTAACGCCGGTCTTGTCCTGAACAGTCCAGTTGTACGGTCTGATGGTCAAATCAACATTACGAATCTCTGCATAGTCCAGAGAAGCGATCGACTCATCATCCAGCAGGGTCTTGGTCTTTCTCGTAACCATGTACACCTTGGGCGGGATATTCTCATAGCTCACCTGCACCTGAAGGTAATACTTCGGCTCATCGCCCTCTTCACGGGCTTCCAGGATACGGATGTTCCAGCCTTCATCGCCGAGCTTCTTTGCCAGTTCCTCGTCATTGATGATGACACAGAAGTTCCGGCTGCCTTTGCGGTTATACTTGGATTCCTTTCCAGAGAAGTTCCTGAATATAATTCTCGCATTCTCCATGATGATGTTGTCATTTACTCTGTTGTTAGCCATTTTTTCATTCTCCTTTTCTGTTTTTATTTAGTTGAAGGGCAGACATTCCTCGTCATCTTCAGGCGGATTCATAAACTCACGCTTTGCGACAATTTCGGAAATATCATACCCAAGGTCACAATCCATGTGGAACTTGTCATCATGGAACTTCGGACAATCGAAACACGTAGCGTACTTCATATCGCCACACGGCGGCAGCCACGGTTCAGGAATATCAACGTCTGCGTCATTTGCTCCAAGTTCCTTAACATATGGGTCATCCGATACAAACCACTCAAAATCTCCATACGCTGAGATCGTCTTAACAGCCTCATCTACGAGCTTGTCATAATAAGACCGATCAATATCGCCTTCTTTATTCAGTTCCCTAACCATCTCAGATTCAAGCCAGCGATATCCGGATGAGCCAGTTGCAGCATAATACTTACCGTTCTGCTCCCTGAGAAGCACTCCGCCGCCCGTATCAGGCTTAACCGGACAGAAGAGTCCAACCTTTCCGATGAAACGGTAATTATGCCCCTTCTCGATTTCCGGTCGAAGTTCTGCGCATAATGTTTCAAAGGTTATATCCGAAAGCAATCCTTTCTTATAATCGCTTTCCGCCTTAGCAAACTGCTTTTCAAAGTCGGACACATCCGGCATCCCCTCATTCATATCCAAATATAATGCCGACTTGACCTCTTTCGTTTCAGCCATGTCCTCAAAGAGAACGTCTTCCTTGCTGAACAAAGTCTTGAAGACATATGAAATCTGGAACTGAGTCCCTGTTGCCGTCCATTTACCGAGACCATCTCCATCCTTGTATCTGGCAATATAAACAGCGTCATTTACCAGACACATTCTGTCGTATGTAGCCTCGTGTTCAAATGTGTAGCCGTACTTCTTACCAAAATCCATTACAAACTGGATAATCTCCGGTGTCGCATCGGGTATCTTGATAGAGTCGGTCTTAATATGAGCGACTGTGTACCCGCGCTTCTGCACCTCATGCTTCAAATCCACCATGAACAAAGCCCCGCGCTTCGCCACGATATTGTCAATGTTTCTCGGATCGCGGAACGCATTCTCAAAGGATGCCGAGGTCAGACCGTAAACTGAGTTAATAGCGGTCTTCAGAGCATCTGCGAGTTGCTTAGATGTCATCTCACCCTTGATTACTTTCTGGATATAAGGCGTGAGCTTGCCGTCCAGCATTGAGTTTACAATTTCCCAAGCCTCATGCTTGATGCTGACACGACCCTCAACAATATCACGGAACGCCGTTGTGAACTTCACACCGAACAGAACTTCGGCAATCGCACTGTGCGGATGCATGGAAGCAATATCCAGCAATGCGACATTTCCGTACATACCAGGCTCAGAATATACATAGCCGCCTTCTCCGACTTCCTCTCCGCGATATACAGACTTTCCGTTCTCGAAAGTGTATCCAGGAAAATATGGCAAAAGACTCCCCGCTTTACCGTGGGTCTGCTGAACCATTTCCGGACAAGCTTCCGCCAGGAAATTATAGGTTTCGGCATCCAGATCGTGTACCGGCTCTGCGAGATTCCGATAGTGGAACTGATCCTGCGGTTTCCGCTCGTTACCAAATATAATCTTGGTTGTGAGCGTGTTCGTTGTGTCGTTGACTGTCATACCCGCCAAATCTGCCAGAATCTGCCTTGCCGTCCAGTCCGCTTTCAAATAAACAAAGGCTGCCTCTGTTGCAATAACATCGTTATCACAATACTCGGCAACCTTAGTCCAAAGCTCTTCAGGAACCGGTTCATCCCACGGAAGCCCCAGCTCCTGGTGATGTGTCCCTGCCTTTATGATCCGGATTTCCGCGTCTGAGAAACCTTTCTTCTCCAACTCTTTCACGGAGACATTCCCCATCTCAATTTCCAGCTTCTTCAAACTCTTTTTGTTTCCAGCGGAAGCGAAGTCGTAGACATCCGTGTAGGATGCATTATATGCCTCGCCAAAGAAACAATCCCGATTAGCTCCTTTCTTCGCCCCGACTATCTTCTGGGACAAGTTATAGAGCTGCTCGTTCGTATACCCCATCAACCTCGCATACAAAATATGGTTATCGTAGCGGCGGCAGTTAAAGCCTACCAGCCGGAACCGCATCAACTCCTCGATTTCAGTAGGCGTCGGGTTGATCATACGCACAACAGGCTTCCCCTCACCCTCGATCTTCCAGTTCACAAGGAACAGGTTCGGGAACACCTCCACATCGTAAAATATAAGTTTCGCCTCATCATTCTTAACGCCTGCTGACGGGTCCGCAGATTTAAACTGCATCTTATTTACAAGCTTGATACAGTAATCCGCCTGATTCGTGCTGCTGGCTGCAAAAGCCAATACCGCATTCCGCATATCCGTGACATCATAGTTCAGGTCACTGGCATATGCATCCTCCAGTATTTTGTAGATAAAATCGATACTGGGCTTAGTTGCTGGATGAATTTCCTTCTCCAGATTACGCTTAATAAGTGTTCTAAGCCCTTTCTCGCTCTTGATTGCATCAAAATTTACCATCTTATTTTCTCCTTTCGTTGGTAAACCAGAGCTAATTGTTGCGATAGGCAAATCATTACACTTTGACAACTTACGTCGTAGTGAACTCTTGCCACTGAACACCTTAACTTCTATGTGGTCATCATATATTCGACTCAGCATTGTCGGATCACCGGTATAAATATAATGAAGATGTATCCCGGCTTCACTCTTACTCAACTCTGCATAAGTCGGCGGCCATTTACTTGCTGCTTCGAGATTCATTTCAAAGGACTTATTGCCGTCCTTATCAGGAATATCGAAGTCAATAACTATGTGATTCTCCGGGACTTTGACATAGTGGAGTTTTGACGTATCGAGTCCAGAAAGCAGATCTTTACAATCGTCCCATTTCTTTGAAGGAGTCTCTTTTGAGCTGGCATACTGGGCTGGACACTCTCCACATTGTTCGTCAAATATGTTTGTACATTCGCTGGCACTGTGAAAAGATAACCAGGAATTTGGCTTTGTTTTCCCATTTTCACCTCCCGGATTTTTTTCGGGTTCAAATTTGTCTGTCCTAAACCCGGAATAGTAGCTGCGGACTCTCGAACCATCATCCATATTGAACCGTTCGTCATAGTTCCTGAAATAGTTCTTGAGTTCTTCCTTAAATGCCCTCTGCGGCAGAGAATATAAAACCTTCGCCTCATCACAATAGGTCTTATACATTTCCCAAGCCGCTTTCAGTGTTGTTCCGTCCTCCCTCTTGAATACGTGGTATGAATCAATGATGTAATTGTAGAAATCATTCGATGCCCCAAGCATACTGATCGGGATGTAATCATCGAACATACCAGGGTCACTCAAATATACTTCCTGACAGTGATACGCAATCGCACCAAGTTCAAACCCAACCTGCTTTACGATAGTCTTGTACTCCTTAGGACTCAGCTTGTTCCCACTCGGAGATACATCAATCAATCTTCTGATAAGACCTGACTTCGCATCCGTAATCTTTACCGGTTTGTTTGTACCCATAAAGAGAAAACACTTAAACCGGTTGGCATAGGTAGATTTAAACTTCTCATTCACCGTCATTAACTCATGAGAAACCAGACTGTTCAGCCTTGTGTTATCCTCTATCCTTGACAGATCGCCGTCGTGCTGAATCGCCACAAGAGGATTGCTCTTAAACGCCTCCAGCGCAAACGAATTACTCGCAGAGCCAAGAGCCTTGGCATCGAACACAGAATAATAACCCTCGAAAAGCTGCTGGATAATGTTCAGGACAGTAGACTTACCTGTTCCTGCTGCCCCGTATAAGACCATAAACTTCTGCAATTTCTTTGAATCGCCGGACACAACAGAGCCAATCGCCCATTCAATCTTGCGCCTTTCTTCCTCAGAATATAATACAGACATCAGCTTGTCGTAGGCAGACAAATCGCCAGCTTCAAGCGGATAGTTCAGCTTTTTACTGGCGTAATCTTTTTTGTTTGTCGGCGTGTTTGAAAATATAAGTTTTTCGTCCAGCATATGGAAGGAATCTCTTAACTGCTTCTGGCAATACTTATGCCATGAATCAATCATGCCGGACTCAGCGTCCCACATGTGCAGGACTTTGATAATATCGGAGTCAAAGCGTTGGCGGTTCTCTTCAGCATACCTATCCAGTTCGCGGTCGATGAGCTGTAATGCATCCTGCTCATCCGTAGACCATAAACCGCGTTCTTCAATCCAGATAGCGTAGAAATCACCGCCTCTTATCATAAGATCGCCGCTTTTCTTGATAATGAACTTTGGATAGATTTCTATAACACCACGCTTTTTACTACGTGTCGAAATCGTTAAAAAGTCGATCATTTCATTACCTTTTCTCCTTTCCTTCCTTAATAAAGCTCTTGACTGTTTCAAATCTCCAGTCATCTTTTCCGCTGTAGGTGAATACGAACTCCTGCTTATTCGTCTGTCTCACACGTATGCTGTTCTTACCGTTCGGAAACCATATTTCTACATTCTCACCTGCATATTGCGGAAAATATAATTTAAACCATTTGTATACATCTCCATGTGCCATTTGGTACCTCCAAATTCATACAAATTTATCCAGGTACCAACACATCTGATACCAGATCTCAACCGTTCGCAAATCCCGGCTGCAATGCTCTACGGTGAACAAACCGCCCTCGCCATTCCGTTTATATCGCCGATCCAGAAACCGTTCAATCACTTTGTTTGCATAATCCTCATCAAATTTTGCGTCCGTCATAGAACCCAAACCGAGATTTACAATCATGTTCCAGAACCACTGTCCCGTCCTGTTTCCGATATCCGGGTCATCCATGATATGTTCTTCACAACGAATAGCGAGGGCAATCATCATCTCCAAAACACTACAGGGTCGATTATCCAAATATGTTGCGATTTCGGAACTCTTGTATGAATTCTCGTAACCGAAACGATATCGTAAGTCTATCCCATCGCCTTCCCGGTTTCCGTCCATAGGAATCGTATAAGAAAAATCTACACGATTCAGGAACCGCAAAAGTTTACGATAGGACAGACTTTTGGAGTATCGCCGATCCAATACGAGCTGGCACATCCAATTAAAATACTTGCTATTCAGCTCGCTTCGTGTCATTTATGCCTCCCTCTGATGCGGACGTTCTTTCTGGGCTTCCGAATAAGTCCTTTCGTCCATAAGAATCTCATAGTCACATTTCAGCCTGTCATTTCTCACAAAGACAGAGTCGTCCTCATACTCGCCAAAGCGAGTCAGAGATTCCATGCCGACTACATCGTCCACATCTTCAATCTTGTCGCCTCCATCATCCACCAGAACCTGATCTGCGTAGTATGTAAGGCTTATCTGATCATAATCCTCAAACTCGCCAAATTCGTCCGGCGAGATCACATAAGGCTTATTCTCTTCCATCTCCGTTCCCTCCGGTATGTAAGCCTCATTCTTCAATATCTCCGCATAGGTGGAAATATCAGGCTTCTCCTCAAACTTCTTCAGACTTGCTTCCACGCTCGGCTGCGGCTCCACGGTTATCTCAACGTCTGTAGCATCCTGCTCACGCTTCGAGAACACTTCTTTCACAGAGTTGATCTCTTCCTCAGCAATCTGCTCGTACTTCTTTTTTGCAAACTGCCATGTCACGACAGAACCCGTTGCAGCTCCGAGGACAAATATAATAAGCCCTGTTGCTTTACTCATTATTCATGTCCTCCCTTCTGATCGTCATCACCGTAAGCGCCAGCCCTGTGAACAGCATAGATACGCTCAAAAGGATGCCTCCGGTAATATGCCTTTTCTTCGGGGTGTCCAGCACATAATCCAAAATTGAGATTGTTCTTTCAAATCCATCCATCATCTCACGCCCTCCTGCCATCCGATAAGAGTGCAACGCCTCCAACAAAGCAGACCCCGGCCAATGCCGCAAGGGTATAAGATACGATCACCGATACTAAATTACTCATAATGATTCTCCTTTCATTCATAGCTTGAAAAATAGTGGTTTTCTACTTGAAACATTGGAACGCCGTACTTGCTGTACTCACCGGCTGTGAAAAATATAACATCGGTGTTTGTGCGGGACCTTAATTCCTCCCTGACAAGTTCACAAATATCTTCTTTCACTTCGCAACGGTCAATACGTCCGTTCCAGACTGATGAGAATTGACTTCTCTGATAGATAACGTCGTAAACGCTATCCGGGAAATGCTCGGAATCGCTCTTCCTCTTCTTCTAATTGCTCTATCGTCACTATGGGTGGCGCATCAACAAATATCGGTTCAGGAATCACACGTGTCATCGTAACGTCATCTGCATACGCGACTTCATCATTCCCTGAAATGTCGATATGAAAAAACATAAGAACCGATAAAAGAAGAGCAGCGATCATAGTTACTTTACGCATGTGAAAACTCCCTTCAAATATAATTCAGACTATCCTCATCTCTTTCGGGCCAAGACAAGGATAGTCCGCCATCGTCCGGCACCAATCTCCTGAACCGATACCGCCGAGTCCATCCATTCACATCATCTCCCAGATGTTGCCGTCAACATTGAAATCCAACAGAATCGCCGGATCGAGTCCGTTCGCAAAATCGGAATAGCTCAGATTGTCTGCATACAGTCCGAAATCAACGTAATTGTCACCCACAGGGTTGTCCTTATCGTAAACCCAGCCTACAACCTGACCGGCTTTGGTACGAGGCAGCCCCAGCATCTCATATACATCATTCAGGAACAGACGCTTCTTTGCCCTGAGCAGATCGTTCGCATAGTTCTCCTGCGCCTTGATGAACATGATGTTATACTCGTTATTCGGTTCCCAGTGGGGATTCAGGATTGAATTTCCGTCCTCATCAACTGTATACTTCTCAAAGAACCGGGCGTAGCCACTTACATCAGACGGGTTCACCACAAAGGTATTCTTCTTGACCTTTTTCTCTTTCCCGGTTTCCTCTTCTACCTCAGTAGCCGTTACCTTTTCAGCTTTGATGTTGTACTTCAGTTCCCGGTCAACTTCCTGACCAAACTTCTCGATCACACGGTTGCGGTATTCTTTGAAACTCTTATCAACCGTTGCATAAGCCGCTGCCAGCGCCACATTTCTCTTACGAAGAATGTTATTCGATGCGAGGATACTCGTAATCGACAAAGCTCCGATCGCAACCGCAGGCGCATAAGTCTTCGCCAGCTTGAGACCCGTCTGTGCGTACACAATCACCGTATCTTTTTTCGCATCTTCTTTGGAGTAATCCTCCCCGGCTTCAGTGGTTCCATTCTCCTCAGCCTCATGGATCTTATCCATCTTCTCCTTGGTCTCGTCCATGACTGCATCGACTTTAAGAGTCGCCCTGCACGCCATGACAGCACTCACAACCACACCGGCAACGCCCGCCACCATAAGAATCTCCGGGCTGTGCTTCTTCATCTTGAAGCTGACATTACTGAAAGCTCCGCTCATCTTATTCATGATTTCTTCTTTTTTCATTTCTGCTTATTCTCCTTTTCCTGAATTTCTCCGCCTAATGCGGCGTATCCACAAATATCAATCCAGTTGTCTTCTTTATAGACACCGGATACGTTACGTGCTACCTTCATCAAAACCATCATGTTGGCAACGTCCGTAGGAGTGACATCATGCTTCAAATATGCACTCCACAATGCACCGATAGAAGCAAAGCTGTCTTCTGCCTTTCCGTATGTACCCTCACGTTCCCCATTGATGATGGTCTTGGCGGTATCCAAAATCTGATCACGCCTTAATGTTGCTTCAGCCATTGTTCAGTTCCTCCTTAATTAAGCGGGTACGCTTTCGGCAGTTTGAGAACGTAACCGTCACGCACCCTAACCGCCTTACACCCGGCAATATTTGTCCAGCCATATTTATTCACCGCAAAGTTATCGGTAGATACATCAGCAAGATCATACAGGTCGCCAACGCTCACAACCCCGTACTGGCTGATGATCTCATTCATAGCATCCAGAACCGACTCAGCATCGCCACGAGTTTCAAATATAATTTCATCGTAGTCGAAACCAGACCGTCCTGCCTGTCTATAGCTGCTGCTCCGGCGCTCCTGATCTCCACTGTTCCCATAATACTTTCCGTAAGAAACCTTCGTTGTGTTTGAGTTCTTCTTCTGCCTGGTTTCCCCGTAAAGAATCATGTCAACGCCATTCGTCACAATATCGGAGATTGCTTTCTTTACCGCCGGCACAAGCACCTCCATGAAAATATAAGACTTTACATTCCCGACATCTTCCGAAATGAAAACATCAGCGAACTTCTGTATCTCGCCTTTTTTCTTAGGCTTGGCAGAACCGCTGATGACCTTTTCAACTTTCTTTTCCTCTGATGATTTGTCGGGGAGAGCCTTCTGCTCATCCTTCATTTTGTGAGAGTTCCCTCCGTATTCCTCCATCGTCCTTCTCCTTTCTATACCATCTTAAACATCACATCTCTCGCGTTCTGTGTCCCGGCGATCGTCTGTGCAATGGACCTGTAGATTCTCGAAACATTGCTGAGGTTCGAGTTAAAGTCCTCCAGAATATCATCGAGCTTGTTGTCAAACTTGGCTGCAATCTGTTCTTTCGCCTTGTTGACGACATCTTTGCGAAGCTCATCCTCATCAATTTTGGACACTTTCTCCGCAATCGTCTCAGTGACCTTTTCTGAGATCTTCTTTCGTTCCTCCGATACAGCAGAAGAGACCTCACTGTGAATATCAGCCTTTATCTTGCTGATGACATCCGCCGCTGCGTTATCTACGGCATATCGTGCCCGTCTCTCAGCAGCTCTTTCCACAGCCTGGTCGATGACTTCCTTCGGAATATCAATGGGAACATCGTTCGACAAATCTTCAATCGTTGTGTCCAGCTTCTCACAAAGCTTTTTCATCTTACAATGGACGCCGATCCCATATCCAAGTCCAATAAGACCGGCTACCATCATCCCAAAACCAAATATCCAATCGCAATCATTCTTGCTCACGGCTTTTCTCCTTTCTATACTTCCACCAGTTTTCCGGGGAGAGTTATTCTTGTTGCGGCTATTTTATTGAATTGCCTCTTATACTGATAAGCCAGGTTACTCCTTGCTTTCTTCTCAGATGAGGCATAGGTGGTTCCTTCCCAGTTATTTGAAACGCACTGTTCAAATTCCATGACAGGACCCTTATAGCTGTATCTGTTCATAAAACACCTCCAGTCCGTTCCAAACAACAAAAGGGAAAGCACCTTGTTACAGATACTTTCCCCTAGTCAGAACGACTATTTTCCTTATTCAGTTTTCAGTTACTCCTCGGAATCCTCTTCTTCGGTCTCCTCCTCGGTGCTGTCCTCTTCAACTACCTCTGCCTCCACGTCAATCGGAGCAGAGTTCTGCTGTTTCTTCGCCTTGATCTTCTTCGCTGTCGGAATGATAACGTACTTAACGGCTAACCCGCCAACCACAATTACCAGACCAACACCGGCTGCGATCTTGAATCCCTTACCAGAACTCTTCTTCACAATCTCCTCGGTTGCTTCTGTTGCTGTTTCAACTACCTCTTCATTAACCATCATTTCATTAGGTTCCATTTTTGTTCTCCTTTCGTGTTAAGAAAATTTAGTGGTTCTCTCCATTAAAGTGCTTGTAAAATCTGCGAATTTTTAGCCGTTACGGAAATCGTATCTGGGTTCGACATGATAGTCGATTACCAGACAAGGCGTTCCGTCATCAGCAATCTGTGAACTGAATCGCAGTTCCAAATACCCTGTTTCAATGTTCCATCCAAGGTCATCGCCCATACTCATATGCGGCAATCCGACCTCATAATTGAAGTCGTTCCAAGATATAAACATCTCGTCCCTCATCCGCCGGTTCAATTCATTCTCAGCTTTTTTCAGCTTCTCCATATCCGACTTAAAATATCTTCCGGATGCAGAGTCGTAGCAGAGAGTATTTCCTCTTTCTGTGATGATGACCTGCTGTGTGCTCACAGGATGCTGCTCAATCCTTTCTTTGGCTACCGAATCCCGCATCGCTTCTTCTTTTTTTTCGCCCATCGCCTCAACGACTTTTTCCTGATACTCACGAAATGCTGATTCAGACAGGCTATATGCAGTCGCTAATGCCGCTCTTCTTCGAGCATTTACAGAGCTTGCCCCGATAAGACAAAGTACAGATGCCGTTCCGATTGCCGTTGCCGGAATATAACACTTCCATGTAGCGATAATCAGCTCTTTCGGCGGCAGTTTCTCCGTTTCAAGTTCTTCTTTCCGCTCGTCGATACAAACCAGTGCTTTGGGCGTTGCTCGGACTGCCAGAACGGTCGTCGTGATCATCCCAGCAATACCGATTCCGGTAAGTATTTCCGGGCTGTGCTTTCTAAGAGCATCTTCCATGTTCCGAAGAGCCTTAGATATTGGTTTCATGTTCATATGTGATGCTTCTCCTTTCAAAAATATAACCGCCCACAAGGGGCGGAGATTAACCTAACCGGAAGACCGGACGAACCCCGAGAGAGTACGAGGCGACGCCGTAGCTCGTAACGCCATCGTTGTTCACATCGGCAAAATAAGCCGAAGAAAACTCCACTTTGTTCTGCAACCAGCCCCACTCATAGGCTTCACCCTCGCGGATTGCGATACGGTTCTTGCGGTCTTTCATAAGAGGCCACTGTTTCTTGCCGCTCGGCTCGTAACCATCGACATCACCGAAGAATTCTTCTGCATAGGGGATACGGAGCAAGTCACCGCTCTTAAAAGGAACCATCATATCCCGGACAGAGCTGAAAATATCCAGAACACTTTCTTTATGGAGTTCCTTGCGCAGATCACTCGCCTCATAGCCGCCCTCGTTCGTATTCTGCTGGTTCATCTTGAAAGCCTCGTCCAGATACTGGTCCAGAAGAAAGAGTGCTCCCTTCCTGGTGACTTTCTGGCAGGTTGCCGTGTACTTCCCGACCTCGATCTGGTCGCCAACCTTAAACTCGCCTGCTGCCTGAATTGTTACTTCCTGTTTTCTTAATGCCTTCATCTTTTTTCTCCTTTCAATTTTGGCTTGTTTATTTTAAACATCTTGTGATTTCCAAGATGTCTGTTGCCATTTCATAAGCAACACTGAATATTTGCCGATCTTCTTTGTCCCCATGGTCTTTTGAGGAAAATTCCCGTGTCTTTATTACAAAATCCGATATGACATCAATGGGATCTTTGTCGGGATTCCTACGGACACGATTTAAAAGTTCATTACCAGCCCATCTCTGATAACTAACTTCTTTGAACCAATGTTTATCCCAGTTTCGCTGAGGTTCCGTGATATCGAAAATATAATCTTCAATAATCAAAATAACTTGTTCATGCTTAGACATAGCGCTCTCCTTCAGACAGAAAAGAAGAGCCCCTGTTAGGACTCCTCATTTTCGTTATCTCTTTTGGCAATCGCCTCATTGACTTTCTCTTCGATCTTCTCGTTCATCTGCTGGTCTTTAACCCAATCGGACAACAAATTCGTTGCCAATCCAACTAAGGTCACTACCGTTCCAAGAACTTTGATGATACTGCTCTTATTTCTCATAAAGCGTTACCTCCTCTCCATAATAGTGGCTGTAAATTTTGCGACTTAGAAATATGTTACGGTGAGTCTATGGTCTCTATCGACGATACGCCATATCTCTCCGTTCTTCCGGGCAAGCTTTATCATAATCTTCTGATATTGCTTTTTGCCGCTGTCCACACCAAGCTTGTATGCAACAAATCCGGTCACAAATATAATTCCAACGCCTACTGCAACATCCATGGCTTCTTTCTTAGTCAGTTTTTTATCTTCCATAAGACTCAATCCTCCTTTATTTCTTCAAGCAGTTCTGCTCCAAATTGCTGTGGCTCATATCCCGAAATGATCACACATTCAAGACCATCTTCAAGAGTGGTTTTCCGATTATCAAAGTCGAGCCACATTTCACCGCCTTCGTAAATTTCCTGCAAATCCCACCCCATCTCATCACCTAAATCGACTCCGTTAATGCCCAAGAACTCATAGTATTCGTTCAAGGTACAATATCCACGAAGCTGAAGATTACGGTTAATGTGATATTGAGCATTGATTACCGCAGCCATGGTCGTATTAAAATATCTTTTGGAGAGCATGTCATAGCACAGGATACGCTCGCTTTCTGTATCCATATCCATGTTGTAGGTCTGATACCCCCAACCACCATCAGCTATCATCGCATCTTTAGCCATCTCAGCATGGATTTTGTCGTCCGCATCCGCTCCATAGACCTTTTTAGCTGCCTGACGGTATTGCTTGTAGGACTCGTTTACCATGGCATAGGCACTTGTCAGTGCTGCCTGATTACGTCTGTCCAAAACTCCAATGCCAATGATACAGGCGATTGTGGATACACCAACCAAAGCCGGTGGGATGTAACACTTCCAAGTCGCCTCTATAAGCTCCTGAGGTGTGAGCTTGTCTGTTTCCAGCTCGTCTTTCTTGGCTTTGATAAGTGCCAGTGCTTTGGGTGTAGCTCGTACCGACAACACGGCAGTACCAACTACACCGATTACCCCCAAACCAGTTAAGATTGTGGGGGATGCCTTTCTTAAAAATTTGTTCATCTTTTTCTCCTTTCAAATATGTAATCTCATCTCGGAACAACTGCGTCCGGATTTAATACCACAATGGAATCGCAATCCCAACCATACAGCTCAAAATATAAATCCCCAGATGCGATTTCTCTGAATTCTTCGCCATACCAGCAAAGCTCAATCGCGTCTATTCCAATCCGTAAACACTTCTCAAAATCAATAAGATATGACGAGCGCATAAGTGAATTTTTAATAGGGGGCAATCTGCGAAGCTGAGCTAATGTACTGACAACTGCAATTTTGCTTTCATCTCTCATGACAAATTCAAAAGAGCAATCATCGTTACAATCTCTAAATTCCTCTCTAGCACACCAATCTTTCCAGCCAAAAGAGGCGTTTTTTCTTGATGCCCATAAACCGCCTTTAGGCTTGACCCAACAATACTCATTTTTGATCGGGAAATTTAATGTCGGATTAAACTGCTTTGCTCCGTAATGGACGTAAATTTGCCTATTCATAATTTTTCTCCTTTCAATTTTGGCAAAAATATAAGAGCCATTGACTGGCTCCCAAAACTTAAAAGAAACAGTGGGGGACTCGAACCCCCGACCTAATGAGGGGCAAATTACTACCATACCTCATTCGCTCTACCAACTGAGCTAACTGCTTCTCATAATAGCCTTTGTAAATTTTGCGAAAAGAAAAGGCTATGTGAGCTTTAGGCCCACACAACCATTCCTTCTTTACCCATCATTTCATAGGATTTGGAATTGTTTTTGAACATCTCAATATCTTTTTCAACGTCTTTTGCTTTTCCTGATAAGTAGTGTGTAATCCTCAAACCACTCTCATGAATTTCTACAACCTTAAAATTTTTCTTAAATAACATAATCATTTCCTCCATCTTATAATAATGTGTTTCTCATAATAGCCATTGTAAATTTTGCGAAAAAGAAAAGAGCCGCTGTTACACGACTCCTAATTTGTTGTTGCTGTAAAATATAATTTCCTTACCAAGTTCATCCGCTTTACTCATTTCATACTTTGTGCTTTCTCCGATATAATGATCAACGTCTATTACGAATATGGCATCAGACATTGCAATTTTCTCCGTATGCAATTCCAAATACCATTTCTTGTCATGAACCTCACATCCCATCGCTGGAAATAACACAATGTATCCCAAATCAGTAAGCTGCTGATATACACTTATCATTTCTGATTTATACTTATAGCTCCCACAAATAGTTATGATTTTCATATAATCACGCTCCTTTCATTAAAGGACTTGTAAATATAACGAAAAGAGAAAGAGCCCTTGTTACAGGCTCATCCTCTTTAATCAAAACCACTTTCCTTCAGTAATTTTTTGAGTTCTTCCTTGCTGAGTTCCACGTCAATATCCAAATGTGCGTGTGTGTTTCCGTCGTTGATAGTGATTTTCATTTCTTTAAGCCAGATATCCATGTCTACACCCAACTTCTTTTTGATCATCACCTTTGCGACTTTTGACACAAGCGCCGTTGTGAATTTTGATATAATATTCATCTCGTCCATACCTCTTTTTCTCCTTTCGGTTTATGGTTTTCATAAAAGGAGCTGTAAAAATGGCGAAACAGAAAAGAAGAGCCCTTGTCAGGACTCAATCTCTTTTAAAGTAATCCAAAGTTTTGATTTTTTAATGAATGGCAAATATCCTACGATATCACAATATTGGTCAATTTTATACTTGCAATATGGAAACGATTTATTTGCTACATCCAAGAAAGGTTGAATGCGATTATATACGAGCTTACTATATTCAGGGTTAATATCTTCAATGTATTCTCCGAACGCAAATTCCTTTCCCGTCAAAGCCCATTCATCATTAACTGCTTTTATATGCTCGTGATATATCCTCACAACCTTACTTCTGTTTTTCATAAATTCTTCTCTCATACGTTTACGCATAAATCTTGGCACCTTTTCAAAGTGATAAAATACCTTAAAATATACCTCTTCATATTCTTTGTTCATAACCTGAACCTCCTTTCATTAAAGGAGTTGTAGATTTTGCGTCTAAATATTACGTCTGTCAAAGACCGTTTCCCATCGTTCCCGCTTAATAGGCTTCATCTTCAATGCCCACATAATTTGCCGGACAGTCACAGTAGGATATAGCCCGTCCGTACAAGTTCCTGCACGTTCGTCAAAGTACGCTTTAAATTTCGGATGCAAATATATCTCAGCAGTAAGCCAAGGATCTATCTCGCTCCACCAGGTACTTTTCGTTTCTTTATCAAACCGCTGCTGAATCACAGCGAGACCTTTCTCACTTATCTCAAATAGAGTACAACTATTGTAAACCGGATGATTACAAATATAGCACCTACCAAATTTTGTTCGTGGCATTGTTGGTTTCTTGTAATGATACCTCATCTTATTCCCCCAAAATGCAAGAGAAAAAGCCCTCGTCAGGACTTCCTCTCCCTAATATTACTCGTCAAATACCGGGCACGACAATTTACAGCTCGGATAAGGACCTCCACAGGCTCTACATCCATCAGGCGGCACATTTCCTGCATACATATCGAGCATTTCTTCTGTCCATTCTTCTTCCTCATCGTCTTCGTACTCATAATCCATCACGTCTACATTCCAACCACATGATGGGCAGGTATAAATATCATTTCCACCCCTGGGATGTTCCCTGCGGTCCATAACTGCTCCGCATTTATTGCAAATTGCATACCCTTCGTTCAGGTATCCCATTAACTCAATACCCTCCGGTTTAATAATTTGGCTCATATATTATTATCTCCTTTCGTAACTTGGAGTGTACTACATATCATACACCCTTTTTATAGTTAAGTTAAGAGATTAAAGAGCTCTTTGTATCTCCATAAGAGGATATGCAATTTTGGCGAAGAAAAACGAAAAGGCGTTGTAAAAACAAACGCCCTTCCGCTTTTGTTCCAAACTCATTTCTTTGTAGGTAACATTCTGGATATCAAATTTCTTGTCATTGGGGAAGTAACTGTTCCCGTTTCTTCAAACTTAAGTCCTCTGCGATACCAGCGGTCATAAGCAAATATCCCGACAAGTGTTAAGCCCACCTGAAGCCCCACATTGATCCATCGTTCTAAAGCCATTCCATTAGTCTGAGTTTCTTTGATTTCTAACTCTTTTTCACGGGCAGTAGCCTCCGAATTAGTCTGAACCGCTTTCAAGTCAAGTTCTCGATTGCGAGCATCCGTTTCAGAATCTGCCTGGTTTTCTCTCAGTGTCAATTCGCGCTCCCGAGCCTCGATTTCGGCTTTCTTCAATTCTGATTCAGCCTGTTTAATCTCTAACTCTTTTTCACGATTCTTCAATTCTGATTCTTTAATCCCCAGTTCGCGTTCTTTTGCTTCTGCTTCATTATCGATCTGCTTTTCCTTGAGCTGTCCATCCTGCTGATGATGCTCTCCCTCCATGACCCGTCGATTATACTTCTCGTCCGAATCCCAGATGTTTCTGTCTTCATCGATTTTCAATTTGTAGAGTTTCGCTAAGCTTTCTATTGCCACGGATTTCTCTTTTGACCCCGGATTCAAAGAACCTAAATCTTCAAATTCGGCAGCAATTTCCTGCTCCAATAAATCTCTCACATTTGTTTCATCCATAATAATTCTCCTTTCAGTGATGAATTTTAGTTCCATAAAAGGAAGTGTTAGTCATGCGAAATATAATTTCTGAGATTTACTTTCAGCACGACCGATTTTTTGGATGCGATGAAGTCGATACTCTTAGATGCTTCCAGAAATATAAAAGGGCCGTCCGGATCAGATGTATCAACCCGTAAAGCCCCAACACATTTCCATCTAAAGATTGCAGCTGTAATACCACATCCGACAAGAAAACCTACGATAAATATAACAATCGTCTGCATATTGCTCCTCCTTCCATAGATTTTTTCAGATACTAAAATAGCATGTTTTTCAGTCACCCACGTACTGCGTTCTAAGCTAGATTAAAAAAAAAAAGGAAGAGCCGCTGTGTTAAGCGACCCCTCCCTTGTTTCAGTCGGATTCTTTTACTTCGGACGGCTCGTCATTTATCGGTAAGCCAACGCCCGTAGCGATGTAATTCATGCAGTTGAGAATTTCTGTATCGCTCATGCCTTTAGCTCTGAGCCATTCAGTCATTCTCGCCACTTCCTGAACGTTCATCATTTCGGTTTTCTCCTTTTCTTCAAAATTAGAACCTTGTTCCGTCATAAGTGTCCTCCTTTCATAAAGGGCAATGTATTATTTGCGAAATATAAAACAAAAAGTGTCAAGTATCAGCTTAATTATAGCATTTTTCAGGCGAAAAAGGAAGAGCCCTTGTTAGGACTCCTCTTTACCAACTCGTAAACCCGCTTCCTCCATAGCCAAATTCATTCTTTCAGCGATTTCTTTCGTGCTTTCTGTAGTTCCCCTGTATTCAAGATTCCAGGTTATCGTACTGATACCCTCGATTTCTTTTGATAACAAGAAAGCCACCTTCATAGCACTTACAAATGCATCCATTTTAGTCATGATTTTTCTCCTTTCAGAATTGTGTTTTCTGTTCATAAAAAGCTATGTATTTTCTGCGAAAAAGAAAGAGCCCATGCTAGGACTCCTTCTTCTTTCCAGTAAAGCATTCTCTCATAAAGTCAATTTCTTCCTGCTCATAACCATCTTCCAGTAATTCTTCATCCGTAAAATCTGAAATATGATCTTCAAACCATCTTTTCATTGCACTCATAGTTTCACTCTCCTTTCATTAAAGGAGTTGTTTTTTCTGCGAATCCTATTCTCTTTCCTTACTCAGCAACCAAAAGAACCGTCTGTACAAGTCGTAATAAATATCCTTACAGCACGGAATATTGTACCTAACCCGCAATACGTCATAGGAGCATCCCTCTGTCACCCCATGCAAAATATAACTTGCCAGCTCTTCGTCCGTATCCTCTGCAACATCCTCTATCATCGCTATCCTTTCCGCAAGATACGCTTTCGTAACAGCGCATCTGGCAGTCGGGTCACTCACCACACCGAGTTTAGCAAGTATCGGATGGTCGTTCGGCCTCTTACTCAGCCCATCCAGCGTTCTATAGGCTTTCTTCCATGTAGGATACTGCAAACAAAAATGTTTCAGCTCGTAATAACGGTGACGGTCAATCCAGTATTTATTCTTCTCTGACAGCTCAGGTCTTATCGTCGTACTCATGCTTTTTCTCCTTTCCAAAGGTATCCGGTTTGTTCGTACAGCAATTTGGGTGAAATATAAAAGTTAATCCGTCCCAGCCTGCTGTTCATTTCTTCGATTTTGGTTACGAGTTGACCGTTCCTTGTGGCTTTTCCAATAGGCAGCCAGCCGGAAATAATGCCAGCCCGTACCCAGGAAGCGTCTTTACCGTATACCTTGGCGGCGACCGCAACCGGTACAGAACCAGTTTGAATGACTGGCGAAAGGAGAGGCATATTAAATCGGAAAGGAGGTAAGCATTATGGCTCGTTTGACAAACGAAGAAATCCGTAATATGTCGCTCAAAGAAGCTGATATTTATACAGACCTGCATCCTGCTGAAGCGTGGCGCTTTTCCAAGGCTCACGGTAAGTCAGCTACTAAGCTTGCAGCGAAAGCGATAAAACACGGATTCAAAAGTGAGATACTATTTGCTGAACCGGCAAATGTAACAGTATCCGCTCAGTAATACTTAAACCGCTCTTGACTACCACCAATAGCCTTGAGCGGTTTTCCTTTCCGATTTAATATGTCTCTCCTTGTGTTATTTGGAGATTTGAAATATAATTAGAGCAGTTTCTAAAAGACTGGAGAGTAAGAGCGCATAGTAAGAATAGAAAAGTTGTCCCCACAGCTTACAGTTCTTGTTTTAAGCGCTCAGCATCAAAAAATAGCAACGCCCCAGCCTTTTAGAAATTGCTCTAAATGTAGGAATGGCGGTATAGGAGTGGTGCAGGAATAAAATAGGAATTACCTACATTTTCCTGCTTTTTACCACCCTTAACCACTTTGAAAACACCGTATTTATGCGGCTTTAGAAGCCGTTAGATGTGTAGCGAGATTTTATTATAGAAACTGGTATAAAGGTGAAGGATGCCTGTCATGTTGCCTGTGCAATTTTGGCAGAATGCGATTATCTTATTACCACGGATGACAGATTACTAAAATATCACTCTGAACAGATACAGTTGGTTTCTCCTTGTGAGTTTATAAGAAAAATGGAGGCAGATGGATTATGACAAATACAGCAGAGTTAATGGAACAGGGAATTGCCTGTCTTATTGAGAAGCTTGGTGTACTTGATACGGAGTATTTTATTTCAATACTCAAAAGGGATGATTTTGATTATACTGTGTGGCAAAGAGAGTATTATGACAGAATGGGAACGGATGAATTTATGGAGAAAGCATCTGCTTATGCTGACAGCCACCCATATAAAGGCAATGCTAAAATTATTCTTTAAAAATTATTTTGGAAGGTTCTATTGACTTTTCTCTTTGTACATGTCAGTATAGAGATACGAAGAAAGTTTACCACTGACCGATATGTGGTATATAAATGGTCGGGTCGAAAGTTTACCGCTGACCAATATGCGGTATATAAGTGGTTGGATTGAAAGTATGGTCTTTCGCCGCAGGGCGAGGGACTTTTTACATAGTGAGAGCGTGGCAAATGAAGAAAACAGGATTTTATATTATCGCGAATAAATTTTTTGAGGATAAAAAATGCATCAGAAATTTCCGAGAGTGCCATGTATCGTCTTTCCATATACAGAGATATTGAACTGTCAGAACAGCAAATTGAAAGCGGACAGGTCAAAGATGCCGGAACAGCTTTGGAGGACATGAGGGCAAAATATGGTTTTTGAAAAGGCAGTATATGAAGATATCGACCGGTTATGCGAATTGAGAATTGCATACTTAATAGAAGATACAGGTGATTTGAATGAGAAGGATCTGGCAGTAATCAAAAGAGACTTGCCGGATTATTTTGAACGAAATCTTAATAAAAATATTTTTTGCTATGTAGCGCGGAAAGAAAAAGAGATAGCTGCCTGTGCATTTTTGCTTGTGGTGGAAAAGCCAATGAGTCCTGCGTTCATTACCGGAAAGACCGGTACGGTATTAAATGTGTATACTAAACCGCAGAATCGGCATAATGGCTATGCACGAAAACTGATGAATATAATGCTGTCAGACGCGATTAACATGAGTTTAAGCAGCATTGAGCTCAAGGCAACAGACGCCGGATACTCTTTATATAAAACTCTTGGTTTTAAGGACGAAATCACAAAATATCATTTAATGAAATGGACGAATACTCAGTCACTGCTTTCCTGAACAGTATCCATGTGCTGATAAAATAGCATATCAGTAATAAGACGAGGATACAAACCACAACCCCCACTTGTGTCAACAAGGCTCCTACCCCTATATAGGCTGAAATTTCCGCCGATATTGTTTCAAAGAAGTATGCAATGACGATGCTTGACACGAACGCCGCAACAGTGATAGGCAAACCAAACCATACAGCCAATTGCTTCAAAATCAGATGTTCTGTCTCATGCTTATCTACACCGAGCTTGTGAAGTACACCAAATCGGTATTTATAATGGGCGGCGTCTAAAAGCTGCTGCAAGGAAAGAACGGTAAGACATATAACCATCAGGACAACCGCACTATAATCAAAGGTCGCCTGTAAAATAAAGCTTTCGGCGATTGAACTGTTGATTTGCCGTGTACTCGTTCTGATGTAGTATTGAACTCCGTTTCCGTTGTCCGGCGTTTCGGGATATCCTTGGGCAAAAGCGTTTTCAAGCGAAATTGCTTCATTATACGGAATTGCCGTCTCTGTTTTTACATATCGGTTTCGCATAACTGAAAGGAGATCACTGCAAATGCTGTCAGGGAAAACGTATATGACATCAGTATAGGAGTTATAAACCGTTTGACCTATCGCCTCTAAGTGATAAGCATTTTCCGCAAGGCTTAGAGTCCCCATATCTGTTGAAATAACACTGTGATTGCGCAAAAATTCCGTCCTTTCCTCCTCGGCTGCCACTGTCTGCCAGTGCGTTGTAAACTCTCCCTCATTTAATGAAATCTGCCCATATCCAAGCATTTCCCGCAGGGTATTATAGTCAGAAAGCGACATTGCCACAATGGGAAAGTCTAATTTGATCCGTTTATGAAAATCCTCTCGATCAGGCAGGTACAAGTTGAAGGTGCAGTCATAAGCCACTGCAATATTATTTTCATCAAGGAAAGAGGTGACAAGCTCGTAATCGTCCTTTGGCAAGTCCTCTATATCGTACACATCATTATAACGCGTGCTGATTTGAACATCATACATGGAGCGTATCTTTAAATACCCCGAAGCCCACCCTGTCAATGCCGGAGCCGCCACAAACAGAAATACAGCTAATACTAACGTCAGGCAAATCAGCGTCATTGTTTTAGAGGTGGTATTCAGCTTGGAAATGATCTGTCCGAAGCAAAAAAGATTAGTTCCCCGATATTTGCATTTGGGTGATTTTTCCTTCCACTCGGACAGCAAATTACTTGCCAGATAAATGACAGAGCAAATCCAAAAGCTCACATAAACAAGCAAGAACAATAAATAGCTGTTGAGCGTACCCGCTCCGCCTGCAAGCATATATTTTCTCTGAATGACAGGAACACTTGCCGCAAAGCCGATATTTATAAGAGAAAATACGGAGGCAGCAAGGACATATCGGTTAAAGCTCCATTTCTTATGTGCAACACACCATACAACACTTAAGATAAAAGCTGCTGCAGGGGCAATGATATCTCCCCAAAACATGATATGCACGGGGATAGGGAAACGAGGGTCAGAATAAAAGTACATTTTCGATATGCCCGTAGCTGTCGCAGGTATGAGGAAAATAGTATATAAAATTGAGATTACGGGCATATAGCGGCTCTTTTGGATATGCGGGTCGTTCTGCCTATCTGCATACAGCATGTCGATGATCTTTATTCTCCGTATTGTGCGGACATTCAGCAGCCCCACAGCCCAAAGGCTCAATGAGAAGAAGCATATTGTCAGAATAACCGTATCAGGAAAAAGCGTCCAAGATAATTTGTAATCCTGCCCATAAGCAGATAACAGCATAGCCGTTATAAACTGCGAGCAGAACATACCCAAAAAGATGCCGACAATGATTGATACCGCTCCCATTAAAAGGGTTTCCGTGAAGAATATCCACGCAACAACTCTTTGTTCCATTCCCATGACAGATTGAATGGCAAGCTCCTTTTGCTTCCTGCGCAGCATATAATTGTTCACATAGCGTATGAGAAACAATAACAACAGGGTTACTGCACAAATCGCCAGCTTTAACCCGTCGTTTACCAAAGTAAACTCATACTCTGTCCCGATATCAGGGTTATAATATTTGCTTGTAATGGACAGGAAAGCATAGAAAAGCATGACGCAGATTGTCATGGTGACAACATATACCAAATAATCCTTTGCCGAACGCTTTACATTTCTGAAAATCAATTTAGCATACATCTGCCTGTCCACCCCCTGTCATAGTGAGGACATTGAGGATCTTATCAAAAAATGCTTTACGGGTATTGTCACCCTTTAACATTTCCGTGAAAATCCGCCCGTCCTTTAAGAACAATATCCTATTGGCATAGCTTGCGGTAAATGCATCATGTGTTACCATAAGGATAGTTGCGCCGAGCTGTTCATTTATGCTTTGTATTGTCGATAACAGCATTTGTGATGAATGACTGTCCAATGCTCCGGTTGGCTCATCTGCCAAGATCAGCTTTGGATTATTTATAATTGCCCTTGCACAAGCGCAGCGCTGCTTTTGACCGCCTGACACCTGATAAGGGTATTTGTTCAAAATATCCGCTATGGATAGAGTATTGGCAATTTTCTCCACGCGGATATCTATTTCTGCGGCGGGTACTTTATTGATCGTAAGAGCAAGCGCAATATTTTCGGAAATGGTCAACGTATCCAATAAATTGAAGTCCTGAAAAATAAAACCTAAATTTACGCGCCGAAAACGCGCAAGCTCCTTTTCCCTTATCTCGGTAACATCTGTTCCGTCCAAGTAGATATGTCCCGCGCTTGCCGTATCAATAGTAGAAATACAGTTAAGCAGAGTTGTCTTGCCGGAGCCGGAGGCTCCCATAATACCGATAAACTCGCCTTTTCCTACCGAAAAGCTGATATCGTCTATGGCTTTTGTAATGCCTCCCTCATTGCCATAATATTTTTGGATATGCTCTAATCTCAAAATTTCATTCATAACGTCTGCCTCCAAGAACATTGTAGCTGACAGCAGGATATCTTTGTATCGGTTTTCCTTACAAAATTCTAACAAAAATGTAAGAAGTGCAGCAGCTCTAGCCCTGCACCTGATGTATAAAGTGGTTGATATGGAAAGACAAGCCGATCGTCGTACCGCCTGTGTCGGAAGCAATATCAAGCCCTATTCCTAATTTATCACACAGACGTTTGCAGAGATAAAGACCGATTCCCGTGGCGTTTTGTCTGAGCCTGCCGTTTTCACCTGTAAAGCCCTTTTCAAAAACACGGGGCAGATCATTTGCAGAAATTCCGATACCGTTATCCTTTACATACAAATAAATCAGGTCATTCTGCCGCTTAGCGTAAATGTATATTTGGGGCTGTTCTGTACGGTATTTAACTGCGTTTATAATAAGCTGATCAAGGATAAACCTAACCCATTTTTCGTCAGAGAATATCGTATAGTCGAATTCTGAAATATTTATGGCAACATCATTTTGCGTAAGCAAATACTTATTGTCCGCAATGGCGTTATGCACAATATCAAGTAAACGTATTTCGCGGATTGAATAGTCCTTTTCGGTATGTTCGCTTCGGGCGTAGTAAAGAGCCTGCTCCGTAAAGCAGGTAGTCTTTTCTAACTCTACCAACAATTCCCTTGTAAAAGGATATTGATTATTCTCACACAACAATTTCATGGCAGTAATCGGTGTTTTGATCTCATGTATCCATTGCTCAATATATTCTTTATAATCGGCGCGTTCACGTTGGACGGCTTCAATATGCTCCAGCATGGATTTTTCGGCTGCCTTCAGCAGGAAATAAAACACCTGATCGTCCGCGCGCGCAGGCGTTTGCATCAGCTCAGGAATCAGGTATTGTTCTCTTAGCTGTCTTTGAAGCTGAAGCAGCTTATCCATTTCTTTTTTCCGCTTTTGATAAGCATATATCATAGCAATAGAGCAGATCAATACCCATGCAAAAAGAATTAAAAGTATACTGTCCAAGCTATTGCCGACGGCTGAGAGAAAGAGGGAAAGCGTCAGGGCACACAACAATTGAAGGATCAAAAAAGGAAGCTTGCTCTGCCAATATAGTTTTCCGTTCATAGCATATATCCCTGCCTGTGTTTTGTTTTGATGAAATCATTTAGTCCGATTGACGTTAATTTGTCGCGGATACGGTTAATGTTCACGCTTAAAGCATTATCGTCAACATAGAGCTGATTATCCCATAAGTAATCTATAATATCGCTTCTTGGGCATATCCTTCCGGCATTGTTAAAAAGAAAGCAGAGGATTTTTAGCTCATTCTTGGTAAGCTCTGCCTTTGCCCCCTTATATTCTATCGAGCTGCTCTCCAAATGCAAAACAGCCCCCTGCCATTCATGATCCGTATGTTGTTGAACCTCATATACACGCTTTAACAGGGAGGCAATCTTCGCAAGCAGAATAGCGGTATTATACGGCTTTGTAATAAAGGCGTCTCCGCCCAGCATGATGCTGTTTAGTTCGTCCATGTCAGTATCACAGCTCGTCACAAAGATAATCGGGACATTAGAAAAGCCCCGAATCTCCGAACAAAGCGAAAAGCCGCTGATATTGGGCAGCTTTATATCTAAAAGAATCAAGTGCGGCTTATATGCTTTAATATCTGAAATTGGATTGGCAAAATCAGATATGGCGCACGCATCATATCCATTGCCCAGCAGCAGTTTTTTTAATTCTGTCTGTATCACAGCATCGTCTTCAATGATCATGATCTTATTTGCAATCAAGCTGTATCCTCCTGTCAATGGATTTTATGTGCTTTCCTGATATGTCATCAGTATGATTATACCCGTATAGTCGGATAATAACAAGTCAGAAGTCGATCTCGTGCAGGCACCAATACAAAGTCAATGACTCATCACTCGCGGGAATAAAGCTTTTCACATGTGATGTGGTCTGCCCTTAATATTTTATCGCAGTGAATGGTATCGCCGCAATCGATATCCCCGGTAATATCTCTGCAATTCACACTCTCGCCTGCGCTCACGTTCCCCTCTATGTTGGCGCAGGTCACGCTGACTCCCGCGCTCACACTGCCGTTTACGCCGCCACAGCTCACACTGTCGCCCGCATTCACACTGCCGTTTACGTTGCCGCAGGACATACCTCCGCCTGCCTCCGCGCTTCCCTTGATATCGCCATTAATATTTGCGCTGCCCCAAACATGGAGGGAAAGCTTCTTGTCACCCTCCAATTTCAGGTTGATAAAAGTGTCCTTGTCAAATCGGTCTTTTCCAATAATCTTGCCGTTTAAGAGCTGTACAATGTAGAGGTCTACGTCCTGCGGAACCTCAGAGATGTCGATGCCGTGGTCTGCCCTTGTGCCAAAAAACATCTCGTCCATCGTGACGTGAAAATAATCCACTATGGACGGCAGGATAGAAACGTCAGGCATGGACAGACCTGTCTCCCATTTTGAGACCGCCTGCGCGGATACCCCGCAGCGCTCCGCTAACATTTCCTGTGAGATATCCATTTCTTTCCTGAGACGCTTAATGTTTTCGCATATTTTGAGTTCCATGATTTTTCTCCTCTCCAAAATGTTTCTTTATGATAGATAGATTATCACATGCGTATCGGTAGGGTCAACGTAGGGAAAGTTGGATAAATCAACTGTTGGTTGATTTTTAGTATTGAAAGCATTTCACTAATCAAATATGACTCAAGGCAGTGGGGCAGAGAATCTCTGTCCCATTTGTGAGTTTATAATTTACATTTATAATTTTTTAAGCGGAATATAAATGACAATTCAGATATTTGGTAGTAAAATTAATTTGAGAATGTGCGCAGGGAGGAGATTTTCCACCCAGCGAGTGGAAAATCTGAGTTGTTGTCATGGTCACATTATCGTTTGTTCATCTATGTCGATGACAGCATGGCAAGAGAATGGTACAGGAAAGAATCTTATGAGCAGACATGTACCAGAATGATAAGTTGAGGGGAGGTATCCCAGATGCAATTTACAACTCATTATCAATCGCCTATTGGCGGCATTCTGTTAGCCGCTGATGAAATCGGGCTGACAGGATTATGGTTTGACGGTGGGAAATATTATGCAGACTGCCTTGCTCCTGAGCATGAGGAAAGGGACACTCCTATTCTGAAACAGGCAAAGGAGTGGTTGACGATTTATTTTGCAGGCAGAGAACTGCAATTTAGTCCGCCTGTTCATATGATTGGCACGCCCTTTCAGCTATCCGTCTGGAAAATCCTGCAAAAGATACCCTACGGCAAAACAATTACATACGGGGAAATCGCAAAGGAGATCGCGGCGCAAAAAGGACTTGCCAAAATGTCCGCACAGGCGGTCGGCGGCGCAGTAGGACACAATAAAATCTCTATCATTGTCCCCTGCCACAGGGTCGTCGGAACGAATGGCAGTCTGACAGGCTACGCCGGAGGAATTGACAAGAAGGTGAAGCTGCTGACCTTAGAAAAGGCTGACATGCAGCGCTTATTTATCCCGACGAAAGGAACCGCGTTATGATGGCGGGGAACGAGGAGGACATATGATGAAAAATTTTCAATGAAAATTTTGAAATGGCAGACAGTCAAATAAATTATGTTGACAAACGAAAGGACAAATGATACAATACATTTAACATTTAGGTTAAATGTTAAACAAAACAGGGAGGGAGGTAAATAAATGGGATTACAAAACACATTAAAAGCACTTGCAGATCCCATACGACGCGAGATATTAAATCTCTTAAAAGACGGTAAAATGTCCGCAGGGGAAATTGCTGATAAATTTCCGGTTACGGGAGCAAGCATTTCCAGACATCTGTCGGTATTAAAGGAGGCGGATTTGATTCGGGATACCAGAGACGGCAAATTTATTTTTTATGAACTGAACACTTCTGTTTTGGAAGAAATTATGCTTTGGATTAAAGAGTTGGAAGGAGATAAGAAAAATGATTAAGAAAAACAAGTGGCAGTTGATAATATCTTCGATTATTATTTTATTACCCGTTGCAGCAGGGCTTTTGATATGGAATAGTCTGCCGGAACAAATGGCGATCCATTGGGGATTTGACGGAGAAGCGGACGGGTGGCTCGGAAAGGGTTTTGCGGTTTTTGGAATACCTTTATTTCTTTTGGCAATATATTGGATTGGTATTATTGGTACTGCACACGATCCGAAGAATAAAGACCAAAACAGTAAGGTTTTTAATCTGGTAATATGGATTGTGCCGATTGTATCTCTCGTTGTATGTAGCTTTATCTATGCGATTGCCTTAGGGAACGACGTCAATATTGTTATGATAGCGCGTCTTCTTCTTGGGTTTATGTTCGTACTGCTTGGCAATTATTTGCCCAAATGCAGGCAGAATAATACGATAGGTATCAAAGTCAAATGGGCGCTCCAAAATGAAGAAAACTGGAATAAAACGCATCGGTTCGCCGGAAAACTCTGGGTATTTGGTGGAGTGACGCTTTTGTTGACCTTATTTATAAATTTTAACGAGTTTATGTATGTGGTCCTTCTGCTGGTATTCATTATGGCGTTTGCTCCGATGATATATTCTTATGTTTATTCCCGCGGGCAATGAGCCAAACGGCCATGCTTGCATGGACATTTGGCGAATGCCGCGAGGGTCAATACCCCGCTGCTTGCAGCGTTTCAAATTCCATGCCCCGTTGCTTGCAGCGGGGTTATTGACTTATGGCGTTAAGGCTGCCAATTTTGAATTTTTTTCAATTTTGGCAGCCTTAACTTGCAAATAAGTAAACAGGTTTCAGTCTGATGCAAATAATTTCCGGTGAATTGACTTTGTCGGGCATGAAGGAGGGAAAACTTTTTAACAAAGGCAGGTCATAGCAGCTCCGCCTTCACCAGTCGCTTGCGAAGTTGGATTCCGACAGCCATAGAGACGGCAAGCTTGACGATATCCCCCGGGATATAGGGAATGACACCTGCCCAAAGCGCCGCCACAAATCCCATGTGAGTCAGATATGCAAGCCACAGGGTTCCGAAAAAGTACATGACAATCGTTCCAAGCGCCGCTCCGATGATATGCATCACAAGCCTGCCCTTCCAATGCTCCACAAAGAAACCAAAGATCAATGCCAGAAAAACATATCCCACGATATATCCGCCGGTGGGTCCCAAGACCTTGCCGACGCCCCCACTGAAATTAGTAAACACAGGAAGCCCGACGAAGCCGAGCAGGATATAGAGCAGGACACATATGGTTCCCCGCCACATTCCAAGCACCGTGATCACAAAATAAATCGCCATGCTCCCCAACGAGATCGGCACTGGACTCACGGGAATATTCAGCGAAAACGGAGCAATCACACAAATCACCGCCGTCATCAGTCCAATCAATGCCATTTGCTTTACATTCAATCTATACTTTTCCATATCCATTTCCTCTGTTTCAATTTGCTTCCCGCGAGCAATGCGCCGAGGCCAACACCCCAAGTATTGAAGGTACAGAATATTTTATGAAATGCAGCCGAATTCTACATTATTCTGTATTTATCCCCCTCAGTACGACAACTCCTTGGCAGATAACCGCTCCTCCAAACATCACTAAATTCTCATACGTCAACCACTTATAACATATGGTTGACAAAAATTACTATACACCGCCCTTGACAAAATGTCAACACAAATCACACACAAGTTGACATTAATCATAACACCTCCCCCAAGACTAATCAACAAGCCACACAATCCTGTTTTTCGGCAGATACCAAGGCGGGAGAGGACTGGTAGGGATTTTAGCGGACTTCGGCGAAGGTTGGAGCGTTTTCTTATAGTGCGCCACAAAGTAGGGTGAAATGCGCACGGATGCGCATTTCAGGCTCTAGGTGCATGGATGCACCTTAGAGCCGACCCGCAAACTGCAATCCCCCTTCCGCGCACTATTAGAAAACACCCAACCGCAGCCCGTCCGCTAAAACCCCTGCCAGTCCTCTCCCGCCGCCCCATCGCTCGAAAGCCACACCAACAGCCCTATCCTACCATGTCCCATTTCCTCCCGCCGCCCATCGCTCCAACAGCAGCCCCTCTCCACAAACCACAAAAAAAGCAGTAGCCCCCATAGACTACTGCCGCTCCAATCCCCCTATCTCACCTTACAACCCCTTACAACTCCCCATTCTTATACCTGCTCACAATACTCTGTATCCTCTCATTAGGATTCAACAAATCACTAATCGATGAATCATGATTCAACGTGTCAATAATATACGCGATATACTTGCTCATATCACAGGTAATGTACCATTCCCGCTCCAAAAGCTCCGGCGTCTGATAAATCAGATTAGTGGTCAACACCTTGTCAATAATCCCGTTCTCATACGCCCTGTCAAATTTCTCAAGACCGCCCGTAAACAGACCAAAGGTTGCAAATACAAAGATCTTGCTCGCCTTGCGGGACTTGAGCGCACTGGCAACCTCCAGAACACTCTCGCCGGAGGAGATCATATCGTCAATGATGATCATGTCCTTGCCCTCCACGCTGCTCCCTAGGAATTCATGAGCCACGATTGGATTGCGCCCGTTGACCACGCGGGTATAATCGCGGCGCTTGTAGAACATACCCATATCCAGTCCCAAAACGTTGGCAATGTAGATCGCACGGCTCATGCCGCCCTCGTCCGGGCTGATCACCATCATATGCTCGGAATCAATATTCAGGCTCTGCACATGACGGAGCAAGCCCTTGATAAACTGATAAGCGGGCTGTACCGTCTCAAAGCCATGTAAAGGAATCGCATTCTGTACCCTTGGGTCATGCGCGTCGAAGGTAATGATATTGTCCACGCCCATCGCCACCAGCTCCTGCAGCGCCAACGCACAGTCGAGAGACTCTCTTGAGGTTCTCTTGTGTTGGCGGCTCTCATACAGGAAAGGCATGATGACCGTGATGCGTCTTGCCTTGCCGCCCACGGCGGCGATCACGCGCTTTAAATCCTGATAGTGGTCATCGGGGGACATATGGTTCTCGTGCCCGCACAGGGAATAAGTCTGTGAATAGTTGAGGACATCGACCATCACATACAGATCCGTCCCGCGGACAGACTCCAGTATCATTCCTTTCGCTTCTCCCGAGCCAAAGCGGGGGATTTTGGAATCCAACAGATAAGATTCTCTCATATATCCGGCAAAGGCGAGAGATTCCTTGTGCTCGCTCTCGCGCTCCGCCCTCCATTTTACCAGATAAGCATCGACCATTTCCCCTAAGGACTTGCAGCCCTCCAAGGCGATAATGCCCAATGAACCAACAGGTATTGTTTCCAAGTTACGTTTTTCTTCGCGGGTGCCCATGATATACGCCCTCTCTTTCTATTCTGCCGTGTGTTTTGCTGCCAGTTTCTTACTCATGCGGATGTCCGGGCCGGTCAGCTTGCAAATATTATAATTACTGGTGATTCGGGAGAAAATCCGATCCGAATACCGGTCTCTAAGCTCCTCAAGGCTCAGGTTCGTGGAGATAATGGTAGCCCTTCGGCGCAGATCCCGCTCGTTCAAGCAGGAGAATAGCTGTGATGTGACGAAGTTATTCGTTACCTCCGTGCCCAAATCATCTATTATTATCAATTCACAATTGTACAGGTCTTCGTAAAAATTGTAAAGAGTTTCTTTTGATTTTGTGTCAAAAGTGTATTGAGCCAGTCTGTCAAACAGTCCGACGCTGCTAAAGTAGATTACGGAGCGTCCCTTTTGCAGAATCTCATTGGCGATACAGCCCGAGAGGAAGCTCTTGCCGCTTCCCACGGTGCCGTAGAGAAAAAGGTTGCGATAGCTGTCCGGAAATTGCTCCACGAACTCCCTGCATATTTTTACGGTGCGCTCGAAGCGCTCTCTGTCCTTCCCCTGATAGTAATCGAAGGAGAGCGTGGAGAAGTTCTCCCGGGATATGACATCCTGAATATTGGACTGCTCATAGAGAACGGAGACCTCCTGCTGACGCAGGCAGTGGCATTTCTCCTTTTGGAAGCCGTCCGTGTCAATATAGCCCGTGTCACGGCAGTCCGCACAATGATAAACAGGCTCCAGATAATCCGCGGGGAAGCCCGCGCTTATGAGTAGAGCCTGCTTTTGCTGCCTGATTTTACCTATGTAATCATGTAATGAGGTTAGGGCGTTGTCATCACCCTCCAGAATGCTCTGCGCCTTGGCTTTGGCGACACTCCCTATAGAGTCCTCCAATTGTCGGTATTCCGGAATGCGGCGGTAGACGCTCTCCCTGCGCTCGTCCATGAGATGCCTGTTGGCGTCGCGTGTCTGCTCATAGCGCCGCATAATGGACTCGTATTGTTGATTGTTCAATGCCATGGGTGTGCTCCTTTCGACATCAATTGCTCAAAAGCTCCTTCTCCAGCTCGTCAAAGTCATAATTGTTCTGGGTGAACTGATTAAACTTGTTGCCTGATGTCGGTTTTGCGGACTTTTTGCGCTGAAAACGCTCGTCAATCTTGCGGATATCCGCCTTGTGGTGAACATTCTCCTGATACCAGCTGTTCAGGATGCTCTCCGCGTATTCCAAGCGGTGGCGGTCCGTGGCAAGCACGGTGCGCTCGCACGCCTCCATGATCACGTCCATATCAAAGGCATATTCCTTTGTCCAACGGGTGATGTACTCCGCTTCCTTGGCGGTGGGTGTACTGCTCTTGCCGAGGGCGTTCATAACGGTATAGACATATTTGTCGTATTTTGTAGCAAATCTCTTGGCCTGCTTGGGGGTGGTCACGCCGTTTTCCGCCCAGTTGACAGCCACTTTTTCCATATATTTGAAATCCTTCTTGTCCCGGTCTACACAGTAGGCGATAAGATAGTCGATCAGCTCCTCGGAAAAGTGAAGCACATCCGTGAAAAACAGCACGGACTTCATCTCGGCGGGAGTCAGGGGGCGACCCATATAGGACTCCGCGATAAACAAAAGCTGCGCGGTCTCCTCCCGTCCCTTAAATTCCCGAAGGTGCTCCGCCGTATAGGTGGGCTTCGCATAGGGCGGCGCTTCCTCGACAGACTCAGCGGTCTCCGCCATAGGGGACACGGCTTGTCCGGAGGCAGGCTTATCCATGAAAATTGCCAAGGATTTGGAGGAAGCGGACTGTCTCGTGTCGGCTTCGGTCTCTAAATCCTTAAAATGAATGCCCACGGGCAGACCCGTCGCGTCATAGTCAAGGCTCAGAAGCTTCTTCTTCTCCCAATACTTCAGGGAACGGACGATCTCCTTCTCCGTGTGGTTAAATTTGTCTGCGAGATCGGACATACTGGTAGCCTGATTCGCGCCAAGCATACGGAGCAGATAGAGGTACACCTTTAGCTGCGCCTCATTCGCCCCCTCCATGTATTCGTCGATAAAGCGGTTGGATACTGCTGTGGAATTTATGTTGGAATCCTTGTAAATCGTTAAACGTGGCATATTCAGACAACCCTCTCTCATCAAAGTAATCAGAGTATAGCACAAGGTTTGTGAAAAGAAAATAGTCAAAATCCCGAAACACTTTTTGTGGTTTGAACAGCTCTCAAAATGTGGATAATGTGGATGATGTGGATAAGAAGCGCAAAAGGACAAAATAGTGCGTTGTACTCTTAAATTTTGTCAATCGCAATATCCACATCAAAGGATAAAATATCCACAGAAAGCAGAGGGGTATCCTTCCGCAGCTCTGTGGATATTGTGGACAATCAGTTTCCGAGCAGGTTTTCGCCGATTTTTAGCACATCTCCCGCCCCCATAGTTATCAACAGGTCTCCGTTTGTGCAATTTTGCAGAAGAAAATTTTCGATCTCGTCGAAGGTCGGGAAATAATAGCATTCTCCGCCTGCCTCTTGTATCAGGGACTGCAGGTTGGCTGAGCTGATGCCCAGAGTGTCTGTTTCCCTTGCGGCGTAAATGTCCGCGAGCACCACCTTGTCGGCAAGACAGAGCGCCTTGGCGAAGTCCTCCATAAAGGCTTTGGTGCGGGTGTAGGTGTGGGGCTGGAACACACACCAGAGGGTTTGGTGCGGATATTTTTGCGCCGCTTTTAATGTGGCAGTAATTTCTGTGGGGTGATGTGCATAATCATCTATTATAGTGACGCCGCCGATCGTGCCCTTCAGCTCGAAGCGTCTGTCGGTTCCGGTATAATCCGCCAGTGCCTTGGCAGTGACCTCACTGTCAACATGCATTAAGTCCGCCAAAGCTATGGCAGCCAGTGCGTTGCTTACATTGTGATCTCCGGCAACGGAGAGCTTTATGGGACGGACAGGCCTCTGACCGCCGATACCTGAAGCATTCGGACCGCACACACAGAAGGAAGGATGACCCCATTCGTCATGGGTAAGCTCCGTGGGATAATAGTCCGCATGAAAACCTTCCATGGAATCCGTTGATTCGATTGAACCTGCGGATTCCATCGAATATGTGATGACCCTGCAGGGCAAGCCCTCGGTGATTTCCTGCCAGTCAGGAATGTCCGCATTGATGATCAGGCACCCTTCCTCGGGGATCAGCTTGGCAAATTCGCGGAAGGAGTGGCGTATATCCGCCAGATCCTTAAAGAAGTCCAAATGGTCTTCTTCTATATTAAGGATAATCCCCACCGTGGGGAAAAAGCTTAAGAAGCTGTTGGTGTATTCGCAGGCTTCTGTCACAAAGCACTCGGAGCCGCCCACCCTGATATTGCCGCCGATGCTTTTGTAGATACCACCGATGGACAGGGTGGGATCAAGCTCGGCTTGCAGCAGGATCTCGCTGACCATGGATGTGGTCGTGGTCTTGCCGTGAGTGCCGCTGACCGCAATGGAGGTGCGGTAATTGCGCATCAGCTGCCCGAGGAGCTCCGCGCGGGTAAGGTGTGGAATGCCCTGCTCCATGGTCGCGATATACTCAGGATTGTTCTCGCGGATCGCGCTGGTGAACACGACACAATCAATATCGGGGGTAATATTTCCCGCCCGCTGTCCGTACAGGACACGGATGCCTTTCTGCTCCAAATGCTCGGTCAGCGCGCTCTTGCTGCGGTCAGAGCCGGACACCGTGAAGCCCGCGTCCGCCAAGATTTCGGCCAAGCCGCTCATACTGATACCGCCGATGCCTACAAAGTAAACAGAGGAGGGATTAGAAAAATCAATTTTATACATGAGTAATATCCTTTCAATGAATATGTAGGTAGTCAATGCCGATTACTATATATTATATACACTCCCCATAGAAAAAACAAATATTTATTGAAAATATAAAATTTGTATATATGACACAAAAAATATCGGGAGAATATTGTCTATAATTTAAAGGGCGACGTTGAAATGTGCAAAAAATATGTCAAAAATATCCATAAAAAAAGAAAAAAGAAGAAAATTTTTGGTAAATTATATTCACTTCTCAGAAGAAGTGTGATATAATTAATTCACCGTAAAGACGGTAAATGGCTAGGAGAGGTGATGACATGATCAAGAAAGAGATGATAGCCATGCTGTTGGCTGGCGGGCAAGGGAGCCGTTTGGGTGTCCTGACCTCCAAGGTGGCAAAGCCTGCTGTGGCATTCGGAGGGAAATACCGCATAATTGATTTTCCTCTTTCCAATTGTATTAATTCCGGTGTGGATACGGTCGGGGTTCTGACCCAGTATCAGCCGCTTCGTTTAAATACACATATCGGCATTGGTATTCCTTGGGATTTAGACCGCAATATCGGAGGGGTAACCGTGCTGCCGCCCTATGAGAAAAGCTCCAACAGTGAGTGGTATACGGGTACTGCCAATGCGATTTATCAGAATCTCGAGTACATGGAGAGCTTTAATCCCGAATATGTGTTGATCCTGTCGGGTGACCATATTTATAAAATGGATTATGACGTGATGCTTAATTTTCACAAGCAGAACGGCGCGGAGGTGACGATTGCGGTCATGCCCGTCCCCATGGAGGAGGCGAGCCGGTTTGGTATCATGATCGCAGATGAGAACAAGAGGATTACAGAGTTTGAGGAGAAGCCGGAGCACCCGAGAAGCAATCTGGCGAGCATGGGCATCTATATTTTTAACTGGAAAACCCTGAGGGACGCGCTGATCGCCATGGCGGAGCAGCCTGCGTTGGATTTTGGCAAGCATGTGATCCCCTATTGTCATGAGCACGGTTCACCGCTGTATGCCTATGAGTTTAACGGCTATTGGAAGGATGTGGGAACCCTGAATTCCTATTGGGAGGCCAATATGGAGTTGATCGATATCGTGCCCGTGTTCAATCTCTATGAGGAGTATTGGAAGATATACACTAAGAGCGAGATTCAGCCTCCGCAATATTTCTCGGAGGGCAGTGTGATCGAGCGCAGTATCGTAGGAGAGGGCACCGATGTGTACGGTGAGGTTCACAATTGTGTCATTGGCCGCGGAGTGGTGATCGGCAAGGGTGCGGTGGTGCGGGATTCCATTATCATGAATGAGACGATTATCGGTGAGAATTGCGAGCTCAATAAAGCGATTGTAGCTGAAAATGTATCCATTGGAGACAATGTCAAGCTGGGTGTCGGAGAGGAGGCGGAGAATGAAACGGCGCCCCATATCTACAATCACGGTATCGTGACTGTGGGAGAGAGGAGCGTGATCCCTGACGGCGTCACCGTGGGTAAGAATTCCGTGATATCAGGTGTCACAGTGATATCAGATTACGCGGGTTCGCAGCTCGCAAGCGGAAAAACATTGATTAAGGCAGGTGAACAGCAGTGAGAGCAATAGGAATTATTTTAGCGGGCGGTAACAATCACAGGATGAAGGAGCTTTCCCGAAAACGCGCCGTCTGTGCAATGCCTATCGCGGGCAGTTACAGAAGCGTTGATTTTACCCTGAGCAATATGTCCAATTCTCATATTCAGAAGGTTGCAGTGTTCACCCAATATAATGCCGGAAGCTTAAATGAGCATCTCAATTCCTCCAAGTGGTGGGATTTTGGTCGTAAGCAGGGCGGATTGTATGTGTTTACCCCAACCATGACGGCGAACAATGCCAGTTGGTATCGGGGCACTGCAGATGCGATCAGCCAGAACCTGAATTTCCTGAAGGACAGTCACGAGCCCTATGTCGTGATCGCCTCCGGTGACGGAGTGTATAAGCTGGACTTCAACAAGGTGTTGGAATATCATATCGACAAAAAGGCGGATATCACTGTGGTCTGTCACGATATGGAGCCCGACGCCAACACGGAGCGCTTCGGAACGATACGAATGAATGAGGAAGGACGTATCGAGGAGTTCGAGGAGAAGCCCCTGCAGGCCAAGAGCAACACGGTTTCGTGCGGTATCTATGTGATCAGACGACGGCTGCTCATTGATATGATTGAGAAGTGCGCGGAGGAGGAACGCTACGATTTCGTGAGAGATATCCTGATACGCCACAAGGATATGAAGCGTATTTATGGGTATCCTTTAAAAGAGTATTGGAGGAATATCGCTTCTGTGGAGGACTATTACGGCACCAACATGGATTTCCTCAAAGCGGAGGTGAGAGATTATTTTTTCAAGCAGTATCCTGATATTTATTCCAAGGTGGACGATTTACCGCCCGCCAAATACAATGTGGGTGCACAAATTAAGAACAGCCTGATATCCAGCGGTTGTATTGTCAATGGAGTGGTGGAGAATTCCGTTATTTTTAAAAAGAGCTACATCGGCAATAACTGTGTGATTAAAAATTCAATTATTCTGAATGATGTGTATATCGGTGACAATACTTACATTGAAAACTGCATCGTGGAAAGCCGTGATACCATTCGTGCCAACTCCCGTTTTGTGGGTGAGGGCGAGATCAAAATTGTGGTGGAGCACAATGAGAGATATGTGTTATAAGTGATGATGTAACCATGGGCGTGGCTGAAGAAAGGGGAAAACGTATGCAGATTACAGATGTACGTGTTCGCAAAATTACAAAGGAGGGTAAGATGAGGGCGGTGGTATCCATCACCATGGATGATGAGTTCGTGGTGCACGACATCAAGGTTATTGAAGGCGAAAAGGGCATGTTCATCGCTATGCCAAGCAAGAAGACAGCAGACGGGGAATACAGGGATATAGCACATCCGATCAACTCATCTACCAGAGAGCTGATTCAGAACATTATTCTGGAGGCTTACGAGAAGGCTTTGGACGAGCCGGATGAGTCGGCAATGTTGTAGCCGAGAGAGGATCAGAGGTTAAAAGGATACAGCCGCGCCCGAGTGGGTGCGGCTGTATCCTTTTAACCGTTTAGACATAGGACGATTAGCAAGCCATGCATCATATCTACTTCATGCCACGATCAAGGCGGGAGAGGACTGAGAGAATTTTGCGGGCTCTGGCGGAGGTTGGAGTGTTTTCTTATAGTGCGTTCGGAAAGCAGGGTGAAATGCGCACGGATGTGCATTTTAGGCTCTAGGTGCATGGATGCACCTTAGAGCCGACCCGCAAATTGCAATACCCCTCCCCGCACTATTAGAAAACACCCAACCGCAGCCCGCCCGCAAAATTCTCTCAGTCCTCTCCCGCCGCCCCGCGCATGATTTTATAAATTTGTAGGCTGAACCGTTGCCGAGTCGCAAAGTCTTTACAGGTTTGGTATAGCTATTTTATGGAAGCTATGTTATAATATATCCATATTGAGGGCAGGGAACGACCGAATGGTCGGAAGACGGGCAGATGGAATACAGGGGGTGTTTGTGATGAATGAAGTATTACAGCAATTTATTGATGCATTGCCGATTGTGAGAAACATGGTGAATGAGAATTCGTATATCACGGTACTGGATACGGAGGGGACGGTCGTGGGCTTTGCAATCCCCGAGGGGGAGCGATCCAGATACCCCGTGGGTTCTCATTTTGATGACCCCACGGGAGTCTACGAGGAGGTGCTCCGTACAGGCGAGAAAAGGTACAACCGCCTGCCGCCTGAGGTGATGGGGGAAGCATATGAGGGGCTGTTGATACCGATCAAGGACGGCAGCCATGTTGTGGGATGCGCCGTGTATAGCTATTCCGTGGAGAGCAAGGAACAGGTGATCTCCATGACACAGGATTTTAAGGACTCCGTCGTGGACATTAGGGATTCCATTTCTGAGATTGTCGATGGTATCGCGGACATCTCGGAGAAAATGGACGATATGAGCGTTAAGGCGGACACTGTCGAGGGCACGGTGGGGGAGGCCACGGAGGTGGTTCAGGAAATAAGGAGAAACGCTTCCAAATCTAATATTTTGGGCTTAAACGCTTCCATTGAGGCTGCACGCAGCGGTGAGGCAGGCAAGGGCTTTGCAGTGGTTGCCGCGGAGATGGGCAAATTATCCAATGCCAGTGGACAGTCGGCAAAGGAGATATCAGAGAAGCTGGCAAACGTGGAAAACCATTTGCGGGATATGATCGATTCCAGCACTGTCGCCAATCATGTGGCAAAGGGACATCTGGAGAACATCAGCGATATCAGGGGCAAGCTGGACAAGATCATCACGCTCGCTGATCAGACGCTTAAGATCATGGAGAATCTGAACCTGTAAAGGGCGGCAATAATTACACAACGAATGCTAAGGCGAGAGGTGGTCTGATAACCCTCTCGCTCGTTGCGTTCAGTCAAAAGCGCCGCTGCAGGAAACGGCGGTTCCTGCGCCATATCGCGTTAAGCAGTATCAGGCAAACGCGCAGTGTTTACGAGGCTGGTTCTGAATAGCTGCCACATTTTCACAGAAAGGATTTAGTGTTATGTATATCATTGTAGGCTTGGGCAATCCGAGAGAGGAATTTCAAAATACCCGTCATAATATCGGTTTTGACGTCATAGACAGATTAGCGGAGGAGGAAGGTATCTCCGTTTTGGATAAAAAGCATAAGGCTCTCATAGGAAAGGGCTATGTGGGAGGGCAGAAGTGCATTCTGGCAAAGCCGCAGACCTTTATGAACAACAGCGGGGAGAGCGTGCGCGAGCTGATTGATTATTACAAGGTGGACGAGACGCAGGAGCTGATCGTTATCTCTGACGATATCTGTCTGGACGTGGGACAGATTCGCCTGCGCAAGAAAGGCAGCGCAGGCGGGCATAACGGATTGAAGAATATTATCTCACATCTGGGGCATGGGGACTTCATGCGTGTGAAGATGGGAGTGGGCGAGAAGCCGAAGGGTTGGGATCTGGTGGATTATGTCTTGGGACATTTCTCGGCCGAGGAGCGGAAGGTCATGGACGAGGCAGTGGTGCGGGCTGTGGGTGCGATTCGCATGATGGTGGCGGGGGAAGTGGACGCCGCCATGAATCAGTACAATACCAAGATCAAGGCCCATCAGGAGTAACATGTCAAGATAACAATTAAGTTATACGACGCTGCAAAGTCAAAATTATGTTTTATGCAATTTGGTGAGGATCAAGAAGATTAAGAAGGTCAAGAGAATCAAGAGAATCAAGGAGGGACGATTATGCAGGCTTTGCTTGCACCCCTGAGAGAGCTGGCGGAATACGGCTCCATGCGGGAAACGATTCAAAAGCAATTGAAGGAGACAGAGGGGCGCGCAAATAAGAAAGCCAGGGGGAATACGGTGGCGCTCTCGGGCTGTGTGGATTCACAAAAGCTTCATATGATATACGGGTTGAGCGATGGCCTTCGGTGTAAGGTCATCGTTACTTATAGTGACCTGAAGGCGAAGGAGCTTTTTGAGGAGTATAAATTTTATGACAAAAATGTCACTTTATATCCCGCGAAGGATTTGATCTTTTTTCAGGCGGATATTCACGGCAATCAACTGACGGGGGAACGCATCAGGACGCTTCGCCGTCTGATGGAGAATAAGCCCCTGACCGTCATCACCACCTTTGCGGCGTTGATGACGCCACAGGTGCTCTGGGACGGGGAGAGGGACGTGATTAGGATCAACCGCGGCGGGAGTCTGGACGAGGGGGAGCTGGCGGCAAGACTGGTCGCCATGGGCTATGAGAAATGCTATCAGGTGGACAGCCCGGGACAGTTCTCCATTCGGGGCGGTATCGTGGACGTGTACGATCTGACGGAGGAGAATCCCTGCCGCGTCGAGCTGTGGGGGGACGAGGTGGACTCTATTAGAAGCTTTGATATTTTGAGTCAGCGTTCCATTGAGAAGCTTGAGAGCATCGAGATCTACCCCGTCACGGAGTTTGTCATGACCGAGGAACGCATGAGGGCAGGGGTTGAGAGGATCGAGCGGGAGGCGAAGGAACGAGAAGAATATTTCAGAGATCAGCACAAGCCGGAGGAGGCGCATCGGATTGCCGTTCAGGTGAAGGAGCTGAAGGAGCAGCTTTTGGAGTTCCAGAACAAGGTGAATCTGGAGAGCTATATTCATTATTTTTATGAGGAGACAGTCACGCTTCCGGAGCTTTTGTGGAAGCTGGGCGCGACGCCGTTATTCTTCATCGACGAGCCGGCGCGGGTGAGGGAGCAGGCGGACGCGGTGGAGCTGGAATTCAGGGAGAGTATGGAGCAGCGCGCGCTCAAGGGATATATCCTGCCGGGTCAGATGGACATTCTATACAGCGGGGAGCAGGTGGCGGCGAGACTGCAGAAGGGGGTGGTCTTTACCATGTCCACTCTGGAGGGGCAGTATGGATTTTTCAAACCTGATATAAAATATGACATCTCTGTCAGGAATATCGCACCCTATAATAACAGCTTTGAGGCGTTGGTTAAGGACTTAAAGCAATATCGAAAGAAGGGATATAGGGTGCTTCTTTTGTCCGGCTCCCGCACTCGGGCGAAGCGTCTGGCGGAGGACCTGCGCGATCAGGAGCTGACGGCGGTTTACACGGAAGACCCCATGCGGGAGGTGCAGGCGGGCGAGATCGTGACCTGCTATGGCTATGTAAAGAGGGGATTTGAATACCCGCTGTTAAAGTTTGTGGTGCTTTCGGAGACGGATATCTTTGGCGCGGAGAAGAAAAAGAAGAAAAAGCGCAAGGTCTATCAGGGGCAGAAGATCAATGATTTTAATGAGCTTAAGGTTGGGGATTATGTAGTGCATGAATCTCATGGTCTCGGTATCTACAAGGGCATCGAGAAGGTTGAGATGGAGCATGTGGTCAAGGACTACATCAAGATAGAGTATCGGGACGGCGGCAATCTCTATGTGCTTGCCACCGGGTTGGACGTGATTCAAAAATACGCTTCCGCTGACGCCAAGAAGCCGAAGCTGAATAAACTGGGCAGCAAGGAGTGGGAGCATACCAAGAGCAAGGTTCGCACAGCGGTAAACGAGATAGCGAAGGATTTGGTGGAGCTCTACGCTGTCAGGCAGCAGTCCGAGGGGTATCAATACGACAAGGATACTGTGTGGCAGCGGGAGTTTGAGGAGATGTTCCCCTTTGAGGAGACGGAGGATCAGCTCGCCGCAATCGCTGACACCAAGGCTGATATGGAGAGCCGCAAGATCATGGATCGACTGATCTGTGGGGACGTGGGCTATGGCAAGACGGAGATTGCGATTCGGGCGGCGTTCAAGGCGGTGCAGGAGGGGAGACAGGTGGTTTATCTTGCGCCCACCACGATTCTGGCGGGGCAGCACTACAATACCTTTGTGCAACGCATGAAGGATTTTCCCGTGCGCATCGATCTGCTCAGCAGATTCCGCTCCCCGTCGGAGCAGAGGAAGACTGTGACAGACCTAAAAAAGGGTCTGGTGGATATCGTGATCGGCACTCACCGCGTGTTGTCCGCTGACGTGCAGTTCAAGGATCTGGGGCTGTTGATCGTGGACGAGGAGCAACGTTTCGGGGTGGCGCACAAGGAGAAGATCAAGAAGCTGAAGGAGAATGTGGACGTGCTGACGCTGACGGCTACTCCCATTCCCAGAACCCTGCATATGAGCCTGATCGGGATTCGCGATATGAGTGTACTGGAGGAGGCGCCCGGCGACAGGCAGCCGATTCAGACCTTTGTGTGCGAGTACAACGAGGAGATGGTGCGGGAGGCGATTTCCAGAGAGCTGGCGAGGGACGGACAGGTGTATTATGTATACAACCGCGTGAACAATATCGCGGATATCACCGCCCGAATCGCGGCGTTGGTGCCTGAGGCGGTGGTGGCGTTTGCCCATGGGCAGATGAAGGAGCAGGAATTGGAGCGCATCATGTATGATTTTGTGGCGGGGGATATCGACGTGCTGGTGTCCACCACCATTATCGAGACCGGACTGGACATTCCCAATGTGAACACGATGATCATTCACGATTCGGACAATATGGGACTGGCGCAGCTCTATCAGCTCAGGGGGCGTGTGGGGCGTTCTAATCGCACGGCATATGCCTTCCTGATGTATAAGCGCGATAAGCTGCTAAAGGAGGTAGCGGAGAAGCGTCTGGAGGCGATCAGGGAGTTCACGGACTTGGGCAGCGGCTTCAAGATCGCCATGCGGGATCTGGAGATTAGGGGAGCGGGGAATATTTTGGGAATGCGTCAGCACGGGCATATGGAGGCTGTCGGATATGATCTGTACTGTAAGATGTTAAACGAGGCGGTTCAAAGGCTAAAGGGGGACGGCGACGCTGCGGAGTCGGATTCCTTTGCCACGCTCATCGACTTGGACGTGGACGCATTTATCCCGCCGACCTATATTGTGAACGAGGTTCAGAAGCTTGACATCTACAAGCGAATTGCGGGCATTGAGAATGAAAAGGAGAGAGACGATATGCGCGATGAGCTTTTGGATCGCTTCGGCGATATTCCTCAGCCCGTGGACAATCTGTTGTGCATCGCGCTGATTCGGGTGGCGGCGCATCAGCTTTTCTTCACGGAGGTAAAGGGCAAGAACGAGCGGATCACATTTACCTTTAAGGCGGATGCGAATATAAATCCTGCCGGAATCCCCGAATTGCTGGAGCGGGTTGGGAAGGAGCTGTCCTTCACGGCATACGGCAATCCTTATTTCACATATAAATACAGAAAAACAGGGCTTTTGGAGAAGGACGCGCAGTTTTTGTTGGATAAGACCGGAGAGCTTCTGACAATGATGTCAGATTTATTGAGGTAGTTTTAATGGACTGAATATTTGGTATGATCTTCACAGATTAAGGCAAATGGTTTGTGAAGGAGGTACTGAATATGAAGGGATACGTTACGGCAAACGGTTATATGGGGCTTGTGGACGGAAGATATATTTTGTTCGTCAGCGAGGACGAATATCTGGAATATCTGGAGACGGCATAGGCTCCGGCAGGAGTATTACAGGTAGAGCCTGTGATATGCAGGGGTATGAGAATGGGGAAAATACAATCAAAAAAGCTGCTTTTTATTTTGATTATGCTTGTGGGGGCGGTTCTGAGGCTTGTCTGTCTGGGCTCTGTGCCTGCGGGACAGCATCAGGACGAAAGTCTCACCGCATGGAATGCATATGCGATTTTTCATGAAGGGATCGATTCGGCGGGACATGTGCTTCCGGTATATATGGCAGGCTGGGGAGACGGTCAAAGCGCGCTTTATGTGTGGCTGACCCTGCCCTTGGTAGCGCTGGGCGGCGGTCATTTGACCCCTTTTCTGAGCAGGCTTCCTCAGGCGATGGTCGCTATCTTTACATTGCTTGCGGTTTATGCGATTATGAAGCATTTGGCGGGGGAAGGGGCGGCTCTGTGGACAAGCTTTGTGTTGGCGGTTTGCCCTTGGCATGTGATGATGTCGCGCTGGGGGTTGGAGGCTAACCTTGCACCCGGTTTTCTCATGTTTGGTTTTTATTTTTTTGTGAGGAGTCTGGAAAGCGAGAGGAAGCGGTTCCTTGTGCTGTCGGCATTTTTTTACGGACTGTCGCTCTATTGTTATGCGGTCATATGGCCGATTGTGCCTTTTATGCTGCTATTGCAGATCATATACGGATTACGGCATGGCAGACTTCATGTGGATCGGTGGAGCGTTCTGTCCGCGGGGCTGCTTTTTGTCATGGCATTGCCGCTTTTATTGTTCATTGCTGTCAATTCAGGCTTGCTTCAGGAGATACGACTGCCTTTTATGACGATTCCCGTGATGGAAGGCTATCGGGGAGGGGAGGTGGCGTTTACACCGAATAGAATGTGGTCGAACCTGCGCACGGCTCTCTCCCTCCTGTGGCATCAAAATACCGGAGCGCCGCAGGACGTGCTCCTGCCGTGGGGACTGTTTTATGACATCGGACGCGTCTTTAGCGTGCTTGGCGCGGCTGTCTTAGCTGTCAGGACCTTGAGCGGTTTGTGGAAGCGGGAGTACAGGAGCGAGACCTTTTTGATGATACAGCTATGCGGGGGCGGGCTGGTGTGCCTGTTGGTGACGGCGGTGCTTCACCAGATCAATGCCCTTTATATACCCTTGGTGCTCTGTCAGGGCTATGGAATCTGGTGGCTGTTGGAGACCTTGAGGGAGAAGAAGGCTGTTCTCGCCAAGGCGGGGGGAGCGTTGATCGCCCTTGTGTACTTGGTGTGTCTGGCGGGCTTTCAAAGGGATTATTACACGGAGTACCGCGAGCTTGCGGACGCGTATTTTGGGGCGGGCATCAGGGAATGTGTGGAGTATGCCGTGGAAAGCTGCGAGCGGACGGGAATCGATACCATCACGGTGGAAAAGGGCGCCCAATGGCCCAGATTATTGCTGTATTTGGAGACGCTGCCCTCGGAGTATCTGGAATCCGTGGTCTATGACGTGCCGCCCGCGCCTGCGAGCTTTAGGTCAAAGGATTTATTGATCCGCACGCGCATTGACTATGACAATATTTCCCGGGACAGCATTTATATCATTTACTTTGTTGACAGGGAGATCTTCGAGCAGGATTATGAACTCGTGCCGTTTTATGACTGGTATGTGGCGGTTCCGAAGAAAATGGCGGCAGTTCAGCCCTCACATGCATAAAAGTGTCTGCGCTGCATGTAAATTGTTCGATATAAGAATTGTTTACAAAAAATAAATAAAAATATATAGAATCTTAAGAATTTTCCCATATTCTCTCGGTTGCAATTATGGTTGCGGAATGCTAGAATATACTATATATGGTATATCAGCATACATAATGTGACAGCAAATTATGTTTAGGGAGGGATTAAATTGAAGGGAAAAAGGATATTGGCACTGATACTGAGCGTGGCAATGGTCGCCACCTCGGGAAACTTTACCATGGCTGCCAATGCCATGGGCAATCTGACCGATATGTATTCTGCGGCTGAGGGCGACGGAAGCGATAAGGCACAGAGCGACAGCGGCGTAGAGGCGTCCGGTGCGGGCGGGGTGACCGACGGCGCGGACGCGGTCGAGGGAAATGTCATGGCGGGCGATGCTGACGCGGCAAATGCCGCAGGCGGAGCAGGCGCAACGAATGTGGAAGCCGACGCAAATGCTGCGGGTGACGAGGGTGTACAGATGGCAGACGTTGAGCCTAAAGGCACGGGTGACGCAGATGACACCATCATTGATTATAATGATTATTTTGTGGTAGTCGGGGTGAATAACGGTAAGCTGCAGTTAAAGGAGGGCATATCGCTGGGCTCCTTGAGTGGGACGGTGAATCTGCCGGCCAAGACGAAAAGGATTCCTACGGGGATTTTTAATAAGAATACTAGGATTACGGGCATTACGATTCCTGAGAATAATCAGATAGAGCGAATCGACGCAGGGGCTTTTGAGGGCTCTGGAATCACTTCATTTGAGATGCCTGACGGTGTAACACAGCTTGAGAAGGGAACCTTCAAGGATTCTAAGCTGACGACGCTTACTTTTGGCAATAACTCAAAGCTGGCGGCGATTGGCGAGGAGGCATTTAGAGACTGTGTGCTTATGACAACGGTGTCATTTCCTGAATCGGTGAAGGAGATCGGGGATCATGCCTTTGATTCATGCGGCAGTCTGCGCACCGTTCAATTGAATGTGGTTGAGGTGATTGGCGATTCGGCGTTTAAAAACTGCGGCAACCTGAATGTCATCGGGTGGAGCAAGAGCTTGAAGGAGATTCGAAGCTATGCATTTAGCAGATGTACTTCCCTGACCAAGCTTGAAAAGACTTCTGAACTGGGGGCGGGTGGCGACAAATATATATGGGGGTCATATGTGTTTGAGGGATGTACCGCTCTGAAAGAGGTGGCATTCCATAAGGATATGAATCAGATACCCGTAGGCATGTTTAAGGATTGTACCTCGCTTGCCACGGTCGTTATCCCTGAGGCGTGCGGCGTGATCAAACAGGAGGCGTTCTCGGGCTGTACCGCCCTCAAGACGATTACCGTACCCGCCAAGGTCAGTGCGATCGAGGCTGACGCGTTTGCGGATTGTCAAAACCTGAAAACCGTCACAATTCAACAAAAGGGTGCGAACGGCATGAGCGACATTTTTCTTGCAGAGGACGCATTTCCTTTGAAGTCCGGCATAACTATGTACGGCTATGACGGCACGGTTGAGGATTATGCCGGCAAGAAAAAATATACGTTTAAGACACTTTTTGAGTCATACAGGGTTAGGCTCAGCGTCAACAACGAGTCATACGGCAAGGCGAGTGTCTCTAAAGAAAAGGCGCGAATGGGAGATGTCATCGAGGTGACAGTCACTCCCGCCGAGGGGTATCGCTTGAAGGCGTCTACTTTTGCATATAACGGTATCAAAATCACTGATCTGAAGGAGGAGGCAAACGGGACTCAGGTGTTCACCTTTGAAATGCCTGACGAGGAGGTTAAGGTGATCGTTGATTTTGAGTCGGCAACACTTGCTTACGGAACCCTCTCCGCTACCTTTGACCAAATCGATCAGATGACCTACGATTGGGACAAGAAAAAGAAGATATTAACCTTTGACAAGGTGGGACTTGCCTGTAAGTTGATTATTGATGGTGCAAGCAGAGACCCGGGACCTTGGATGTTCAATTATTCGAGTGATAAGCCTAAGGTGGCGTATATTGACTCCAAGGGTGTAATCTATGCCCGGGGCAAGGGTACGGCTACCATCAAGGCGACCCTGAAGGACGGAATCAATAACGGCAGCGACACGGGAAAGAGAACGGTAGAATTTAAGGTCAAGGTTGAGAACGAGGCGGATATAGAAAACTATCACTATTCCTTGAGTTTCTCCGACTTGGATAATGCAAAGAGCAGCATAGAGGAGATTAACGGAGAGACTGTGTGGGTTATTCGATACACCAAGGATAATCTGCTCAAAACGGCGCGGAGCTTCAAGGTAAATCTCCGTGCCACGGAGGGCGCAAATACACAGAATCTCTATGTAAAATCTACTTGGGAGTCCGCCAACACGGACATGGTTACGCTTGAAAGTGAAACGGTTGAGAACAATTCTAATGTAGTTCAAGTCTTGGCGGGTGTGACGGGCGAGACCGCAGTGACGGTCACTGTAGACAACGGCAAGACAGGGAAGAATAAGGTGACGCTCTATGAGGAGAGCTTTATTATCCGAGTGATCGACGCAACGCCCAGATTGGTACAGAGTACCTTGACAGTTGATTCCAATAGCACTGCGGGGACGCCGTTTGACCTGCTGTCAGTCTATGGCTATGAGGTAGACCCTGCCACTGTCAAGGTTGTGGAATCGGTCAAGAACGGCAAGGTGACGGATTATGAGGTCACAACGGAGGCGAATTATGTAACCGTCAGATACATGAGCGATCAAGACGGTCAAAACGGTCAATATTATCTTGATGTGACGCCCGAGGGCAAGCGCTTTATCGATGGTAGGAGCAATAAGGCATACAGCAAGATGTATTTTGAGGGCGAGTATGAATACAGTACAGAAAGCGGGGGGAAGGTGAAAGAGACCTTCCGTGTGCCTATCAAGTCGTTGGTGTTGACCTGTAAGATGTTAAAGCCTACAATAAAGTATTCGGGCAAGATCAATCTGTTCTTTAATAACAAGGCGGCTGCATCGGATAGTGGTAAGGTGACACTGACGCAGAGCCTAAAGAATCTGAAGGTGACCAAGTATGAATTGATCTCGGAGGAGCATTATGCCAATCCGGACGCCTATGAGAAGGAAGGCTCGACATTGGTTGACGCATTGGCGAATAACTTTGACATCTCTTGCAGCGGCGTGATCATCCGCAGCGGTAATGAATTGATCAAGGACGCAAAGGGGAAAGCCGTTGTCAAGGGATATGTGCGGATTACTTATGAAGGTTATGAAAAGCCTTCTTGTGTGAAGGTCACTATTCCCACAAAGACCACGAAGCCGAGCTATGTGCTCTCCAAGACCAAGGCTACGGTGAACCGCAATGCCAACGGCTATCGCATAGAGCTGCAGCTATTGAACAAGAAGACCAAGAAGCCGTTGGAATTGGATCAGTTGAACAAGCTTAGCTTTGATGAGTCCTCGTCCGGTACTACATATGGGTTGTTTAAGGATTTTGTTGAGGCGGATACCGAGAATGCTAAACTCTCTGACAAGATTACATTACAGCTCGAGACGCCTCAGAAGGGCAAGGCGGTCATCAATGTGCAGATGAACACATGGAATGAGCCCATGAAATTTACCTTTAACTTGAGTGTCACTGATAAGAATCCTACCGTGAAGGCAAAGCCTACAACGCTTACGCTCAATAATCTTTGTGCGGGCAGAGAAGCGCAGACTGTTCTGACACTGAATCAGGCGGACTCCACTCTAACTGATATGGGGCAGCCCGAGTATGTGGGAAGGGAATCGTTAGAGACCGATGCCTCCATGATCAGCTTCTCCTATGCAAACGGAGTGTTGACGGCAAGCGCAGGCGTAGGTGTACAGGCGGGAAGCTATAAGTTCCGCTTTACACCCACGGTGACCTATGCAAACGGGACGTCGATAGCAATTAAGCCTATAACCATCACGGCAAAGGTGGTTGCGACAAAGCTTACCGCAACGTTGAAGCCCTCAAGCGCAACCCTGAACAACCGATATCTTGGCAAGGAGACAGGGGTTTATAAGTATACCATCAAGAACCTGCCTGCGGGTGACGGCGTTAAGGTCTCTGGTGCTATGGTAGTCGAAGGTGTGAATCAAAAGGCGGAGAACGCAAAAAGCTCATTTGATTTTGCTGTTAATGATATAGAGTCGAGCATCACCGTGACGCAGACGGGAACGGCTCCCAAAGGGAGTTATAAGTATAGGATAAGCGGTCTTGAGGTAGATGGAGCTGAGATAAAGCCTTTTAATATTACTGTGAAGGTGATAGATACTCCGGTAAAGCTCACGACGAAGGCGAAGGGAACCTTGAGTATAGGAAATGCCAATTCCAGTATCACATATACGTTGAAATTAAGCAATTATAATACTAAGATTCAGGCGATCACGTTTACCGAGCTGAACACCTCTGATAACCTGAACGAGTCCTATGGGAGCGACAACCTTCATAACTTCACTGCGACGCCAACTACGGCAGATGACGGAAGTATTACAGGCTTTGTCGTCAAGGCCAGAGCCGGTGTGGTTCTAGATGCTAAGACAACCTATAAGTTCAAGGTGAATATGGTTGAAACTGATGCGACATTAGGGAAAAAGATTATTGTTCAGAGTAGTGAAATTAAAATCAAGCCCAAGCAGACGGTGCCAAAGGTTAAGACGGATGTGACAAGCGCCACCCTGTATGCAGGTGTGAAGGCGAGCGATCCCAAACGGTCTCAGGAGATTCAAGTTACCACGACCGACGATACTGCAAAGATAGTTGACGTTGAACTTGCCGACGGTAACTCCGAATATCTCAAGAAGGCGTTTAAGGTGGGTGCTTTTGACCCTGAAACGCAAAAGGTTAAAATAACTTTGGTAAGACCGGATATGCTCAAGCCGGATACGGTATATTCGTTAAAGCTGGAGGCGCGGTTTGAGGGACAAATGTCAAATACCAAGGGAAGACAGTTTACGATCAACGTGAAGGTGATAAGATAGAGCGTAAATATGTTAAATTAAGGTGTGAAGGGCGCTAAATTAAGACGCGGAAGACGTTTAATCAGGAGATATTGCTATGAAGGTATTGGTTGTCATAGATATGCAGAATGACTTTATTGACGGAGCGCTTGGCACTAAGGAGGCGGTTGCGATCGTCCCTAATGTCGCCGAGAAGATCAAAGGGTTTGACGGTCTGGTGCTGTCCACAAGGGACACGCACCGGACGGATTACCTCAAGACGCAGGAGGGCAGGCTGCTTCCGGTGGAGCACTGTATCAAGGGAACGGAAGGGTGGCAGCTTCGGGCGGAGATTGCGGAGCTGATATCAGAGGAGCCTGTTGACAAGCCTTCCTTTGGCAGTCTGGAGCTTGCCGCTAAGCTTCGTGAGTTAGATGCGAGGGAAAGAATAGAGAGTATTACGTTGATAGGACTTTGCACGGATATCTGTGTGATCTCCAATGCGATGATCCTGAAAGCACAGTTTCCGGAGGTTCCCATTATGGTAGATGCCGCCTGCTGTGCGGGTGTAACTCCGGAGAGCCACACCCGCGCGCTGGAGGCTATGAAGGTCTGCCAGATTCAGATCATAGGGGACTAGCGGCACTAAATTTTACAGTGTCTGTATGAATCGCCCGAAGGCTTCACGGCCTTCGGGCGTATTTTTATATACGCCTGCACATTCAAGCACCTTGGAGAATACCTTTCCGATCTCATCTTGAATCACAGAATGGATATTTTCCTTGTTCAAGGAATACTCATTGATCCATTCCTCCACCCAGTCAGCGTGTTTTTCGATAGAGGGATTCCGGCGTATGTCCTTGTGGTTCAGGATCGCGTCCTCCAACTCTACGATCTCCTGCTTTAGGCGGGAGGGAAGAACCGCCAGCCCCATCACTTCGATCAAACCGATATTTTCCTTTTTGATATGATGATATTTGGCATGGGGGTGGTATAAACCCATAGGACATTCCTCGGTAGTGATGTTGTTGCGCAGCACCAGATCAAGCTCAAACAGATCGCCGTGCATTCTGGCGATGGGCGTGATCGTGTTGTGGGGCGTGTTCTCCGTGTAGGCATAAATAAAGGCAGCCTCGTCCGTATAATCGCGCCATGCGCGCAGGATATGATCGGCAGCGTCAGCGATAGTGTCTATCTCCTTCCCCTGCAGGCGGACGACGGACATGGGCCATTTGACAATGCCGAAGGTGATGTCGGGATAAGCCTTCAAGGTGAAGTTAGACTCATAGGGAGCCTTTGCCATGGCAAAGGTATAGCCCCCGCCCTGAAAATGATCATGGCTTAGTATGGAGCCGCCCACGATCGGCAGGTCTGCGTTGGAGCCCGCAGTGTAATGGGGAAAGAGCTTGACGAATTCCAAGAGCTTCCCGAACACCGCACGATCGATTTTCATGGGAATATGCTTCTCATTAAAGATAATACAGTGCTCGTTGTAGTAAACATAAGGGGAATACTGTAAATAATATTGCTCGCCCGCAAGCGAGATGGGAATCACCCTATGGTTTTGTCTCGCGGGATGGGTAAAAGTGCCCGCGTAGCCCTCGTTTTCCAAACAGAGGAGACATGCGGGATAGCCGGACTTCTTAGCCTGTCCCGCCTTGGCGATATCTCTGGGGTCCTTCTCCGGCTTGGAGAGATTGATCGTGATGTCAATGGGACCGAACTGCGTGTCCGTGACCCATTTCTCGTCCTTGGCAATGCGGTCCGTGCGGATGTAATTGGTTGCCTTGCTGAAACGATAATAGAAGTCCGTGGCAGCCTTAGGAGAGCTCTGATAGGCTTCCTGAAAGGCAGTCCGCACGACGGAGGGCGGCGGAGTCAGAAGCCCCATGATCCTCGTGTCAAAAAGATCCCGCAGCGTGACGGTATCCTCCTCCAATATACCCTTGGAAAGAGCATACTGTATCATATCGTCCAAAATCTCGCACAGCGGTCTGGCAGGCGTGTTGACGTTTTCCGGCTCCACGTATTCCACGATGTCAAAAAGCTCCAACAGCCTGTTGGTGGTGTATACCTTGTCGGCTTCGTCCACAAGACCATTCTGCATTCCATAGGTGACTAACTCCTTGATCAAAACATTGATCTGATGCTCCATAACCTTTTCACTCATATCAATACCTCCATTCTCCATGACATTCATTCTCTCCGTTAATCATGCCAATATAGCCTTCTGTCTCACAGTACCTTCATGCCGCCGTATTTGCGTATCTTCAAAGCCTTGCAGGAATGCTCCCCGAAGACCTTATCCATAGCGCTTCTGTATTCCTCCACCGCGGTATTCCTGACAAACGCCTGAATGGTTCCGGCAAATCCTCCGCCGTGAACGCGGCACACGCCGTCCGCGCCAAGCTTAATATCGCTTACTGCCAGAGCCACCGACATATTCTGGGAGGTGATGTCATGGTTGGTATATACATTTTGCAGATATTGAAAGGAGGACGCGCCGGAAGCCTTGACCGTGTTAAGGAACAGGTCGATATTCCCTTTTTTCAAGGCGGAAACCTCTGTCTCAACCCGCTTGTTCTCCTCGTAGAAGTGCAGGGCGCGAAGGACTGCCCTGTCGCCTAAGGTCTGGCGAAGCTTCGTGATATTATCCATAACCATGTCCTCGGTGAGCTCCACCAACACACTCTTGCCGAGGAGCTCGGCAACCGCCTTCATCTCGGCGGGAACCGCCGCATAATCAGCCGTCAGATCCGCGTGGGAGCCTTTGGTATCCGTGATGCACAGGCTGTAACCCGCACGCTCAAGGTCAAATTCCACCTTCTCCACCGCGGGATTCGCAGTATCCTTAAAATCAATATGAACCAGACTGCCCACGGAGCACGCCATTTGATCCATGAGTCCGCAGGGCTTGCCAAAATAAACATTCTCCGCATACTGGCTGATGATAGCGATCTCTATGGGAGAGACCTTCATGTCATTATACAGACCGGACAAAATAGTGCCAATCAGCACCTCAAACGCCGCGGAGGAGGAAAGCCCCGCCCCGATCAGCACGTCACTGGTGATGTACGCCTGAAAACCGCCTAGTGCGTGACCGTGCCGCCGCATACCCTCCACAACGCCGCGAATCAGGGAAATGGTGGATTCCTTTTCAGACTCCATGGGCTCACAGGGAGAAGCAGTATCTATGGTAATCATGTCATATCCGTCAGATTTGATTCGAATGAGGGAATCCGAAGTGGGACATACCACGGCAATCGCGTCCAGATTGATGCCCGCCGCCAACACCTGCCCGTGCTGGTGGTCGGTATGGTTGCCGCCGATCTCGCTTCTGCCGGGAGCGGAATAGATCGCCGCCTCCCCCTCTCCAAAGCATTGTATATAAGAACGGATCGCCTCGATGTATCGCTGCCTCTGATAATCGAGCAGACCTGTGTCCACATAGATATCAGCCAACAGATTGTCATATGCACCCTCGGAAAAGCTTGATATTAAGGTTGATGTGTGTTCCATATTTACCCTCCTTGATCGATAACGCAATCCCTGCAAGAAATTACAGGTTAAGTTAATTCATTGAAATAACCTGTTGAACCTACTTGCGCAAGCGGTTACGCATTTATAAAATAAACTTATACTATTTTTGCCAAAAAGTCAACAGTAATCAGAAAAAAGATTGACAAAATGCACTAATATTGATAAGGTAATAGTATTAAAGTGCGCAATTTGTTGCATAATATGTAACTGTTAAGGGTGATTTATTCCTGTGCAAATGCAAACACGCAGTGTTTACGCGGTTGGTTCCGGACAGTTAATCGGTTCCCATAATGTAAAAAACACATACGGAAGAATAATTTGGATAGAAGGTGACGAAACTATGTCAAAGAAGCCGGATAGTCGGGATATGGATTTGATTGTCAAGGGCGCGGGACATATCACAATCTCTGATATTGCCAACGATTTAAATATTTCAAAGACCACGGTTTCCAGAGCGATCTCCGGAAAGGGCAGAGTGGGGGCTGCTACAAGGGAGAGGGTGCTTGCGTACATTGACAAGTATAATTACAGGCCCAATCCCTTGGCGAGAGGGCTTGCGAATCTTAAGACCTACAATATAGGTTGGGTGGCACCCGGGGATTCGGGAGTGACTGATCTGCCTTTTTTTCAACGCTGCATGACGGGAATCTGCGAGGTGGCGGCGGGCAATGATTATGATATCCTGCTGTCCATGGTGTATGAGAGGGATATATCACAGCTCAGGCGCATCGTACAGAACCGCAAGGTGGACGGAATCGTGTTGGGAAGGACGTTGATGGAGGACCCGTGTGTTGATTTTTTGAAGGAAACGGGCATTCCCTTTGTGGTCATCGGCAGCACACCCGCGCCGAATGTGGTGCAGATTGACAATGACCATGTGGCGGCGTGCAGTGAGCTGACGTCAATTCTGATCATGAAGGGGCTGCGGAGACTGGCTTTGATCGGCGGAGACAGCAATCATATGGTCAACATCAGCCGAAGGAAGGGCTTTATGGAGGGGCTTAAAGCCAATCAGATGAGTCCGGAGGAAGGGCTTGTCTACATGGACTGTGATGACGAGAAAGACGTGGGTTATGCGGTGGAGAGCTGTATGCGCGCCAAGGCGGACTGCATTATCTGCATGGACGACCGTATTTGTAGGGACGTGTTGGAAAAGTTGAGAAATGACAGCATTGTCATTCCGACACAGATCAAGATAGCCTCCTTCTATGACAGCGTGCTTTTGGACAACAGCTCACCCGCGGTCACGGCGCTTCAATATGACCCGAGAAGTCTGGGTATCGCGGCGGCGCAAACGCTGTTTCGACTGATTGACGGTGAGGAGGTAGAGCCGATCACCTATCTGAATTACGAGGTGGCGCTGAAGATGTCTACACAATGAACTATATAGCGATGGCGAGAGCCGCAGGGTCAACACCACTGTTGATTGTAGCGGGGGTGTTGACTGAACGCAGGAGCCGGACGGTTACCTTGACTTACCGTTTTTTGGCAAATTTGAATAGATTTGAGGTCTTATTTTTGTATAAAATAGATTATTGAAACGTTTTGTCGAACATGATATATTAGAGGTGAGCAAGCGGTTGCGCAATTATAGTGTGGTTTGGTTTAACGTTGTTAATCAACTGTAAATTAACTGCTATATTATAATTGACAACAGATGCATTTCTTGTTAAAATATCAACAATAACAAGCGGTTGCGCATAAGCGTAATTAAAGCTTGCGATTAAAAAACAGGAGGATACGAAAATGAAAATGAAAAAGTTGGTTGCATTGCTGCTGACGGCGACTATGGCATTTTCCTTGGCAGGCTGCGGCGGTAACAACACACCCGCAGAGAGCGGAAGCTCCACACCTGCTCAGGAGTCCACAGGGGGGGCAGCTCCCGCGACAACACCTACCGAGAAGCAGGACGTGTCGCTTAGAATGTGGGGCGCAGAGGAGGATCAGGTGATGCTGCAGGGCATGATCGATTCCTTTGTTGCCAATTATGCAGATGTTGCGAATATCACCGTAGAGCTGGGCGTTGAGTCCGAGGCTGACGCAAAGGACGATGTATTGACTGATATCGAGGCTGCTGCAGATGTTTATGCGTTTGCTTCCGATCAGATCACGGATCTGTATAAGGCAGGCGCACTTCAGAACTTGGAGGAGATGGACGGCGCGCTGCAGGCATACGCAGGCAAGAGCCTTGCTGATGTCAAGGCTGCCAACATTGCCAGCGCTGTTGAGGGCGCTACCATGGATGGAAAGCTGTATGCATTCCCCATGACCGGTGACAACGGCTTCTTTATGTTCTATGATGCAAGCGTTTTGACTGAGGATGATGTCAAGACTTGGAATGGTATTCTCGATGCTGCACAGGCGGCAGGCAAGAAGGTTGGTATGACATTCGCTTCCGGTTGGTACAACGCATCGTTCTTCTACGGCGCAGGCTTCACTACCGGCTTGAACGATGACGGCACGACAGCAATCGACTGGAATGGTACATCTCCCGACGGATACACAGGAGTACAGGTTACACAGGCTATGCTTGACATCGCTTCACACCCCGCTTTCATGGCGATCCCCGACGGTCAGATCAGCCCCGCGATTGCTTCCGGCGATCTTTGCGCGGTAATCAGCGGTAACTGGGATCAGGGTGCGGTTGCAGGTGATGAGAACAATCCTAACCCCGCATTTGCACAGGCTGCTTCCGGCAAACTTCCCGCTTATGAGATCGATGGCAAGGAAGTACAGACAGGCTCCGTAATCGGCTTTAAGTATGTTGCAGTAAACGCTTATTCCAAGAATGTGGGTTGGGCTACATTGCTTGCAGACTGGATCACCAACGAGGAGAATCAGATTTTGCGTTTTAATACCAGAGCGGCGGGTCCTTCCAATATCAATGCAGGCGCATCTGATGCGGTTCAGGCAAACCTTTCCGCAGCAGGCATCGCTGCACAGGCTCCTTATGCCAGCACACAGGTTGTAGGCGGCAAGTTCTGGGATCCCGCTGCTACCTTTGGACAGATGATTGCTGAGGGTAAGCTGAGCAAGGATGACGAGGCAGGCATTCAAGCTGCACTTGATGAGTTGGTAACCGGTGTTACCGCACCCATAGAATAATTCCTGAAAGTTCATAATATATTTGAGCACAAGGAGTAAATCAGGCGTCCTGAAGCGAAGGTGGAGGGACGCCTTCTTTAAACAAAAAATGTTGAAAGGAGTGTGGGTCAAGTGAAACAAATGACGTCAGCGGTAAAAGAGTTCTTTGGCGGAATCGGCAGATTCTTTAAAGAATTTGGCGAGGCGGTAGTCAAGGGAGATATTTGGGTGAAGCTGTCCCTTATTTGGATGGGAGCAGGCTGCATCGGGAGAAAGCAGATTATCAAAGGAATTTTATTGACGCTGTTGGAGGCTGTGGTCATCGTGTTTACCTTCGGGTTCGCCATGGACTATGTGCCAAAGTTCGCGAGTCTGGGAACGGTGCAGCAGGAATCCGTGTTTAACATTGTCACCATGCAGAATGAATTTAATGATTATGACCATTCATTCTTGATTTTGCTGCTATCTCTTGCGAGCTTTGTGGTGTGGGCGATCTTTCTCTTTGTATATCTGAGGAATGTAGTCAACGCATACAAGCTTGAGAAGCTGGCAAAGGCCGGAAAACATATCAATACCTTTGCGGAGGATTTGAATTCCCTCGTAAATAAGAAATTCTATATCACTTTGTTGACAATGCCTATCATCGGTATTGTACTCTTTAATGTAGTGCCTCTGTTGGTTCTGATTCTGGTGGCGTTCACCAACTATGACCAACAGCATATGCCCCCCAGTGCGTTGTTTGACTGGGTAGGCTTCAAGAACTTTATCAGTCTGTTTGGCGGCGGGGGTCTGACGGTATCCTTCGGCTATGCCTTCCGCAAGATTTTGGTATGGACATTGATCTGGGCCTTTTTTGCAACCTTTACCACCTACTTTGGCGGAATCCTGTTGTCCATGCTGATCAATCATAAGTATACCAAGTTTCCCAAGATGTGGAGAACGCTGTTCATTATCACGATCGCTGTTCCCCAGTTTGTGTCCCTGTTGTTGGTGAGAAACTTTTTTGCCAACAATGGTATCTTCAATACCTTCTGTTCCCAGATCGGGTTGACGGAGCTGCTGCGGAATCATGGCGTGATCAGTACCAGCTATATCCCGTTCCTGTCAGCCAACGGGTGGGCACATGTGATGATCATACTGATCAATATTTGGGTGGGTGTGCCTTATCAAATGCTGATCGCTACCGGCGTCCTGATGAATATTCCCACGGACCAGCTTGAGAGTGCGAGAATTGACGGCGCAACCCCCAGACAGATATTTTTCCATATCACGATGCCTTACATGCTGTTTGTGACAGGTCCCGCTCTGGTGACTGACTTTGTGAAAAATATCAACAACTTTAACGTGATTTACCTTCTGACTCAGGACGTGTTCGTCACCACCGATCAGGCAATGGCTAATTCCCAAGCCAAGGAGGTTGACCTGTTGGTGACGTGGCTGTTCAACTTGACCCAGAATTACTATAACTATAAGATGGCTTCGGCGATCGGCGTCATTGTATTTATCCTGTGTGCGGTATTTACCCTGATCGCGTTTAACAAGATGATTCAAGGAGACAGAGAGGAGGTATTTAGATAATGAAGTTGAAAAGAACACTCAATATTATTTTCAGGCATATACTGCTTGCGGTTTTGGCTTTTATCTGGCTGGTGCCTATTGTGTGGCTTCTGGTGACCTCCTTCAGCGCTTACCCGGGTCCGAACAACAGTACCTTCTTCCCGGAGAAGTGGACTATGCAGGCATACTCGAAGCTCCTGTTCGGCGCGGACAGCGTCTCCCAGTTCCCCAACTGGTTTAAGAACACCTTTATCATCGCGGTTTTCAGCTGTATCATCTCAACGATCTTCGTGTTGATGGTGGCTTACGCAACCTCCTGTATGCGGTTTAAGGCGAGGAAGCCGTTGATGAACATTGCGGTGATCCTGAACCTCTTTCCCGGTATGCTGTCTATGGTGGCTGTGTACTTTATCCTGAAGACGCTGAACCTGACGAACAACCATATCGGTATGGTGATCGTATATTCCGCAGGCTCAGGCTTGGGGTACCTGATCGCCAAAGGCTTCTTAGATACGATTCCTGCGTCCTTAAGACAGGCGGCGTATCTGGACGGCGCAAGCGAGCTGACGATCTTTTGGAGGGTTGTATTGCCCATGAGCCGCCCTATTATTGTATACACGGTGATCAGCTCCTTCCTCGCTCCTTGGATGGATTTCGTGTTTGCCAAGATGATGCTGAATGCGGGCGTTTCCTCTCAGTGGACAGTGGCAATCGGTCTTTACAATATGCTTGAAAAGAGCTTGATCAACAGTTACTTCACCCAGTTCTGCGCGGGTGGTGTACTGGTATCCATTCCTATCTCCGTGTTGTTTGTGATCATGCAGAAGTTCTACGTGGAAGGCGTGACCAGTGGTGCGGTGAAGGGCTAAAACAATAGAAGGCATTGCTGCAATATAAAGTATTGCTGCAACAGAAGGCATTGCTTTAGTGACTGTTACAAGAAGGTTTAAATAGTAAGAAGGAGATGTATCAATGGACAAAACATTTGTAGTCAATATCATTCACCGTCCGGAGATGGTTCCCGAGTATGCGGAGAAGGTGACCGGACAGGGCAAGGCAGAGGATATCGGAAGGAAGGCGCTGCTCACGGAGTCCTTGGATATCTTTAAGTTCCAGCAGGAGACCGCCCACAAGAACGGGCTGAAGGTGACCATTCAAATGACTTACGCCAGTCTGTTTAACGACGAGGCAGTGGAGCTTGCCAAGGAGCACCATGAGAAATACGGCGACGAGATCGCTCTCTCCCTGCTGGGGCTTCCCTGCAAGGAGTTCCGCGAGAAATACAAGACCAAGGACTTCTGTATCTGGATGTTCTCCATGGAGGACAAGAAGAGCATTGTAGATGACGTGTTCGGGAAGTTTTATGACCGCTTCGGCTTTTATCCCGAGTCCACCGGCTCCTATTATATGGACGCGGAGCTGACCAATTATATCAAGGAGAAATATCCCATGGTCAAATGTGCCGTGGCAACCTGTTGGGAGGAGGGACCCAAGGCGTATCACACCTGTAACAACTCTTGGTACACCTTGTTTGACGGCGGTCCGTGGAATCCATGGATTCCCTCCAAGCAGAATACCCATGCACCCGCTGCCAATGAAGCGGAGGACAGCGGTATCGTGGCGATTCCGCACTTGTCCAGAGATTTGCTGGCATGTTATGACGGAAACGGCTCTAACTTTGGAACGCATCCCCAGAACGTGCTGAGGGGCATGATTTATGACACCAAGACATGGGAGTATCCTTATCTCTATAATTTGATTGACCAGTATCGGCATTTGGAGAAGTACAACAATGGTTATTCCTATAACATGATGTTCGTGGGCCCCGGGTGGCTGAACAAGATGGGACGTTGGGAGCAGCCCTATGAGCTCTTGAAGAAGTCCTATGAGGACGGCATGGCGTATTATGGTAAGCTGAAGAAGGAAGGTCAGCTTGTGGATATGACCATGGCGGAGTTTGCGGATTTCTACCGCGCCAACAAGACCTACACGGAGCCGGAGTGCGCACTGTGGAAGGATATCCTCTATGGCTCCAACAAGCAGATTTTCTGGTATGCCGACCCCTATATGAGAGCCTGCGTCAATATGGATCAGGGCGGCGCGATTGTGGATCTGCGCCCCTATGCCGCCAAGCTAAAGTGGGAGGTAGGTATCGGCACTAAGCATGTGCAGGACGCTTCTTATCCTTTCCTGATTCAGGAGAAGTACCGCGCGGGATACTTCACCCACTATGCGGGTGAGGGGACCGTGCGCAGCGCGAAGATCTGCTATAACGGCGAGGAGGTGGATCTGTGCCTGTGCAGGACTCATGCGACCTTCTCTCAGGAGGGCAAGACGAGGGTTCTCACTCTTGACCCCGTGGATATTGAGTTCTATGACCTGACCGTAAAGCTCCAGACAAGGGTATGCTTTGAGGAGGGGGCTTCCAATATCCGTATCGAGCGCAAGGTGCTTGAAATGAGTAATCCTGACGCAGATGTGACGATCAACGAGTATATGGTTGGCTGTTACGGCACCACGGAATATCCTGAGGATATGCTGGGGATTACGCTGAGCGTGTCCGACGGCTCGAGGTCGGAGGAGATTGCCTATGAGTATAAATGCAGGGAGGCTTCCATGGCGGGCGGCAAGACGGCGAGCGCAGTGATTCCCGCCATTGAGACCAAGGTTTCCCTCTCCACGGACAGCGCGGACGGCGAGTCATATATCCGCGAGGGCTACGCGTTCTCTCCCATGTTCACGCTTGGGTATCAGAAGAAGCTTCATGATAAGGAGGTATTGGTGACATGGCTCAATCTGGAAAAGGCAAATTAAATTTCAGATGCCCTTCCTGCTTTATGCGGGACTTGGACATTGATATGTTTTATGACAAGGATAAGCAGGAATATTACTGCATTCGCTGCCAATACACCGGAACGGAAAAGGATGTATTGGAGAAAAACGAGATGGTACGTTTCCGTTATCGCAAGATGATGGAGCGCATCACGGATTTTGATTAAAATTTGAATTGATGTGCAAGCGCCATTAGAGTCATCACCCTTACGGGGGTGAGGATTCTGAATGGCGTTTGCTGACTTGGGAGCAAGCCCAAATTTCCGGATTGAGGCAAGAATGGAGGATTAGATGAACATGGAAAGACATATACTGTTTCCGCAGCTTGATGGCTTGATTCACGGCGGGGATTACAATCCGGAGCAATGGCTGGACAGACCTGACATTCTGGAGGAGGATATTCGTCTGATGCAAAAGGCGGGCATGAACTGCGCGACCTTGGGCGTCTTCTCTTGGGCGGCTTATGAGCCTGTGGAGGGGGAGTATCATTTCGAGTGGCTGACAGCTTGTATTGACCGCCTGTATGAAAAGGGCATCTATACGATTCTGGCGACTCCCAGTGGCGCAAAGCCTGCATGGTTGGACGAGCGATATCCTGAATGCCTGCGGGTGGATTCCTACGGCGTGAGATATCACCACGGATTTCGCCACAACCACTGCATGTCCTCTCCTGTCTATCGTGAGAAGGTGAAAAGAATCGTCACCAAGCTCCATGCGGCGGTGGGAGACCACCCCGGGGTGATTATGTGGCATATCTCCAATGAGTTTGGCGGGGAGTGCTATTGTCCTCTGTGCGTGAAACGTTTTCAGGGATATCTGGAGCAGCAGTTTGACGGGGATATCGAGAAGCTGAACCATGCGTGGTGGACAAGCTTTTGGAGCCATCAATACAACCGCTTTGACCAGATTGAACCCCCTTATCAGAACGGGGAGTTCAGCGTCATGGGATTAAAACAGGAATGGCGCAGATTTACCACATGGAACATGACAGATTACATGAATTTTGAGATTGGGCTGCTGAAGGAGCTTACACCTGACAGACCTGTCACAACTAATTTCATGCAGCTCTATGACGGATTGGATTATCGAAAAATGGCGGAGTCACTGGACGTTATTTCATGGGATTCCTATCCCTGTCTGCATAATGACTATGAGACCTTAAGCGATACGATGGCAGATAATGCCTTTGACCACGCGGTGATGCGCTGTATGAAAAAGGACAGACCCTTTATGCTCATGGAGAGCGCGCCGGGTCTGGTCAATTGGCATTCCTATAACAAATTAAAGCGTCCCGGTATCCACAGGCTGTTCTCCCTTCACGCGCTTGCCTGCGGGTCGGACACGGTACAATATTTTCAGTGGCGCAAGGGGCGCGGCTCCTTTGAGCAGTACCATGGCGCCGTGGTGGATCATCTGGGCACGGGGGATACCCGCGTATTTCGTGAGGTGCAGGAGTTGGGCGGGGAGCTTTTGAAGCTAAAGGAGATCTCAGGCAGCCTGATTCAGGCGAAGGTAGCGTTGATTCTGGATTGGGACGTGATGTGGGCGATACAGGATATGCGGGGACTCTCCGATGAGACTAAGCAGTATGCCGAGACCTGCAGGGAAATATATCGAACGCTTATGGGGCTTGGCGTGGATGTGGACGTCATCAACCAGACGGATTCATTCGAGGATTACCGGGTGCTCGTAGCTCCCATGCTCTATATGCTCAAGGAGGGTGTCTCCGAAAGGCTGCAGGAGTTTGTGCAGGGGGGCGGCGAGCTGCTTGCCACCTACCTGACAGGCTATGTGGATAAGGATACGCTCTGTTATCTGGGAGGCTTCCCGGGAGACGGATTGCATGAGCTTTTTGGTGTGATCAGCGAGGAGATTGACACCCTTTACCCGAAGGATAGGAATGCGGTGGTGTTTGCCGATGGGAGGGAAGGCGAGGTAAGGGACTATGCCGAACGTCTCATAGTGAAGGACGCTGAGGTATTGGGTACTTACAAGCAGGATTTCTATGCGGGGGAGGCCGCTGTCACCGTGCGGTCAAGCGGCAGGGGTCATGCGTATTACGTGGGCTGTCGTGTGGAAGCGGGGCGAATGAGTGAGCTTTTTGACACGATGCTTAAGACGGCGGGAGTGGAGACGAGACAGTTCCCCGAGAATGTGCAATATCATGTGCGCTATGCGGAGAATGTAAAATATGAATTCTATTTTAACATGGGAACGGGGGAGGTTGTCGTCCCGAATGTCAGAGGGAGAAACCTGCTTAGCGGCGGGGAAGTGACGCAGGAGCTTAGCTTGGGAGCGTATGGAGTGGCAGTGGTTGCAATATGAAGAATGAGCTTCGCAGCGGACTGCGCAATTAGTTATAACTATGATACGAGGAGGAAAGCATATGTTTATCAAGGGAATGGACGTATCTACGCTGTTGGAGGAGGAGGCGTGCGGCGCTAAGTATTATGACCACGGGACGCAGATGGATCTGTTTGATATTTTGCAGAAATACGGTGTTAATTCCATTCGGATCAGGCTTTGGAATGACCCCTATGACGAGCAGGGCAATCCATACGGGGCGGGCACCAATGATTTGGAGAAGACTATCATTCTCGCAAGGCGGGCGATGGAGCATGGCATGGGGTGGCTTCTGGATCTCCATTACAGTGATTTCTGGGCGGACCCGGGCAAGCAGATGGTTCCCAAGGCGTGGAGAGGACTGGACGAGGCGGGATTGGAGCAGGCGGTTTATGAATATACGGTAGAGGTCATGGAGAGACTGAAGCAGGAGGGCGTGTCTCCCGCCATGGTACAGGTGGGGAATGAGCTCACGAACGGTCTGCTTTGGCCTACCGGAAAGAAGCCGGAATATGACAATATTGCCAGATATATCAATGCGGGAATCCGCGGTGTGCGGAAGGTAGACAGTCAGGCGTCGATTATGATACACTTAGATAACGGAGGCTTGAACGAGATGTATGTGGATTGGTTCGAGCATTTCATGGAGCGCGGCGAGCCGTTTGACATTATCGGATTCTCCTATTATCCGTTTTGGCATGGGACGATGGGAGAGCTCGAGGCAAATATGCGGGACATGGCGAGGCGTTACGGCAAAAGACTTGTGGTTGCGGAGGTTTCCACAGGCTTTACAATGGAGGATTATCGCGACAGGGAAGGACTTCCCAAAGATGAATTGAAGGGTATGGCGACTAGGCAGGCGTTGGTTGATAGGGTGGAGTATCCCATGACGAAGCAGGGTCAGGTGGAGTTCATGCAGGATATCATGAGCAGAATCAAATCCGTGCCCGGCGGCGAGGGCTTTTATTACTGGGAACCCGCATGGATACCTGTTCCCGGCTGTGGCTGGGCAAACGAGGCGGCGCTTCGCTATACGGGGGAGAAGGGCCCCGGGGGAAACGAGTGGGCGAATCAGGCGTTGTTTGACTATGAGGGCAACGCGCTTCCGGCGTTGGAGGCAATAAGGGATTTCTGACGAATAGGAAGTGAGCGATGCGTTGACGTGAGAAGGTTTTTCTGATTTTGGGGGCTGCGGGAGCGGCAGGATGGAGGGAACAATGAAGAAGGTTGCCCTGATCATGGAGAGTTGGATGCGGTATTTTACATACGCATGGCCCTCCGGAATATTGCAAAAGATAAAAGAATCCGGTTTAGACGTGAATCTTTATATTTTTAACAGCTCCGCCAACTGGAGTGATGACGCGCTGTATAATCAGGGGGAATACAATATCTTTAATCTGCCGGATTTGAAGGATTTTGACGGGATTGTGCTGGACGTCAACAATATTACAAGCATTGGTGTGCGCAGTGCTTTGGTGGAGCGCGTGCGACGGTCCGGCGTGCCGACCGTGGTGCTTGGCAATTATTTCGAGGGGCTGCGCTCGGTGACGGTTGACAACTATCGGGCGATGCAGAATGTGATGGAGCATTTGGCGGGGCATCACGGCTGCAAGAGCTTTTGGTTTGTCATGGGACCGGAGGACAATTTTGAGAATCAAAGACGATTTGCATCTGTCAGGGATTATGTGGAGGCTCATCAATTGTCGGACAGCAGGTACTATTTTGGTGATTTTGACTGCGGGTGCGGCATAAGCGGCTTTGAAGCCCTGTATGCGGAGTATGAGCTGCCCGACGCCATCGTCTGCGCCAATGACAATATCGCCGTGGGGGTATTGTCGGCAGCGGAGAAAAGAGGGCTTTTCGCCCCGAAGGACTTTCTTGTCACGGGCTTTGATGACTTGGACAAATCCAGATATTATGATCCCAAGATCTCCACGGTGAGTCATATCCGTGAGGAGCTGGGATACGCGGCGATGGAGATGCTGTGCGAGCTCTGGCAGGGGCAGGAGGTTGAGGAGATCAGATGCACGGGAACAAGGGAGATTTTCTGGGACAGCTGTGGCTGTGAGTCGGATATCGTCATTGATTTAAAGGAGCATTTGAAGGGCAATATTTTGTATGGGATCGAGACTGAGGATTTTGAGAAGCAGCTTTTGAAGCTCAAATATTCCCTGACCCGCTGTGAGACCGTGCAGGAGATGTTGGAGCGCATTCCCCAGTGTATCCCGTCGCTTCGCTGTGATGAGCTTTATCTGGTCACGGACAGGAGATTGTACTGGTTTATGGGGGACGAGCCTATTGAGGAGCAGCTTAACAGTCTCTTGGCGGAGGAGGATTTTTTGGTGCAGGGATATCCGGAGGATATGCAGTTTACCTTTTCCTACACCAAGGACGGGATTGCGGAGAATGATGACCAAAATATTGCCGGGAATCATATTTTCCCAACGTTCGAGTGTGAGGAATCGGGGGTTGACTTTTTGTTTTTGCCGCTGCATTTCAGGGACAAGTGTGTGGGGTATTTTGCGATCCGCAACGCGGTCTATCTGATGGAGAAGCAATTTCTGTTTGATATCATCAACGCGTTGACCACGGCACTGGAGAATCTGTATTCGAGGGCGCGGCTGCGGGATATGAATCAGCTGTTGACCACGCTTTACAACCGTGATTCCATGACGATGCTTTACAATCGACTGGAACTGGATAAGCTGGGGATCAAGTACTTGGAGAGTCAGCATGACCGAGGCAATCATGTCTTTGTGGTTTATCTGGATGTGGATCGGTTAAAATATATCAATGATAATTTCGGACACGAGCAGGGAGATTTTGCGATTAAAACGACGGCTAAGCTGATACAGAAGCATTTTCCCAAGGAGAGTCTGTGCTTTAGGTTGGGCGGTGATGAATTTCTGGCGCTGTGCTCAGGTATTTCCGAAGCTGAGATCAATGGTATTTATGAAGCGATTCAGGACGAGCTGCGGCAGGTGCAGGAGCAGAACCGATGTCCCTATGAGCTCACGGTGAGCTACGGGCATGTGGTGACGGATATTTGGAAGGATATACCACTTGCGGATTATATCAAGCAGGCAGATGATAAAATGTATGCGTTTAAAACCCTAAGAAAAAAGCAGCGCACGGAATAAAATCCCTTCATTTACAGATACTATGTCCGCATAGGAAATTTTGCCACCTGCATCGCAATAAATTGCGTGCAGGCAGACCATTGGATTGCAACTGCACAGGTGGAAATATTGTAAATGGAGGAATTATATATATGAAAGCAACAGGAATCGTTAGAAGGATAGATGATCTGGGTCGAATTGTCATTCCCAAGGAAATAAGGCGCACGCTCCACATCCGTGAATCAGATCCGCTCGAGATCTACACGGACAGGGAGGGACAGATCATTCTCAAAAAGTATTCGCCCATCGGGGAGATGAGCACCTTTGCAAGGCAGTATGCCGAGAGTCTGGCGCAGGTGTCGGGACATGCGGCGGTGATTGCGGACAGGGATCAGTTTATCGCGGCGGCAGGGGGGTATAAGCAGCTCTTGAACAAAGCGGTCAGTCATCAGCTGGAGGAAAAGATTAACAATCGGGAAACCTTTCTGGCAGCCAAGGGGGACAGGAACTTCATACCGGTCTGCGAGGACGGCGACAATGACTATCAGCATCAGGCGGTCGCGCCCATTATCTGTGAGGGGGATATCATTGGCAGCGTAGTGCTTTTGGACAACGATAACCGCGGCAGAATGGGCGAGGTGGAACAGAAGCTGATACTGTCCGCGGCGGGTTTTTTGGGCAGACAGATGGAACAGTAGGTTATGTAAAACAGGGCGGATCGGTGAGATCCGCCCTGTTTTATCACAGTGCGCCTTGCGGTGCACGTTTTGATGCAGAGGAAATTGTTATATCGCTGTGAGTCTTTTTTTGAGTGCCTGAAAGGTTTCCTCGCTGATGATATGCTCGATTCGACAGGCGTCCTCCTCCGCCGTTTTCTCGGAAACTCCCAATCTGACAAGAGCGTCAGTTAATGTCCGGTGGCGTTCATAGACCCCATTGGCGATCTGCGAGCCGGCGGGGGTGAGGTAGACGAAGCCCTCCTGTGTCACGGTGACGAGTCCCTGCGCCTTCAGATTCTTGATCGCGATGCTGATGCTCGGCTTCGAGAATCCAAGCTCCGCCGCGATATCAACGGAGCGGACAACCGGCTTCCTTTGGCTTAAGATCAAGATAGTTTCCAAATAATTTTCCTGTGATTCAGTTCTTGCCATTACTTTGCCTTTCTGAAAAAATCCTCTATCATATTAGACGGATTTAATTGCTGTTAGTATATCATAGAAAATGCCAAGTGTAAATGTTTTATCTATTCATTGTCATTCATTTCCATTCCACTTATTTTATGATAATATTCTATCATCCTTTTAACCGCATTCTGATACGATGTGTTATGTAAATCCGCCTCCTGTACTATCTCGTTAAATAAATCAATATCTTCACTACTAAAAACAAGATTCAGTTTCTTTTCTCTTACTCCTGCGATATGCTGATATTCTTCCGGATATGCATAATAACACGTTTTACAGATATCTATATTTTTTCAATCCAATTTGGACAATGTTCACAAGCCCATGATTTATCTCTATTTGCTGACGGTGACAAAAGCATGAAACAATCGGTATCTAACATATCCAATGGGTCACCACCTATTTCATAAGGAATCCTATGATCCGGCTGCAATAATCTTGCCGGATATTCTTCTCCATATAAATGGCATCTGGCTCCATATCGGTCAATCAATGCACTTTTTAATTTTTCTGTAATCTGTGTTCTCCCTGACACTTTTGATAATTGGTTAGTTCTCTTTGCTGCTTCCCAATCCCCGAATTTATAAGCAGCAATAGTTTTTCCATTACTATCCTTAATTTTAAATGTGTCCAGTGGAATCCCTAATTCTCTTACATCTCTTGCCGCTCTGGGTGCATGTTCATATCCACCATTTTTTAAATCCTCTGTGCTGCAAAATCCCTTATTTAAAATAGTGTCTATTACAAATCTTGCTCTCTTATTGGTTACCGCATCTAAAACTTCTCTAAAATCTTCAGGTATGTTCATTTTTTCTCCATTATCCAAAACAAAATTCTAATTGTACATATTCATCTTGTTTACGTTTTAAATTTTTACTGATATATAATGACTCGTATGTTATTTCCTTTTTACCATTAAGTGTAGCCTGAGCTGATAATCCGGCATTAATATATATGTGGTTCAAATTGAGTTCTTCCGGAAGATGCTTTCCTATTATCTTATCTCCCGTCATGCCATCATAGCTTACAATAAAATCTATACCGCGAGTGTTTAACTTTGCAAGTTCCTCCACAAATTCTTCAAAATCCACGCCTTGTATATAACGATTATCTCTCGGGTTATCTCTATTTGAAGTTCCTTGATATGGCGGATCCATATAAACTAAATCCCCCGGCTTTGTTAATGCTAAAATTTCCTTATAATCCTTGCACGTAAAACATGTTTTACCCTTCAACAATTCTGATATTTTAAAAGCATTATTGGATATTATCTGCGGTTTTGTTCCATATCTTCTTTTATCGCAAGATTGATTTAGTTCACCATGAACATTATAACGAACAGCGCCTTTAACTACTCTTGCCAGTAAAAACAACATTCTTGCAGAATCTTTCATTCCACAATTAAATTCTTCTCTGATTTTGTAAAAATAATCTATGTTATTCTGATTAGTTTGAAATTGCCCTTCCCATATGTTCAAATATTCACTAGCTAATCTTTCGGGTGAATTTACACATTCTTCCATCATCTTTATCAGTGGTTCATTTATATCATTAACCCAAAAATTATCACATTTATTTTCAACAGCAGCCAAAATGGATATAGCACATGTTCCCGAAAACGGTTCTACTAACCTATCAATTTTATCCGGAAAGAACCTTATAATTTCAGGGGCAATAACTCTTTTGCTTCCTTGATATTGAACCAAATGTGGCACTTTCATTATAATCTCCTCAATTCTAAAACAATATCGCGCTTACTATCTCGTTTTTATCCTTACCTAATGTAAAATATACCTGTATTTATATCATAGCATATCAGAAAATGTGGGCGTTTTCAATCAAAATGTGTCACGTTTTTAAAGAGACTTACTCCTATTTGCACATACAACATTTTTCCTGAAGTTCAAAGAAACATGTTGACAAACCCCCAAAGATAGCATATACTAAAGTAGGTTATGAAGAACTAACAACGATTGCGCTAATAGAATCAGAATTAGCAGGGGTTTACTATGTGGGAGGTGGGAATATGACTTTGAATGACGCGGACATCGGAATGGAATACAAGGTGCGTAATATCAATGCGGAAGACGAGGAAATGGTTTCTTTCCTTTTTTCCCTCGGCTGTTACAGCGGGGAACCCATCACGGTAGTATCTAAGAAGAGAAGTGGTTTGGTGGTATCTATCAAAGATGGAAGGTATAATATGGACAAGGATTTGTCCTCCGCGATAGAGATCGCTTGAAGAAACAGGCGGCACATACGTCAAATGTATATCAAATGATTTATCTCGTTTGATATTGAAGTGTCGCCACTGATTTTGCACATTGGTTAGTTTTAACTAATGAAAATAAGAACAATAAAACATTGAGAAAGGAAGGCTAACAATGAGAATTGCAATGACAGGCAATCCCAATTCTGGGAAAACCACCATGTACAATGCCCTGACAGGACGCAGCGAACATGTAGGTAACTGGGCGGGCGTGACTGTGGACAAGAAAGAGTATCCTGTAAAGAAAACATATTACGAGGGAGAGGGAGAGCTGATCGCGGTAGATCTGCCGGGCGCATACTCCATGTCCCCTTTTACATCTGAGGAGAGCATCACAAGCTCCTATGTGAAAAATGAGCACCCGGATGTCATCATAAATATTGTAGACGCAACGAATCTTAGCAGAAGTCTGTTCTTTACAACGCAGCTTTTGGAATTGGGGATTCCGGTAGTGGTTGCCCTGAACAAAAGTGATGTGAACGAGAAAAAGGAGAACCGTATCGACGAGAAGACCTTGTCCGAGAAGCTGGGCTGTCCGGTGATCAAGACAGTGTCCACCCAGACGACGGGGTTGAAGGAGGTAATAAAGGAGGCTGTGTCTCTGGCGGGAGCGGGAGCAGGGCAGAAAGCGCCCTATCATCAGCCGGATATCGACCTGACCAACAAAAAGGAGGTCGAGGAGGCGGACAGAAAGCGATTTGACTTCGTGAACGGCGTGGTAGCCAAGGTGGAGACCAGAAAGACGCTTACCAAGGAGCAGTCGAAGGACGATACGATCGATAAGATCATCACGCACCCCGTACTGGGTATCATTGTGTTTGCGGCTGTTATGTGGCTGGTGTTCTTCATCTCCCAGTCCACGGTGGGAACATGGCTGTCAGAGCTGTTGGCAGGCTGGATTGAGATTTTCCAAGAATGGGTAGCGGGAAAGGTCGAGAACGCATCTCCGATTCTGCAGTCGATTCTGGTGGACGGTATCATCGGCGGTGTAGGCGCCGTGGTGGGATTCCTGCCCTTGGTTATGGTGATGTATTTCCTCATCGCGCTTTTGGAGGACTGTGGATATATGGCTCGTGCGACGGTTGTGCTTGACCCTATCTTTAAGAGGGTTGGACTGTCGGGTAAATCCGTGATCCCCATGGTCATCGGCACCGGCTGCGGCGTGCCTGCGATCATGGCATGTCGAACCATCAAGAACGAGAGAGAACGCCGGGCGACCGCGCTTTTGTGTACCTTTATGCCCTGCGGCGCAAAGCTTCCCGTGATTGCGCTTTTTGCGGGAGCGTTTTTCCCTGATGCAAAATGGGTGGGACCTGTGATGTATTTCGTCGGCATCGGTCTGATTCTTTTGGGCGCGCTGCTGATCAAGCAGATCACAGGTATGAAATACCGCAAGAGCTTTTTCATCATGGAGCTGCCGGAGTATAAGGCGCCCTCCTTCGTGTTTGCGTTAAAGTCCATGTTGGAGAGAGGTAAGGCATACATTGTGAAGGCGGGAACGATCATTTTGGTCTGCAACACGGTTGTCCAAGTGATGGCGAGCTTTACCCCCAGCTTTGCGGAAGCGGCGGAGGACAGCTCGGATTCTATCCTTGCAATCATCTCCGCGCCCGTGGCGACATTGCTCATTCCGATTGTAGGCTTTGCATGCTGGCAGTGTGCGGCGGCAGCGGTTACAGGCTTTATCGCTAAGGAAAATGTGGTCGGCACTCTGGCAACGGTATTTGCTATCACGAACTTTATCGATACAGAGGAATTGGAGCTGATCGGCAGCGGCAGCGAGGTTGCGGCAATCATGGGGCTTACCAAGGTGGCGGCTCTCGCATATCTGATGTTCAACCTTTACACACCGCCCTGCTTTGCAGCGTTGGGAGCTATGAACTCCGAGATGAAATCCGGAAAGTGGTTAGCGGGGGCGATTTGTTTCCAGCTTGCCACGGGTTATGTGATCGGCTTCCTTGTGTACCAGATTGGCACACTGATCACCACCGGTTCCTTGGGCGCAGGTTTTGTAGGCGGTTTGATTGCGACACTGCTCATCGCGGCGGTCATCGCGTACCTGTGTGTCAATGCAAATAAGAAAGTGAAGGCGGAGTACGAGTTGAAGGCAGCAGCCTAACGGCAGCTTCAAGGCTTGGATATGAGACAAGGTGACTGTGAATGGTTTTGGAGGAATAGGAATGGCTGATTTCATTGTAATATTGATCATTCTTGCGGTTGTGGCATTAGCGGTTTGGTATATGGCAAAAGAGAAGAAGAAGGGAAACGGGTGCATAGGCTGCCCTAACGCCTCGGCTTGCGGCGGAAGCTGCCACTGTAACCATGCGGAGCTGACCCCAAAATCATAGGATACAGGCGATTCATGAAAATTTTCAGGCAGACGGATGTGAATTAAACAATTCGTCTGCCTGTCTTATTAGGTGAAGGGGCAGGCTTTGGGAAGGGAGGATATCATCTATGGAAAATGCAATTATCATATTAGGGCTGATTGTCATAGTGGCGTTTGCGGTAAAACCCACGATCAAGCACTTTAAGGGAAGCGGAGGGTGCTGCGGCGGAGGGGATTATCGACCCAAAAAGAAAAAGCTGGGCAAAATAATTGACAGGAAGACCTTTCAGGTGGAGGGAATGCACTGCGAGCATTGCAGCAAGCGCGTGGAGGAGGCGGTGAACGAGATCGCCGGAGTGTCCGCCCAAGTGAAATTAAAAAAGGGGATTGTCATTGTCTCCTATGAGAAGCCTGTGGACGATGAGATGATCATGCAGAGGATAGAGAAGGCGGGGTACAAGGCGGCGTTATAGAAGCCGCCTTGTATCTTGCCTAGTGCCAGTATTTGTCTAATTGCTCCTTGGCAGCGTCTTCTGTAAGAGAAAACTTCTCTATCAGCTTCAGCATCGTGTCGCTCTGTGATATTCCGAGCTCTTGGCATGTTTCAATTACACTGCGTATTCCCTGTGCTATTCCCTGTTCCAATCCCTGTGCCTTCCCTTGTTTAATACCCTGCTCAATTCCATGCTGTATCCCAATCTCCAGAATATTCATCTTGACAG
>JAMPHH010000090.1 GCA_023663505.1 Muribaculum sp.
GGTACGGCGGAGAGATGAAGAAGGGTATGTTCTCCATGATGAACTACTATCTGCCTCTGAAGGGCATCGCTTCCATGCACTGCTCCGCAAACACCGATATGGAGGGCAAGAACACCGCTATCTTCTTCGGTCTGTCCGGAACCGGTAAGACCACCCTGTCTACTGACCCTAAGCGTTTGCTGATCGGTGATGACGAGCACGGTTGGGACGACAACGGCGTGTTCAACTTCGAGGGCGGCTGCTATGCGAAGGTAATCGGTCTGGACAAGGAATCCGAGCCTGATATCTACAATGCGATCAAGAGAGACGCTCTGTTAGAGAATGTTACTGTTGACGCTGCAGGTAAGATTGATTTTGACGACAAGAGCGTGACCGAGAACACCCGTGTATCTTATCCTATCAACCATATCAAGAATATTGCCTCTAATGTAAACGGTATTTCTTCCGGTCCTGCGGCTAAGAACGTGATCTTCCTCTCCGCAGATGCTTTTGGCGTGCTGCCTCCCGTGTCTATCCTGACCCCGGAGCAGACCCAGTATTATTTCCTGTCCGGATTTACCGCTAAGCTGGCAGGTACAGAGCGCGGCATTACCGAGCCCACTCCTACCTTCTCCGCATGCTTCGGTCAGGCATTCTTGGAGCTGCACCCCACCAAGTACGCGGAGGAACTGGTGAAGAAGATGCAGAAGAGCGGCGCTAAGGCTTATCTGGTGAACACTGGTTGGAATGGCACAGGCAAGCGTATCACGATCAAGGATACCAGAGGTATCATTGACGCAATCCTGAACGGCGATATCAACAATGCGCCTACCAAGAAGATTCCTTACTTTGACTTTGAGGTTCCCACAGAGCTTCCCGGTGTGGACACAGGAATCCTTGACCCTCGCGACACCTATGCGGACGCTTCCGAGTGGGAGACCAAGGCAAAGGATTTGGCACAGCGTTTTGTGAAGAACTTTGCAAAATATGAGAGCAATGACGCAGGCAAGGCTCTCGTGGCAGCCGGTCCTCAGCTCTAAGCTTCTATATTATACGAACGGACTATAAGATGTCCCGAAGGCTGCGAAGGCTTTCGGGGCATTTGTTATGTAACAGTTGAGCATAGAATGATTTGAAGGCTGAACTGTTACTCAGCCCGTAAATTTTCCAAATTTTTCAGTTGTATTCTTGCCCCATATTAGATATAATAATGGTAACCTGAAATGCGCGATAAACCTTGTTAGTTTTGAACCTACATTTACTTTAAACGGGATTCCTATATTGCCGGATGGCTGTCAGGCCTCCACTCGCTTGCGAGGTTCGCAGGGGAAGGCAAAAGTTCGGTTGCGGTCACCCACCTAGCATTGCTAGGAGTCAAAAAGCAAGGGGCGGCATTTTGGGTATTTAAACAACGGGCGCCGCACATTATGCGCCGCTCTTACTTGAACAAAAGAGGGAGCAGTCCGTGAGGGCTGCTCTTTTAAGCATGTGAGCCCGTCTCATGCATTATCATAAATTATATCAAAAAGGAAAATATCGGATTGAAATGGAAAAATAATCTTCAAAATCAGAAGCTAAGCCGTAATGACAGAATACAAATGAAAATATGGATATGTATACTGGGATGTCTGCTTCTGCTCTTTCTCTTTCTAGGCAGGCTGCATGTGCTCCTAGACCAATCGGAGGAGCCTGAGCCAGAGCCGCATATTCCCGTGGTGGAGAAGCTCTCCAATGTCTGGATTATCGAGGCGGGTGAGGACAGCCTGCTGCTTTACAGGGACGGTGTGGAGGAGAGCTATGACTATGGCGCGGTAGGAGAGCCGACGGACGGCGATATCGGGGGAGACGGGCTGCACCTGTATCAACCTGAATGGGGCGTCAGGGAGCAGGTGGCGGACGTGACGCTCACTGACGGCTGCGTGACCAATGTGAATGTGCTGACGGAGAAGCTTCACGGCATTATTCTCAGCGCGGACGAAGCCTCCGTGGAGGTGGAGGGGTATGGCAGACTGCCTCTGGCGTCGGACTATCGGGGCTATCGCATCTATAACACGCTTGCCATGTGCAGCTACAAGGATTTGGCGTTTGGATATGACTTCGCGGATCTGGTCATGGAGGACGGCGAGGTGTGCGGTATCCTCATGGTGCGCGAGGAGACCATGGATTCTATCCGCGTCTTGATCAAGACGGCTGATTATGCGGGAACTCTCCATGAGCAGGTGGCGCTTACCGCGGACACGGATTACATACTACGATATGGCATCTCAGGACAGGAGACGGAGGAGCTGTATGCTGCGGGGGAGGTGCTTGTCATTGGGCGGGATAGCGATTATTTTGTCGGGGGGAGGATTGAGATACGCCCCACCGCACTGACAGGCAGGATACTGCTTCAAAATGTCAACCGCAGTCAGGGTGTGCCCGGCTATCGTGGGCATATGGAGCTGATCTTGGAATCCAAGGGAATCGCCGTGGTCAACGAGGTCTCCTTGGAGGAGTATCTCTATTCCGTGACGCCTAGCGAGATGCCCGCCTCCTACCCCGAGGAAGCGCTGAAGGCGCAGGCGATCTGTGCCAGAACCTACGCCTACGGGCATATGCAGCACGCCGCCTATCCGAATTATGGCGCACATGTAGATGACAGCACCTCTTATCAGGTGTATAATAATATATTGGAGCAGGAGAGCACTACCCGGGCGGTGAAGGAGACTCACGGGCAGCTCCTTTGTACGGCGCAGGGAGGGCTTGCGGGCACTTATTATTACTCCACCTCCTGTGGCATGGGGAGCGACGCCAATGTCTGGAAGACCACGGAGGCGGCGGAGATCACCTACCTGAAGGCGGAAGCAATCAACGAGTCCGTCATGCGGGCAAAATTGATGCTCAGGGAGCAGGCGGGAGCGGGGCAGGCGGGCGGAATTGAACAGAAACAGAATGCCATAAGTCAGAATACCGCGAACCCGACCGTCACAGAGTCGGAATACATAGAGACCCTTGCACGGATTAATCAGGGGGAGGAGCTTCGAGAGGAGGAAGCCTTCGCGGAGTTCATCACACAGACCAACAGCGATGATTTTGAGGCGGAGGAGGGGTGGTATCGTTGGAGCTATGACGTAGAGAAGCTCTCTGCGGAGCATATGTATGAGGTCATGAGGAAGCGATACCAAGCGAACAGCAATCTGGTACTGACATTGAAAAAGGGTGAGTATATCAGCGAGGAGCCGGAAGCCTTCACCACGATAAAGAAATTGTATATTGCGGCGAGAGGGAGCGGCGGCGTGGCAGATGAGCTGATCGTCGAGACGGACAAAGGGACTTACAAGGTGGTCTCCGAGCACAATATCCGATACGTGCTGTGTGACGGTGAGAGCAAGGTGAAACGACAGAATGGAAGCGAGGTTGAGATGCCCAATTTATTGCCCAGCGGATTCTTTGTGATAGAGACTAGCAAAAAGAATGAAAATGTGGTAGGATATAAACTGGTAGGCGGCGGCTTCGGTCACGGCGTGGGTATGAGCCAGAATGGAGCGAAGGCAATGGCGAAGCGTGGCTACTCCTGTGAGGAGATCTTGCTGTTTTTCTATGAGGATTGCAGATTGGAGAGCATTTATTAAAAGGGGGAGCAGATGCTTCGCAAGACATATATTATCTGGCGCGATTTTGCCGATAAAATGAAAAAGAAGAATATCGCCGCATATGCTGCCAGCACCGCATTTTTCTTCTTCCTGTCACTGGTGCCCATGTTGATGGTGATCAGTGCGATCCTGCCGTACACGCCGCTCACGGAGGATAATCTGGTGACGGCGGTGACAGAGGTGACGCCGGAGGCGGTGGACGCCATTGCCACGGAGCTGATAGAGGAGGTTTATCAGAAATCCGCGGGGGCGCTGTCAATCGCTATTATCGCCACGATCTGGTCGGCGGGAAAAGGAGTTTTGGCGTTGATGCGTGGCTTGAACGCCATTCATGACGTGGAGGAGAAGCGCAATTATTTTGCCATTCGCAGCATCGCTTCATTTTATACGATCGTGATGCTGTTGGTCATCATTCTTTTCCTGTTCGTCATGGTATTCGGCAATCAGGTGGTGAATCTGGTATTACACAGGCTTCCGCAGCTTCGGGCATTGGTCTCTATCTATATGGAGTTTCGATTCCTTTTGGTGTGGGTGTTCCTGACTGTGATTTTTGCGGCGGTCTATGCCTATGTGCCGGACAAAAGGCTCTGCTTTAAGGAGCAGATTCCCGGGGCGAGCTTTACCGCCGTGGTATGGAGTGTCTTTTCATGGGGATTTTCCCTGTATGTGAGTCGCTCCGGAGCTTACAGCATTTATGGCAGCCTGTCTATTATCGTTATCGTCATGCTTTGGATGTATCTGGGCATGTATATCATCATGATAGGCGCCTATATCAACCGCTATTTTGAGCCGGTGAATAAGGTATTGATGGGGAATAAATAATATTTTTGAATAAAATATAGTTCTTCGAAAGGTACATAGATGTTAGATAAGTTATGGAAATACATATCAAGAAAAAATAAGGTTTTCCTGTCGCAGGTACAGAGCATGATGCTTTTGTCCGTGGGCTTGGGACTGTATCATTTCTGTCTGCTGATGCTGTATGTTTATTACGAGATCGACATCTTGACCGTGGTAAATATATTCAGTGTGCTGCTCTATATCGGCTGCGCCATAGCCATACATAAAAGGGCGAAGATTTTGCATGTGCTGCGAGTCTGCTATGCCGAGATTATCATGCAGGTGTTGGTGGCGAGCGCAATGATAGGCTATGAGTGCGGCTTTGAGTTCTACCTGCTGGCAATCACCTGTCACGCCTTTTACATGGCGTACATCTATCGGAATGACAAAAGCGTGAATCCGCTGAGCTATGTTTGCGTGGACGCGGCGGCATTTATAATTCAGCGGTGGTGGGTCTCGTATAATGCGCCCGTCTATACTTTTCGGGACCCTGAGGTGTCGCATATACTCTATATCCTTAACTATTTCACGGCGGTCATAGTGATTGCGGGCTCCATGACGGCGCTGCTCGCGCAGATTCTCCATTTGGAGGGACGGCTTCTGCAGGAAAATAAGGACTTGGAGGTGTTGTCCCAGACGGACGCGCTCACGGGACTGGTGAATCGGCGCGCGGTCGAGGAGAAGTATCAGTACATGACACAGAATGCCGAACAGTATGCGGTGATTATGGGCGATATAGACAATTTCAAACGCATCAACGACACCTACGGGCATAATGTCGGCGACGCGGTGCTGCGTCGGGTGGCAGAGATATTTAACGATTCTATCCGAGGTGAGGACGTGGTATGCAGATGGGGAGGAGAGGAGATTCTGGTGGTGCTCCCTCTCTGCAAGATGGACGGTGCGGAGCTGACCGCAAAGAGGATTATGGACAGAATGCGGAGAGCCCGTGTTAAGACGGACGCGGGAGAGGTAATACATTTCACAATGACCTTTGGCATCGCCGAGTCCACCGAGGGCGAGGGGCTCAAGGAAGTGGTGAAGATGGCTGACGACAGGCTCTATGAGGGCAAGTCGAGAGGGAAGAACTGCATTATCTCCAAACAAAAGAGACTCGCTTAGGAATATTTCAGGTACAAGCCTTTAGTGTGCGGGAGGATAAAAGTGAAGCAGGATACAGATTCAAAATATCGTATGAGAATCACGAGATTATTTATAGGAATGTTTCTTCTTGTCTTGGTCACTGCGATTTTAGGGGTAGCTGCCGTGGGGCGGCATGGCTCGTCCGAGGCGCGGTATAGCGACTTTGGGGACGGGTGGACGACCGAAGGTGGGGCGGCAGCGGATTTAAAACATTTGGAGGAATCCGGCACTGTCTATAAGGATATCCCGCAGTTATCCGCCGACCAGATTCTTTATTTTCATGCAAAAAGTGTTAATTTAGAGGTTTTTATCGGTGACGAGCAGGTATATCAGACCGATGTCTATGCCAAGCGTCTGTTTGGCAAGACACCGGGCTCTTATTATGTGCAGATTCCGATTCTCAGGGAATACTCGGGCAGGACGCTCATGATCAGGTCTGAGTCGCCCTATGGCGATGGAAGCGGCAGAATCTATGATATGAGCCTAGGCAGCGGGATTGATATCTGGTCAAGAAACGTGCAGGACAAGCTTGCAGGCTTTTTGATTAATTTCATCATTGCGTTTATCGGGATTTTCTTGGTGGTTATGTATTTCCCGCTCAAAAGGCTGAATCTGGCTCTGGACGAAATGCTGTATCTGGGCTTATTTTCACTGAATATCGGCGTCTATATGACGACGGACTGTGGTCTTCTCAGCATCGTGGCGGGCAATGAAGCCTTCTGGCATATGGTTGCGGAGCTGTGGATGATGATTATCGTCATTCCTCTAATCTGTTATCTGGACTGCAAATATCCCGGCAAAAACAACAAAACCATTGTCTATCTGACCTCGGCATACTGTATGGCGGAGTTCGCCTTCTGCTATATCGCGCATTGGCTTGGGTGGAAGGATTATCATGAGCTGATTATACTCACCCATATCAGCTACGGGATTGTCATTATCTATTTTACTTATTGTGTCATTCGCAGTATTGTGGGAAAGACACAGGGGAAGAAGGGATATCTGACAGGACCGATTTTTATCTTTATCGGCGTGGTGATCGATATTTTGGGGTGGGGGCTCTGGTCGTTTGTGGACAATACCATGTTTACCAGAATCGGGGTGTTGGTGTTCCTGTTGTTTGAGGGGCTGCAGATTATCGAGAAGGTGATGACGCAGTATCAGCAGGGCTTGAAGGCTCAGCTCCTAAGCAGACTGGCTTATTATGACGGCTTGACGGATTTGTTGAACCGCACCTCCTTTATCGAGGCGCAGGACAAGCTTGAGCGGGAGCATAACTGTGGTCTGATCGCGGTGTTCGACGCCAACTACTTAAAGAAGATCAACGATACCTTGGGGCATCTGAAGGGGGACGAGCTGATTGTCACGATAGCGGAGGCAATCAAGGAGAACTTTGGCGATATCGGTAACTGCTACCGCATTGGCGGGGACGAGTTCGTGCTGCTGACGGGAAAGGAGTTCTCCATGGAGCAGTTTACGGAGCGTTTGGAGCGGCTGCCTAGGTATCTCGCGGAGAAAAGTGCGGAGAAGGAAATCCCAATCTCCGTGGCGGTGGGGTACACGGTGTGGGATGACGCGAAGCACCACTGCTTCCATGACTTCCTGAACGAGGCGGACGGGTATATGTATGAGAATAAAAAGCAGATGAAGGCGCAGCGGGAGGAATAGGGCTGATTAGCTAGCGCCAGTATTTGTCTAATTGCTCCTTGGCGGCGTCTTCGGTCAAGGAAAACTTTTCAATTAGTTTTTGCAGTGTGTCGCCCTGCGATATGCCGAGCTCTTGGCAGGTTTCAACTATGCCCTGCACCTTTCCTTGCTCAATCCCAATCTCCAGAATATTCATCTTGACAGCCTCCCATTCCTCCGATTGCTTTA
>JAMPHH010000091.1 GCA_023663505.1 Muribaculum sp.
CTCATTGCAAAGCTGGTTGATTTCAATCATTTGTTTTTTTATGGTGTTCATGTCGCTTCCTCCTGCTATACAATAGAATTCACACCCTGCGAGAATTCTATTGTCATGAATTAAGTATCCGTTTTCGGACTTATTATATAATAGTCCGAAAACGGATACTTGTCAATAGGTTTATAAAATTTTTACAACTGTTACCGCAGCCCTCGGTCTTTGTTCTTAACCATCTTTTTCTGCTGACAGTCTGCTGCTCTTTTTGGTGGATTTTTTAACCGTTCATGTATGCTTTCCTTATCCTGCTTATTACTGTCTGTTCCGTAAGTTTTTTCCCATTCAGCCTCTTGTTCCTTGTAAGCTGCATAGGCGCTTTGGGATTGGTGGTAAATCTTGTAAAAATCCTGCACATTCTGATAACCATATCTCTTGGCTATGCCGGACAATCCGATTTTTAAGATGTCAATTTCCTCATTCTTACGGTCGATTTTGCTTTGCAGTTCCCCTTTCTTGGTAAATCTTGAACAGTTTCGGATAGGCGGCTGCCTCGGCTGACATGATGGGTTTTGGCGGTATCTTAGGCTTGCTTGGCGTTTCTTTTTCCGCTGGTTTTGGATCAGGCTCTTGTTTTGGTGTCTGCGGCGGTATCTGTTCCGTGTCAAAAAGTTTTGCGGACAGTTCCCTTGCCTTTTGCAGCACTTTTGAAATTAACATTGCCAGCACCGCAACAGCGCTCATAAGGATAGTCCCTAACCGTTCCGGCTGATTGCCAAACACTTCAACGGATTCCGTGATACGGTCGGAGATATACTCTTTTTTTATCTGTCGTATCTCTGTTTCCGCCACGCTTTATCTTCGGAAAGGATAACGTTTTGATTCAACTCCAACGGCAATTCTGCGCGCTCTTCATTACTCTCCTCCACAGAGCTGTCAACTCTGGCAGAAGACGATACAATCTCCGCGGCATGTACTGACATACCGTACTCCGGTATACAGCTTCCCGACACCAGAGCGGCACAGAGAATGAAGGACAGTATTCTCCGTTTTATGTATCCTCCATACCAACATGTTACACTACTTTTCTCTCGTTTTTTTTCTCTCATTTTTATGCCCTTTCTCTGCGTTAAAATAATTATGACTGACACATTCTTTCGCAATTACCACATCAAACTATACTTGTAGTTTAATTGTTTGCTCAACGCCTAGTGCTTGCAAACTCACGGAATTACTCTGAATAATACCCTGACACGGAACCGTTCAAATCATGCTCCGACCCGTTCTCAATATAGACGGCATATTCTCCTGCTGTCGGGACGGTATAGCTATATCCTCCACGCCCTGCTTCCTCGTATGCCACCTCACCAGTGGAAAGATTTTTGAGTCCCACGCGGATCGCCTCGCCCTCCTCACATTTATAGCGCAGGCCGACTCCCGCTTCCTCCGGCATCTGCGTGATAAATACAAGATATCTGGTCTTTGCCTCCAACACGCCTTCATACGCAAAAGGATCCGATATATATTCCGCACTCAAATCCTTCTCCGTGACAGACAAGTCCGCAACGCCATAAATCATATTGCCTTCCGACGATTCTTTTGTACCACCCTCCGGAATCCCGCTGGGCGTGCCGTACATAGAGATATTACTCCATTCCGCCGCATATGCAGCGGCAGTATGGGACAAAACCATCGTACATAGAAGCAGCAACGCAAGACAGGCGGGGAAAACGAATTTCCTCGGCAGCAATTTCCTACTGCCGTCCGCCAAAAGGCTGACTCTGCGTACCACAATATTACGGGATTCGCACAGCGCCGTCACCGCGCTTTCCCCGATCTGATTATCCTCCAGCTCCGCCAGAAATCTCCCATAGTCTTGTACGGAAAATACAGAGGTATGCTCCACGGACTGCCTGTCGCAAATCACTTCCTCCAGATAGATCACCCTTCCCGTCAGCAGCCTGACGAGCGGATTGAACCAATGGATCCCCTCCGCGGCAAGACAAATCCTTTTCCAAAGCAAATCCTTATTTTTGATATGATTCATCTCATGCTCTAAGATCATGTGCATCTGTGTCGTCGTATAGTCCTGAACGGGAAGAATGATTTCATGCCGAAAGATTCCCACCGTAATCGGCGAACGCAGCCCATAGCTCTGGCTTAAAGCGACCCTGCGAACGCCATAGCGTCTGCAATATTCCTCCAAAAGCGTCTGCCACGACTCATTCGCTGCCGGAATGCAGGACTTGCGCAGACAGTGCAGTCGATATCTTGGAATTGCCGTAATGACAGCGTGGCAGACCGCACCCGCAAGCCACACCGCCGCCAAAACGCCATAAACCTTAACCGCTTGGGGCTTTGTGGCAACCAAAAAGGTGGATTTAAAGATAAAAGGAGCCATTTTCAAGTCCACCTGTTCCATCACCAGAACCAGAAATGCCACAGGCAGCAGCAAAACCGCCAAACTCCATTTTAACAAAAGAAGCTGCATTTTATGGTATTGCTCCCCGCACAGCTTCATCACGCCAAGCGACTGAATACACAGAAGGCTCCCCTGCAGACTTGTCAGCAGGATTGCAAAGATTATCAGCCTAATTATCGTTCCGTCCATCGTCCAATATGCTCCTTATGTATTCTCTCTCCTCATCCGTCAAGCCCTTTGACTGGGTAAACGCCGACAGCAGCGCCCCCACCTTGGCGTCTCCCCACATATCCATGCATTTGACGATCTCCCCCTGCGCATAGTCCTCCCCCGCAATCAAGGGGTGATAATAAAAAAGGCGCCCCTGCCTCTCCATGGACAAATATCCCTTTTTGACAAGCCGCGCCAGATAGGTGGATACCGTCTGAGTCTTCCATGTCTTATGAAACAGATCGTTCACCTTCACGGTAATCTCCTGCATCGTCAGAACATCGCCGCTGCCCCATATCACCTTCATAACCATTCCTTCACATTTAGACAATTCCTTCCTGCCCATAACGCCCTCCATAACACACAAAACTAAAATTGTAGTTCAATTTATTATATCACTGCTAGGAAAAATGTCAATTGGAAACTGTTGAGAGTGCGCACTCCACTCGCAAAACTCGTGCATCTCTACTTCGCACCGATACCAAGGCGGGAGAGGACTGTGCGGGTTTTGGCGGACTTTGGCGAAGGTTGGAGCGTTTTCTTATAGTGCGTCCAAAACCTAGGGTGAAATGCGCACGGATGCGCATTTCAGGCTCTAGGTGCATGGATGCACCTTAGAGCCGACCCGCAAATTGCAACCACCTTCCCCGCACTATTAGAAAACACTCAACCGCAGACAGTCCGCCAAAACCCGCACAGTCCTCTCCCGCCGCCCCTTACGCGCGATTCTACAAAGCAACAGGCAACGCACTCCGCAAGCTTTCCCTCCTGTTAAAAGAAGCCGTCGCACTAATCTTCAACACTTAGTGCGACAGCCCCCGCTCCTATAAAGTATCCAATGTCTCCCTGATCGCCTGTATGAACTCCAAGCTGTTCAGAATCACAGGCTTCTCACAGGTGGAGATCAAACTCAGGCTCTTGGTCATTTTACCGTCCTCCACAGTCTTGATACATGCCCGCTCCAGCTTATCCGCAAAGGTCACAAGCTCGGGGATACCGTCAAGCTCGCCCCGCTTTCTAAGCGCCCCCGTCCACGCGAAGATCGTGGCAATAGAGTTGGTGGAGGTCTCCTCCCCCTTCAAATGCTTATAATAATGTCTCTGCACCGTGCCGTGCGCCGCCTCGTACTCATACACACCATTGGGGCTGACCAACACCGAGGTCATCATGGACAGATCGCCGTAGGCGGTGGCAACCATATCGGACATCACATCACCGTCATAATTCTTACATGCCCAGATAAATCCCCCCTCGGAACGAATCACGCGGGCAACGGCGTCATCAATCAAAGTATAAAAATACTCAATTCCTAACTCCTCAAATTTAGTCTTATACTCGGCGTCATAAATCTCCTGAAAAATATCCTTGAAGGTGTGATCGTATTTCTTGGAGATCGTGTCCTTAGTCGCAAACCACAAATTCTGCTTTGTGTCCACCGCATAGCTAAAGCAGGCTCTGGCAAAGCTGGAAATGGATTTTTCCGTGTTATGAATCCCCTGCAGGATACCCGCGCCCGTGAAATTATGAATCAGCTCTCTCGTCTCGGTTCCGTCCTCGGCGGTAAACACTAGCTCCGCCTTGCCCGCACAGGGAACCTTGATCTCAGTGTTCTTATATACATCCCCGTATGCATGACGCGCAATGGTGATAGGCTTCGTCCAATTGCTCACATAAGGTACAATTCCCTTGACCAAAATAGGAGCGCGGAACACCGTGCCGTCCAAGATCGCGCGAATCGTTCCGTTGGGGCTTTTCCACATCTCTTTTAAGTGATATTCCTCCATCCTTGCCGCGTTGGGCGTAATCGTGGCGCATTTGACCGCCACGCCGTACTTTAAGGTCGCGTTGGCGGAATCCACCGTCACCTGATCATCAGTCTCATTGCGGTGCTCTAATCCCAGATCATAATACTCTGTCTTTAAGTCGATGTAAGGGAGCAGCAGCTCGTCCTTAATCATTTTCCAGAGAATACGGGTCATCTCGTCCCCGTCCATCTCCACAAGGGGAGTAGTCATCTGAATTTTTGCCATAATCTTATCCTTTCTGATTGTCTTTTTATTATGATAACTTTTCTTGGTTCTTCTGTGTTGGGTTCTTCCATTTTCGGTTCCTCTGTTTTTAGTTCCTCTGTTTTTGGTTCCTCTGTTTTTGGTTCCTCTGTTTTTGGTTCCTCTGTTTTTGGTTCCTCTGTTTTGGTTCCTCTGTTTTGGTTCCTCTGTTTTGGTTCCCCCATTTTCGATTCTTCTATTTTTGATTCTTCTCTCTTTGGTACGCTTCGTGCAGGCCTGATTTCACCATATTCTCATAGGCGTTGATCATATGCTGATTGGCGAGCTTCTCCGCAAGATCCGCGTCCCCCGCCTTGATCGCCTCCATGATCTGCTCATGCTCCTCGTTGGACTTGGGACCGCGGTTGGCATTGTTCAAGGTCTTCTTGCGCACCCGCAGCACATACTGGTGGAAATCCTTCAGCTGGTGTTCCAACATCTTGCTGTCACAGGCCTCGTACATAATATCATGAAAGCGGTTGTCCAGCTCGGCCAGCTGTTCCAGATGCCCTTTTTCGGCATGGAATTTGGCCAGATAGACATTCTCCTCCATCTCTTCCATCTGCTCTTTCGTGATATGTTCGGTGGCCCAGCGCGCACACAGCCCCTCCAGCAGGGAGCGGATCATGTAAATATCCCGCACATCCTTCTCCGTGATTCCGGTGACATAAGCGCCTTTGTTGGGGATAATCTGTATCAGCCCTTCCAGTTCCAGCTGCCGAAAAGCCTCGCGCACCGGCGTTCTGCTCACCCCCAGCTCCTCGCCGATCGCGACCTCCTTCAGCTCCTCATGCTCCTCATATTTTCCGCTTAAAATATCATCCCGCAGCTTGTGAAAGACGCGCCCCCGCAAAGAAAACTTGTCCGTCACTTCCTTCTTTACATCGTAATTAGCCACCTTTTTACTCCTGTCCTGCCGCCCCCTGCGTCCCCGGAAGCGGCATATTCCTTTGTTCACATACCTGATGAACACAATCCACAATCTCCTCGTCCGTGAGTACCGTCACGCGTCCGCCCGCGTACTCCTCGTCCACCCACTTCTTGACCTCACGCACCAGCTCACAGTTTTTGTCCACCTGCTGATCAGCCTTGAGTTTATAGTAGGTATTGATCCAGTGGGCGATCCCCGCAAGACCCGAAGTGTTGGAGATGGCGCACAGCACCGGTCTGTTCAAAAATTTCTCCGTGTCGAAAATATTGTAAATCTCCTCGTTTTTTAACAGGCCGTCTGCATGGATGCCCGCTCTTGTCACATTGAAATTCTTGCCCACAAAAGGCGTTCTCGAAGGCACCGCGTAACCGATCTCCCGCTCGTAATACTCTGCCAGCTCCGTGATGACCGTGGTGTCCATGCCGTTTAGGTCGCCCTTTAGCTGCGCATATTCAAACACCATGGCCTCCAAGGGGGTGTTGCCCGTCCGCTCGCCGATACCGAACAGCGACGTATTCACACCGGAACAGCCGTAGAGCCACGCCGTGGTGGAGTTGACCACCGCTTTGTAAAAATCATTATGCCCGTGCCATTCGATCAGCTCATGCGGCACGCCCGCATGAGTGTGAAGCGCATAGACAATCCCCTGTACGCTTCTGGGAATGACTGCGCCTGGGAAATTGACCCCGTATCCCATAGTATCACAGGCGCGTACCTTGATGGGAATCTGATACTCCTCCATCAGCTTCATGAGTTCCAGACAAAAAGGTACCACATACCCGTAGATATCCGCTCTGGTAATATCTTCCAGATGACATCTGGGGCTGATGCCTTCCTCCAGACAGTCCCGGATAACGCTCAGATAATGATCCATGGCCTGCCGTCTGGTCATTTTCAACTTCAGGAAAATATGATAGTCGGAACAGCTCACCAGAATCCCGGTCTCCTTCATGCCGATCTCTTTGACCAGCTTGAAATCCTCCTTGCTGGCGCGGATCCAGCTTGTAACCTCCGGGAACGCATAGCCCCGTTCCATACATTTGTAGACCGCGTCCCGATCCTTTTTACTGTAAAGGAAAAATTCGCTGGCACGGATCATACCGTTTGGTCCGCCCAATCTGTGCAGATAATCGTAGATCGTCACAATCTGCTCCGTGGTATAGGGTGCGCGGGACTGCTGTCCGTCCCTAAACGTCGTGTCCGTGATCCAGATATTCTGGGGCATATTGTGGGGTACGATCCGGTCGTTAAAGGGAATCTTGGGGATCTCCGAATAGGGGAACATGTTGCGGAAAACATTCGGTTTCTCCACATCATCCAAAATATACATATGCTCCTCTATTTCCAAGAGATTGTTTTTGGGATTCATTTCCACCGGGCGGTTCTGAAATGCCGATTCTTCCCTCATGCGCAGTACCATCCTTTCCACCAGCTTATAAACCGTTCTGCAGCAGCCGCACACGGCTGCTGTCCTCTGCCCGCAGGCAAGTTCTTGCATAATTGTATACAATCGTGCAATATCTGTCAAGCCCTAAGTCAAGATTCTGTCGGATTCTGCGTAAAATTCGCAGGAAGCCATACATTCTGCAAACTTTGCCGTAAGCGGCACCGCCGAACAACAAGCAAAACACCTGTTATTCGGCGATCAACTTCAAAAATAACAACCGTATGGAAATGGAACTAGAACTAGTATAACGTTTTTTAATTATCTACACTTTTTGAAAAAGTTTCAGTAACCAC
>JAMPHH010000092.1 GCA_023663505.1 Muribaculum sp.
TGTATGGCAAGGAGGACACCATGATCACGATTCAATGGGACGCCCTGATTGCGGAGCAGTTTGACATGTATTATATTGATCAAAACGGCGATAAGCAGCGTCCCTATATCATACACAGAACCTCCATGGGGTGCTATGAGAGAACCTTGGCATGGCTGACTGAGAAATATGAGGGTAAATTCCCCACATGGCTGTGTCCCGAGCAGGTGAGGATTCTGCCCATCTCTGAGAAATTTGCCGATTACGCGGCGCAGGTGGAGAAGGAGCTCAAGAAGAACGGGATTCTTGTGACCACGGACGGTCGATCTGAGAAGATTGGCTTTAAGATCAGGGAGGCGAGAATCGCTAAGGTGCCTTATATGCTGATTGTGGGACAAAAGGAGGCGGAGGAGGAGAAGGTCTCCGTGAGAAGCCGCTTTGCGGGGGACGAGGGAAGCAAGACCCTGCAGGAGTTTATCGACCAGATCTGCAAAGAAATACGCACCAAGCAAATCCGCCCGATAGAGGTTACGGAGGAGACAAAGTAATCGGAAGTCAATAGCTTTGCCGTAAGCAATAGGGCATGGCGCTTGATGCGCTGCCGGAGGCGGGATAATGACTTCTCTCGGGAATAAAATAATCCGTATACGGGTAAACTGAATTTTGCGCGGACTGCGCGGAAGGAGGTTTACCATGGCGGATTTAAAATGTGGCGTAGAGAATTGTGCTTACAACAAGGAATGTCTTTGCAGCAAGGGTGACATCATGGTGGGCGGCAAGCATGCCTGTGATTGTGGTGATACTTGCTGTGAGAGCTTTGCCGAGCGCAGGGAGGGGCGTGACGCATTCACAAGCTCCCTCGATCACCCTAGCAGAACCATCAGCATTGACTGCGAGGCGGTGAATTGTGTTCACAACAGCAATTACAAATGTGTCGCGGATCATGTGGATATCAGCGGACGCGGGGCATGTAATTGCGGAGATACCAATTGTGCGACCTTCGCGGAGCGCTAGGCTTTGGAAGCGGATGAGACCTCGTCCGCTTTACATACGATATTTACGCCAAAAATTTACGCCAAAAATAAAATTTGTTGTTGACAAATTATGTGGCAGGTGCTATATTTAGACAGTGCGAAGGGTGTGACAGCCCGCAACACGGCAAAACAAGTAGAGTATCCACTCTCACCTTACGGCGATAGGGCTTGTAAGCGTTCAGATTTGACATATGTATCCCTGCGGTTTATTTCCGCGAGCAATGAGCCAATCGACCGTGCTTGCACGGACATAAAACCAATGAAATTGGTTTGGCGAATGCCGCGAGGGTCAATAGTCCGTTGCTTGCGACGGGGTTATTGACTTGATTGCGGGAGAGTGTGTGTAATTTGAGTGGATAGCTATGCTGTCCACTTTTTGAATTTCTTATGACGGAGGTATACAACCATTAGCGATTTAATGATTAACGAACAAATTCGTGACAAAGAGGTCCGTGTAATCGGGGAGAATGGTGAACAGCTTGGCATTATGTCTGCGAAGGACGCCCTCAAGCTTGCGGAGGAGGCGGAGCTCGATCTGGTGAAGATTGCGCCCACGGCACAGCCTCCCGTGTGCAGGATCGTGGACTATGGAAAGTTCAAATATGAACAGCTTCGCAAGGAGAAGGAGGCCAAGAAAAAGCAGAAAACGATCGAGATCAAGGAGATTCGGCTTTCTCCCAATATTGATACCAACGATCTGAATACCAAAATGAATGCTGCAAGGAAGTTCTTGACCAAGGGCGACCGCGTGAAGGTTACTTTGCGCTTCAGGGGACGCGAGATGGCTCATATGAACAACAGCAGACATATTTTGGACGATATCGCCGAGAATCTGGCGGATATCGCCGTGGTGGAGAAGGCTCCCAAGGTGGAGGGCAGGAGTATGACCATGTTCCTCGCCCAGAAGAAATAGGACGATTAGAGGATGCAGGCGCCGGGATAGCTCGCGGAGCGTGGGGCTTCGGAAGGGAGATATCCTGTGTGCATCAAATACTGCGCGATATGCTTCGGCTGTCTGCGCATCAACGAATATTAGGAGGAAATAGTTATGCCCAAAATGAAGACAAGCAGAGCTGCTGCTAAGCGTTTTAAAGCAACCGGAACCGGTAAATTAAAGAGAGCAAAGGCTTATAAGAGCCATATTTTGACCAAAAAGAGCACCAAGAGAAAGCGTAATCTGAGAAAGCCCGCTATCACAGATGCAACCAATGTTAAGAATATGAAGAAGATTTTACCCTATTTATAAGTCGGGCAAGGAGGAGAATGAGACATGGCAAGAATAAAAGGTGGCTTAAATGCCAAGAAGAAACATAATCGAGTATTGAAGCTTGCGAAGGGCTACAGAGGCGCAAGGAGCAAGCAGTACAGAGTAGCTAAGCAGTCTGTTATGAGAGCGCTTGCAAGCTCCTATGCAGGCAGAAAAGAGAGAAAGCGTCAGTTCAGACAGCTTTGGATTGCGCGTATCAATGCGGCTGCAAGGTTGAACGGTCTCTCATACAGCAGATTCATGTATGGATTGAAGCAGGCGGGGATCGATATGAACCGCAAGATGTTGGCTGAGATGGCGGTAAATGATGCTGAGGGCTTCAAGACTCTGGCGGAATTGGCTAAGAAGAGCCTTGCGTAAAGCATATCGAGCAAAAGGTCGAGGAAAATCAGAATTGGGGTGTCCCGTGTGGACGCCCCGATTCTTGAAATTTTCAAACAATTTAAATATTTCATTAAATTTTGATTTTCCACTGGAAATACTCACAGAGATGTAGTATAATATTTTACATGCAGATGTAGTTCATTGGTAGAACATCAGCTTCCCAAGCTGAGGAGGCGGGTTCGATTCCCGTCATCTGCTTTTTTTGTTACTTATAGAAAGTAGTTGCTTATAGAAAGTAGGTGATTATATGACAGGTAAAGAAATTGTTAATCTTATTCGCAAGCTTAAGGAAAAAGGCTTAAATAGTGATGAAATATTGGCTATCATAGAATATATCGAAACGCATGATCCCAAAGAACAAGAATAACATTGTGGGATTCGTCAAGTCAATTTATATGTATATTATAGCGCGGCATTGCTCATAATAACTTTGTAATCACACGATAAAGGTAGAGATCAAGGGATATGATGGAGCAAGGGGGCGTTTGTTATGGGGAATTTTGACACGGAACATTCTGACAAGACACATTCTGATATGAAGCTTTCCTTCCGCTGGTACGGGCCGGAGGACGCGGTGCCCTTGAAATATATCGCACAGATTCCCGGTATGAATGCCATTGTGACGGCGGTGTATGATGTTCCGGTGGGCGAGGTATGGCCCAAGGAGTCTATCGCACGCCTGAAGACCAGCGTGGAGGCGGCAGGGCTTGCCTTCGAGGTGATTGAGAGCATTCCTGTTCACGAGGACATTAAGCTTGGCTTGGATACGAGGGAGCGCTATATCGCCAATTATTGCGAGAATATCAGGCGGGTGGCGGAGGCGGGAGTCAAGTGCGTCTGCTATAATTTCATGCCGGTGTTTGACTGGACGCGCACGGAGACTGCCCATGTGCTTCCTGACGGTTCCACCACGCTTGCCTATTACGAGGAGCAGGCGAAGGCGGTGAACCCGTTGGACAGCGACAGCGACCTGACACTTCCCGGCTGGGACGCCAGCTATTCCCGCGAGGAGCTAAAACAGATCGTGGAGCAGTATCAGAGTATGAGCGAGGAAACGCTCTGGGACAATCTGAGATATTTTCTGGAGAGAATCATTCCCGTGGCAGTGGAATATAATGTGAATATGGCGATTCATGAAGACGATCCATGTTGGAGTATCTTCGGGCTGCCACGCATCATCACTGACGAGGAGAAGCTCGACCGTTTCCTAAAGCTTGTGGATGTGCCGAATAATGGTATTACACTTTGCACGGGCTCCTTGGGGTGCTCCGGCAAAAATGATGTGGTGAAGATGGCGGGAAAATATGCTGCTATGGGGCGGATTCATTTTGCCCATATGAGAAACGTGGCTTTGCTACCCAACGGCTTTGAGGAGCGCGCGCACCTGTCCGCCTGCGGCAGCCTTGATATGTACGCGATCATGCGGGCGCTGTATGACAACGGCTTCAATGGCTATATCAGACCTGACCACGGGCGCATGATCTGGGGAGAGAGCGGCAGGCCGGGATACGGGCTCTACGACCGCGCTCTGGGGGCCGCTTATCTGAACGGTTTGTGGGAGGCTGTGTCGAAGCAGGGACAAATGACCAAGCTGCCTGATAATTTTTTCAAAATTTACACTTAAAGTATTGACTTTTATGAGTGGGATAATTATACTTTATTTGTTGGAAATAAATAGTCCTCGATAGCTCAATGGTAGAGCACTCGGCTGTTAACCGAGTTGTTGTAGGTTCGAGCCCTACTCGGGGAGTTAAAGTCCGTAGACATCAGTGTTTATGGGCTTTTTTAGTAAGGAAAAGGATCAAAAGAAATTTCTTGACATAGTTTTTGATTTTCAGTATAAATTAATTAGGGGTAAGCGTAGCTAATCGTATGGGAGTTGAACTCCTGTAAAAGCAGTGAATCCTACCATAAGTGGAATTGATTAAGGGGGTGCGTTTTGGGCAGCCTCAAACTTTGCCTTGAAAAGGATTGGCGGAAAGTATGAAAACAAAATTGGATTATAAAAACAAAAAATGGGATAAGGAATTAGCAGAATTGTCAAAGGTTTGGAAAAGCTTGAAGGGAGAATCTCCAAGTGCGCATAACCTTAAATATATGGAAAAGATACTTATAACAGACAGTGAACCGGACAAAAGAAGTTATGAGGATTTTTTGGATGTTTGTGCAGGTGAGTATAAACTCCTTGCGTGGGAGCATTATATCCGGGACATAACGGATTATAGAGCGGTAGATTATACATATCTGTCGGGATGGGCAGGAGTGTTGAAAAGTAAGTTAAATGATGATGGGGCAGAAGATAAGAATCCGGACTTACAGACTGCGCTGTATGAACTGATTGCCACAGGTCAGACACGGACGACTTATCTGACAAAGCCGAATGGAATCATAAGTTATGTTTATAATGGCTGTTATGAGAAAGCGCGGGAATTGCTGGATGGGGTGGAGGAAGATACAGAGTTAGTCCCGGGAAGTTATTATAGAGAGATGAACTGTTTGAAGAGGATTTATTTAGCAATTCTAGATGGTGATGAGGCTGCTTTTAATGAAGAGCTTATGTTACGGATCAAAAGATACAGGAGAAATATGGCTGGTTGGACAACCATAATCGATTATATATCCGTAGCGTTGATTAAGATGGCTCAGAAAGCAGGGATTAGGTGTACATTTGATGTCATTGAGATTCCTGAGCTGTTCTTTGACGAAACTTACAAGATTGATAAGGAACAGGTTAAGCTTGCTTATAATGAGGAGATAATGGACATCTTTAAACAGCGGGGGATAGAGCCTTGAGGGGGATGGAAGCTTAATAATACTATTTTTGCCAACATAGGGGAATTGCTTGTGGAGGTTAAGGCAGATGAGTTATAATGAGTTGGTTCCATATGAAGATATTTATTCGGAAATAAAAGAAACTCTGCTTTCGTCAAGAAATCAGGCGTACAGTGCCGTAAATTTTACGATGGTGCAGGCATATTGGCAGATCGGACGTATCATTGTAGAGCATGAGCAGGACGGCAATGTGCGCGCAGATTATGGGAAATCCATATTGCAAAACCTTTCGATACGTTTGACTGAAGACTTTGGCAAGGGCTTTTCTGTGCGGACATTACAGCAAATGAAGAAATTTTATGTGATGTTTCCAAATACGAACGCACTGCGTTCGCAATTGACATGGACGCACTATCGCCTTCTCCTGTCGGTGGAAGATGACCGAGCCAGACAGTGGTATATGGATGAAGCAATCGCCTCCGCATGGTCAAGTCGTCAGTTGGAGCGCCAAATCTCTGCGCTGTATTATGAGCGTCTTCTTGCAAGCAGAAATCAGGAGCCTGTAAGGGCAGAAGCCGGGGAATATATGACGCCGCTGGCGGCGGAGAATTTTATTAAAGACCCTTATGTGTTGGAATTCCTTGATCTTAAAAATTATCCGACACTGCGGGAATCTGATCTGGAGCAGGCTCTGATTGATAAGCTGCAAGAGTTTTTGTTGGAATTGGGGCGCGGATTCTGTTTTGTGGCCAGACAGAAATTGATGCGTTATGAAGACGAGGATTTTTACCTTGACCTTGTATTCTACCACAGTGTTTTGAAATGTCATGTGCTGATTGATCTGAAAATCGGTAAGCTAACCCACGCCGATGTCGGGCAAATGGACAGTTATATCCGTATGTTTGATGCATTGTACAAAAATGAAGATGATAATCCCACTATTGGTATTATTTTGTGTTCGCAGAAGAATGAGGCGATTGTCAAATACTCCGTTTTAAACGATGCACAACAGGTTTTTGCTTCACGTTATCGGCTTACTTTGCCAACAGTCGAAGAATTACAGCATGAAATGGAAGCTGAACGTAAGCGTATTGAAGAACGGGAGGGGTAAGCGTTATATGAAGTTTTTTGAAAAACTCTATGGTAGAAATAAATTTTGTAGTGTAATTTGAAAAAGTGTGTTATATTGTTTTTTATGAAAATCATTTGGAAAGGATGAGGATTATGGAAACAATGCAGACTGCACAGGCGGTAAACAGGCAGAACAATATGCAGACGGTAGATGATGCCATGAATATTCTTTTTTCCAGATTGGACGAAGCAATTGATGACATGGAGCATGGCAGAACACAGAGCATTGAGGAAGCTTGGGAAGAAATTGATAAGATTTAGAGGTGCATATGAAAAAAGGGCAATATCGAGTAGAGATTGCTGAGAGTGGAAAACAGGATGTGAAGAATATAACCTAAAATCCCACCCCAATTATACACTGGTTTAAACCGTCAGACGGTATAGCTCG
>JAMPHH010000093.1 GCA_023663505.1 Muribaculum sp.
ATGATAAGGTGTCCTTGAACGGAAATGCCAAGATCACGGCGGAGGCTTTGATGTTTACTAAAGCTTTGGCGGAGATAGACGGAACTTGGATCATCTATGACAGCAATCAACAATCCGCCCCTGCTCTGCTTAGCCAAAGCAGCATAGCCAATCCCGATATGTCCGGCGCACAGATTATCTCCATGGATTATCTGGACAAGCGGGCAGCATCTTCCGCCAAGGCAGGGGGCGCTATGACCTATTCATTGACGAATGCGAAAGAATCCGCGTCCGTCCGCATACTGGATTACGCCTATCGGAACGCGTCGCCCCGCCTCCTGCAGCTTGGGGACAAGCTCTATCTGTTTTATTTAGATGGTGTGGAGGGGCGCAGCGACCAGAACCAGACGGCTCTTTTCTATCAGTTTTCCTCGGATAACGGCGCCACTTGGTCGGAAGCCTCCCGTGCGGATAACGGCGCCAACGAGACGGCGGACTTTGACTTTGATATCGCTACAGATGGAACTGACATCTATGTCATCTGGTCAGATGCGGGGGCTGTCTATGGAGATGAGTTCCTGTCCATGGACGCCACGGCTGCCATGGCAAAGGTTGGAAAAGAAATGGATCTGATGCTGGCGGTAATTGATGGAGGCACAGGGGACGTTCGTAGCACTTCCGTGATCGAGACGGAAGCCGGAGATTTGCAGCCGCAGATTTATGCGGGGGATAACGGGGCGGTGACTGTCGCGTGGCTGACAAATGATGCTTCTGCGGCAGATGGTCTGCTTTCTAATGCGAGCCAGATGGGTATTTGTTATGCGTCCTCCACATCTGACTATCAGGTACAGACGCTTTCTCTGGAGGACGGGCAATATCCGCTGACATTGGCTGTCGGCCTGCTTGGGACGCAGGTCTGCGTTGCTGTAGGTTTAGACACGGACGGCGATTTGAACACACAAGATGACAGGGATATTTACATAGCTTATCCCGCTGAATCCGGGAAATTATCCGCGATTACGTCCAACGAGCTTGTGGATTCCGTTCCTCTCTTTGGCAGCGTGGGAGGACAGAACTGTCTGTTCTGGTATCAGGAGGGGAATATTGCCTACACGCCCGATGGACAGACCGCCTTGTTTGTTCTGGCAGAGGAAAACCGTAATTCATCAGGGCAGGATTTCTCCCTGTTGGAATCGTCCGCAGGCGACGGGGAAGCGGCTCTTGTATGGACGGCCACTTCTCTGACGGAGGAGAACGGTGTGGACGTCTATTGTGCAGACTTTGACGGCAAGACGTGGTCTGCTCCGTACCGACTGGGAGCGCTTGACAGTGAATTCACGACACATTTGGACGGTTGGATGGACAGCACAGGATATCATCTGGCCTATCTGGGCAAAGAATACGCAGAGGACACGCTCAATGCACATATCTGCTTAGGTGCGCCGAAGGAATTGACGGATACCGCTGTCACTTGGTATTCGGAAGCGGAGGAGCAGCTTGGAGAGTCCTATCCTTTGCAGCTGGTGGTGATGAATAACGGCAATCAGACTGTAAAGAGCTTGCAGATTTCCTCCAAAGACGGCAGTATTCAGGACGTGATCACCGATCTCTCCATTGCGCCGGGAACGTCTGGGGAAGTGACATGGAGCGGCGTCACGCTGCCCGAGGAGATGACAAAGCTCTACACCCAAGACCTCACCGTTTTTGCAGACGGGGAGACGAATAGGGAGGATAACTCCATATCGTTATCCTTGGGCGCGCCGGACTTTTCCATTGACGTGTATTCGGATTTTGCAGGCGGAGACCTCTATGCCGGAGTGATCGTGACCAACAGCGGAATCCTTCCCTCGGACGCAATCATTAAGATTTATCGGGATGATGCTCATGAGCAGGAAATCTTCAGCACCGGAATCAGGGACATTGCAGGCGGCGAGTCCAAGCTTACGCTTCTTGATATGACAAAACTGCATGAACTCACGCCGACCTTTTATTTCACTGTGTCCGATGCCAAGGGCATGGAGATCTACACAAGTGACAATGAGGCATTCCTGTACGAGGGAAAGGGACTCTGGCTAGAGTATGACGATGGACAAGGGTCGGAACAGCCGGGAGTGAATAGGCTGCGCGCGGAGAAAACCAAGACGGTTTATGAATACGGGGACGCCTTAAACGTCGATGACCTGACTGTGACGCTGCTTGGGAGTGACGGCGCGGCAACAGAGACCGTCACCGATTACAGCACCAATGCGGACAGTATTGATATGCTTACATTGGGCGAGAAAACGCTGACCGTGACTTACGGAGAGTACAGCGCCTCTGTGACGATTACAGTGGAGCCTTGCACATTAAAGGAAGCGAACACGGTTGTGACACTTCCCTATACATCATGCGTTTATGACGGCACGGCGAAGGAGCCGCTTCCGCAGTCCGTGAAAGTGAACGGCACGGAGCTGGTATATAAAACGGATTACACCGTATCTTGGAGCGACAATACCGCCATAGGAGATGCGACGATCGCTGTCACCGGACAGGGCAATTACCGGGGAACACTGAACTTTAGCTTTGCTATCACCAAAGAAGCGGTTGAAGAGGAAGGGTTTTATACCGTCACCTTCGACTTAAACGGTCATGGGACGCTTCCTCCCCTGACGGGCGTCAGACAGGGCAGCCTGATTGCTGAACCGCAGCCGCCCAAGGCGCAGGGGTATCGCTTTACAGGCTGGTATCAGGATAAGGAATGCACTGTCCTCTGGCAGTTTGATACGGACGTGGTAGAGGAAAATCTCACGCTGTATGCCGGCTGGCGTATTGTGATGGGCGGCGGTGACGGCAGTGGTGAGAGCGGCGGTGATCAAGATGAGGAGTTGAGCATACAGGAAATCCGCAGCCAGACCTACACAGGGAAAGCGCTCAAGCCCACGGTATGCGTCTATTCCGGCGACGGCTCCACTCCCTTAAAAGCCGGAAAAGACTATACGATAAAATACTATAATAATATTGACGCGGACACAGACGCAGAGACGGGAATGGGCGGTATCAGCTCCACCGGGGAAGAAGCGGGGCAGGGCTTTACCAAACAGCTCGCCTATGTGGTCATTACCGGAAAGGGTAACTATAAAGGCACTGTCTATCAGAACTTCCATATTGTTCCTGCATCTGTCGCCAACAAGGAAGGCGATGACTCCGCCGCAGGATTTACTTTCAAATATACCAATCAACTGGCTGTAAACAGCAAGAAAGCGCAGAAGCCTTTCGGCTCTTTGAAGTACAAGAAAGCCTTGAGGGCGGGGAAGGATTATGAGGTCATTCTCACGGCGGTTACAGCCTATGACGGGGCGGATCAGCAGCTTGCAAGCGGAAGCGTGGTGGCGCGTTCCACCGAGACAGGCGCACTCCCTGTCATTCCTGCCGGATATCGCGGAAGCTTTGCGATGCGTGTCAACGGTATCGGAAACTTTACAGGCTCGTTTGAGAAGACCATCTATGTGACGGATAAGAGTCATTTAATCAAAAGTGTGTCTGTCACGCTGGGCAAGAACCAGAAAAAGACGGATTACACGGGACAGAATATCATTTTGCGCCCCGGGTATTACGATGCGTCCGCCAAGGCATACTATGCCGTTGGAGAGGACGGAACCATAAGCGCTCAGGCGGAAGCCAACGGTGACAATGTATTTACCGTAAAGGTTGGGAAAGAATACCTGCTGTACGGAAGAGATTACACGGTCAGCTATAAAAACCACCGCAGCGTGGGAACGGCGACCATGACTCTCACGGGCAAGGGCGATTATGCGGGCAGCAAGAGTGTGACTTTCCAAATCAAGGGCAGCACTTTTAATGCTAAGACAATCCGTGTGGACGGTCTGCAGACCGCATTGAATTATAGCGGAAAAGCACTGACTCAAAGCGGTGTGATATTGACGGAGATCAATACGTCTAAGCCACTTGTATCCGGAAGAGATTATACAGTCACCTATAAAAATAATATCAAAAAAGGTACTGCCACCATGATCTTCACTGCAAAGCCTTCCGCGGGATACAGCGGCAGTTTTCAGAAAACCTTCCGCATAACGGCGGCGCCGCTGGCAGATACGGTGAAGGTTACTGCGGTCAATACCGCGCAGGATCAGATTGTATATGAGGGTACGAAGATCAGGCTGGACGGAACGGTTGTCTACACGAGAGAGGGAGCAAAGCCGTCGGGACGCATACAGCTTTGCAACAGCGCTACCGGCGGGGTGTTAAAGGAAGGTACGGATTATACCGTTACCTATCAAAACAACACCACGGTTACCGCGGCCGGCACCAATCAGGCTGTCATATTGCTGAAAGGCAAGAATAATTATACGGGAACGTTACAGGTGGATTTCCGAATCAGTGCCGCTTCGCTGGTAGAACAGTCCGGCTTGAAGGCGACTGCCGCCTCCGTTGCTTTCAACGATAAAAAGGCGGAGGATTATGAGTACCGTCCGACAATCAAGCTTATGGACGGTAAAAAGGCATTGCGTGCAAAGACGGATTATGAGGTGACTTATGTGAATTGCACACAGAAAGCCGTGGCAGCTTATCTGGCGGCGCTTTCCGATTCCGCTCTCACGGGACAAGCCTATGAGGAGATGAGGCCTTATGCCCGAATTGAGGCAAAGGAGGGCAGCGGTTATCAAGGGAGTATGATGGTTGATCTGACGATTTATAGCACCAAGCTCAGCGCAGCTACTCTCTATGTGGTGATTGCACCGGATGCCCGCCAGACCACTTACAGCGGCAGACAGGTAACGCCCGAGGTCACGGTTTATTACGGAGACAAACAGGCCGTCAAAGCCGCAAAACAGGCTCAGGAGACGTCGGAAGCCGTTCTGACAAATGAGTCCGGCTCATACAAGCTGACGAAACTAACCTTAAAGTCCGACGAAACAGCGGGAGATTATACGCTTCTCTATGGCGCAAATATTGCGGCGGGCAGGAACAAGGGGAGCGTCACCATAAACGGCGCCGGACTGTATGGCGGAAAAGTAACAGTGAAATTTACAATCAACCCAAGGGATGTATATTCACAATCCTAAGTAATTGACTTAAGCTGATGGACGGTATTGTTCCTGTGAAGGCCATCAAACAAACGTAAGAGATTTGATAAATTGTATGAACTTGGGGCTGCCGCTTCACGATATTTCAATCGTTAAAGCGACAGCCCCTTAAAACTGTCAAATATTAGATTGTGTTCGCAATCTGCCCGGAGTCGCTTAGATGGACTCGTGGAAAGTACGGGAGATTACGTCAGCCTGCTGCTCGGGCGTCAGCTTGATGAAGTTTACTGCATAGCCGGACACGCGGATCGTAAGCTGAGGATAGTTCTCGGGATGTTTCTGTGCATCCAGCAGAGTGTCTCTGTTGAGAACGTTTACATTCAGATGATGACCGCCTTTGGTAGCGTAGCCATCCAGTAAGTTTACAAGGTTGTCAACCTGTGCGGAATTTGTAGCCATTTGTTTGTCCTCCTATTCGATTTTATGTTTGCCCGGAGGGCGGCAAGCCCCCCGGACAGGTTGTTTATGGTTCTCATGAGGAATGCGCGCTATTTATAGTCGTCCAATCCCTCGTGAAGCGTCGGTACACTACAGGCCAACGGTGTTCTGGAACAATCCGTGCAGCCCATGGTCTGAACGTTCTTTGATGTCTCCTCTTCGGTATTGGCGTCCACATTGACATGTCCGACGCCGCCCTGTATGCCGGAATCCAGCATTTTTACAAGGTCATCAATCATCTGTTTCTCGTCCATTGTGTGCCTCCTGTGATCCTTGCAAGTTATTTGTTCAGATCGAGTTCGAGTATCACACGGTGATATCGTGATCCCCGAAAGTTATTTGTTCAAATCGAGTTCGATATCACCGGCAAACACCTTATCCTCTTTGCCCAGAGCGCCGGGGATGATGGTGAAGGTATTGGAGATACCGTCCTGTGCATCGTTGAAAGGAAGCTTGGATACGGAAGACAGGGAAGCTACCGCACCGTGGGTATCGCGGCCGTGCATGGGGTTCGCACCGGGAGCGAAAGGCTGGCCTTTCTTACGTCCGTCCGGAGTGTTTCCGGTAGCCTTACCATAGGTTACGTTGGAGGTAATGGTCAGGATGGACGTGGTAGGAATACCGTTTCTGTAGGTGTGATGTCTTCTGACAGCCGTCATGAACTTGTGAACCACTTCCTGTGCGATGCTGTCCACGCGGTCGTCGTCGTTGCCGTATTTGGGGAAGTCGCCCGTGGTCTTGAAGTCAACGATGATGCCGTCTTCGTCGCGGATCGGCTCAACCTTTGCGTACTTGATAGCGGAGAGGGAGTCAGCCACGATGGACAGACCAGCCACGCCGGTTGCAAAGTAACGCTTTACGTCTCTGTCATGAAGAGCCATCTCCGCTCTCTCATAGCAGTATTTGTCATGCATATAGTGAATGATGTTCAGGGTGTTTACATAAACGTCAGCCTGCCACTCCAGCATGTCGATGAACTTGCTCATTACGTCATCGTAATCAAGCACATCGCCGCTAACGGGGCGGTACTTAGGCCCTACCTGCTTCTTGGTCACTTCGTCCACGCCGCCGTTCAAAGCGTACAGCAGACATTTTGCAACGTTTGCACGAGCGCCGAAGAACTGCATCTCCTTGCCGATCACCATGGAGGATACGCAGCAAGCGATGCCGTAGTCGTCTCCGTGAACAGGTCTCATCAGATCGTCGTTCTCGTACTGGATGGAGGAAGTCTGAATAGACATCTTCGCACAGTATTTCTTCCAGCCCTCGGGAAGTCTGGTGGACCAAAGTACGGTCAAGTTAGGCTCGGGAGAGGGTCCAAGGTTGGTCAGGGTGTTCAGGTAACGGAAGCTCATCTTGGTAACCATGG
>JAMPHH010000094.1 GCA_023663505.1 Muribaculum sp.
TAAATCTCACCTCAAGGCGCTAAAATACAGCGCCAATCGTAACGAAGTTACGTTGTGTGCCAACGGTTCGCTAAGGTCTGCTTATGAATATACAATCTGCACAATTCGGGTTCCGGAAAATAGCGTTTCGCAAACGCCTAATGAAGCTGCTGTGCGAAAGGAGACGTAAAGGTCATGGTGTGGGAAAGAACGATATTAGACGGCATTGCGATGTGCGCGGTGTTTAATGTGACGGCAGCGCTGCTATGGATGCTTGTGCCGAATGCCTTCTCCAAAATACTGCCTGCGGAAATCAGGAAGGCGGCTCCAAAGAGGGAAAAGAGGGAAGTTGCCATACTGGCGGGCGTGCTTTATCCGCTGTATATACTGATCTTTATCTATATGGCTGTCAGTGCAAGACAGGCGGGCGTGGTTGGTTTTTGGAATCTGTTCCGGACGGGCTATGTGGAGATGTTCTTTGTCAATCTTGGGGATTTTTTCGGTCTGGACTGGTTTTTCAGAGGGATTGTGAAAAAGAAAGGACTCATGCTTCAAGGGACGGAGCATTGTGAGGCATGGAATCTGAAAAAGTGGATGCTTACGGCGGCGATTCCCGAACACTGTATTATGTGGCCCTTGATTGTCTGTCCCCTGACGGGGTTGATCTGTGCGGGAATTGGGGCGCTTGTCAGATAAAATACGAAGGAGAGTGATCAAATTGAAAAAACAAAAAGCGCGTTCTGCGTGGAGCTGGATCTTTGAATTTGCGGCAAAGCGGAAGACCTTGTATATTGCCAGTGTGGCAGTGGCAGCCGCAGGAGTCCTGTGCGCCGTGGCTCCGTTCCTTATCATGGGGCATATGATTCAGAGGCTTGTAGAAGGGAACCGAGAGGTATCCGCTTATATGACGGACTGTCTCATCATGGCTGCCTTGTGGACAGGGAATGTGGTGTTCCATGCAATTTCCACATCATTGTCCCATAAAGCTACCTTTTATGTGCTGGGGAATATCCGCAAGCGTCTTCTGGATAAACTGGTGCGTCTGCCGTTGGGGACGGTTCTGGATACGCCGTCCGGCAGCTTGAAAAATACCATTGTGGAGCGGGTGGACAGCATAGAGACGACGCTTGCGCATATATTGCCGGAATTTACTTCCAATCTGCTTGCGCCTGTGGTGCTTGTAGTGTACCTGTTTACAATCGACTGGCGTATGGCGTTGGCGTCGCTTGTGACGGTGCCGCTGGGGCTGCTCTGTTATATGGGAATGATGGTAGGTTACGATAAATACTACCAGAATACGATCGTTAAGACCAAGGCGCTGAACGATGTGGCGGTGGAATACATAAACGGTATCGAGGTGATTAAGGCGTTCGGAAAGGCAAAGAGCTCCTATGAGCGCTTTGTCGTGGCGGCAAAGGAGGGGTCAGACTGCTTTGTGGACTGGATGCGCACCTGCAATGTGCCTTTTACAATCGCTATGCTGGTCATGCCGAGTACCATGGCTGCCGTACTGCCGATCGGCGGTCTGTTCATAAAAAACGGGAGCCTTTCTACGGCTGATTTTATTCTGGTCATTATGATTTCGGTGGGATTGATCGCACCGATCATCACCTGTATGGCGTACAGCGATGATTTGCGCCAGATGCAGTCGATCATCGGCGAGGTGGCCGCAATCCTGACACAGGAGGAGCTGCAAAGACCAACGAGAGCAGAAAAGCTGCCGAACAATTACGATATCAAGGTGGAAAATATACGGTTCGGCTACCATAAAACGGGCGGAGAATCTTGCATGGAGGAGGGGCAATCCACGGAAGGAAAGCAATCCACGGAAGGAAAGCATTCCATGGAAGGAGAACGTTTCATGGAAGCGCATTCTGTGGGAAAAGAACGAGAACGTTCCATGGAAGTGCTTCACGGTATCAGCATGAATATCATGGAGGGTACGGTGAATGCCATTGTAGGTCCCTCCGGCTCCGGTAAGTCCACACTGGCGAAGCTTATCGCGTCCTTGTGGGATGTGGACGGCGGAAGCATCTGTGTGGGCGGCGTGGATATTCGGGAAATCCCGCTGCAGGACTATCATCAGATGGTGGCGTATGTCTCTCAGGATAACTACCTATTTGACGATACGATTCGGGAGAATATCCGCATGGGAAGAAAGGATGCGACGGACGCGGAGGTGGAGGAGGCTGCGAAACGCAGCGGATGCCATGAATTTATTATGGGACTGGAAAAAGGCTATGACACGATTGCGGGCGGCGCAGGCGGGCATCTGTCCGGCGGGGAATGCCAGAGGATTGCCATTGCCCGCGCAATGCTAAAGGACGCGCCTATCGTTATTTTGGACGAGGCGACGGCATACACTGACCCCGAGAATGAGGCGGTGATACAGGCTGCGGTGGCGAAGCTGATCAAAGGGAAGACGTTGATTGTCATCGCCCACCGTCTTTCCACCATAGCAGATGCCGACCGGATTTTTGTGATGAAGAATGGAAAATTGGACGCACAGGGGACTCATGGAGAGCTTTTGGCGCAGAACGGTTTGTATAAGGAGATGTGGGAGGCGCATATATCGGTGAAGGACAGGGCGGAGAAAGGCGCTGCAGATAAAGCCAGGGCGGATAGACAAGCGGAGATTGGAGGTGTGGTTCATGCTTAAGATATTGCGGAAGTTTTTTGATTTTTGCGGCGGTGAAAATAAAAAGAAATTATATCTGTCCATTGTGTGCGGCGTGCTGCTGGCATTCTTTGAGGCATTGAAGATTCCGGCGATTGCAGTCATGCTTGGGGCAGCTATAGAGGAGGGCGTGACGAACAAAACGATTCTGACAAGCCTCGGTATCATGCTGCTCAGTATCGCGGGCGGTTCCGTGGTAAAATACCGCTCCACCATGCTGCAGACCGAGGCGGGCTATGACACCTGCGCGGGGAAAAGGATTGAGATCGCGGAACATCTCCGCTACCTGCCGATGGGATACTTTAATCAAAACAGCCTTGGCTATATTACCTCCGTGACAACGAACACCATGGAGAATCTGGCGAATATTGCGACCCGCGTGGTGATGATGACCACCTCGGGAATCCTGACGACTGCCCTGATCGCCGCAATGCTGTTTGTATATGACTGGCGCATCGGTCTGGTGGTCTTGGCGGGGCTGATTCTATTTTTTCTGGTAAACAGCGGGCTGCAGAAGGCCTCCGCACAGATGGCTCCGCGAAAGATCGCTGCAGACGCGGGGCTGGTGGAAAAGGTGCTGGAATACATTCAGGGCATTTCGGAGGTGAAGGCTTTTCACCTGACGGGGGATAAGAGTGAAAAGCTAAAACAAGCCGTTGATGAGAGCGTCGCGGTCAATACAAAGATGGAATTTCGCTTTATTCCGTATATGATGGTGCAGAACTTTGTCACGAAGATGACGGGAATTGTGATGTGTATATTGTCGCTGTATTTTTATTTAGATGGGAGTATGGAGCTTCTGACCTGCATTGTCATGATGATTAGTTCCTTTCTGCTTTATTCCGGTCTGGACAGCGCGGGAAATTATTCTTCCTTGCTGCGCGCCGTTGACTTAAGCGTGGATCAGGCGCAGGCAATCCTCGATCTGGAGCCGATGGATATCAGCGGACAGGAAGCCGCGCCGCAGAATTTTGACATTGATGTGGACAATATCAGCTTCTCCTATGATAAGAAAAAAATCATTGACGGGATTTCCGTGCATATTCCGGAGAAGACCACCACGGCTATCGTCGGCCCGAGCGGTGGCGGCAAGACTACTTTATGCCACCTGATCTCCCGATTCTGGGACGTGCAGGAGGGGAGCGTGAAACTGGGAGGAATGGACGTAAAGGATTACAGCTATGACAGTCTGATGAAGAATTTCAGCTTTGTGTTCCAGAATGTCTATCTGTTTCAGGATACCATAGCCAACAATATCCGCTTCGGACAGCCCGATGCAGATATGGAACGGGTGATTGAAGCGGCAAAAGCCGCCTGCTGTCATGATTTTATCATGCAGCTTCCGGACGGGTATGAGACAAGGATCGGGGAGGGCGGAGCGTCGCTCTCCGGCGGGGAAAAACAGCGGATATCCATTGCCCGCGCCATTATGAAAAATGCGCCGATCATTATTCTGGATGAGGCGACAGCCAACGTGGACCCCGAGAATGAGAGGGAGCTGATGGCGGCAATCGACGCGCTGACCAGAGAGAAAACGATCCTGATGATCGCCCACCGCCTGAAAACCGTGCGGAATGCCGATCGGATTCTTGTGGTTGACCGAGGCAGGATCGTGGAGCAGGGCAGACACGAGGAGCTGATGCAGAGCAACGGAATTTACAGGCGGTTTGTCGATGCCCGCGAGCTTGCCGTGGGGTGGAAAATATAGTGACCGGATATGATCGAGTCAATACCCTCGCGGCATTCTCCAACTGTCCATGCAAGCAATGGCGGCAGTTTCGGCAGTCATTGCGCTGCTGTTAAAGTAGAAAGGGAAAATATGAGCAACACAGGAAATCATTTTAACAATATTGGCATCAGCAGTGAGTTGGATATGCCGAGAATCAGGCATCTTTTTAAAATCGGGCTTGTCGCTGCGGTCATGGTACTGACGGGGGATATGCTGCTAGGCTATGGGGCTGCGGATAGTGCGGTATCAGGCATTCCCGTAACTTTTGCAAGATATCTGACCGTATCGGACGGAAGGATATTCTGGTCGGCAGTTTTAGGGATGATAGGAATCCCGTTGGAGTGTCTCTGCTATTTTTCAATTTATCGGCTGATAGTCGGTAAAAGCGAAAAATATGCGCATACATACCGCACGGGGATTTTCGGCTGCTTGATCTTCGGAGGCTGCGGAGTTCATGTCCCCTGTTGTGCGACGGTTTATTTCCTGAAGAAAATGTATGAGTTTAGTCCGGATCAGGCGTTTGAAATGACAATGGAATTTCTGACGTATTTCCTTGCGCCTGCGACGGCTCTGTTCCTGATTTTCTTTTTGATCATGATAGTGACGCAGATAAAAGCCTTCGCCAAGGGATTGACGCCGCTTCCGGAATGGACATGGGTGTTTTCGGTTCTGTTCGGTCTGCTGGCGGCGGTGGTATTAAAGCTTCCCAATCTGCCGTTTACGAATGCGCTTGCGACGGGGTGGATCAGCCTCGGGAATATCTGGATGTTTGGCGGATTGCTTCTGATAACCCAAAAGAGGAAAAAGGCTGTTTCTGATGATGCCATTTTGGTGGACAATGAGAGAAGGCTTATCACATGAAGGATAGAGAATTAGAATTTGACCGCAAAAAGCATATATTGTATTCCCGTCATGCGAAAAGAGTACTGCGCGGCTGGATAAAAAGGGAATACGGTTTAGAGGCGGAAAAAGTGTGGGACGGGGTACAGCGGCAATATGTTAAATTTCTGGAGGACGCATCGGATTTTGGAGGAAAAAAGAGTCCCCATGCCGCCCAGATTTATGACAGTATTTTACTGTTTGCCTATTGTGCGTCTGAGCCAAAGAGACATTCCTTGGAAGAACTGCAGCCTGTGTCATTTGAAATATTCATGGCTTCTTTCCGAATCCTTGGGAAGCTATTCAATGCGAACCATAAATGGACAATGAATCTTCTCGGATTGATATTTAATGCTGCAAACAGGAAGGCAAATAAGCACGCAGAAAAGTATCCTGATGATTTTACGGCAGTCATTCAAGCGTATGACAGAGAAAACGGCATTGTGCGATACAGCTTTACGAAATGTCCGGTTGCGGAATTTGCAAAGAAGCATGGCATTACGGAATGACTTAGATGCACCGGTTCTTGGATTGTTTGTGCTGTTAAAGCATTTATTGGTGGCAGTATCGCAGGTTGAAGCTGCGATATGCAAGGGGGATAAGTATGGAAAAAATAAAACTGCAGGGTGTTCCCGAGACGATGCTTCAGACGCTATACGCAAGAGCGGAATATTCCAAACAGAAAAATGCTGAATTTCACGATGGCAAAGCCGAGGAAATTGTTTCAAGAATGGACTACGATTTTTCCGCGGCAGGAAAAGACTCGGCGATGTCTCAGGGCGTGATTGCCAGAACCATACTGCTCGACCGTATGGCAGGCGATTTTATCAGGGAAAATCCGGAATGTACAGTTATCAATATTGCCTGCGGAATGGATACAAGGGCATACCGTCTGAATATAAGCGGGTCTGTACGCTGGTATAACATTGACCTTCCGGAGACCATAGAAGTCCGCCGTCGGTTCCTTGAGGAAAACGGTCATATTTCTATGATTGCGAAGTCCGCTATGGACGAAGGCTGGGCGGACATGATTGAAGAACCTCAGGGCAGGGTTCTTGTCATGATAGAAGGCTTGGTGATGTATCTGTCGGAACAGGATGTAAAAAAGATACTGTCAATTATCAGCAACCGTTTTCATGCTGCGGACGTTATTGTGGAGATTATGAATCCGTGGGTCGTGAAAAACGTTAAGGAAAAATCCATTCACAGGACGTCGGCAAGGTTCAGCTGGGGAATCAAATCCGGCAAAGAGCTTGAGAAAATTGCTCCGGAATACACGTGGGTTCGCGACGTCAGCCTTGTGGAAGGCATGAAAATCATTATGCCCGTGTACCGCCTGTTCGGGTGGATACCGGCGGTAAAAAATATCTCAAACAAATTGGCTGTGTTGAGAAAGAATGGAGATATGACAAAGGAGACAGCAGATTAGGGATTGCTGTAGGCGATTGCGAAACGATATTTTCTGGAATCCGAATTGTGCAGATTGTATATTCATAAGC
>JAMPHH010000095.1 GCA_023663505.1 Muribaculum sp.
TCAACAAGGCTTGTTTCATATTCCTGCAGGCTATGGGAAAAGCGGCTGCGTCCACGATCCTTTCTATGGTCAGAGAAATTGTGTTTGGTGTGGGATTTGCACTGTTATTGCCGCTCCTGTTTGGCTTGGACGGGGTACTGTATTCTATGCCTGTATCAGATGTTTTGACCTTTGTGATTGCGGTATTTCTCATATGCCATACTTATCGGGAGCTGAATAGAGAATTGGTCAGTAGATAAAAGTCAATAACCCCACTGCAAGCAACGGGGCATGGAATTTGAAACGCTGCAAGCAGCGGGGTATTGACCCTCGCGGCATTCGCCAAATGTCCATGCAAGCATGGCCGTTTGGCTCATTGCCCGCGGGAATAAACCATTACCTTATGCAAACAGGACGATAATATTCATATACCTGCCTGCTACAATCAAGTGTAAAGAAAAAATACTTGACACCCCCTTCTTTTTATAGTAAGATAGCAAAGTCGATATCAAAAATATGACGAAGCTATACCTTTCGGGTGGGGTGTCATGGAAAAGATATATGAGCAGACGCTTTTATATGATTTTTACGGAGAGCTGCTTACTGAGCACCAGCGGAGCATTTATGAGGACGCGGTCTACAATGACATGTCCCTTGGCGAGATTGCCGAGATGCGGGGCATCAGCAGACAAGGCGTTCACGATCTGATCAAGCGGTGTGATAAGATTTTGCAGGACTACGAGGCAAAGCTTCATCTGTTGGAGCGTTTCGCAGATGCCAAGGCAAAGCTGTCGGAGATTGAGGAGCTTACAAGGCTTGAGCAGGGGACGGACGCCATCGGCAAGGCACAGAAGAGCGCGGACGCGGGAGAGCACGGACAAAGTGCTGTGACGTGTGACAACGCTGACCTGACGAGGCGAATGGAGCGCATCAGGGAGCTTGCGGGTCAGATGCAGCAGGATTTGTAGGCAGCTGTTCTACTAATAGTTAATGAAGTGAATCGGCGTATTTTATTGGCGATAATTGTTTGTATGATTGAGGATTGAGTATGGCGTTTGAAAGCTTGACGGACAAACTGCAGAATGTGTTTAAGAGCCTTAGAAGCAAGGGGCGTCTGACTGAGGAAGATGTGCGGGCGGCTCTCAAGGAGGTCAAGATGGCGCTTCTTGAGGCGGACGTGAACTTCAAGGTGGTAAAGCAGTTCGTGAAGGCTGTGGAGGAGCGGGCAATCGGTCAGGACGTGATGAATGGCTTGAATCCCGGTCAGATGGTGATCAAGATTGTAAATGAGGAAATGATCGCCCTGATGGGAAGCGAGACCACGGAGATTGCCATGCAGCCCGGCAAGTCGATCACCGTCATCATGATGGCGGGGCTTCAGGGTGCAGGTAAGACCACTGCGACGGCAAAGATTGCCGCGAAGCTGAAACAGAAGGGTAAAAAATCTCTTTTGGTGGCATGTGATATCTATCGTCCCGCGGCTGTGGAGCAGCTCCATGTAAATGGCAGGAAAGTTGATGTGGAAGTGTTTGATATGGGAACCGACCACAAGCCCGTGGAGATTGCGGGGGAAGCCATTCGTTATGCCGAGAAAAACGGTCATAACGTGGTGATTTTGGATACTGCCGGACGGCTTCATGTAGATGAGGATATGATGCGGGAGCTGCAGGACATCAAGGAAAAGATTACCGTGCATCAAACGCTTCTTGTGGTGGACGCCATGACCGGTCAGGACGCCGTGAACGTGGCGAAGGAATTTGACGATAAGGTGGGCATTGACGGCGTGGTGCTGTCCAAGATGGACGGTGACACGAGAGGCGGCGCCGCACTTTCCATAAAGGCTGTGACAGGCAGGCCGATTCTCTTTGTGAGCATGGGGGAGAAGCTTAGCGATTTGGAGCAGTTTTATCCGGAGCGCATGGCAAACAGGATCTTGGGCATGGGAGACGTGCTTACCCTGATTGAGAAGGCGCAGGAGAGCATTGATATTGACGAGGACAAGGGCCGCGAGATGGCGGGGCGCATGAAGAAGGGTAAGTTCGACTTTGAGGACTATCTGGAAAGCATGAAGCAGATGCGCAACATGGGCGGTTTGTCCAGTATTTTGAGTATGCTGCCCGGTATGGGGATCAAGGCAGGGGATTTGGAGTCTATGATTGACGAGAAGCAGCTAAAGCATATGGAGGCAATCGTGCTCTCCATGACCGTGGAGGAGCGGCGCAATCCCAAGCTGCTCAATCCCCGCAGAAAGCATCGTATCGCAAAAGGGGCGGGCGTGGATATCGCCGAGGTGAACCGTTTTATCAAGCAGTTTGAGCAGAGCCAGAAGCTGATGAAGCAGATGGGCGGCGGCAAGGGAAAGCGCAGAGGCGGTATGTTCGGCGGCATGATGGGCGGAGGAAGATTTCCTTTTTGACTCCCGCGAGCGATGGGGAAGTCGATATAATTGACTTTGTGTCAATGCTTGCATGAACATAATGTAAGCTGTGGTGACTTGGCGAATGCTGCGAGGGTGGCGGCCGAGAGACTTACGTTAGATTGGGATTAACGCGCAAGCGCAGTAGTCCTTATCATATAACCCTTCGGGGTACACACAACAATAATTTTTAAAGTAATGGAGGAAAAAGACATGGCAGTAAAAATCAGATTGAGAAGAATGGGACAGAAGAAAGCGCCTTTTTATAGAATCATCGTGGCTGATTCCCGTTCTCCCAGAGACGGCAGATTCATTGAGGAGATTGGTACTTATGACCCCAGCACCGATCCCAGTACCTTTAAGATCAATGAGGAGCTTGCCAAGAAATGGCTGGCAAATGGCGCTCAGCCCACAGAGGTTGTCGGGAAGCTGTTCAAGGCTGCAGGCATCGAGAAATAATAATCTGATCTTTGGAGGTGGATTATGAAGGAATTGGTAGAAGTGGTTGCAAAGGCACTTGTGGATTATCCGGATGAGGTTGTTGTAACTGAAAAGACGGAGGGAAGATATACCGTCCTTGAACTACATGTGGCTGCTTCCGATATGGGTAAGGTGATCGGCAAACAGGGAAGGATTGCCAAGGCGATCCGAGCTGTGGTGAAGGCGGCAGCGTCCAAAGACAATACAAGGGTGGACGTGGAAATCGTCTAAGATTGGAACAGGCGGCGGAATGAGCTGTAAAACCAGCACATTCCGCCTTGTTGTATATCGCACAAGTTGAGGGAACAATGGGGGAAGAAAAGGTATGGAGGATAGGTTTCAGGTGGGAATCATCACTGCCTCCCACGGCGTGAGGGGAGAGGCAAAGATTTATCCCACAACAGATGACCCGAAGCGTTTCAAACGGCTCAGGGAGGTTATTCTGGATTCCGATGGCAGAGACATTTTGTTGGAGATAGAGGGCGTTAAATTTTTTAAAAATCTTGTAATCCTGAAGTTCAAAGGGATAGATACGCCCGAGGAGATACAGAAATTGCGGCAAAGGAGTCTCTATGTTGACAGGGAACACGCGGTGAGGCTCGGACGGGACGAGTATTTTATCGCGGATTTGATGGGGCTTCGGGTGTTGAATGAAGCGGGAGAGGAGATAGGCGTTTTGCGCGAGGTGATGGAGACCGGAGCCAATGACGTCTATGTGATTGATTTAAAAGATGGAAGGGAATTGCTGCTGCCCGCGATCAAGGAGTGTGTCCTTGGGGTGGACATAGAAGCGGGCGAGATACAGATTCATATATTGGACGGGCTTTTGGACTGAGATGATGAGATTTCATGTGTTGACGCTTTTTCCTGAGATGGTGATGCAGGGCTTGCACACAAGCATCATAGGAAGGGCGGTGGAGAGGAATTGCATAAGGATTGAGGCCGTGAATATTCGGGATTTTTCCACGGATAAGCATGGGAAGGTGGACGATTATACTTATGGCGGGGGAGCGGGAATGCTGATGCAGGCGCAGCCCGTGTACGATGCGTGGCAGTCGGTTGTCCGAAAGATTGGCGGTTCGGACAACCGTGAATGGAGTGCGACGGGGAGAAGCGCAAAGGAACCTGCGGGTAGCGGGCGCAAGCCGCCGCGGACGATATATGTCACCCCTCAGGGAACCGCGTTCACGCAGGAATATGCTTTTGATTTGGCGAAGGAGGAGGAATTGATATTCCTTTGCGGGCATTATGAGGGAATTGACGCCCGCGTGCTTGACGAGATTGTGACGGATTATGTGTCTATCGGGGATTATGTGCTCACGGGCGGTGAGCTTCCGGCGATGGTCATGATTGACGCGATCTCCCGACTGGTGCCGGGGGTGCTGCACAATGACGAGTCCGCCGAGACGGAGAGTTTTCATATTGATTTGTTGGAATACCCACAGTATTCCAGACCGGAGGTGTGGCGCGGGAAGGCGGTTCCCAAGGTGCTCCTGTCCGGCAACCGCAGAAGGATTGTTCAGTGGCGGTTGGAGCAGTCCAAGCTTTTGACCATGGAGCGAAGACCCGACCTGTACGAGCAATACAGGAGACGGGAGGAATTGATCAAACGGCTCTCCGCCAATAAACGGCAGAACTGTCACATGATGGAAAGCCTAGCCTGTGGGCGTGGGACAATCTTGGCGGACTTGGAAGGGGAGATTGCCAATCATGGCGCAAGCCTGACGACTGTGGAAGGAAACAGTGCTACGGAGGCGGACGACGATGCTAAGAATCATGGCGCAACCCTGATTGATAGAGAAGGAGTCTTGGTTTATGACAAGGGTGTCAGAACATGTATGGCGAGTGCCGGAAACGAGGAGATAGCGGAATATCTTTTGCCAAATATTCCACAGGATACAGCATGGATTATCACTTCTCAGGAATTTTGGAACAAAATATTGGAGAAGCAGGGCTTTGAGGTGGTCTATGAGTGCCTGCAGGCATGTTATACACAGAGGAATCTTTTGCCTGTCAAATATAAGGATATCCGCCCGCTCACAGCGGACGACCTTCCCTATCTGAGAGAGCATTGCGAGGGATTGGACGAGGAGTATCTTCTCGGGAGGATTGCGGGCAATGCTATGTATGGACTTTATGTGGGAGACGATATGGTTGGCTTCGCGGGCTGGCATTCCACGGGCGCGGTCGGTATGCTTTATGTGGACGAAGCCCACAGGCGGCAGGGCTTTGAAAGTTCTCTGGAGGCGTTTGCCATTAACAGATTGTTGGAGACAGGGCATATGCCGTATTGTCATATCCCGACAGGGAATGAGGAGGCGCGCAGGCTGCAGGAAAAGCTGGGCTTGTACCTGTCCAAGGCTCCACTGTGGTATCTGAAGGCTCGGCGTCGGCTGAGTGATTATCAATGCCATGGTTGATGTATGGCTATATATGGAATAGGATTGTGAGGAGTTACAAATGCTTGAGCTTAAAATCGGCCGTCCTGCGGATTGTGGCGGGAGACTTGAAAAGGAGATCAGAACCTATGATTTCCTAGACCAACTGGGGATAGAATACAGGAGGATTGACCATGCCGCAGCCATGACGATGGAGGTATGCGAGGAGATAGACAAGGCTTTGCAGGCGACTATCTGCAAGAATCTGTTTCTGTGCAACCGTCAGGAAACGGATTTTTACCTGTTGATGATGCCGGGGGATAAGAGGTTCAAGACCAAGGATCTATCAAAGGAGCTTGGCGTATCAAGACTTTCCTTTGCAAACGAAAGCTATATGGAGCAGTATCTCGATATCACGCCGGGCTCCGTCAGCGTTATGGGGCTTATGAACGACAAGGCAAATAAGGTGCGGCTTGTCATTGACGAGGAGGTGCTTCGGGGGACGGAGATAGGCTGCCACCCCTGCATCAATACTTCAAGTATCAAATTCGCCACGAGGGATTTAACGGAGAAGCTTCTGCCGGCGATGAAGCATGATTATACGGTGGTGACGCTGCCAAGATATGAGGAAGAATAGGAACTATATATGGCGTTTTGGGAGAAGGAAATCTATGAGAAGCTTTGACTATGGAAAATTAGCTGATAAAAGAGATTAGAAAGGCTCTGTGTATGATAAATATGCAGGGCTTTTCACTTTAGGGCATAATGGTAACTATTATTATAACAAAAACGTCAACTACCATTAATAATTAACAAGGATTGACCGATATATAAATTGACGAAGTAAATGCAACACTGCAATTCGCAAGGCATTGACCCTCGCAGCATTCATAAAATCAATTTCATTGGTTTTATGTTTATGCAAGCATTGCCACAAAGTTGACTTGGCTCATTGCTCGCGGGAATAAAGCGAAAGGAAGGATGAAACATGGCAAAGGAAGAAATTACACCAAGCGAATGGCTGATCATGGAGGTTCTTTGGGCAAGCAACACTCCGCTGACATCTTCCGAGGTTTTTAAGAGGATGCAGGGGAATGTGGA
>JAMPHH010000096.1 GCA_023663505.1 Muribaculum sp.
CCTCAAAGGGTAATCCTTATAACAGCTTGACTAAGGATTTGTCAATCACCTTTTTACAAATGCAAAAAGGGATAAGATTTGCTTGCCTTAAGTATAACACATCAGCAAAGCCATCGCAATAAACACTCATATTTTTTAATGTCTTCCAAAAGCTCAATACATGAAGCATACACTCCCATTGCTGTTCTGAATATATTTGTGGAACTGCTGACAAACGCAACAATTCCACAAACCATATAATCAGCCTTGACTACTATTCCAAGCCATGTCCTTCCAAAGCATCTGAAATGCTCTCCTACATATTTCCTTCATAAGCTTCTTCCTCTGACAATGTTCCTGTTATCCGTTCCTGCTTCTCCTCTGGCTGCTTTATTTCTGGAGACTGCGCCTCATACTCCTCCACCGCAGGGTCTCGCATCCCCGTTGTCCGCACCCATTCCTTCGTACCCTCCACCTTCTCCGCGGGCTGCGTGTGCTTCGCCAGAAACCTCGTCAGCGGATACACGTCAATCCAGATCTCGTTGTCGCTCTCCTTCTGGGACTCGTCAAAAATCAGCTCCAACCCCCAATGCAAATGCGTTACTTCTATATTATTGACATTCTCCTTGGTGGAATAACCCGTGTGCCCCATATATCCGATCACGTCTCCCGCCGTGACAATGCTGCCCTCCTCCACATTCTCCGCAAAGGGATAGTTCTGGCGAAGATGCGCGTAATAATAGTAACGCTTGCCGTCCAGACTGCGGATGCCCACGCGCCAGCCGCCGTACTGGTTCCAGCCCAGTGCCTCCACCCTGCCGGATTCGATCGCCATGATGGGAGTCCCCGTGAGCCCCATCATGTCATGCCCCAGATGCTTTCTCTTGTAGCCGTAGCTCCTGCTGACGCCAAAATCGTCAAAATGAGAATAGTCAAATCCCCTCGCCAGCGGAAAATACGCCTTTAAACCATACTTGTGCTCCCAATTCACGTGTCCGTTCTCGTCCTGCACCTGCAACTCGTATTCGCCCACCATACCTCCCAGAACCGCCGTGTATGCCTCCTTATAATAGGCATAATATTTCAGATCCGACACAAGCTCCTCCATCACAGCCTCTCCCGCTGAAAGCTTCTGCGCCGTCTCATTCAGAATGCTCATCGCCTTTTTGTCAAACTCTCCGCCCGTCCGCGCCGCCGTGTACGCCAAAAGCTCCACCCAATGCACCTCATGCTCCGTCCCATGAGTCTCCACATCCCAATCGTAAGCCCGACAAAGCGCCTCATAGGACACGGTAAAATCCACCCATTTGATATAATCCTGCCCCGTGGCAGCCGTCTCCACCCGATGGTCTCGTCCCTCCCACAACAAAGCAAGCACTGCCAGAGCAATTACCCCTCCCAACAGTGCTTGTCGCAATCTACTTATACGCATGTACTCACCCACACAGCTTCATTCATCTCATTCTATGTGGGGAACTGCAAAACTATGTGCTTAACTCTCCGGCTCAATCAATCCGTAGGTATCGCCCTTTCTCTTGTATACCACGTTCACCTGATCCGTCTCCGCGTTGCAGAACACGAAGAAATTGTGCCCGAGAAGCTCCATCTGTATGCAGGCGTCCTCCGGATACATGGGCTTGATATCGAACTTCTTGGTGCGCACAATCTTGATATCCTCTTCATCCATGTAATCGTTTTCCACATACATCTTGCTGAAATCGCCTGCCGCCTGCTGCTTGTCCACGATCTTATTCTTATATCTTTTCAGCTGCCGCTCGATGATCTCCTCCACCAGATCAATGGATACATACATATCGTTGCAGACCTGCTCAGAACGGATAATGCTGCCCTTCACGGGTATGGTAACTTCAATCTTCTGTCTCTCCTTCTCCACACTCAAGGTTACATGTACTTCTGTGTCGGGGTTAAAATACTTGTCCAGCTTGCCAAGCTTGTCCTCCACCGCGGATCTAAGACCCGGTGTTACGTCAATGTTTCTGCCTACAATTACAAATCTCATGCTATCATCCCTTTCGGTAGTTTATTGTAGGTGCATTATACCATATTTTGTGTACGTTATGCAACAATTTCACAAATTATTTCCATCTTTTTGACATTGGGCTTGTCAATAGAAATTTTGTCGATTTGCGGCGATTTGTGAAATTTTAGGAGAACTTCACAAAACATAAGTTTTGCTTGACAGGTATCGTCAACCCCTTTTTTCAAACAGAAAACGGTGGATAATGTGTATAACTTGGTGTATAAGTGCCTTACATCTGCTTTTTGGGACGCCAAAATGTGGATAAGTTTTTAACTGCTTTAATTTTCCACCTTTTTAAATACGGGTGTGTTTATATTTTTTGTGCAGTTTGTCCAAGGAAATATTTTGCAAGCAGTTTTTTAATATTTTGACAATACCTCTTATTCGACAGAAAAACTTACCCCGCTATGAATTCGACCATCCAAATAACCCGCTCCAAAAATCCGCCAGACTTCTCACGTTCTTTGAAGCGATCTGAAAAGTGGCAATCTTGCTGCCGCCATAGGAGCGTCCCGTTCCGGTAATAATGGCTGTCGCTGTTCCCTTATTGACATTATTCACGTAGACTACCTTATATTGGTCGGAAGGCACCTCTACATAACCCTTGTCCCCCTTGAACTCCAGCTTCACCTTGGGCGTGATTGCCCTGCCCGTGTACTCCGATTTCTTTATGGCTTTGCCCGAAGCATCCACAAAGGTCACTCTCGCCTTGGACAGGTCTTGGTATAATTTCTTATTATATACCTTATAGGACGCTGCCACATATCCGTCCTGCCCATTGACAGACGAATAATTTCCCTTGAATACTATCTTGGCATATATAGTGGCGTATTCCTCGTCTGACCTCAGCGATATTTGATTGGCGCGTCCCTTGATCTCCTGAGTCATAGCTGCATCTTTATAGTATTTCACGGTATAATCTGTCTTCTTAAGCAAAGCTTTTGACACCATAATATAGGGAGTCGATTGATAAGCTCCTGCCTTCCCGGTATAGATTTTGTCCGGCATGATCACCTCCAATCCCGGGGTTGTATGACTCACCTCGGACGCATAGATTGAAAAGGTTCCCTTTAGCGCCGCGCTTCCTTTATAATTACCTATAAAGGATATGGTATACTTGGCAGTTGACTTTGCCGTGCTGACTTTCCTGTTACCGCTATAACTGATTCGATAATCCCTGCCCTCCTTTAATACCATCGCTCCATAGCTTACCGTTATATCCTTGCCGATTGTCACGCCCTTAGAGGAATACGGATAACCCGCTGTATTAATCCCCTTGACACTGATTCCGCTTTTTACCGCAAGCGGACTGATCTTGTAGCTTTTCACCACCGTTCCGGTATACTCCCCCATGCCTATCACACTGAACTTTACCGTTCCCGCATCGGTCAGATTGCCGGAATAGATAACCTGATAATCTGTATTTTCCCGCAAAGCCTCTTTTGTGGAGCTGTCCAGCACGCTAAAGGAAAGCCTTTGCTCACTGCCATTGTACACCAGCTTCTCCGGTCCCAATGTCACGGAAAATTTCTTCATGGCACTTTTTTGCACCACCCTCACGGGAATTGTCCTGCTGCCGGTATAATTCCCCTTTCCGGTTACCCGCAGTTCCCCGTCCTCCGTGAATTTCTTTTGCGCGTCCTCGACAGTTATATCCTTTGAGGATAACTTCTCGCTCCGATATACCAGCGACGGAACCGCCTTGCTCCCCGCTGCGACCAGCAGATTCCCCGCCGCCACGTCGCTGTCTCCGATATTCTTCGGTTGAATGTCAAATGTGGTATATGTGCTCCCCGAGAGATTATTCTTACCCGTCACGGTAATGCGTGGTTTGCTTTTCTCCGGCTTGGTAATAGACGCATCCTTATTGTTTGTGTATTTTACGGTATAATCTATCCCCGGGGTGAGAGCTTCACCATTATTTTCCACAATAATTTCTGGCGTGACTGCCTTACCCGTATAAACGAAGGAAACGTTCGGATTCGCCAAGGTCACATGCAGGCCCTTCTTGGACGGCTCGACAGTCTCCCCCTTGCAAAGGTCACAAATTTTATCATTGTCTGCATCCGTGTGTGTCTCCCTCTGTTTTGTACCGCAGCCGTTGGCACAGACACTCATGTGTTCCGCATAATCGACATATTCATATGTACCGATAAAATTATGTCCCAAAGGCGCAGTCATAACTTCCCTGCTGTCCGTAATCACATTATTGCACGCACTATCGGCAAACCACGCGCCGCAGGCACAGACATAATACGCCACATTGCCGTAATCGGTGCAGGTGGAGGGTTTCGCCGCCACGAGTGTGCCACTGTGCGTATGGGGAGCCTCCAATGTTTCAATAACCTCTACGAACACATTGTTCCCCGCCGCATCATAAGCATATATGTGTGTAGCGTACTTGCCATACTCATTGTTGTGATCGGAAATATTGACCCGAAACAAATAGGTATCCCCGTTTCGGGAGGTATAAGCGGGCCAAGGCTGCTGAAGGTCATCCTGACCGTTATTCAGCGTCCATGTGGGGAAGACCACGCTTGTCACCCCCACGTTATCCGTGACCGTGCAGGAAAGCGTGTATCCTTCGCCATCCCGGTCCACCACCCTTGCGTCGGAAATCTTGGGCGGCTCGTTATCCACAGCGCCATCCAGCAAAGCATAGTTAGGGCGTATGTAGCCTATGATCGGGCAGGCTTCATTGCTAATCTGGTAGAAATAATTGGTAGTGCTGGCCCTATACTGCACCTCCTGCGCCGTACCGTTGTTGCCTACCAGAGCATAAACGGAGCCGTTTACCACATCAGCCACGAACCCTACCTGATTCATATACCCTGAGCCGGATTCATTCAAGATATAGATATCCCCTATCTGTGGCGTGAAGGTTGACTTCGTGACCGCCTGCGAGCCGTTTAGAGCCGCTTTGTCCTGATCGGTTATCCATTTGGTATCCGTATAATAATATCCCTTCGCGCCATAATTCTGTATCATATCCGTGCAAAATTCCGAAGCCTGTGTCTTTGCACTAAATAGCCCGTCTACCCCGACCTGCTTGCCGCAGAGCTTAAGGAACCATGTATTCCAGTCTCCGGAAGGAATATCTGTACATCCCGCCGCTTGGAATGTGCCGCGGTTATAGCCAACAAGCTGCTTTCCGTATGAGACGATGTTGGTCTGTGCCTGTGCGGAGGTGGTGGAGGACATGGCGGCGGGGAGGGTGAACGTGGGGGTGATACCGCTGCCATCTATGCTTGCATAATTAGGGCGAATAAAAGCTACAACAGGGCACTTACCACCTTTAACATTGCTAAGCTTATAATAATAGTTGCTTGAACTGTTTCTACATTCAACTTTATTTTTTTCCCACCCATTACTCCCATTATTTCCCGCCACTATATGAATAGTACCATTCACAAAATCAGTTACAAATCCTACATGATTTCCAAATTTATAGCTATCGCTCTCACGCATAATATAAATATCGCCTGACTGAGGAGTAAAAGAGGCACTCATAACTGCCTGTGCACCAGCATCAGCCAATTTATCCTTAGCATACTGTGTAAGTTGAGAACTGTCTGTCAGATAATACCCCTGTGCACCATACTTATTCAACATTTCTATACTAAAATTTTCAACATCATTGCTAGTACTGAATAAATTTCCAACACCAACCTGATTGCTGCACAATCTCAAAAACCATACACACCATGCACCTTTAATTGTACCATCTCCCAGTATTGCGTTGTATGTATTTTTATCATAACCCTCCATACTTTTGGCATAAGCAACAATATTAGCTCTTGCCTCAGCCGCTGTATACGAACTCATAGAAGGCGGCAGCGAGCTTGCCGCTTCCACCTTGGACACTGTGGGCATAATCCCTGCACCCCACGGGCATTCTCCCAGAACCATCGCCATCACCAGCAGCATACTCACCGTCCGTTTCAACCATTTTTGAACTGTTTTTCTCATCTTGATTCCTCCTCATCTCTGCCATAACCGCATGCATTTTTAACCTTCGTCTTCAAATTGTTGCAATTCACAACTATAAGTCAAATTATAATACAAATAGTTGTATAATGCAACCCTATGTATCACATAACTATATAAACTATTAAGCATATAGAGTCTGCAAATAAAAAGTCAAGCAGAAATTTGTGAACTTTGAAAATTTTATACAG
>JAMPHH010000097.1 GCA_023663505.1 Muribaculum sp.
CCCGCGGGAGGGCGGGAGGCTTCCCCTTCAATGCGTTGTAGAAGTCCTCCATGAGAGCAAACCGGCTAAGAATCACGGCTCCGATCTCTTCCGCGGTGCTACCGGCGGGAAGCGGGACTTTATTTTCCTCTTCCGGGTAAACGTAAGTCATCTCATTATGTCCGCCGGGACAGATCATGTAACTTCCATCTTCCCTGTATAAAACAACACAATAGAGATAATGCTTATCAAATGTCCTCCATGCCTTATACTTTGAGACCTTGCCGCGGAAATTATCCGCATCGCATTCCGCCTGCGTCCTTGCGTCCACAGGACTCACCCGGATATGCTCCAGAGCATCAAGAATCGTTTTACCCACAAGCAATGAATCCTGCGTGGCTGTAATTTGACGATACCATGCCATTTCCGTCCCATGCCAGCCTATGTGGGTAATAACCGGCACAATGACTATCTGGTCTTGCCCCTTGTAAACACTAACATGCCATGGAAATTCCTTTTCCGTACAGTAGTGGTATTCAATAAAGTCAGTCTTCTTATATTCCTCGATTCTTGCCATAACTTCCTCATAACTAAGCTGCATAATAATTATCCTTTCACGATTACGATAGAGATATTGTCAAATTTCTCCAGCACTTCCTTCTGTCCCTCAGACAGAGGAATGTCCGGAATCACCAATTCCAATTTTTTACTGTTGTATTGGCTTTTTTTCAATGGTTCTCCCCCCCAAGTCATTCCCTTATCACTCAACACCTCGGGGTATTTCTTTTCAAAATCATTCATCTTGTCTATATAGGACTGTATTCGCTTCTCTAATTTCTTGGGGTCATGGTAGGATTTAGCCCCCAAGTCAATACTTTTTGTACTGATCAGCACGTCCCCATCTCTCCTGTCAAAGACAGGAAAATTTACCCCTAAACCTTTCTTGCTGCTATGTTTGTTCAAAAGTTCATCAATAATTTGCCCCCTTAAGCAGGCTCCCTTCTTCCACACATTCTGTCCGGTGTCGAGCACCTCGCCGGAGTGCTTGAGAACGTCACTCGCCTTCGATATTGCAATCCCCGCTTCATCGGAATACTTAAGGACTTTTTCAAGGCTCTCCTTGGTGATCTCGTCGCTGACCGAGGACTTTTTGATAACGTCAGCAACCTCATCGCTTTTCCCTAAATATTTTACCACTTCCGGTTGCACTTCCGCAACCCCGATAATCAGTTTAACGATAGAGGGGATATCGTCGCCCATTTTTCCAACGAATTGCTCTAAACTTCCTGCGATTTTCGCGGCATCTCCCCCCGTAGGAATAAGACCAATGCCGCTTAGGATCGCCATACCCCAGTCACCCTTGCTGATATTTGCCACCACGTCCCTTGCATCCGCCACTATCGGAATGAAGCCGCCGGCGATCTGCCCGATTAGAATATCAGCGTCAACATCGTCATCATCAATAAAATCTCCAAATATGACCCCCTTGGTAATGTCCCCCGCATGTTCCCAGAGATCCTTGACATGCTCGTATACATAAGGGTCAGTGCCGTGAATGTATTCCTCGTAGTCCAAATAATCATCTTTGTCCGGGTTAGGGTCAAGCGGGTCATATCCCAAGGACAATTCCAAGCCGTCCGTCATCTTATCCTGATCCGTGTCCTTGGAAAGCGGGTTCAGACCCAGAAAATATTCCTCCTCGTCATCCACCAAGTCATTGTCCGAGTCAATACAAAACGCCTTCGTGCCCAGCGCGCTCTCCTCGTCATCATATAGTCCGTCACCATCGGAATCCGGATCGGTTGGGTCTGAATGGATTGGCAGGATATATGTATTGTTCATGACATAATCAAAATATTTCTCAAATTCGGTGGAGGGCATACCTGAAGTCCGGTCGCCTAATTTGAATCTCTCCAATCCCTCCTCGGAATATGCGCCCATACTTTCGGCAATGGTGGGCAGGATAACCTCCCCGTCCTCGTCCCATGCCAGCTTCTCCGTGTATACCTCCTCCCAGTCTGTCAAGCCGTCAGAGTCCGAGTTTGCGCCGTTTCGGGCATTCAGCTTGTCCTCCAGAGTAATGGTTTTCCAGCCCGTGGGTACGATCACATGGAACAAATCCTTTTGGGAAACCGCATATTGACAGATATGCCGATAAAGTGTATCCTCCAAGTCTTTACCATAGCTTATGCATAGCCCATTTGTGTCCTTGATAAGCCTCTTTAACTCGTCATAAAAGCTTGAGCTTAGATAGGAGGCTCCATACGGCAGAATCTCAGAGTAATTGACATTATTTCCCGCATAGGATTTTAACAGGTCAAAATAATTTGAAGATCTGCTGTTGCCATTCAGTATCTGGAATACATATTTTGCGGCGTCCTTATCAAAATAGACCTTTCGCAAGGAATTAAACGCCCTTTCCCTATTGACATCCGCTTGGGTATACGTATATGTAATTTCGTCCAGCTTCTTTTTAAGTGTGTCTGCGTCTGTAAACCAATAATCTGTTTTGCCGGAATATAAATATTGTGCTTTTGAATCATCAAAGGTAATGACACAAAATCTTACCTTTTGACCATACTTCTTGGTCAGTGAACGATGCAGGTTGACGATCATATTCCTCTCGGCTATGAACTCCCAGACACCATCGCCCGCCGTCTGTAACACAAAGACAGCCTCGATAGACTCCGCGCTGTTTTCCCTATTCCGCGCCATCATTCTTCTGGATTGCCTGTACGCTTCCTCGGGGACATCAAACCCGCTCAACCACTGCTCCATGTCCATCACGCAATAGCTGCCAAGCGTATCCGTCTTAGCATAGACACAATTGTTCTCCACATCAAATTCCGTGGCGACCGGAACAAGCATATTGATATCTTCATCATATTTGAACACATTATATCGCTTTATACCCTCAAGCTCTTGCTCTTCAGGGAACAAATCCATGCCGTTGTCTATATAGGAATCGGCTATTTCAAATTTGAGGGTGACTGTCTCAACCAAGTCCTCGTCCATATAAACCAATTCCGGCGCAACTCCCAGAATGGCGTCGTTTTGTATCGCCTTTGAATAACTGCTTTCCCTTATGGTCAAATTGCCTTCCGCATACCCCGCAGCAGTCAGATCAATAGATAATCTGTAAGGGCTGTCAGAATTATTGATTGTAGACAACGCCTCGCTCTCTGCGGGAATTGTCTGTGCAATCTTATATTCCGCATCAGGTATACCAAAGGTTTGGGGATTTGTCGGGTCTAATCCCAATTTTATCTCGTCACTGTCAAAAACGATGTCTTCATCAGTATCCGCAGTCAGCGGGTCTGTCCCATAAAGATAAACCTCGTCATAATCCGAAAGACTGTCCTTATCTGTATCAGCCTCACGAATATCTGTACCGTACTCTATCTCCTGCGCCGTGTTCAGCCCGTCTTCGTCTGCATCCGCATCTGCGTCCGCAATTCCCTCTGTTATGGAATCATAGACAAGGGGGTCTGTCCCGCTGATATATATTTCCTGATAATCGGTCAATGCATCGCCATCGCTATCCGCATTATAAATATCTGTTCCAAACAATGACTCAAAGACATCTTCTACCCCGTCATTGTCACTATCAAGAAATTCTACACGATAACTTTCCCCATCTCTAAAAACCGTGAACGGCACGGCTTCAACAACATTCCCGTCCGTTTTTAATGTTATTTTGATATATCTTTGCTCAAATATGTCCCCAATCAAATATTTATAAGATGTAGTGTCTTTTACAACCGTATGTAAGGAATAATTGACGCCATCATCCGAGCTCCAAATTTCATACTCGCCGCCAACAGCATTGGTATACCATGCTATATCAACAGCGTTCGCGTCCTTGTCATAATCGCCAAACGCATATATTTGTATCTCACCGATATCCGAGCCGTCGTCCGTGCCGTCTCCGCCATCCTTGTCATCTGTTACAGCCTCGGAGGTTGTTCCTATAAATTCAGCCATTGCCTTATTATAATTGGCATTAACATTCATAGAATCAAGATCGATTCTGTCCGCGATCAGAATCACGCTGTTCAAATTCAGGTTTTGCGCCGTAATATCAATCTCCCCATAAGGCGCATAAACCAGACCGTTTAAATCTACATTATTACCTGTGATCGTTATATCTCCGGTTTCCGAATATATTACGGAGTTATTTACGCTTTTAATCTCGCCACTCAACAAAATATCATTTTTTGCTTTAATACCTGCATTTAGATTAATATTTCCCGCCAGCTCTAAATTGTCTTCCGCAACCATTGGCATATTAATATGGATATTTATGTCATCAGCAATATCTTCCGCAGTATATGTCTCTGTTGTACCCTCCGGGAAATAAGAAGATGTCAGCTTCTGGGGAATGAGTATCATCTCCTCCCCGACACCTTCTTTTCTTTCTCCGTTAATATTGACATTTCCGCCTGTCACAATTGTGCCATTAGTTGCCACGCTGCCATTTACGCAAAAATTACCTGCGTCGATTTTGATTGCCCCTTCTTCCTTTGAGCCCGCAAACATTGTGTATGGATATTTTTCTGAATGACTTTCCTCCGCCTTCAAAGACATGGTCGGCATACCGGTCACCATGATTGAAGCCGCGAGAACTCCAGCCAACAAACGTTTGACAGACCTAAAAAACTTCCCTTTCATGATTATCCTCCATTCATTTGTATTTTTGGGCAAAAAGAATTGCCTATTCTAATTATATTGATAATTGTTAGTCGTGTCAATATGTTGTATTCTATTTTTGTATTCTATTTAACTCTGGATACTATTAATTTAATGACATTGCACGTGAATAGTAACCACGACGATATCCCCTCTATCGTTAAACTGATTATCGGGGTTGCGGAAGTGCACCCCGAAGTGGTAAAATATTTAAGGAAAAGCGATGAGGTTGCGGACGTTATCAAAAAGTCCTCGGTCAGCGACGAGATTACCAAGGAGAGTCTTGAAAAAGTCCTTAAGTATTCCGATGAAGCGGGGATTGCAATATCGAAGGCGAGTGACGTTCTCAAGCACTCCGGCGAGGTGCTCGACACCGGACAGAATGTGTGGAAGAAGGGAGCCTGCTTAAGGGGGCAAATTATTGATGAACTTTTGAACAAACATAGCAGCAAGAAAGGTTTAGGGGTAAATTTTCCTGTCTTTGACAGGAGAGATGGGGACGTGCTGATCAGTACAAAAAGTATTGACTTGGGGGCTAAATCCTACCATGACCCCAAGAAATTAGAGAAGCGAATACAGTCCTATATAGACAAGATGAATGATTTTGAAAAGAAATACCCCGAGGTGTTGGGTGATAAGGGAATGACTTGGGGGGACAAAAACTATATAAAAGTGAATACAACAGTAAAAAATTGGAATTGGTGATTCCTGACATTCCTCTGTCCGAGGGACAGAAGGAAGTGTTGGAGAAATTTGACAATATCTCTATCGTAATCGTGAAAGGATAATTATTATGCAGCTTAGTTACGAGGAAGTTATGGCAAGAATCGAGGAATATAAGAAAACGGACTTTATTGAACACCACTACTGTACGGAAAAGGAATTTCCATGGTGCATTTCCATTTATAAGGGAGAAAACCAAATTATTGTAGTTCCTTATGTGACAACTATTGGATGGTTTTCCTCGGAAATGGCATGGTATCGTCAAATCACAGAGCTTCAAAACGCACAGCTTGTTGGAGGGACGGTTTTAGCTGCTCTGGAGCATATTCGTGTGAGTCCTGTGGACGCAAGAACGAGGGCGGAAAGCGATGCAGATAATTTCCGCGGCAAGGTCTCAAAGTATAAGGCATGGAGGACATTTGATAAGCATTATCTCAATTGTGCTGTATTATACAGGGAAGATGGAAGTTACATGATTTGTCCCGGCGGGCATAATGAGATGCCGACTGTTTACCCGGGAGAGGAAAATAAAGTCCCGCTTCCCGCCGGCAGCACCGCGGAAG
>JAMPHH010000098.1 GCA_023663505.1 Muribaculum sp.
AGAGCACACGGTTCATACCCGTGGTGTCGAGGGTTCAAGTCCCCCTCTCGCTACTTGTAAGAATGCTTGGAAACGTGATGTTTTGGGCATTCTTCTTTTATGTATAAGTAAAAAATACTGTTTTGTATGCATCTTCGTTGCAATTCACGCACATCAAACAGGAGATTGCTGAATCGGTTAGGGCGTGAATTGTAACAGATTGAGGTCAAATTCACTTTGATAATTGAATAGACTTTGCGCTCGAACTGTGATATACTATATCTATCCATTAAATTCGGTAATCACAAAAGGAGTGATCATATGACAGATAATGAACTTTTACTTGCAATATCTGATATGCTTGATAATAAGTTGAAATCTGAATTGCAGCCATTAAAAAATGACTTGCAAGCTGTTAAAGATGATGTTCATCAAATAAAACTGTATCAAGAGAATGTGATTCTTCCAAGACTCAGTACAATCAAATCTTGTTATACCGATACATACAATCGGTACAAGAATTATGCTGAAAAGATGGGGGCGGCCTTTGCTGACATAGAAATTACGAAAAAGGTTCTTGCTGAACACAGCGAAAAACTACAGAGATTAGCTTAGCCACATTAGAGATGGAAGCCTTATTATAGGGGCTTCCTTTTCATGTGAGGGTGGGAATGTAAACGAACTCTGCGTCACCGAATGCGGAGCATGAGGTGGGCAGTGAGGAACATGGTGTACGATGTGAAATAGGAGAGTCTAAATTATGATACCATATGTGAGAGTGGAAGATGTGATCAGAGAGAACGGGGAGAGATCCGGCTACACGCTTTTGGACGAGAGGCATGGCTGTGTAAACGGGTGCAGATGCGGTGTTTCTATCTACCGATATGCGGAATATGGCAAGGCGAATGCCCATGAGGATCAGGAGGGCTTCTTTGTACTGGAGGGGCGCGGGCGCGCCCTGATCGACGGGGAGGAGCTTTTGTTGGAGCCGGGCATGTCGTTTATGATTCCTGCGGGTGTTCTCCATACCATGAGACGCGAGGAGGACAGCGAATATTGCAAGGTGTTCTGGTTCCATGGCGCGGTTTGACTGTTAGCGCCGTTGGCGGCATGTTTGAAGTGTGAGAAGAAGGATACAGGTGGACAGGTGATGGGAGAAAATATGACGATGGATTATGAAAATTACGAGGCGGTGGGTTCCGGGGAGACGGCAGGCGGCAGCGTGGCGGATATTGAGCACCTGTTGGACGAGCGCGTCCTGCGGGCAATTCATGAGATGGGCTTCGAGAAGCTCTCGCCGATTCAGGAACAGGCGATTCCCGCGCTGCTCGAGGGCGGGGATATCATCGGGCAGGCGCAGACCGGAACAGGCAAGACGGCGGCATTCGGGATTCCGGCGATTCAAAGGTGCGATCCCGGGCTTAGAAAGCTTCAGACCTTGATCCTGTGTCCCACGAGGGAATTGGCGATACAGGCGGCGGAGGAGCTTCGCAGGCTGGCAAAATATATGCATGGCATCAAGGTTTTGCCCATATATGGGGGGCAGGATATCGGAAAACAGATCGCGGGTCTCAGGGGGGTACAGATTGTCGTGGGAACCCCCGGACGTGTCATGGATCATATGCGTCGCCATACGATCAAACTGGACGACGTGAATATGGTGGTACTGGACGAGGCGGACGAAATGCTGAATATGGGCTTTCGCGAGGATATGGAGACGATTCTGGGGCAGATTCCCAATGAGCATCAGACGGCTCTGTTCTCCGCGACCATGCCCCGACCGATTCTGGAGATCACCGGACAGTTTCAGAAGGACGCGCAGATGATCCGCGTGGCTGCCAAGGAGCTGACGATTCCTTTGGTGAGCCAGAAATTTTACCGCTTGAAGAATCAGGATAAGGACGCGGCATGTGTCAGGCTCTTGGAGTATTATCAGCCGAAGCTGTGTCTGATTTTTTGCAATACGAAAAAGAAGGTGGACGAGCTATCGGGGGTTTTGAAGCAGGCGGGCTTTCAGGCGGAGGGGCTGCACGGCGATCTGGCGCAGCACCAGAGAGACGTGGTGATGGGACATTTCCGCAATGGAAGCACGAATATATTGATTGCCACGGATGTGGCTGCCAGAGGGATTGACGTTGATGACGTTGAGGCGGTGATCAATTACGATATTCCACAGGATATAGAGTATTACGTGCATCGTATTGGCAGGACGGGGCGTGCGGGCAGGACAGGGCGTTCCTTCACGTTTGTAAGCGGCAGGGAGATCTTCAAGATTCGGGAGATTGAGAAGGTGTGCAGGACCACGGTGGAGGAGAAGAAGCTTCCCGGGGCGTCAAAGGTGTTGAAGGCGAAGGCGGACAAGTATCTGAATCAGGCTTGGGAATGCCATGAGCATGAGGATATGGAGCTGATGAAGCGGTTCCTGCAGCGCAAAATGGACGAGGCGGGCTGTGACGCGCTTGATTTGGCGGCTGCCATGTTGAAATATCAGGTTGGCGACAAGGGGGAGGAGATTCAGGCAGACGATTACGCTCCCCGCAGGTTTGGCGCAAAGGGAGACCGATTTGGCGGCAGGGACAGCCGTGGCAGGGCTCGTGGAGAGGTCGGCAGAGGCGGTCGGGACAGGGACGGACGTGGTCGGCGTGACGGAGACGGTCGCAGGAGTGATGCCAGAGGTGGTCGGGCTCGAGACGGACGCGGGGGTGACGACCGCAGATGGCGTGATGGAGACGGGCGCAGAGGTGATGACCGAGACGGACGGCAGGGTGACGACCGCAGATGGCGTGATAGAGACGGGCGCAGAGGTGATGACCGAGACGGACGGCAGGGTGACGACCGCGGTCGGCGTGATAGAGATGGACGGCAGGGTGACGGTCGTGGTCGGCGTGATAGAGACAGTCGCAGGGGAGATGCCCAAGACAGCCGCAGCAGGGATAATAAGGATAATCGGCGGTTTGGGCGCGGCATAGGGAAAAGGAGCGGTTTATGAGAGAGAGAATCGCCAAGGCAGCGCCTTATCTGACGCTTGCGGCAGTCCTGTGTCTGCTGATATTTTTGAATATATTCTGTCATGACAATTGGCTGGATTCCGATATGGCGGCGGAAATGATGTTCTCCAAGCTGCTGGCGGAGGAGGGGCGTTTGTTTGCGACGCCGGATTGGTATTATTCCACGGAGTTTCGTCTGCTGTATACCCATTGGATCATGGGTCCTCTGTTCCGGTTTGTGCAGGATTGGCATGTGATCCGCACTGTCACCAATTTGCTCAGTTATGGGTTGGTGCTGTGTTCCTATTATTTTTTCATGAGACCTTTGAAGGTGAAGCGGGGACTTGTGGTGCTGAGCTCAGCGATTCTGCTGCTCCCCTTTTCGGAGACCATGATGACACATATGGTAATGGGCAACACTTATATGTTTCATGTTGTCATTGTGTTTTTCTTTTTTGGACTGTATCTTAGACTGGCAGGGACGGCTGGCGGGTGGCGCAGTAAGACGGAGCGTGTTTCGGTACAGAGAATGGTCTGGCTCCTGTGCTATCTGGCGCTGGCAGTGGTTTGTGGTGTGTCAGGGGTGAGGTACCTTCTGGCGCTGCAGTGTCCGCTGGTGGTCACGTCATTTCTATTTCTGTTAAAGAGTGCGGAATTTCAGGGATTCAGGAAGAAGCTTATTCGCGGGAGATTTAAGGCGCAGTCGAAGTCTCTCTGGGGATGCAATTCCATGAAATATTTGATTTACAGTCTGCTGGGCGCCGTGGGCAGCGTGGTGGGCTATGGGGTCAATGTGCTGTATGTAAGCCGTAAATTTGTGTTTCAGACCTATGATGCCACTAATTTTATCCCTGTATATCAGGGTGTACTGTGGGAACGGTTACAGAATGCCATAGGGTGTCTGCTGATGCTCTTTGGTTATATCCCGGAGCGCAGCGTGCTCTCGCTGCGGGGCGTTGTCACGATGGCGGCGTTCGTGATTTTGGCGGTGATGGTGTATTGTAGCGTGAAGGCTTATCGTGGAAACGGCGGGCAGAGACTTTTGGTGAGTCTGTTTCTATTGGTAAGCTTTGGGTTGAATATGTTTGTCTTCGTGTTTACCACGAGTACCATGGTGCCCAGATATTATATCACGATATTGATATTTGCCCTGCCGATGCTGTGCTTCTATCTGGAGAAGGAGGAGCTTTATTTTGACAGACTGGTGGTGGGAGTCCTGCTGTCGGCTTGTCTCCTTCTCGCCACGGGTAAGACCGTGATGTCTTATATGACCGTGGACAAAAATGAGTCGAGACGTCCGGTGGCGGAGTTTTTGCTGCAAAACGGTTATACCTTTGGATATGCAACCTATTGGAATGCCAATATCATCACGGAGCTGACAGATGGCGGCGTGGAGCTTGCCAATGTGGGAGACGGCAGGGATTTGGAGTATTTTAAGTGGTCATCGCCGATGAAATATTACCAAAACGGGTATCATAAGGGGGAAGTGTTCCTGCTGCTAACCTTGCAGGAGGCTGATGAGTGTGCGGACGCGGAGACGCTCAGGCAAGGGGAGATACGATATCAGGACGACGCTTATATCGTGTATGTGTACGAGTCGTCGGAGCGATTGCTGCGGCTTGCTGGGCATTAGGTTGAGTCAGAGCCTCAAATTGTCCTGATCGCAGATGAGAGAATCGCAGGTTGCGGAAAGGCAGGAGGATTATTATGAGAATCGGAATGGGTTATGATGTGCATCGGCTTGTGGAGAACAGGGAGCTGGTGCTTGGGGGCGTGAAAATCCCCTACGAGAAGGGGCTGTTGGGGCATTCTGACGCAGATGTGCTGTTGCATGCGATCATGGACGCGCTGCTTGGAGCGGCGGCGTTGGGCGATATCGGCAAGCATTTTCCAGACACAGACCCCGCTTATCAGGGAGCGGATTCCCTGTTGCTTTTGGGGAAGGTGGGAGAACTGCTGCAGGGCGAAGGATTTCTCATTGAGAATATAGACGCCACTATCATTGCGCAGGCGCCCAAAATGCGCCCCTATATCGACGCCATGCAGGAGAATATCGCGAGGACGCTTGGCGTTGACATCAGACAGATTAATGTAAAAGCCACCACGGAGGAAGGGCTTGGATTTACCGGAACAGGCGAGGGTATCAGCGCGCAGGCGATCTGTATGCTTACCAGTCCCTTTGACCTGACCGCCAGTGAGGTGACGGTGCAGCGCGATTGTGCGGGCTGCAGCGGATGCAGCCGATAGCCGCAAAAGCTGAAGCCTGCAAGCAATGAACATAAAACCAATGAACATTGACTTGGCGAATGTCGCAAAAGCTGATTGACCATGATGCCAGACAGGGATTATAATATGGATATATTCAAAATATTAACAAATGAGGTGCGTCATGAATCCGATTTACAGAGATATTTTTAGGGCTATCCATGAGGGCAAATGGCTCAGCATTGAATACAGTAATCGGGAAAAGGAAATAACACGATTTTGGATCGGCATTAAAGATCTTGATGAGCGCCAAAGAACCCTGTCGGTGGAGGGGCTGCATTTAGGTAAATACACCCTTGACAGCTATAACAATATAAAGATTGATTCCATTCTTTCCTCCAAAATTGTGGAGGGCTCTTATTGTCCAATCAATGAGAAATTGGTCAGGGACATTTACTTAAATCCGCACAAGTACAACACGCTCTTTGACAATACCGCCAATTTGA
>JAMPHH010000099.1 GCA_023663505.1 Muribaculum sp.
GTGCTACGATAAGCATAATTACGTCACACACATGCTTAAGCGAAAAGTATTTTTGCTATCCTCCGTGGAACTTGGAGTGAGAGGGTCTGATGGTTATACAACAACAAAGGAAGGCACCCCTTTAAAATATTTCAGAAACACGGAGCATTCCGTAAAAAGGTGTTACAAGGCAAACGGAGAGGCATGGTCTTATTGGACTCGGACGCCGTGGTTATATGAAAATTGCTTTGTTACAATAATAGGCGTGGAGGCTATTTCTTCCGGCCCGGCAGACAGTAAAATAGGGATACGTCCCGCATTCTGTCTGGGGAAGGATACCGCCGTGCATAAGGACAGCAGTATTATAGAAGGACAAAGCGTATATGTGCTCGATTTGGAAAGCGAATAATTAAGCCGATAAGCAGAATGGAATAGAGGGAGTAACTCGTCGTAATAGGCAAGAGCCCCCACGATGTGTGGTGCGCAGGGGCTTTTGCCTGTTATGGTGAGTTACTACGTTTTAGGGTATCATGCTATCCTGTTAGTTGCTTTGTTAGCAAAAAGAGCATATACTTCCCTATTGATCTTCATAATGTCCCTTACAGGAAATAATGAAAGCTATATTGTCCTTGATATAATAGACCATTCTGTTTTTATCATCAATGCGCCTGCTCCAATAGCCATGGAGATTATCTTTTAAAGGCTCTGGTTTCCCGATTCCCTCATAACCATTTCTTTGAATATCTTTTATGAGAGAATTTATCCGTTTTATCAGCTTTTTGTCATGTGCCTGCCAATAACAGTAATCTTCCCACGCCCTATCCTCCCATAGTAATCTCATGATTTCTCCTATTCTTCAATTAAGTCATGTTCAGCGAAATGCGCTTTCCCTGCTTCGATATCTGCAATAATGCCTTCTAAGTGCTTTATATTGCTTTCCGAATAAAAGGGGTCTGGATCAGCCGTAATCTCAAAAGGGATACGCCGCTCCATTCTTACTTTGTTTAAAAAAACATTGATTGCCGCCGTCATGGATAATCCCATGCTTGCAAAAATTTCTTCTACTTCCTTTTTAGTATTGGAATCTATACGAAAATTCACCATTGTTGTCTTTGCCATATCTACACCACCTTTCAACTACTATTTTATCATGATTCGACAAAATGTCAAGCAAATGCTTTACAATTTATGGGATTAGTTCAGCATCATCAAGTTCAGCATCATCATCAGTTCGGACTTGCAAACGGCGTGATGTTGTGATAGACTTCTAACGAATGACAACCGTATGTCGAGGGGAAAGCTATGAATCCGCCAAATTACCAAAAGGAATTAGAGAAAATATTAAGCGGGATAGAAGAACGGGGGGATTGCGCTCCCCGTCTTTTGCTTCATAGCTGCTGCGCTCCCTGCAGCAGCTATTGTCTGGAATATCTGTGCACTTATTTTGACATCACGGTATTCTATTACAACCCCAATATCTCTGACTCGGAGGAGTACCGTCACAGGGTTGAGGAGCAGAAGCGTCTGATTGCCGCCTACAATGCGGAGGAAAGGGGATATCCCATCGGCGTCATAGAGGGGGATTATCAGCCGAAGCTCTTTCTTGAGACGGCAAGGGGGTATGAGGACTGTCCCGAGGGCGGGGAGCGGTGTTTTCGCTGCTTTGACCTGAGGCTGCGGGAGACGGCGAAGCGGGCGGCGGGCGGCAGTTATGATTATTTCGGCACCACCCTGACCATCAGCCCCTTGAAAAATGCCCTGAAGATCAATGAAATCGGGCGGGCGTTGTCGGCGGAGTATGGTGTCCTGTGGCTCCCCTCCGATTTTAAGAAAAAGAACGGCTACAAGCGTTCTGTGGAGCTGTCGGCACAGTACGGGCTGTATCGGCAGGATTATTGCGGGTGCGCCTTCTCCAAGGCGGAGCGGGCGAGACAAAGAAAAGCCTGATAAAATTAATAGGAGAATGTGAGGGAAAATGAAGAAATTTTTGGATTTGTTGACGGAGGAGATGGGGCAGGCGTTTGCTGCGGCGGGGTATGACGCCGCATTGGGCAGGGTGACTGTCTCCAATCGTCCTGACCTGTGCGAATATCAGTGTAATGGCGCTATGGCGGGGGCGAAGCAGTACAAGAAGGCTCCAATCATGATTGCGAACGAGGTTGCCCGAAAGCTACAGGAGGGAAAGGTATTTGCCAAGGTGCAGGCATTGGCGCCGGGGTTTCTGAATCTGAACGTGTCGGAGGATTTTCTGGCGGATTATATCAGGGAGATGCGCGCTGACGCTCGATTTGGTTTGGAGACAAGCAAGCCGCCCAAGAAGATTATCATTGACTATGGCGGTCCCAATGTGGCGAAGCCCCTGCATGTGGGGCATCTGCGCTCGGCGGTCATCGGGGAGAGCATCAAGCGAATCTGCCGTTATATGGGGCATGAGGTCATCGGGGACGTGCATCTGGGCGACTGGGGGCTGCAGATGGGACTGGTGGCGGCAGGCGTGCAGGAGCGTCAGCCGGACTTGGTCTATTTTGACGAGGGCTTTACGGGCGAGTATCCCAAGGAGCCTCCCTTTACGATATCGGAATTGGAGGAAATATATCCCGCCGCCAGCGCGCGCTCCAAGGAGGACGCGGAGTTTAAGGCGAAAGCCATGGAAGCGACAGCCAAGATTCAAAACGGTGTGAGGGGGTATCGCGCGCTTTGGAAGCATATTTTGAATGTGTCTGTGGCGGATCTAAGGAGAAACTATGACGCCTTGAACGTGGAGTTTGACCTCTGGAAGGGCGAGAGCGACGTCCATGAGCTGATTCCCGATATGGTGCGCTATATGAAGGAGGGCGGGTACGCCTATATCAGCGACGGGGCATTGGTGGTGGACGTGAAGGAGGAGACGGACACCAAGGAGATGCCGCCCTGCATGATACTGAAATCCGACGGCGCTGCACTGTACAACACCACGGATTTGGCGACTATTATGGAGAGAATGAAGCTTTATCAGCCGGATATGCTGATTTATGTTACGGACAAAAGGCAGGATCTGTATTTTGAGCAGGTCTTTCGCTGCGCGCGCAAGACCAAGCTGGTGAAGCCGGAGACAGAGCTTAAATGGCTTGGCTTTGGTACCGTGAACGGCAAGGACGGCAAGCCCTTTAAGACCCGCGACGGCGGTGTGATGCGCTTGGAGATGCTCGTGGCGCAGACCAAGGAGAAGATGCTTGAGAAGATTGAGGAGGGGCGCGAGAAGGGACGGGATATGTCCGAGGAGGAGGCTCGTCAGGTGGCGGATATGGCGGCAATCGCTGCCTTGAAGTATGGCGACCTCTCCAATCAGGTGTCGAAGGATTATGTGTTTGACATGGAACGTTTTACCTCCTCGGAGGGGGATACGGGTCCCTATATTCTCTATACCATGGCGAGGATCAAGTCTATTTTGGCAAAATATACGGAGCAGGGCGGGAGACCCTCTGACGCAGGGCTGCATGTTGCGCAAAATGAGTCCGAGAAGGCGTTGATGCTGCAGCTCGCACAGTTTAATGCGATGATGACGGGAGCCTGTGAGGAGCTTGCGCCTTACAAGGTCTGTGCGTATATCTATGATTTGGCGAACATTTTTAATCATTTTTATCATGAGACGAAGATATTGAGCGAGGAGGACGCAGGGAAAAAGGAAGGTTGGATTGCGCTGTTGGTCTTGGCGCGCGATGTGATGGAGACCTGTGTAGATGTATTGGGCTTTAGCTCGCCCGAGAGAATGTAGGACGACGGAGGAGACAGTGATATGAAGAAAAGGATTGCATTGCTGCTTGTGGGTATGCTGCTGCTTAGCGGTTGTGCCGGCAAGGTGGTTGACGAGCTGAGTCAGGAGCTGCCAAGCGCGGGGGAGAGCGGCACGGAGAGCGCCGAGGAGCGTCCCGCACAAGGCGAGGGGCAGGAGACTCCCGAGGGGGAGAAGGGGCTTCCCTTTGTGAAGATAGAGACGCTGAACGCTTCCCGCCGCACGGACGATGACGAGACGGAGCTTGCGTGGATCACATGGTGTAACGTGTCGCTCTCCGGCGCGGGCTATGAAAAGGGAGCGGAGGCTGTCGAGAGACTTTTGGGGCATACGCAGGACGAGGTGGAGAAGGAAGCGGACGCTATGGCGGCTGATGCAAAAGAGAATTATGAGGTAATATCGAGAGGAGAAGTATATGAATATTTTGCCCCCTATACTTCTGAAAATATATGTGAGGTGACGCGCTTGGACTCGAGGGTTCTCAGCCTGAGAGAGAGCTACTATGACTATACAGGCGGTGCGCACGGCTATGGGGGTGAACAGGGCGTTACGATTGACCTGCAGAGCGGTCTGAAGCTTGAGCTGCCGCATATGTTGGAGGATATGGCGGGATTCTGGAGCAGGGCGGAGGAGCTGGTGCTCGCGGAGCTTGCGGAGCGGGAGGACGAATTGTTTGAGGATTATCAGGCAACCGTGTCACAGGAATTGGAGACCACTGCTTGGTACATGGACGGCGCGGGCATCGAGTTCTGCTTTAATACCTATGCGATAGCGCCTTATGCCTCCGGCACGATCGTGGTGTGCGTGCCCTATGGGGAGGTGGCGTCTTATATGAAGCCTGAGTATTTGAATAATCAGGAGGAATATGTGGTCAAGCTTCCGCAGAATGAAAGGGTGCAGTTTGTCGGGGCGGGCGGCGAGAGCATGGAGATCGCCTTCGAGAATCGCAAGCTCGACGATTATTCCTATGAATTGTACTTGGTATTGAACGGACAGGATAATCCTTTGGAGGGCGATATCTGGGTAAGCTCTGCTTATCTGTTCCACAGGGCGAACGGGAAGACCTTTCTGGTATATGATTTCGACTGGGCATCAGATGACTATGAGACAGTGGTGTGCGACGTGTCGGAGGGCACGGTGAATGACACTGACAGGGTCGGGGCGTCCATCGGTCAGGGAAGTATCGGGCTGGACCGTCTGGGGCTTTCGTTCATCATTCAGATACTGGGCAACCATACCTCCGGCATGGAGTATCAGCTTACCGAGGACGGCAGGCTGGAGCCCTTGGAGGAGCGGTATGAGTTCGTCCGTTGGGGTGATGGCGATGGCTATGGATTGACACTGATAAAGGATCTGCCTGTGGAGGTGGACGGCGCTCAGACGGTGGTTCCCGCAGGCAGCAAGATCATTCTGACAGCTACGGACTATGAGGGAACGGTGTGGTTCAAGACGGTGGACGGAAGCATGGAGGGGACGCTTTACTATGAGCGAGACGAGGACGGTTTCCCGCTTTATATCGACGGGGTCAGCGAGTATGAGTATTTCGAGAACCTGCCGTATGCGGGGTGAGTGCAATGGTGTGATTGTAAAAAGTTAGAAAAAAATATTGACAAAGCCAAATGTGCATTGTATACTTACAAAGTCGGCTGATTTAAAGCCGACGAATGGAAGTTTAGCTCAGCTGGGAGAGCATCTGCCTTACAAGCAGAGGGTCATAGGTTCGAGCCCTATAACTTCCACTCCGGCTTCGGTCGGTGGATATGGCGAGATAGCTCAGCTGGCTAGAGCACACGGTTCATACCCGTGGTGTCGAGGGTTCAAGTCCCCCTCTCGCTACT
>JAMPHH010000009.1 GCA_023663505.1 Muribaculum sp.
AATGCCGATGTCACCTATTTTCATAAAATCGGTCTAGATTGATGCGTTTATCCTATAGCGATAGAAGAATCCTTTGACATAGCGCCATACAGGATATATAATTTGATAAGTACAAATGTAAGAATAGAGAGAGCGGCTATTTTAGGAAAGGCAGAGCGAGCTTGGGAGCGCACAAAAGAGAAAGGGATTCAAGATGAACGATATCGTTACCATGGTCGCGAGTGTTGTATTTGCTATCGGTGTGATAGCCCTGCTTATATCAAGGCTTGCGCCACGGAAGAGAGATAAGTGGGTTGACACACGGGAATTCGAGCAATGGAAAATGAAGATCAGCAGGGATTGTAATGCACAGAGCCTGCAAGAATTTCAGAATTTTTTGCAAAAATACGGTGGCGGGTATGTCAGAAGGAGCCATGGGGAAATTGTGCGGCAGGAATTCCTCGGTCGGGAAAAGGGGGATTTAAAGGGGATTTTTTATCAGCTTGTAGTGCCTTCCAAGCAGATCCCCATTACGCAGAAGGAGCAGTTTCGTTTGTTCTTGACGGAAATAGGCGTAACGAATGTTGATAAGCGTCCGCAATACGAGGCTCGTGACGGTAAGTTGAACAATAAGGCTCAGGATATAGAGGAAAGGAATCGTAAGCAGTCAGGGAATCGGGGAGAAAAGATTGTCCGCGATAATCTGGAAATTTTAAAGAAGGAAGACTATTTTATAGTAAGTGGAGTGGTTCTGCAATACGAAGGGGAAGCCAAGGAATTTGATCACATTGTAATCGGGGAAAATGGGGTTTTTGTATTGGAGACCAAGGCATTCGGATTGTCGGAGGATATTCTTAAGAGCAGTCATGCCTGTCTGTCGATAGCGGGTCAGGACGAATGGACATTGAAAAAGAACGGTCAGTCGCGTATATTGAAAAGTCCCACCGAACAGGTTTTGGCGCAGCGCGAATTTATGGAGCGTTTTGTGGAGGAGTTTATGACAGATGTCAGAAATGTGCTCATTCTCGGCAATCCCGACCTGCAGCTACAAAAAAGAATCGATTTGGATTATGATGTGATTCAGGTGCAAAATCTGTGTCGGTATATTCGGAACACGGAGGGAAACCTTGCCTATAACGACAGATTGGCTTTGATTTCAAAAATAAATGAACATCGGCTGAATTAATAAATTTATCAGAAAAGATGGACGCTTTCCTGATACTGGGTTAAAATAAATTTAGAATGGAATAAGAGTAATTGTTCAAAGGAGGTTCCGTGGCTGTGAAGCATAAATAGGGGCTGAACGGCTGCGAATGGAAAATTTATGGAGGGTGCTATGGAAATAAGAAGGATTGCAATCATCACGGCGAGGGGCGGCAGCAAGCGTATTCCGCGGAAGAATATCAAGAAGTTTTGCGGCAAGCCTATTTTGAGGTATTCCATACAGGCGGCGTTGGAGGCGGGAATCTTTGACACGGTGATGGTGTCCACTGATGACGAGGAGATTGCGGAGATCGCGAGGGGCTGCGGCGCGGAGGTGCCTTTCTTTAGAAGCGAGGCGACGGCGAATGATTTTGCCACCACCAATGATGTCTTGTTGGAGGTGTTGGCGGAGTACGAGAAGCGGGGGGAGCATTTTGACACGGCGGTGTGTATTTATCCCACTGCTCCCTTTGTGACGGCGGATAAGATCTGGGACGCCGTGGATCAGCTTGAGGTGAGCGACGCAGACACGCTGATTCCGGTGGTGGCTTTTTCCTATCCCCCGCAGCGGGCGATGCTTATCAAGGAGGGCAGGCTTGTGTTTGAGTACCCGGAGTATTTGGACAGCCGTTCTCAGGATTTGACGCCGCATTATCATGACGTGGGTCAGTTCTATGCATTCAAGACAGAGGTTTTCAAGCGAAACAGGAAGCTGATGGTGGGGAACATTCTGCCCATGATTATGTCCGAGTTGGAGATACAGGATATCGACAGCGAGACAGACTGGGAGCTTGCGGAGATGAAATACCGTTTGCTGCAAAGCAAGGAAGCTGAGATCGACTGACTGTGAGGCAGGGCGGCTGATGTGTGGATATGTGCAGGGCTAAGGAGTGGATAGGTGTAAGGTAGATGAATAGGACAGACAACTTGGAGTCAGTGCGGATAGACGGTCGGTGACAGCGGGCTGAAATGAAAATGATGGAGACGGGAGAATTGTATGGGTGAACAAGGCACGGGCAGGCGGATCGCGCTGCTCTCGAATGTGAATATGAATGCCATTATCCGCACGCTGCAAAAGGACGCAGAGGTCTACGAGACGGAGGGCTACGGAAACGAGTTGGGGATCCTCATGAACCCTGCCTCCTCCTATCATGCCTTTGCACCGGAGATTACTTTTCTTGTGATTGACCTGATGGAGCTTTTGGAGCATGAGCTTGATGAGAAGTCAGCCAAGAAGCGTGTGGAGGACTGGTTTGCGGGCTTTGAGAATGCCATGACCCCGAATGGGATCTATTATATCAGTGACGCTTATCTGTGGGGATTGGAGATGGAGACGGCAGATGCCTTGGTGAACCGTGCCGAATTGGAGAGAATCTGGGAGAGACGGCTTTGTGCGCTTTGCGACTCCCATGCCAATGTGCGGATTCTGCCCTATCATCATATGATAGCGCGCTTGGGGGAGGAAAATGCCTTTTCTCCGAAAATGTGGTATATGGGACGAATCCTTCTAAGCGGTGAGGCGGGAAAAAGACTGGCTGCACTCATATTGCAGAGGACGGAATTGGAGAGCAGGACGCCCAAGAAGGTGCTGGCGTTGGATTTGGACAACACGCTCTGGGGCGGTCTGGCGGGGGAGCATGAGCATACGCCGATCGTGCTCTCGGAGGAGCATACGGGCTTAGCATACAAGAATCTGCAGCGTGTGATATTGCAGATGCAGCGGCAGGGAGTGCTGCTTGTCATCGTCTCCAAGAACAATGCGGAGGACGCGGAGCGTATTTTGCGGGGACATTCGCATATGGTGCTTCGCTCAGAGCATTTTGCGGCAAGGCGGATCAATTGGAATGCCAAGAACGAGAATTTGGAGGAGATTGCAAGGGAACTGAATCTCGGTCTGGATTCCTTTGTATTCTGGGACGATAATCCGCAGGAGCGGCTGTTGGTGCAGGAGACGCTTCCCATGGTGACAGTGCCCGATTTTCCGGACAAGCCCGAGGAACTGGCTCCCGCCATGGCAGAGATTTATCGTGAGTATTTTCAAAAGGCGGTGCTCACGGCGGAGGATTTGGACAAGACAAAGCAGTATGCGGACAATGAAGCCCGAGGCAGATTGCAGCGGAGCGCGGGGAGCTTCGAGGATTATCTGGAGAAGCTTCAGATTGTTGTCACCAGAGTAGACGCGGCGGAGCATTTGAACCGCCTCACGGAGCTGTTGAACAAGACGAATCAGTTCAATCTGACCACCAGACGGCATGATATCCGTGAGGTACAGTCCATGGTGCAGGACGAGGGGAAGCGGGTGTTTGTGTATCGTGTGGAGGACTGCTTCGGGGATAACGGCGTGGTGGCGGCGGTGGTCGTGGACGTGACAGGGGAGGCTCCCATGATTGAGGAGTGGGTCATGAGCTGTCGCGTCATGGGCAAGAATATCGAGCAGGGCATCGCCTGCTACGTGGAGGAGCATCTGCGGCAGGAAGGCTTCGGACGGGTCAGGGGAATCTACATTGCCACAGCGAAGAACAGACCAGTAGCGGAGCTATACAGGCAGCTTGGCTATCATGAGGTGGCAGGGGCGGCGGTGGACGGAGCTTCGGCTGACCAAGCTTCAAAAAAGCTTGTGACAGGACAGACAGACCTTGAGGCGATAGGAACGACGGAATCCGTGTCGCAGGCGGGAGTCGGGCAGACGGGCAGGATATATGAGATTTCCTTGGAGGAGACTCCGATAAGAGGATTTAGAGGGGTTGTACGGTAGGAAGCGGGAATGAAAGGGGATTACGGCTCATGGCTAAACAAAAGATAGTGCCGTTTCAGCTTAAAGATCGAATAATCTCTAAAAAAATATATTGCAAATATTTAAGCGTAGGAGGCGAGATTTATCTCCATAACTATTTTGAGGAGGTCATGGAAAAAGCGCTGGAGGGCGAGTTTGATTTTAAATATTTTGACAGAGGGCGATGGTGGTATTCTGAGTGGGAAGGGCATCAGCGCAAGGTGATGACGGTGCAATATTGGTATGGTCTGTATGAGATTCAGTGGGGCTATAATTATGATTTTATCCCGTCTTGGAATCAGCGGGAGAAGTTTGACTGGCATAGGACAGAGAAGGCATTTTGCCTGCATGTGAAAGATTCGTGGCGCGGGCATGTGGAAGATAATACAGAATCCATATCAGGATTGGGAAAGAATAATATCTTGTATAGGAATCCGCGACGTTGTCCTAAGTATCGTTATGAACTCCCCGAAAATGCAACGAATCTTAATTTTGCGTTAGAATTTATGGAAGGTGTTGTGAAGCGAAATATTCCTTTTATGAAGGAATGGTTTGGACGCGTGAAGACGTTGGAAGATGTATTGTCGGCACTGGATCGGCAAATCGAGACCGAGGGTACCAGTTCCACATGGTATTGGGACGCTTTTTATGTGAAGGCTTTTTTGTATGCTAAAATGCGGGAGATGGATGCCGCCATTGCCATGATGCAAAAAAGGTTCCCCTATGGGGAGATTCCGAAGAAGGTTTTGGAAAAGCTGTATCAGACGGCGGAGGAGTCAGGCTTAGATATAAGATAATTTGTAACGGTTCAGCGGGGGATAAATTATAGTGATAATTTGCTTTGGTGCAATAAATGATAAAGGAGATTTTATATGGCAAACATGGAATTACAGCACAAAATCATAGCATTGGTCGAGGAGTATTTGAAGCTCCCCGCGGGAAGCATCACCCCCGACACACAGATTGCAGATGTAGATGAATGGGATTCTCTGGCGCATGTGATGATCATTGGTGAGCTGGAGCAGCGGCTCGGGGTGACGATTCCTCTGGACGACGCCATCGAGCTTTCGAGTATGGGAGAGCTTCTTGAGAAGGCGGGTTGTCTATGAGTGTGACATTGCGCAATATCCGAGAGACGGATCTGGAAAATATCATGAATTGGCGCATGGCGGAGGACATCACCCGCTATATGAACACCAACCCCAAGCTTACCATGGAGGGGCAGTGCGAGTGGCTGGCTTCCATACGGCAGAATCCGGACGTGCGGTATTGGATGATAGAGGTGGACGGGGAGAGTGCAGGGGTGATCAATCTCACGGGTCTTGAGAAGCCTGATGGGAACCTTGGCTGGGCTTATTATATGGGAGTGCAGCGGCTTCGCAGCATCAAGACTGCCCTCGCGTTGGAGATGAGCATGTATGACTATGCCCTGCTCACACTAGGCAAAAATGCGGTTTACAGCGATGTATTTACCCTTAATGCGGGTGTGATTCAGCTTCACAAGCTCTGCGGCTGCGAGGTGGTGGAGGAGCGCAAGCGCGCGGTCTGCAAGGAGGGCGTGTACTATGACGTGACCTATATGCGCATGACGGCGGAGCGTTGGACAGAGCTTCGGAAGGATAAGAAGTATGAGAAGATTGCATTTGAATGAGCTAAAATATGATGCAATAAATATACGAAGGAGGCATGGGAATGAGTAATTTCACTTTCCTTGAGACTCGTTGGAGTGATTTGGCAAAGCTTGGTGATCTGTCTGAAAAATATGTTTACTCAGACCCGAACACATCTGTCATAAAGCAGGGGATGTTAGCGGAAGTTATGGTATTATATGCTGTCTGATGAATTTACTGTATTAGAGCAACTTGACATGATAAGAAAATCCATACTTGCCAAAGCATTCCGCGGAGAACTCGGAACAAATGATCCCGAAGAAGAGAGTTCTATAGAACTACTTAAGAAAATTTTGGCAAATGCATAGGGGATTATATATTGTTTTTGGCATAGTTTGCGTTAAGTCTTTAAGGGATAGTGATAATATATGATCAACAATGTTGTCACAAATTTGAAGGGAGGCGGATATTATGAGCAGCGAAATAGCAGAGACAGGGAATTTAATTCAAATCATCAGTCAATCCAGACAAAATGCACTGAAGAAGGTCAATGAAGAACTGATTCATATGTACTGGAAGGTTGGAGAATACCTAAGTATGGAATCTGTAAAGGCTTCATTTGGAGATGCTTATATAGATTCAGTTGTTGAAGAAATACAGGAGGCTTTTCCGGGGATCAGGGGATTTAACAGGCGAGGCTTGTATCGTATGAAAAAGTTTTATGAAACTTATAGAAATGATAAATTTGTGTCAACACTGTTGTCACAAATCAGTTGGTCAAATCATCTGGCTATCATGTCCAAGGCAAAAACAGAAGAGGAAAGGCATTTTTATATTACACTATGCGTAAAAGAGAATTATTCGGCAAGAGAACTGTCTAGGCAGATTGATAGTGGTTATTATGAGAGGTACATGCTATCCAAGGAGAAGTTGCTGCCGGAACCGATAAAAGGATTGAAGGAAAATCCATTTCTGGATTCTTATGTGATTGAATTTCTGGATTTGCCGTCAAATTTTAAGGAAGTAGATTTGAGAAAAGGTCTGATTAAGAACATGAAGGATTTCATATTAGAAGTTGGAAAAGATTTCACCTTCATTGATGAAGAATATAGGGTTCAGGTCGGGGGAGAAGACTATAAAATTGATTTGCTGTTTTTCCATAGAGGGCTGCAGTGCCTTGTGGCATTTGAATTAAAGATTGGAAAGTTTAAGCCGGAATACATTTCAAAAATGGATTTCTATTTGGAGGCACTTGATCGGCAGAAGAAAAAAGAAAACGAGAATCCGAGTGTCGGCATGATTTTATGTGCATCTAAAGACGATGAAGTGGTTGAATATGCGATGAGTCGAACCCTATCTCCTATGATGGTGGCAGAATATCAACTTCAACTGCCTGATAAGAATGTTCTGCAGAGGAAATTGCAGGAATTAATTAATATGCCCTTGTTGGAGTCTGGTGAAACGCCTTCTCTACAATGAATCGGGTGTCCGTATAGAAGTGTCGGACTATGACTGTATTATCACAAATTTTATAAGTCTTCTTGTATAGTAATAATGCGCATTTGCGTCCGAATCTGCTTGTCAAAAATATGGGATATGTATATAATGGAAAAATAATAGGAGAGGCAGTATGAACAAAGAGATTAGAATCGGGAGCCATATCATCAGTGAGCAGTCTCCCACCTTTATCGTGGCGGAGATGTCCGCCAATCATTTGATGGATTATGACAGGGCGGTGGCGATCATGCAGGCGGCGAAGGACGCGGGGGCTGACGCTGTCAAGATTCAGACCTACACGGCGGACACGATCACGCTGGATTGTGATGATCCCTGCTTTCAGATCACGCAGGGAACGATCTGGGACGGCACCACCCTGCACAAGCTTTACCAGACGGCGTACACTCCTTGGGAATGGCAGCCGAGGCTTCAGGAGGAGGCGCGCAGGCTTGGGTTGGAATTCTTCTCCTCACCCTTTGATTTTACGTCGATTGATTTTCTGGAGGAGTTAAATGTGCCCGCTTATAAGGTGGCAAGCTTTGAGATCAATGACATTCCCTTTATCAGAAGGATTGCCAAGCTGGGCAAGCCGGTCATCTTTGCCACGGGGGTTGCCAGACTGGCGGATATCGACTTAGCGGTGAGGACATGTAAGGAGGCAGGGAATGAAGATGTGATCCTTTTAAAATGCACCTCCTCATATCCCGCACCCTATGAGGATATTAATTTAAAAACGATTCCCTCTATGGCGCAGACCTTTGACTGTATCGCGGGGCTTTCCGATCACAGTATGGGACACGCGGTGGCGGACGCGGCGGTGGCTCTGGGGGCAAAGGTGGTGGAGAAGCATCTGACCCTGTCACGGGCGGACGGCGGCGCGGACGCGGCTTTTTCCATGGAGCCTGCGGAATTTCGCACCATGGTGGAGGATATTCGCAAGATTGAGAAGGCATTGGGCAGCGTTACTTATGAGCTGACCGAGAAGCAGACCAGAGAGAGGGAGCATTCTCGCTCTCTCTTTGTGGCGGAGGATATGAAGGCGGGAGATGTGTTTACACCGCAAAACCTTCGCTCCGTGCGTCCTGCCTGTGGCTTGCCGACGATGTATTACGAGGAGCTTTTGGGTAAAAGGATTAAGCGTGATGCCAAGCTTGGCACGCCCATGAGCTGGGAACTGGTGGATTTCGGGGAGTAGAGTAATATGCTAATCATTCGCGCGGACGGAAATGCCAAAATAGGAGCGGGACATCTGATGCGATGCCTGACTATCGGGGAGGCGGCACGGGAGCTGAATCAGGAGGTATTATTTTTATGTGCGGACGAGGATTCTGCGCGGCTGGCGCGGAGTCATGGCTTTCGCGCAGGAGTGCTTCACACGGACTATCGGCAGATGGAGTCGGAGCTTGCCGTATGGGATTCATGGGTGCAGGGCGGCGGGAATACGATCCTCGTGGACAGCTATCATGTGACGGACGCGTATTTGACAGGTCTTAGGAAATATGGCACTGTGTATCTTATGGACGATATGCAGCGAAGGGCTTATCCCGTGGACGGGGTAATCAACTATAATCTATATGCGGATTCGGAGGTATATAGGAAAATATACGGGACAGACCCGTATATCCCGCAGAATAAGTTTGAAAATAAATTTTCAAACTCTTTATTGGAGGCAGTATCGCAGGCGGAAGCCTGCGATATGCAGGGGTATAATTATGACAAAGATGGCAGATTTTATCTCGGGAGCAGCTATGTACCCTTGCGGGAACAGTTTCGCGAGGTGGAGTATCATGTGCGGGAGTCCGTCTCGGACGTGTTGATTACGACGGGGGGCGCGGACGCGGACAATATCGCGGGCAGGCTCTTGGAGTGCATTGAGCGGCAGGAGATTACCTATCATGTATTGGTTGGGCGCTTTAGCCCGCATTTTGAGAGCTGGCAGGCGAGGGCGGAGGAGTCACCGCATATCCGAATCTATTTTGATCTGCAGGATATGGCGGGCTTGATGCAACGCTGTGATCTGGCGGTGAGCGCGGGAGGCAGCACATTGTATGAGCTGGCGGCGGTGGGCGTTCCCTTTATCTGCTTTTCCTATGCTGAGAATCAGGAGGTACTGGCTGAATATATGGGAGAGAAGGCAGTGGCGGGCTATGCGGGGGCATGGCATTTGGACAGGCTTGGCACGCTCGGGCGGCTGACGGCGCTTTTCTCTAAGCTGTGTGGGGACAGGGCATTGCGGGAGCAATATTCCAAGAGGGAGCGCGAGCTTATTGACGGTCAGGGGGCATATCGGCTTGCGGAGGTATTGTGCGGCTTGAGATAAAGGTGTTGACTGAAGCCAAGGTAAGAGAATTCGGTGACACAAGACCTGATGACATAAGGCAGAGTGCCGCATGGCTTGAGACGGGATTGTCGGGTGGTCTGTGACGAAACGGTTGAGTGTGCTGAGTGGTCGCGGATAGGATTGAGGAACGGAGAAAATGCTTTGAACAGTGCGAATATATTCATAAAAATATTCAGGAAAATCATATATATCGTGCCAGCCGTGTTGATATTTGCGCTGCTCCTTGTATTTACCTTCCCAAACAGGCAAAAAGGGCTGGCGCGGACGGAGTACCCCGTGGTCGTCCTTGGCGATAGTATTATGGGACAGTGCAGAGATGAGACATCGGTGACGGCATTGTTGAGCGATATGCTGGAGAGACCTGTGTTTAACGGGGCGTTCGGAGGCACCTGCATGTCGCTTCAGGAGGACGGGACGTCATCTGACTATGCGACGGAGCTTCTCAATATGGTGAGTATATCCAAGGCGATTGCGGCCGATGATTTTGGTGTACAGCAGACGGTTCGCAGCAGGAGGGATATCTCGGATTATTATGTTGATGTGGTGGACGAGCTTGAGTGTGTTGATTTTCAGCAGGTGGAGATTTTGATTCTGGCTTTTGGACTCAATGATTATCATGCGGGGGTTCCTGTTGATAATCTGTCAGACCCCTTAGATGAATCGACCTATGGCGGCGCGCTCAGAAGCGTGTTGACCGCTCTGCGGCAAAATTATCCTGATATGAGGATTTTGTTGGTAACGCCCACCTACACATGGTATCGCTCCAACAAGCTGACCTGTGAGGAATATGACACGGGCTCGGTCTATTTGGAGGAGTATGTGGAGAAGGAGCTCGCTGTTGCGGCGGAGCTTCAGGTGGAAGCCGTTGACCTCTACCATGATGTCTATCCCCATACTGAGTGGGTGGATTGGAAGGTATACACGGAGGACGGTCTTCACCCCAACGAGGACGGAAGACGGCTGATCGCAGAACTTATAAGAAATCGGATAGAGGAAGACTGAGCATGGCAGAGAGTAGGACACCGACGCAGATGCTGGAGCATCTGGCGCGAACGATCAAAAAAGAATACAAAACCGCGTTTTGGGCGGCATTTATCATAGGGCTTCTTGTGCATATGCCTGTGCTTCTGTCTGATATTCCCAATCATGACGGGCTTGGGAGCATGTATTTTGACCAGAATATGATCACCTCCGGCAGATGGTTTCTCACGGTTGCCTGTGGATTGTCCTCCTATTTTACCATACCATGGGTGATAGGGCTTCTGGGGCTGCTATATCTGTCGCTTGCGGCGGCGGCTCTGGTGGCAGTCCTGGAGCTTAAGGATAGGGTGTCTATTGTGCTGGTCAGTGGGCTGCTGGTAAGCTTTCCCGCACTTGCGTCCACCTTTGCGTATGTCTTTACACTGGACGGATATATGCTGGGACTGCTTTTGGCGGTGTTATCCGTGCTTTGTACCAAGAGACGCAGTAACGGATTCTGGCTAGGGGCGGTGTGTCTGGCGTTCAGCATGGGCATTTATCAGGCGTATCTTCCTTTTGCCGTCCTTTTGTGTATCTATGAGATTGCGGTGATATTTATGGAGCATGGGAAGACAGGCGATAAAATCCGCGAGGCATTGCGTTATCTGTACATGGGAGTGGCGGGTATGGCGCTGTATTATGTGATATTGCGGATATTGCTTTTGGTGCAGGGGAAGGAGCTTGCCTCTTATCAGGGGATTGACGGCATGGCGGGCGGCTTCAGGCTCTCCTCCATCGCGCAGATGTACCGAGATTTTGTAAGCTTTAGCTTTAAGGGGAATGTGATTTTCAACAATTTTTATTCCGCTTTTGCCTGTGCAGCACTGGCGTTGCTCGTAATCTGGACGATATTTCGCCTGTGTCTGCAAAGAAAATGGTGGAAGAATTTGGGATTTTTCGTTATAATAGCATTATTGATTCTTGTGCTGCCCTTGGCGACCAATATTATTTTACTGATTTCGCCGAATGTGACGTATCATTTGCTGATGCGGTATCAGTGGGTGTTATACCTGATTCTGATGGTCGCGTTCGCGGACAGGTATCAGGCAGGGGCGAAGGCGGGCTGTATGCTCCAATGGGGAGTGACGCTTGCGGCGGCAGTGCTGGTCTTTAATTATGCCGTGACGGATAATATCGGGTATTCCAATCTGCATAAGCGTTATGAGAAAACCTATGCCTATTGCGCGAGACTGCTTGACAGAATCGAGCAGACAGAAGGGTATTATCAGGGAATACCGATCGCCATGGTGGGGGTGGTGGGCTACAATCCCTATCCGGTGACGGATATCACACTGCCCGTGACCTCTAATATGATTGGGTTAAACGGGGATACCCTGTTGTATACAGGTGAGAATTATCAGGTGTTTATACAGAATTATCTGGGAGCGACGCTGAACATCATGAGTCCCGAGGAGATGGAGGAGATCTATTTTTCTGAGGAATATATTCAGATGGAGAGCTTTCCTGCCAAGTCCTCCGTGAAGGTGGTGGACGGGATCATGTATGTAAAGACAGAGAATGTGGGGAGAGATTGACAGATGCCCTTGTTATCAATTGTTCTACCGGCTTATAATGAAGAACAGAATATTGCGAACACTGCGAGGGTCTTGTCTGCTCTCATGGAGGAGCAGGGAATCGACTATGAGCTGGTGTTTATCAGTGACGGCTCCATAGATGGGACCTATGAGGAGATTGAGAAGGCGGCAAAGGACAATGTGCATGTCAGGGGCGCTCAGTTTTCCAGAAATTTTGGCAAGGAGGCGGCGATCTTCGCGGGACTGCAGTTGTCCACTGGGGATGCCGTGGTGGTGATGGATTGCGATCTGCAGCACCCTCCGCAGGCGATTGTGCAGATGTGGGAGAAATGGCAAAACGGCGCGGAGATTGTGGAGGGTATCAAGGCTGACCGCGGGAAGGAGAGCTTGGGCTATAAGCTTTCGGCGGGGCTTTTTTACAAGGTCATGAGCAAGCTGATCAAGATTGATATGAACGCTTCGTCGGATTTCAAGCTCTTGGACCGCAAGGTGGTGGACGTGCTGCTGCGGCTTCCCGAGCGCAATACGTTCTTTCGCGCGCTCACGTTCTGGGCGGGCTTTCGGACGGAGACGGTGGAGTACAAAGTGCAGGAGCGGCAGTTTGGCGTGAGCAAATGGTCTTTTTGGAGCCTGATGAGATACGCCGTCACCAACGCCACATCATTCAGCACACTGCCCTTACAGCTTGTGACAGTGATGGGCATGGTGTCAATCTTCGGAAGCGTTATCTTGTTCATACAGACATTGGTAAGGTATTTTATGGGCAACTCGGTGGAAGGCTTTACCACGGTGATCCTGTTGATTTTGATCATCGGCGGTTTTATCATGCTGAGCCTTGGCGTGATCGGTCATTATATCGCCAGAATCTATGAGGAGGTCAAGGGAAGACCAAAGTATATCATCAGCCGGACAACAGGGAAAGGAAAAGATTATGATTAATTTTAACGTACCGCCTTATGTGGAGACGGCGGCGGGATATATTCAGGAGTGTGTGGTCAATCAGAAGATTTGCGGGGACGGGACGTACACTAAGAAGTGCAGTGAGTGGATAGAGGAGCGCACGGGCACGGCGAAATGCCTGCTCACCACCTCCTGCACCCATGCCACGGAGATGGCTGCGCTGTTGACTCAGGTGGGAGCGGGGGACGAGGTGATCATGCCCGCGTATACCTTTGTGTCCACGGCGAATGCCTTCGTGCTCAGGGGAGCGACTCCGGTGTTCGTGGATATCCGTCCTGATACCATGAATATCGACGAGACGAAGATCGAGGCGGCGATCACGGAGCGGACTAAGGGAATCGTGCCCGTACATTACGCGGGGGTTGCCTGCGAGATGGATACCATCATGGATATCGCCAAGAGACGCGGACTTTGGGTGGTGGAGGACGCGGCTCAGGGCATCATGGCTTCCTACAAGGGGCGTGCGTTGGGCACCTTGGGGGATTACGGCTGCTTTAGCTTTCATGAAACCAAGAATTACAGCATGGGAGAGGGCGGCGCGCTGCTGATACGCAATGCGGAGAATGTGGAAAATGCGGAGATCTTTCGGGAGAAGGGAACGGATCGCAGTAAGTATTACCGCGGACAGGTTGACAAATATAGGTGGATGAACTTTGGTTCCTCATATCTGCCAAGTGATATGAACGCCGCCTATCTGTATGCGCAGTTGGAGATAGCGGACGAGATCAACGAGGCAAGGCTTAGGGCGTGGAGCCGCTATTATGAGCGGCTGGAGGGCTTGGCTGCGGCGGGAAAGCTGGAGCTTCCCACGGTGCCTGAGGGCTGTGTCCACAATGCGCATATGTTTTACATTAAGGCGAAGGATATCAGGGAGCGGACGGCGTTGATCAATCATATGAAGGAGAACGGGGTGCTTGTGGTGTTCCATTATGTTCCGCTGCACACGGCTCCGGCGGGAGAAAGGTTCGGACGCTTTCACGGGGAGGATGTGTATACCACGAGGGAGAGTGAGCGTCTGGCGAGGCTTCCAATGTATTATGGCTTGACCTTGGAGCAGGTGGATTATATCTGTGACAAGGTTGTGGAATTTTATAGCTGAGGAGTGTTTATGCGGGATTTTCTGGAGCGCTGTACCGCGGTTGTCCGCGGGGTATTATTCATAGGCTTCGGCATTCAGATCGTGTTGGGAATCCTCTGGATGTGCAATGCTTTTGTCGGGTGGGACAGCCTTGGCGAAGGCATTGTTTGCGTGATGGAAATGGCTCTCTTGGGCGGGGCGGTCGCATTTGTGTTACCTCGGGGGCAGGGCTTTTTAAGGGGACTTTTCAGGGTGCTTTGCGTGCTTACATTTCCCATGGTAATGCAATGTCTGATGGAGCCGGACGCGCGGGTGCTCGTCTCGGCGCTTCTCCTGCTGCAGACGGGAGCCGTCATGAGAGCGGTGAAGAGTCAGACGGACAGGGAATTTGGAAGCTATTGGGGAATTTCGTTATGTGCGTGGGTGGCAGCAGGGCTGATCAGGGGAGAATATCTGCTTTTTGGAATGGTGCCTGCGGTGGTTGGTCTTGTCTGCATCGGACGCTCGAAGGGGAAAAAGCTAAGGACACATGTTGCCTTGGTGTTGGCGACGGCGGGCATTATCTTTGGCGTCGGGAGCTTTTATCAGGAGCGTGTTCAGCTTATGTCCTGTATGGTGAGCCGTATCAGTTGGACTACGCTCTATGACAGCTATGAGCAAATGCCATATGATAAGAATCTGCGCATCAAGTATGAGATGTTGGTAGAAAGCAGCTATGAAGTCACGGGTATAGAGGAGGTACTGATTCCTTATCTGGAACACAGAAAAAACAGGGTAGAGCTTCTGTGTAAGCTGATGGCGACCTCATGGCAGAACAATAAAAAGCGCATTCTCAAGGAGATCGCGTGGGACATGGCGGGGTATACCGCGGCTCCCATGATACTGCCCCTGCAGCTTCAGGGCAGAGCTTATGATTCCTATTCAGGGCTCAATTACAGGCAGCTCCTGCTGCCTGCACCGAGGCTGGGAAAGCTGTATATGGATTATGGCTGTTGGTGGTTTGTGCTTGCATTGATACTTCGCGCGGCGATGGGGCTGATGGCAAGAAGACGCCTTGACGGGGCGGCGTTTATGGCGTGGACGCTCACTGCACTTATTATGGCTTGTGCGTATACCATGAGCGGCGCGGGAAAGATGGATTATAAGAATACTTTGTTTATCCTCTGCGGCTGGCTTGTGTGGGTCGGCGGTGTGATGGGGACAGGCAGGATTGGGAGGGAGTCTGATGAAGATGCGTAGATTCCTTTTCGCGGCGGGAATAGTGGCTGTTCTCTTATTGCTGGCGCCCGGGTGGATATTGGGGGAACAGGCTGTGTTTACCTATCATGACCAACTGGACGGGGAGTTGATCGCCTATGTTTTGCAGGCAAAGCATTTGGGAGCGGGTGAGACGATTCCTGAGTTTATGGACGGGGCTTCGGGGACGGCTCTGACGCCGCCTGCCCCGGCATGTGTGCTGCTATTTCGCGTGTGCAGTCCCTTGGCGGCATTGTTTATCATGCAATTCGCAGGGAGTTTGGTCGGATATATCGGCATGTTTCTCTTGGCTGACGAGGTCACGGGCAGCGCTCCCGCATCGTTGATAGCGGGCGTATTGTATGCATTTCTGCCATTTCTGCCGGTGTATGGGCTGTCCCAGCTTGGACTGCCCTTGCTTGTATGGTTTGCGCTTGGGGTGCAGAGGGGCAGGAGAGGACTGCCCGCTTTGGTGTATGGTATCTTCTATGCACTGAATTCTTCGTTGGTGTTGGTGGGCTTTGCCGTGCTGCTCGTGCTTGGCGTGTGGTGCCTGCTGCCAAAGGCGGTATATCTGCCTTATACGGCGGATATGGAGGATGCGGAGAACGGCGGCAGACAGACAGGTCATAAAGGCGCAGCGGCAATGGCTGCAGCTATTGCTGAGACAAATGCTGCGCAGAATGCCGTGGCGAACTCTGCGGATAGTGCTTCCACTCGGAGGAACAGGTTGAATATGCTCGGGCTGTGGGCGGGGCTGTTCTTGACCTATATTATGACAAACATGTCATTAATCGTTCAGATATTGGGCGTAAATGGTGGGAGTGTCTCCCACAAGACGGAGTATGTGTTGACGGGGGAGGGGTTTCTAGCGGGCTGGTGGAACGCCTTTCTACACAATGGGCAGCACAGCGAGGATTATCATATATGGTTTATCGGCTTGGTGATATTGGCTGTGTGTGTCGGCTTTCTGTATGCCCGATTCTCGTCAGGAAGCTCAAGGCTTTTGAAGGTCATGGGGATTGGGCTCGGGTGTATCGTGAGTTTGACGGGCTTAAGCGCTGCTTGGAATAGCAGCGTCGGCGTGATGCTCCGCGGTCGGCTCGGGGCGTTGGGCGCGTTTCAGTTGGACAGGCTGCTGTGGCTCTGCCCCTGTGTGTGGTATCTGCTGTTGGCATGCTGTGTGGCATGGGTGCTTGAGCTTGCAGGAACCTCCAAGCGGACTGTGCGTCTGGCGGGGGGGATAGGCTGTGTGCTGTTGGCGGTGGCAATGGGCGTCACGGGTCTGCAGATCATGAAGAATAGTGATGTCAAATCCAATCTGCAAAGGCTCCGCAGCGCGGAATACCCTGCGATGAGTTACAGTGATTATTATGCGATTGGCGTGTTGGAGCAGGTGCGGGAGTATCTGCGGGCTGAGGAAGGGCTTACGCAGGAGGAGTACCGTGTGGTGAGTCTGGGGATTGACCCCGCGGCGGCGCTGTATCATGGCTTTTATTGTCTGGACGGGTATTCTAACAACTATTCGTTGGACTATAAGCACAGCTTTCGCAGGGTGATCGCACCCGCGCTTGACAAGAGCGATTATCTGCGGGAGTATTATGACAATTGGGGCAACCGCTGTTATCTCTTTGGCACGGAGAGTCCCGGGTATTATACGATAGAAAAGGGCGGGTTCTATTTTCAGCACTTGGAGATAGATGTGGAAGCCCTGCGGGAGCTGGGAGGGGACTATCTGCTCTCCGCCGCCTATATCGCCAACAGCGAGGAGCTGGGGCTTGTGCTTCTGCGCGAGGAGCCCTTTGAGACGGAGGGGAGCTACTACCGCATATATTTGTATGCCGTCTAAGAAACTACAAAAAATTTTGAACAACTCAGAGTCAACAACCACGTTGCAGAGCACAAGCATTCATAGAATGTTTTGGTATGTGATCCTCGCGGCATTCGCAAATCCAAATTTATTGCATTTGTGCTCATATAAACATTGGCACAAGATCAACTGCGTTAACAAAGTCAACTTCGTTAACAAAGTCAACTTCGTTGACTTGCTCACTGCTGGCGGGAATCATGAAATTAGGGGTTGGGTTTACATGAAAAAGCTTGGGACGTATTTAACTTCATATTTTCCGGAGATTCTTGTGCTGACCCTGTGCGCGGCGCTGCTCATATTTGATATCAGCCATAAGAAGGGATATCATATGGACGAGCTTTTGAGCTTTGAACTTGCAAATGCGCAGTTTAACCCGTGGATCGTGCCCACTCAGCCACAGGGAAGGCTGGCGAAATTTGTGGAGAACGAGCTGCAGGGCGAGAATTTTGGGGAGACATTTTCCAATATCTTGGACACGGTGCAGGACGTCCTGCAAAATCGCGGTTCAAGTAAAATCTTAACCTATCAGGCAGATGTCTATGAGGAGCCTGTCTGGATAGAGAGACAGCAGTTTATAGATTATGTCACGGTGGACAGCAGGGACGCATTTAATTATCTGTCGGTCTATTTTAACGTGAAGGACGATAATCACCCGCCGCTGCATTTTATGGTATTGCACACGGTCTCCTCCGTATTCCAAGGGAAGTTGTCTCCGTTTATGGGCTGTGGTATCAATCTGGTATGTGTGATGGGGATCATGGCGCTGCTCATGTGGCTTGGCAGGAGGCTGATGGCGTTGCTTGGACAGGAGCGACTGGGGCGTCTTGCGGGAAATCTGGCGGCGTTAGCCTATGGTCTGTCGGGCGGGGCGCTGAATACCACATTACTGATTCGCATGTATGCGATGCTGACGTTCTGGGCGATGGCGCTTCTGGTTATTCACGTCAGAAAGCTGTATGGTACGGGAGATGGCTTTGACAGGAAGAATCAGTGGTTGATTGTGGTGACGGTGCTGGGATTTTGGACGCAGTATTTTTTCCTGTTTTATTGTCTGGTGTTGGCGGCGGTGACTGCGGTGCTTTTGTGGAGATGGGGGAGAAAAAAAGAGCTTGTGCGCTATGTCCGTTCTATGGTACTGGCGGCGGTGATCGGCGTGGCGTGTTTCCCCTTTGCCGTCTCTGACGTGTTTGCAAGCGGCAGGGGAGTGGAGGCGTTGGATAATCTGTCGGCGGGACTGAGCGGCTACGGGACGAGGCTGTGGGCTTTTCTGCAGATCGTGGCTGCCCGCACGGGTGACGGCGCGTTTTGGGCGTTGGCGGTCATATGCGTGGGCGGGGTGGCGGTCATCTTGGGGGCGGTAAGGTCTGGGAAGCGTACAGAGTCTGCGAAGCCTGCGGATTTTGCAAAGCTTGCAAAGCGTGTGAATCCTATGGATTCTGCGAAGCCTGAAAAGTCTGCGAACCCTACGGATTCTGCGATCTCCACAAATTCTGCGAATTCGGTAGATCTTGTGAAGTCAGAAAGCTATACAAAGTCCGCAGGAGCGCAGCTTTGGCTGCTGTTGATTTTGCCTGTGGGCGCATATTTCCTGTTGGCGGCGCGTATGTCGCCCTATCTGGTGGACAGGTATATGATGCTGATTTTTCCGATGGTGACGCTGATTTTGGTGGTCGGCGCGTTCGTGATTGGCGAGGGGGCGATTCGACTTTACAGGCAGGGACAGCTTCCTGCGATAGGGCTTGGATTGGCGGGAGGTCTGGCGGTCGTCTGGCTGATTGCTTGGGTGCTGCTGAGGCTTCAGACACCGTTTAGTCGATATCAGGACAATTATCTCTATGCCATGTATGGGTGGCAGGAGGAGGTGTCCGAGCAATATGCGGATTTGGACTGTATCTGTGTCTGTGAGGGCGTGGGTTATTACGGGAATCTTCCTGAGTTTATGAATTATCAAAGGACGCTCTTGGTCACAATGGAGGAGCTGGAGAACCGCAAGGATACCGCATCAGTCAGCAGCTTGGACAAGGTGGTGGTGCTGTCCAAGCAGGAGGACGAGGAGCGACTTTGCGCGGTTATGCGGGAAAAATATGGCTTTGAGCAAGTGGAGACGCTCTGGCGCACACGGGAAGCGGGGGCGGACGTGGTGCTGTTATTCACGGAGTAAATATCTTCGCTGTCCTGCAGTGCAACAATTTGTGCTCATGCATTGGATTGCAACCGTACTGGTAGTAAAATTTGGGAATAGGTGGGATTGTAAATGGAAAATTTACCATGGGGGATTCGGGTTGTGATATTATGCATATGGCTCTTTGTCATTCCCACGCTTGCGGGTGGCTGTCTCTGGAACGGCAGGCATACGGGACAGGGGCGTCAGGGGAGAGTCCTCATCCTTTGGGTGAGCGGTCAGATGCTGCTGTGGGCGGGATTTCAGCTTATCTGCGTGCCCTGTGTGCTGCGGGAAAAGGGATTTGTAAACGTGGTCTATTGCTATGGCGGACTGGCGGGAATCCTGACACTTGGGGGAATCGTGCGGCTGTGCAGGAGCGGGGGAATTTCGGATATCGGGCGGAGGCTTAGCGCTCTCTCTTATCAGAACAGCCAGAATAGTCAGGACAGTCAGGATATGATTCCTAAGAGCGGTAAATCCGCATGGAAGGAGCTGCTGCCATCGGTCATCGTGGGTTCGCTTCTAGTGTTTCAGTTGGTGCAGGCGGTTGTTCTTGCTTACGCGGACGGAGACGACGCCTATTATGTGGCTGTCTCAAGCATCACCGACAATGCGGAGACCATGTACGAAAAGCTGCCCTATACAGGGGGCACCACGGAGGTGGACGTGCGTCATGGTCTGGCGCCCTTCCCAATCTGGATCGCTTTTCTTTCGAGAGTGACAGGTTTGAAGGCGGTGGGTGTGGCGCATACGGCGGTTCCCCTGATGCTGATTCCCATGACCTATGTGATCTTTTATCTGCTGGCACAGGAATTATTTCCCGATAAAAAACGAAAACAGCTCGTGTTTATCATTATGACGGAGCTACTGGTTCTATTTGGGGATTATTCCTTTTACACGGTAGAGCACTTCATGCTTGCCAGAAGCAGACAGGGCAAGGCGGCGTTGGGAAGCGTTATCCTGCCGATGCTGCTCTGGCTTCTCCTCGTGCTGTTTCGGCGGGTCAGGGAGGGGGAAAGAAGCGGCGCGGCGTATTGGGTCTTGGTGGCTGCCGTGATGTTTTCGGACTGCCTGTGCAGCACCTTGGGAGCATTTCTGCTCTGCCTGTTTATGGGAGTCGCGGGACTTTGCGCTGCGGTCACTTATCGCAGGTGGAAGCTGCTGCTACCCATGGCATTGTCCTGCCTGCCGTGCATTTGCTATGCGGTGCTGTATCTGTTGGCGTAAGTCAACGCTTGCGGGCAGGGCGGCAAGTCAACACATTTGACCTTGTGACTTGGTCGCGGAGAGATTGTTGAATATTTGGGAGGTTATATGGGAGTCGGACACGCAGTTGTTTTGTTTCGTGAATATATGGGCACAGGATTGGTGGTAATATGGTTTCTGGTCTGCCTGATTTATTTATTTTTAAGGGAGGAGAGGAAGGAGCTCCGTATATTGTTGGTGTATGTGCCGATGATCTTGCTGCTTCTTTTCTTTAATCCGCTGTTTGCGAGAATCGTGATGGCTTATATGGGGGACGAGATCTATTACAGGATTATCTGGCTGCTCCCCATGACGGTGGTGATCGCTTATACCTGCGTAACGGTCGGGGGGAGACTTGGCGGCAGGAAACGGCTTGCCTTTGCTGTCAGCGCCGTGATTCTGACAATTGTGTCAGGAAAGTATATTTATAATAATGCTTATTATGGGCGGGCGGAGAATCTTTACCACATGCCGGAGAGTGTCGTGCATATCTGTGATGCGATCGAGATCCCGGGGCGCGAGGTGACGGCGGTGTTCCCGTTGGATATGGTTCAGTATGTGCGCCAGTATTCCCCCGTGGTGTGTATGCCCTATGGCAGAGAGATCCTTGTGGAGGCGTGGAATGAATGGGCGGTGCAAAATGCGCTTTGTGACGCAATGGAGGCGGAGACAGTGGAAGCGGCTGAGCTGGGGCGGCTTGCAAGAGAGCAAAGCTGTATCTACATCGTGCTGCCCGCAAGCAAGGAAGTACGGGGAAATCTGCAGGAGACAGGATACGAATATTTTGACGAGATGGACGGCTATGTAATTTATAAGGACAAATTTTTCTGACAGCTTAGCCACAAAACAATTATACAAGCCACACATACCTTGTTAGCACCGATACCAAGGCGGGAGAGGACTGGGAGAGTTTTTGCGGGCTTCGGCGGAGGTTGGAGCGTTTTCTTATAGTGCGTCCGGAACCTAGGGGGAAATGCGCACGGATGCGCATTTCAGGCTTTACGGCGCACGGATGCGCCTTAAAGCCGACCCGTAAATTGCAACACATATCCCCGCACTATTAGAAAACGCCCAACCGTAGCCCGCCCGCAAAAACCCTCCCAGTCCTCTCCCGCCGCCCCATATTAGGCAATTATTCCCCCACCACACTTCCCCCCCCTTCCTCCCTTTGGCACGATTTTATTAATCCAATCCCTAAGCAGCTACGGTTTTTCTAAGAATTATATAAGAATTACTCAATTGGAGATTGATAATATCGCCGAAATAGTTTATAATGGGAGTAGTTTCATACTGGGGCGAGTTGCGGATATGCCTCAGGTATATGGGAGGTAAGTATGAGTGAACAGGTTTTACAGATGAAATATCACCCTGCCAAGAAGGAAGTGGAATTCCACCGTTTCCAAAAAGGACAAGAGGTCGCCCTCAAGAGCAACAGCCGTCTCATGACGTACATGGGCTTGAAGGGTAAATTTGTGCTGCAGGATCATGGAAACACTTTTTTTGAGGATATAGCAAATGAATTTAACGGTTTGGACGCCATTGAGATGCAGGTGGTCACGACCAAGATGGACTATGAAGACTTCGTGCAGATGGTGGAGTATTATAATGCCGCCCAGAAAGCGTTTAAGATTACGCCGACCCTGATCGCGGAGCTCCCCGATATGGCGCACACCTTTTCCGAGGTCAAAAAATATGGTGAACAGGCGGCTGAGATTCTGGAAAGACACAGACAGAATCTGTTCGAGATACCGCTTGAGAATGAGAATGTCAAAAAGAGTGCGGACAGCTTTGCCGAGCAGATTGACGAGGAGCGGAGAAATATCCGAGACAAGATCAACAGCTTGAATGACAATGCGGTCAGCCTGTGCTTTACCGGTGTGTACAGTGCCGGCAAATCCACCCTGATCAACGCGCTTCTCGGATACAAGATACTCCCCGAGAAGATTACCTCCGAGACTGCCAAGATGTTCTGCATCTCCAGTCCCAGACCTGATGAAAACGTGATGATCACGTTTGAAATCAACGGCTCCTACGCGATACTGGAATGGAACAAGGTGAAGATGTGCTTTGGCTTCACGCTGGCGCCCTCCGGAAATGAGACCAGAAATACGATCCAGAGTGAGGTGGAACGCGTGGCGGCGGAGAAGCTTGCGCAGCACGAGCAGATTCGGACGATTCTGACCATGCTGAACGGAATGGACGACGTGTCGGCGGACATCAGGATTCGCTTCCCCGTGGCGTTGGATAGTCCCAATGTTCAATATATTATTTATGACACTCCCGGTACGGACAGCAATTATGCGGAGCACCAGACAGTGCTTATGGACGCATTATCTGAGCAAAAACAGTCCATACTTATATTTGTAGCGGCTCCCAACAAGACAGAGGGAAGCGGTAATAACGCGCTGCTTAAGTATCTGAAGGAGGCTGAGGAGAAGGACAGCAAGACCAGTATCGACATCAGCCGTTCGCTTTTTGTCATCAACTGGTCAGACTGTATCGACGCGGACGCCAGAAGAGATTTACAGCACGAGGAGATCAAGTATAAGGACGATGATTCCTTCTCTATAAGGCTTGCTGACAAGAAGCTATTCTTCCTCTCCGCGAGATACGGCTATGCGGCGAAGGCTATGAAAAACGGCATCGCTTCCGAGAAGGATCAGTCTGATTTTTATAAGGGCTTGAACAATATGACGGACAAGTTCGACGGCTTCTGCTATCGCGAGAACCGATGCGCGATGTCGGAGTTTGCGACCAAGCGCATGCATGAGCGGTGTGAGGACGCGTTGAAGGGCGCGCAGGAGAAAAAGGACGATATCTCCGTGTTGGAGGTGGCTACCGGACTCTACGCCTTGGAGAGCGAGATCTTACAGTACGGTGAGAAATATGCCTCCGCAGTGAAGGCGTCTGCAATCATTGACAGCGTGGATAAGGCTTTGTCAAAGCTGAGCAACCGCGCCGTGTCCCTCAGAGAGAGCAACCGCGAGGAGATCAAGTCGATTGAGAAGAATATCGTCGAGCTGCGCAGAACGATCAACGAGGCGATAGAGCGCGAGTACAGCGTGTCCTCCATTCCGGAGAATATACCGCTCCCAGAGGAGGTCAGCAAGACGTTGGGGTTGGACAGGGCGACCCTTTACAGCTCGATTGTGGGCAACACCAAGAATTACATGGACAGGGAGCTGCGAGGGTGGTTTCTGGGACTCTTGGGAAGGGTGAGGGTCAAGGACAAGGACAAGGACAATGTCCGCGATATGATCAACCGCGCGATTGACGATTACACGGATAAGTTCCTCTCCCAGAGAAAGATTCTGCTGGAGGATCAGCGAGACGCCTTTATGGGGGCGGTGAAGCAGACGATCATGGATAACGGCAACATCAGTAAATCCGCCAAGAAATTCTTCTTAGACGTGCCTGTTCCGCAGGTGGTGAAGCCGGGTATCGCCAATTGGGGAGAATTGTACGATTCTCACTGCCGAACCGAGAAATTCCTGATGTTCAAGGGGGAATATCTGGATAAGGCGGGATTTATTCAAGATGTGGAGAAGATGCTTGTGGAGATTGCGGACAGTATGTGCGAGGATTACAGCAACGATTACCGTAATTCCTTGGAATCTCTGTTGATGCAGATCAAGACACAGTTTGAGGGGAATTTGGATATTTACTCTCTATATATGAAGGCTATGGTGGAGAACCGCGACGCAATGCAGCAGCTTGGAGAAAAGGTGGCGGACGTGGCTACGGAGCTTTTTGACTGTCAGAAGCAGCTAAATGACATTATCTGGAATCTGAGGCTGACATCGTTCTGGCTGTAAGGGTTTCTTACAGCAGACCGATTCCGCGCAGAAGCACGATTGAGACGAATATCACGACAGAGGACAGGAGGGTAGTCCAGACCACGAGCTGCCCTGCAAGCTGCCCGTCGCTGCCCATTTCCTCTGCCATGACAGCGCTTGCCACGGCTACCGGAGTGCCAAAGAGCGCGATAAAGGCGGCGCATGTTCCGCGGTCGAAGGTCAGGATATGGTTGACATGCAGCAGCACCGCACCGCCGATGCCGAGAAGGGGCGCAAAGAGCAACCTCCCCGTCGTGCCTAGGATAATCTGGCGTTTCAGGCTTTGTACGCGGCTGAACTCGAATTGTCCGCCCAGTATCAGAAGGGCGACGGGCGTGGAAGCCTTGGCGAGATAGTCCAAAACGGTCTGCACAAACCCAAATCGCGAGATAAATCCTGTGAGACCATGGGGCAGGAGAGGAATCACGGGCTTAAGGCACACGACAAGGATTCCGGCGAGCACCCCGATGATCAACGGATTGTGGAGAATGTCTTTTAAAATTTTGCAGATGCGCTGCGCGGGCTTGATCGTCTGTGTATCAGCCGCATAGAGGGACAGTGCAATCACGGCGAGGATATTGAACAAAGGGATTGTGAAGGCGGACAGGACAGCCGCCGCTTGGACACCCTGCTCTCCGGCGATCAGCTGGGCTAAGGGCACCCCGATCAGCGCGAAATTAGAGCGGAAAACGCATTGCAGCAGCACGCCCTTCTGCCGCGGGTCAGAGGTACGGGTTGAGATCACCAGACCCACGATAAAGAGTATGGCAATCGCTGCCGTCACATAGACGATCGCGTTCAGCTCAAGCTCGGCAAAGCTGTCCATTTGGGTCAGATTGGTAAACAGCAAAATCGGTAACAACAGCTTAAAAACCGTTTTGTTGCCTATTTTTAAAAATTCTTCTGTAAACAGTCCCTTTTGTTTCAGATAATACCCTAGCCCGATCATTATGATGATGGGCATTACGGCATTTATGGCAAAAATAAGAATATCTGACATTTTCATAGACTGTTTCCTCTCAATCCTTTGAACTCCAAATCCCATTCGCAAAATCGTTGTGATATGGTTCTTGATAAAGCTTGCTTTGATTATAATATATTTTGTTGGAAAAGGGAATATTTTATGGAGATATCCGCACTTGCGAATCAAATATTACAGCTTGTTCATGATGATCTGCTGATGCACCTGCGCTTTCTGGACACGGCTCTGGCAAAGCTTCCGTGGAGGGAGCGGGCAGGGATAGGCTGTATGGCGACGGACGGCGAGGTGTGCTATTATGACCCGATCTATTTGTTAAAAACTTATCAGGAAGACAGTAAAATGGTGGCTCGCATTTATCTGCATATGCTGCTGCATTGCGTCTTTGCACATAGCTTTCAATACAATAAGCTGGAGACGGATTTGTGGGATATGGCGGTGGATATCGCGGTGGAGAATGTGATCTTGGATATGAAGCTGCCCGGGGTGACGTTGGAGCAGGACGCGGACGCCGCCGGAAAGCTGAAGGTTTTGCGGGAGGATATCGGGTCTCTCACAGCGGAAAGGATTTACCGTTATCTGCGTCACAATCCGATCACGCAGGCGGAGCGGGAGGAACTGCACAGACTGTTCTACAAAGATGTCCATAGCCTGTGGAAGCCCGCGGAGCAATTGGAGATGACACTGGAGCAGTGGAAGAAGATAAGTGAGCGCATCAAGGCGGATTTAAAGTCCTTTACCAAGGGAAAAGCAGGCGCGGAGACCTTGGAGAAGAATCTGGAGGAGACGACTAGAGACCGATATGATTACAGCGCCATTCTCAGGCGTTTTACCGTGATGGGCGAGGATATCATGGTGAATGACGAGGAGTTTGATTATATTTATTATACCTATGGACTGGATCACTATGGCAATCTGCCGCTGATAGAGCCGTTGGAATACAAGGAGACACACAAGGTAAAGGAGTTTGTCATAGCCATTGACACCTCGGCGTCCTGCAGGGGGGCGATTGTGAAGGCATTTTTACAAAAGACATATTCAATTTTGAAGGGCACGGAGAACTTTTTTCACAAAATCAACGTGCATATAATTCAGTGTGACAACGAGGTGCAGAGCGATACAAAGATCACATGTGATGACGATTTCGAGAACTTTATGAAATACGGAAAGCTCACGGGGTTCGGGGCGACGGATTTCAGACCGGTGTTTGCGTATCTCGAGGAGCTGAAAGGTCAGGGGGAATTTGAGAACCTTAAGGGTCTGATTTATTTTACGGACGGCTATGGGATTTATCCGGAGCGTATGCCGGACTATGACGTAATCTTTGCTTTTTTGGACGAGGACGAGAACAGGGAGCCTGTGCCGCCGTGGAGTCTCAAGGTGATTTTGGAAAGCGATGCTTTGGGGGTATAAAGTATGAATATCAAGCAGGCGAAGGAGTACATTAAGAATTCCATTAATTTGTATTTGAAAAAGAATGAATTTGGGGAGTACCGCGTGCCCGTGGTGAGACAGCGTCCTATTTTCCTGTTGGGGGCGCCCGGCATCGGCAAGACGGCGATCATGGAGCAGATTGCGCAGGAGCTTGGCGTAGCGTTGGTATCGTATTCCATGACCCACCACACCAGACAGTCCGCGCTGGGGCTGCCCTTTATCACACAGAAAAGCTTCGGCGGCAAGGAATATAATGTCTCCGAGTACACGATGAGCGAGATTATCGCTTCCATCTATGACACGATGGAGGAGAGCGGTATCAGCGAGGGGATTTTATTCTTGGACGAGATCAACTGCGTGTCGGAGACACTGGCGCCCTCCATGCTGCAATTCCTGCAATACAAGGTGTTTGGCAGGCATCAGGTGCCGGAGGGGTGGGTGATCGTCACTGCGGGGAATCCGCCGGAATACAATAAATCAGTGCGGGAATTTGACGTGGTGACCATGGACCGTCTCAAGCTCTTGGAGGTGGAGCCGGAGCTGCGTGTCTGGAAGGAGTACGCGAGGGAGCGCAGGCTCCACCCCGCCATTGTCAATTTCTTGGATTTAAAGAAGGAATATTTTTACTGTATGGAAATGACCACGAAGGGGAGAAGCTTTGTGACGGCGAGGGGTTGGGAGGATTTGTCCCAGATGCTCTTTCTCTATGAGGAGGAACAGCTTCCCGTGGAGGAGAACCTTGTGGGACAGTATATCCGAAATGACCGAATCGTGAAGGAGTTTACAGCCTATTACGATCTGTTCAATAAGTACAAGAAGGACTATCAGATCAATGAGATTCTTGAAGGCAGGGCGCCCGAGCAGGCGATCGTGAGGGCAAGGCAGGCGGCGTTTGACGAAAGGCTCTCACTCTTGGGAATGCTGCTTGACAGGGTGCAGGTGGATATGAAGGAAGTGATGGAGCAGGCGGCATATCTGACGGAGCTGCTGATCCCCTTGAAGACGATGAAGTCCAAGACGTCGCAGATGAGCGTCGAGGAGATGGCTGCTAGGTTAGATCAGCTTGCGGAGGGGAGGAAGAAGCTTCTTGAGAATCTTCAAACCGCCAATTCCCTCTCTGACGCGGATAGAAAGAAGCACCTCTTGATTCTGCACTTTTTGGAGGAGCAGAGGAAGGAGCTTTATATGGGAGATATCGCGACTGGGGACACGGCGTTTGCCTTCCTGAAGGAAAGGTATGACGCGGACGTGGCAAAGATGCGGCAGGAGACCGTCAGGGTACAGGGAGAGCTTGCCGCGCTGTTTGGCTTTGTGGAGGAAGCCTTCTCTCAGGAGGGAGCGGGCGGCGTCAGGATATCCGGCAACGAGATGCTGATTCTGGTGACAGAGCTTACCGTTGATAACGCCAGCGCGCAGTTTATAGCGACCTTCGGAAGCCCCGAGTATCAGAGACACAATCAGGAGCTGATGCTCAGCGAGAGAAGCGAGGATATCAAGGCGCAGATTGCGGAGCTGAATCTTATGGTTTAATGCAGGCGCGGGCGTGATAGGATATTGGCTTCGCAAGCAATGAGCAGTTGACTTTGTGTCAGTGCTTGCATGAGCATAAATCCAACGAGATTGGATTACCAATAAAATGACTTTGGCGAATGCAACGGGGTTGTAGGTTTATGGGGAAGTGAGGTGAGATTCGATGACACGGGAGGCGGAATTTGAAATCCCCGGGGGAAGCCTGTACTATGAGCGGCAGGAGCTTCCTGACGGCAAGGGCGGTATCTGTATCACCCGTATGCAGGGAAACGCGGGGGAGGTGGACATTCCGGAGTGTATCGAATCCTGTCCGGTGGTTTCCATCGCCAGAAAAGCTTTCTTAAGCAGGAAAAATTTGCGCAGGCTGACGATTCCCGCGAGTGTGACAGAGGTGGGAGACTGGGCGTTTGCCTACTGCGACAGCTTACACACGGTAGTGTTTCGCGCGGAGGAGGGACCGGTCTTTGGCAAATCCGTATTCATGGATTGCGGGAGTCTGCGTTTTCTGTATGTGAAAAAAGGGGACGATACCACGGCGGCGTTGTTGGCGGCGGCTGTCACCACGGCGGGGGCGCCCTATCTGTTGAACGCTTCCGAGGCGGGGAGCGAGGAGTGGCTTGGAAAATGGGACGCCAGAATGCTGACTGTCCTGCACGGCGCGGACAATGAGGGGTATTCCAAGCAGGTGCTCTGCGGCGAGGAGGACTATGGCAGTACGGACTTGGCAGCTTATGAGAGCGGGCGGCGGAAGGTGAAGGTACGTCTGCTAATGCTGCGGCTCCTGTACCCCAAGGGATTAAGGGACGAGCACAGGCGGGAGATGGAGGACTATCTGAGACATCTCACCAAGGGCTGTCTCCATGACGAGACATGGCAGGTGGTGCTTGCGGAGCACGCGGAGGACGCAGAATATTATCACCTGTTCACACAGCTTGGCTGCGTCAACGAGGATAATTTTGAAGCGCTGCTGACGGACGTGGGCGGTGACTATCCGGAGCTAAAGGCGTACCTTATGCGCTACAAGGAGGAAAAGCTGGGTTATACGGACTTTTTCGCGGGGCTTGATTTGTGACTGTATATTTTTGGAACAGTTCAGCCTTCAAAGCACAGTGCGGGGGGCGGCGGGAGATGACTGGGAGTGTTTTGCGGACTGGCTGCGGTTGGGGGTTTTCTAATAGTGCGGGGGTGGATATCGCAATTTGCGGGTCGGCTTTAAGGTGCATCCATGCACCGTAAAGCCTGAAATGCGCATCCGTGCGCATTTCACCCTAGGATTTGGGCGCACTATAAGAAAACGCTCCAACCTCCGCCGAAGTCCGCAAAACACTCCCAGTCATCTCCCGCCTTGATAGCTGTGCAAAGCAAATATGCTCAACTATCGAATCGTTCTATGGCTGAATTGTTACAAATTTTTGGGAAAAATTGTAAATAATTCGTGACGAATGGAGATAGTTGTGCTATGCTTGAAAAAATATCTATGAAGTGAGGATTGGTATGAGTATGACATTGGAACAGGCGCGGGAGAAGCTGGAGCGTTATGGGCAGCAGCACGTGCTGAAATATTATGAGGAATTGTCGGACGGGGAGAGGGCGGCTTTGCTTGCCCAGATTGAGGCTACGGATATGAGTATTCTCGAGGCTTGTCTGCGCAAGGAGGAGTTGGCGAAGAAAGGGGTGATCACACCTCTGGCGGCGATGCAGCTTGACGAGATTGCAGTTCATCGCGAGAGCTACACGAGAACGGGAATCGATGCGATCAAGGCGGGCAGGGTCGGAGCGGTGCTGCTTGCGGGCGGCATGGGGACGAGGCTTGGCTCTGATGACCCGAAGGGTATGTACAATGTGGGTGTTACAAGAGAGCTTTATATTTTTCAATGCCTGATCAATAATCTCATGGACGTGGTGAAGCAGACTGACACATGGATTCATCTCTTTGTGATGACCAGTGACAAGAATCATGACGCGACTGTCGGTTTCCTCAAGGAAAAGGATTACTTCGGCTATCGGGCGGAGTACATTCACTTTTTTAAGCAGGAGATGGCGGCTGCCACGGATTATCAGGGGAAGATCTATCTGGAGGAAAAGGGAAGGATTTCCACTTCCCCCAACGGAAACGGCGGGTGGTTTATCTCCCTGCAGAGGAACGGGCTGCTCGATTTGGTGCATGAGAAGGGGATTGAATGGCTGAATGTCTTTGCAGTGGACAATGTGCTGCAGCGCATTGCCGACCCCTGCTTCGTGGGGGCTGTGATTGAGAAGGACTGCGTGGTGGGAGCCAAGGTAGTGCGCAAGAACGCTCCCGATGAGAAGGTGGGCGTTATGTGTCTGGAGGACGGCAGACCCTCTATTGTGGAGTATTACGAGCTCACGGAGCAGATGCGGGAGGCTCGCGATGAAAAGGGAGATTACGCCTATTATTTCGGTGTGATTTTGAATTATCTGTTCAAGGTGGAGGATTTGGAGCAGATGATGGCATCTAATATGCCGCTGCACATTGTGGAGAAGCAGATTCCCTATCTGGACGAGACGGGAAAGCCCGTGAAGCCGGAGCGTCCCAATGGCTATAAATTCGAGAATCTGGTGTTGGATATGATTCATCAGTTGGATTCCTGCCTGCCCTTTGAGGTGGAGCGGGAGCGGGAGTTCGCGCCGATTAAGAACGCCACGGGCGTGGATTCCGTGGAGAGCGCGCGAGAGCTTCTTAAGAAAAACGGTGTCGCGTTGTAGAGCGCGGGAAAGGAGAGCATATGAAGATTTTGGTGACAGGAGGCGCAGGATTTATCGGGAGCCACACCGTAGTGGAGCTGCAGGAGGCGGGTTATGACACAGTGGTGTTGGATAATCTGTGCAACGCCAGTGAGAAATCCTTGGAGCGGGTGGAGGCTATCACAGGAAAGAAGGTTCCCTTTTACAAGGCGGATATTCTGGACAGGGAAGCACTTGAGGGAATCTTTGCAAAGGAACAGATTGACGCGGTGATTCACTTCGCGGGGTTGAAGGCGGTGGGAGAGTCCGTGCAGAAGCCTTGGGAGTATTATGAGAACAATATCGCGGGGACATTGACCTTGGTGGACGTGATGCGAAAGCATGGGGTGAAAAATATTATTTTCTCCTCAAGTGCAACGGTTTACGGCAATCCTGCGTTTATCCCGATTACGGAGGAGTGTCCCAAGGGACAGTGCACCAATCCTTACGGTTGGACGAAATCCATGCTGGAGCAGATTTTATCGGATATCCAGAAGGCTGACCCTGAGTGGAATGTGATTTTGCTGCGCTATTTTAACCCGATTGGCGCGCATAAGAGCGGCACTATGGGGGAGAATCCCAACGGCATTCCCAACAATCTGATGCCTTATATCACGCAGGTGGCAGTGGGCAAGCTAAAGGAGCTGGGGGTATTCGGCAATGATTATGACACGCCGGACGGCACGGGTGTGAGAGATTACATTCATGTGGTGGACTTGGCGAGGGGGCATGTGAAGGCGTTGCAAAAGATAGAGGAAAAGGCGGGCTTGAAGATCTATAATCTAGGGACAGGCGTGGGTTATAGCGTCTTGGACATCGTGAAGAATTTTGAGGAAGCCACGGGAGTTAAGATTCCCTATTCCATTAAGCCCAGACGCGCGGGCGATATCGCAACCTGCTATTCCGACGCGAGCAAGGCGAAGGAGGAGCTTGGCTGGGAGGCTGAGTACGGCATCAGGGAGATGTGCGAGGACTCTTGGCGGTGGCAGAAGAATAATCCTAACGGGTATGAGGATTGAGAGCTGAGCTAAGCGTATAAAAACCGTGGGCATGAGTGTGATAGACATTCATGACCACGGTTTTCAAGTCATAAGCGATTCCCGCGAGCAATGAGTCAAGCCAACGAAGTTGGCTTTGTTAACGAAGTTGACTTTGTACCGCGGTTGCTTGCAGTAGGGTTGTGACTATGCCACGTAAAGGTACATGAAGATAAAGTGGCACAGGCTGCCGCCCATGACGAAAAGGTGGAATACCTCATGGGAGCCGAAGCTCTTGTGTGCGGCGTTAAAAAGCGGGAGCTTTAAGGCGTAGATCACACCGCCGATGGTGTAGATGATACCGCCCGCGAGAAGCCACAGGAATGCCGCAGTGGGCAAGGTGCTCCACAGTTGTCCGAACACGAGCACGCACACCCAGCCCATAGCGATATAAATCATCGAGGAAAACCACTTAGGGCATGTGACCCAGAATGCCTTGATCGTCATACCCACGAGGGCGATGCCCCACACGAGAGCCAACAGCTGATAGCCAAGCTGACCGCCCAAGACGATAAGACATACGGGCGTGTAGGAGCCTGCAATCAGGACAAAAATCATCATATGGTCTATTTTCTTGAAAATCTGTAAAGCCTTGCCCGACAGGTTGACACTGTGATACGTGGCACTCGCCCCGTAGAGCAGTATCATGCTGCTGATAAAGATTGTCATGGCGGCAAAGCTCGCTCCCCCCGAGGAAAGCCCTGCCTTGACCAAAAGCGGCACGGCTGCGAAAATCGCCAGAATCATAGCGATAAAATGTGTGATGGCACTGCCCGGTTCTCTGATTGTAATATTCATAATTATCCTCATTTCTGCGCTGCCCAAGTTTCAACTGTGCATAAACAATTTGTGTCAAGTCATTTTTGACTTTGCAGCGCACTGACACAAATTGCTGATTGAAAAATAAGCTACCAAGCTTATTTTTTCAACCTGCCTTCCTCTACTACTGTCAGGACGTCGGCTCGTTGCGTGTCTTGTCCCGTGTGACTATATTATATGGAAAATGACACAATATATTAATCAAAAACGTCACAAGTAGTTTTTAAAACTATGTTTGATAATTTGAATATTACACTATATGTTAGATATTGTCAATAGAAAAAATGCTAATCTTCCTCAATCACCTGAAATTCCAAATAGTCAAAATTGACAGTTTCCATGAAGCTGTCTTGATAAAAGCGTGTTTTGGCATGGCGTTTGAACTCCGCGATATTTTTGTCCAACCAGATGGGGTGCCCCAAATCAAACTGGCGGCAGACCTCCTCCAATGCCCGGAAGACCTTGTGAGTGCGGGTATCCTGCTCAGTGTCTTCTATGACCGTATCACATAGCATTCGGTTATCCCGAAATTCCTTTGCCCAAATGCGCATCTCGAACCTCCTTATAAGTTGCCAACCCCGCTGCAGGATTGTGTCTGCATGCATATTCTTTTGCCTGCGTTCTCCATTATTTTATCGTGAATGGAATAGAATGGCAATGGGTTTAACTGAAAAAGCTTCACGCCGATAAATCTTTATATAATTTTGTGATATTGGTTCAGCCATCATATTCATAAAATCTTGTAAATAAGAATTGGAAAATTTTATTTTTATTAAAAATATTGATTGCTTTTGTGGAGCTTTAGGGGTATAATGATTTTGAGGTCATATACCTTATGGGAATGGCTTTTAGATTTACCAACGGTACAAAAGAAGTCCTGAACCATAGGAGGCTGGCTGATGGATACACTATCCATGGATACGGAAATAAAGAATGCAGTGAGTGCGGCGGCTGATGAAGCCCAATATGATGATAAGGCAAAACGCTTGTTGGGAAACAAGATTATTCTGGCGCATATTTTGGTAAAAACCGTTGATGAGTTTAGGGGAATGAGCCCTCAAGACGTGGTATCTTATATTGAGGGTGAGCCATTCATCAGCGTGGTTCCGATAGAACAGGGTCTTACCAACATAGAAAAGAGATCCTCCGACGAGGCAAAAGAAAGCGGGCAGCGGATCGTCGGAATGAACACGGAGAATGCGGAGATTAACGAAGGGCTTATCCGCTTTGACATTATCTTCTATGTGCGCATGCCAGCCGTGGGTGTCACGCCAGCCGTAGGTGTCATGCCAGCCGCAGGTGGCATCAGGGACGGTATTTCGCAGGTAATCGTCAATGTGGAGGCGCAGAAGGACGAACCGACAGGCTACAATATCCTGAACAGGGCAGTTTTCTATGTGAGCCGTCTTGTTTCCTCGCAGAAGGAAAGGGATTTTGTCAAGACAAATTATGATGACATAAAGCGGGTTTTCTCGATTTGGGTGTGTATGAACATGGACGAGAACAGCATGGATTATGTGCATCTGACGGACGATAAGCTTATAGGTTCTTATCCTTGGAAAGGCGGGCTTGACCTGCTGAACATTGTATTGATAGGTATAGCAGACGAGCTTCCAGCTCATTCTAATGAGTATGAGCATGATGATAAGTATGAGCTGCATCGTCTGCTGAGCACACTTTTGTCAATGGAACTGTCAGTCGATGAAAAATTAGGGATTATGGAAAAAGAATACAGTATTGCGGTAGACGATAGAATAAGAAAGGACGTGAAGACTATGTGTAATTTGTCACAAGGAATCAAGGAAAAGGGCAGAGCAGAGGGCAGGGCAGAAGGCAGAGCAGAAGGCAGAGCAGAGGGCAGGGCAGAGGGCAGGGCTCAAACTGAAATAGAATTTATTCTAAATATGCATGAGAACAATTTTTCACCTGAACAGATAGCTATTGCGACAAAGAAGAGCGTGGAACAGGTCAATGCCGTCATTCAGGAAAGAGCACCCGTATTAGTATAATGAAGATACAATTTAACAGCAGACAAAAAGCAGTGAAGACGATTTTGCGAAAAAACGTTTCACTGCTTTTTTGTTTTAGGAAAAGGCAACAGCTATTATACCCTTATAATCATAAGCATAAATGCGGAGGGCAAGTTATGAATCAGGTATACGGGTATGTGAGGGTGAGCTCAAAGGAGCAGAACGAAGACCGCCAGATGGTGTCGATGAAGGAAATGGCTGTACCTAGGGAAAATATCTACATGGACAAGCAGTCGGGCAAGGATTTTGAACGTCCGCAATATAAGGAGCTGGTAGAGTTATTGAGGAAGGACGACCTGCTTTATATCAAAAGCATCGACCGTCTTGGCAGGAACTATGAGGAAATCATCGAGCAGTGGCGGCTCATTTCCAAGGTGAAGGGGGCGGATATCGTGGTCATGGACATGCCGCTGCTTGACACGAGGAAAGGCAAGGATTTGATGGGGACATTCCTGTCGGATATCGTGCTGCAGGTGCTGTCCTTTGTGGCGGAGAACGAGCGGGAAAATATCAGACAGAGACAGGCGGAGGGCATTGCCGCCGCCAAGAACAACGGGGTACAATTCGGGCGTCCTCCCAAGCAGCTTCCGAAGAACTTTCAAGAGGTCTACGAGAGATGGAAGAAGGGGGAGCTTACAAATGAGAAGGCGGCGAAGGAATGCCAGATGGCTGTCTCCAGCTTCCGATACAGGGCAAAAAAATACCAAAAATCCGCTGCTTCAGCGGATAAATAAAACGGCAAAAAAGTGTACTTTTTTGCCGAAAAATATCGAAATACAGTTAGTAGTATAATACATATTTCTGATGATGTCAATTAAAATCACATTTCCGAGCCTTTTTGCCCCTCTTTTTGCCTGTTTCTTATGATTTTTTTCAAGGGAAATGCCGCATAAAAGCATATGCCGCCCATCGGCAAAAAAGTACACTTTATTGCCAAAAAAATAAAAAAACGAGGAGAAAAAGGCAAATGAAACTGGAGAGAGACACGGAACTGACAATGCTGGAAACGGTGGTACTGCCTAAGATTCAACAGGCAAAGGAATGTTTGAGGGCAGGCAAGACAGAGGAAATGTGGAAGATTATCAGCCATGATTTGATAGGGCTGTTTCAACCGTACAGGGACTCTGAGATGAAAAAGTATAACGATGAGCCTGACAATCTTAAGGAGTCACCCAATGTAGAGCGTATGCTGAATAATGCGGAAGCGTACCAGAAAGCAATCGACTTGCTGTGGGACGGAAAAGAAAACGCGCCGCGCTCTGTGGACGAGGAGACGCTGTCCGCGGTGGAAAACATTGTCGAGGGAATAATCGGCAAAAGAAGGTAAGAGAGTCTGCCGAGATATCAAAAGCATAGTGCCGCGGATAACCTCCGCGGCATAGATGCGGGATTAGGCATGATGAGGCAACAGGGAGGAGAGAGTTAAGATGTTTTGTCCAAATTGCGGCAGTGAAATACTTGAAAATGCAAAGTTTTGTCCCAAGTGTGGGGCGAAAGCCAAGACGAAGGGGAAGTCCGCGGAGAAAAAGATACGGTTGGGTTATATTGCGGGCGCGGCGGCTGTTGTGCTGGTTGTAGCGGTTGGGCTTTGGGGTTTTTCTAGGGCGCACCAAAACGACTCTATTGTAAAGTTAGGCGCCTCTATGAAATCGCAAGGAATCACGTTTGAATGTCATTCAGACGGCACTGCTTCTGTGGTGAGTTCGAAAAATATTTTTTTGAAGGTTAAAGATGTTGTAATTCCTTCAAAAGTTAAGTATAAAGGGGAGACATATTCTGTGACGGAGATAGGCGAAAAGGCATTTTCTTGGGGCTGGGGCAATGAGGCATGCAGTCTGACAAGCATAGAAATCCCAGATAGTGTGACAAGGATAGGTAAATATGCATTTAAAGACTGTGCCAGTCTGACGAGTATAGAAATCCCTGCCAGCGTGACGGAGATAGGCGAATATGCATTTAGAGGCTGTGCCAGTCTGACGAGTATAGAAATCCCTGCCAGCGTGACGGAGATAGGCGAATATGCATTTAGAGGCTGTGCCAGTCTGACGAGTATAGAAATCCCTGCCAGCGTGACGGAGATGGGTGAACATGCATTTAGCTACTGTGACAGTCTGAGGAGCATAAAAATCTCAGATGGCGTGACAAGGATAGGTGAAAATGCATTTAGCGGCTGTGCCAGTCTGACGAGCATAGAAATCCCTGCCAGCGTGACGGAGATGGGCGAAAATGCATTTAGCGGCTGTGCCAGTCTGACGAGCATAAAAATCTCAGATGGTGTGACAAAGATAGGTGATGCTGCATTTGCTAGTTGTGTCGGTCTGACAAGCATAGAAATCCCCGCCAGCGTGACGGAGATAGGCGATAGTGCATTTTATGACTGCGACAGTCTGACAAGCATAGAAATACTCGATGGTGTGACAAAGATAGGCGATAGTGCATTTTATGACTGCGGCAGTCTGACGAGTATAGAAATCCCCGCCAGCGTGACGGAGATAGGCGATAGTGCATTTTATCGCTGCGACAGTTTGACAAGCATAGAAATCCCCGATGGTGTGACAAAGATAGGCAAGAGTGCATTTTATGACTGCTACAGTCTGACAAGCGTAGAGCTTCCCGCCAGCGTGACAGAGATAGGCGAAAAAGCATTTGATGGCTGTTATCGCTTGCTAAGCATGACAATTGGAGGAGTTCATGTGACGGAACGGGAAGTATGGCAAGATATTGTGAACAATGGATATACGCAAGACAAGAATGCAGGCAATTCCTCAAGCGGCATTTTACGCAATCCAAGCTTAGACTATATGTTTGGTGACACCTCAGGATTAAGGTAAAGAGTAATAAATGAAACATGGAGGGCTGAAAATGTTTTGTCCAAATTGCGGCAGTGAAATGTCGGAAAATGTAAAGTTTTGTCCCAAATGCGGAATGAAAGCTAAGACGAAGGTGAAGTCCGCGGAGAAAAAGATACGGTGGGGTTATATTGCGGGTGCGGCGGCTGTTGTGCTGGTTGTAGCGATTGTGGCTTGGGCGGCTAGGGAGGTTGTGATTTGGGGAGAAAAACCGATTGAAGAAGGCATTTTGCCCATAGGTACGGATACTGAAGATTGTATTGTGAAGTCAGATACATTGGAGTTTTATTGCTATCCAGACGGCACGGCTTGCGTTTATATTCATGGTGACGCGGATATTGAAGAATTGGTAATTCCTTCAGAGGTGGAGGCACGGTGGAGAAAATATTCTATGCCGAAAACATATTCCGTGACGGAGATAGGTGATGGTGCGTTTAGCGGCTGTGATAGTCTGACGAGCATAGAAATCCCAGATAGCGTGACGGAGATAGGCGATGGTGCATTTTATAAGTGTTATGGTCTGACGGACATAGAGCTCCCCGCCAGCGTGACGGAGATAGGCGATAGTGCGTTTAGCGGTTGTCGCAGGCTGACAAGCATAGAAATCCCCGCCAGCGTGACGGAGATAGGTGATAGTGCATTTAGCGGTTGTCGCAGTCTGACAAGCATAGAACTTCCCGCCAGCTTGACAGAGATAGGTGCTCAGGCATTTTATAACTGCAACTACCTTACGAGCATAGAAATTCCCGCCAGCTTGACAGAGATAGGTGATAGTGCATTTAATGGCTGCAGCAGTCTGACAAGCATAGAACTTCCCGCTGGCGTGACGGAGATAGGTGCGAGCGCATTTAATGGTTGTAGCAGTCTGACAAGCATAGAACTTCCCGCTGGCGTGACAGAGATAGGTGCGAGCGCATTTTATTACTGTTATGGTCTGACAAGCATAGAAATCCCTGACGGCGTGACAGAGATAGGTGATAGTGCATTTTATTGCTGCAGCAGTCTGACAAGCATAGAAATCCCTGACGGCGTGACAGAGATAGGTGATAGTGCATTTTATAGCTGCAGCAGTCTGACAAGCATAGAAATTCCCGCCAGCGTGACGGAGATAGGTGATAGTGCATTTCGTGGCTGCGGCAGTCTGACAAGCATAGAAATCCCCGACAGTGTGACGGAGATAGGTGACGGTGTATTTTATAACTGCCGCAGTCTGACGAGTATAATATATGGCGGGCGTGAAGCAACAACAGTAAATCTATTAAAAAATAACAAAGTGCGTAAAACGAGAGCAGATTTTGTCAGCGATTCGGCATGGATAAACTTTCTGTTTTTTCTCGATGGGTCGGGACTAAAGGAATAAATGAAATATGGAGGGCTGAAAATGTTTTGTCCAAATTGCGGCAGTGAAATACCTGAAAATGTAAAGTTTTGCCCCAAGTGCGGGGCGAAAGCCAAGACGAAGGTGAAGTCCGGAAAGAAAAAGATACGTTGGGGCTTTATTGTGGGTGCGGTGGCTGTTGTGCTGATTGCGGCGGTTGTGATTTGGGGAGGAAGACCGATTGAAGATGGCGTTGTTGAGGCTAAATATATGATGGCGATTCCGAATCCAAAAGAAGATGGTGCTGTGACGTCAGGTGTATTGAGGTTTTATTGTCATTCAGATGGCACGGCTAGCGTTTATATGATTCATGGTGATGAGGAGATTAAAAAGTCGGTAATTCCTTCAAAGGTGAAGGTTCGGTGGAGAAAATATTCTATACCGAAAACATATTCCGTAACAGAGATAGGGAGCGGGGCATTTAGAGAATGTAGCAGTTTGACAAGCATAGAGCTCCCTGCCAGCGTGACGAAGATAGGTGATAATGCATTTTATAAGTGTGACGGTCTGAGGAGTATAGAGTTCTCCGACGGTGTGACAGAGATAGGGAGCGGGGCATTTAGAGAATGTAGCAGTTTGACAAGCATAGAGCTCCCTGCCAGCGTGACGAAGATAGGTGATAGTGCATTTTATAACTGTGGCGGTCTGAGGAGCATAGGGCTCTCCGACGGTGTGACAGAGATAGGGAGCGAGGCATTTAGAGAATGTAGCAGTTTGACAAGCATAGAGCTCCCCGCCAGCTTGACGAAGATAGGTGATAGTGCATTTTATAACTGTGGCGGTCTGAGGAGTATAGAGCTCCCCAATGGTGTGACAAAGATAGGTAATAGTACATTTTATAACTGTGGCAGCCTGACAAGCATAGAAATCCCCGATGGCGTGACAGAGATAGGGAGCGAGGCATTTAGAGACTGCAGCAGTTTGAAGAGCATAGAGCTCCCCGCCAGCGTGACAGAGATAGCTTATAATGTATGTTATAACTGCAGCAGTCTGGAGAGCATAAAATATGGCGAACTCGAAGCGACAAGATTAGATCGAATAAAAGGCAACGTGCGTTACAAGAGAGAAGATTTTGTCAGCGGTTCGGCATGGATAAACTATCTGTTATTTAACGATACGTCGGGATTAAAGTAATAAATGAGATATGGAGGGTTGAAAATGTTTTGTCCAAAATGTGGCGGTGAAATACCTGAAAATGTAAAGTTTTGTCCCAAATGCGGGGCGGCGGTGCAGCAGTCCGCGGCGTCCGCGAGGGGCGCTTCGTCCGCAAGGGGTGCTTCGTCCGCGCAGGGTACGAATTTTTCCCTGAAGGGGGCGCATATGAGGATAATGGCTGCGGGAGCGGGAGTGGTGGTTCTGTTGGTCATTTTGGCTGTCGTAGTCATAGGCATGGGAGGCAGACAGGACAGCTCCAAGGACTCTGTCGCTGGGAAGGGCGGAGACAGTGCGGAGGAAGCTGTCGCGGAAGCAACGGAGTCAAAGCAAGATGTGGAGACGCTCGAGGTATCGTCGGGAACGGTTCTGGAAGGGAAGTATGAGAAGCTGCGCTCCGTTACCGTGCTGCCGGAGGCAGATGGCTCCATACAGCCGCTTCTATATAAGGAGGACGCGTCCTTTCCCGTACTGGAAAGCTTGGAGTGCGGCGCGATTTTCAAGGTCTCGGATTCCGGAGAGAGGGGATATTTTAACGAAAACGATTTTCCGCAGCTTAAGAATGTCACCCTGAAGGCGGTCAACAAGGACATTGATGAAGACGTCCTTATGTTATATGTGTTGTTTGCCCAGATGTATAAGGAAGGGCGGCTGCAGAATTTTTCATGGGACAACAGCTACACGATTGAGGATTTGTATGGCACATGGGCAGATGACAAGCAGATGCTGACCATGACCTTTGAGGCGGACGGCACGCTGCGGGTCGCCGACGCCACTAACCTGATTGGGGCGGACGTGCTGAAGTATAAGGAGGCAGGCGACAATACGCTGAGTCTGTCGGCGAATCAGTCGGGGGTTCTTGGCATGTTCTCTATTAACATGCAGTATCAGCTTTTGGGGAATCAGCTCAAGATAGAGCTGTCGGGACAGAATTTTACGCTGACCAAGAGGTAGAGACTTGGAGCAGCGCAGCAAATATGAAAGAAAACGGAGGAAGGAAAAGATGGGATTTTTGGGAAAGGACGACAAGGAGAAGCAGTTGAAGCAGGAGGTGAAAAGTCTGGAGCTGCGCAGGGAAGCCGCTTTCGCCGCAATCAACGGCGAGATAGGACGGCTGCAGAACGAGCGCAGCAATGTGCTGCTGCAGGCGGGAACAGCTGCCTATGATGTATGGTGTAAGGATAGCAAACAGGCTGATTTGACACAATTCTGGACTAAGATAGGGGAACTGGAGAAAAGCATTGCGGAGCAGGAGGCAAAAAAGACGGAAATGGGCGCTAAGTATGACGAAGAAATCAAGCTGATAAACACTAATCTCGGCATTGGCGTCGGAGGCGTCGGTGCGGATTCGGGCGCGCGGTGTCCCAAGTGCGGCGCGGCGATCAATCAGGGAGACAGCTTCTGCCAGAGCTGTGGGGCGAGTATTCAATAGGGTAAATTTGATAAAGCGAGGGAAGCATTATTGCCTCCCTCGTTATTTTTTTCGCTTCAACGCCTATATATACAATTCAGTTTGTTCTAACAAGCCAAATTTTAGACAACATTCAAAGTGATTTTTGGTTAAATTGTATATTCCGGTGACGCGTCGTATGGACATTTGTAGGGAAGTGCGATATAATTTTTACATTATAGGTGTTTGGCAAATCGAGATTTACAGGCATAAGAGAGGACGCGCGGGACATGGAGGAAGCTCTTTCAACAAATATTATTGAAGTCAAAAACGTCACAAAGGATTATGGCGATTTCAAGCTGGACAACATAAGCTTTTCCGTTCCCGAGGGTTCTGTATGCGGCTTTATCGGGCAAAACGGCGCGGGCAAAACCACCACCATTCAGATCATTCTTGACGCCATTAACAGAGATTCGGGGGAAGTCCTGCTGTTTGGCAGGAGTATAGACAAGGACTCCGCGGCGCTTCGGGAGAATATCGGTGTAGTATTTGACGAGATGGGTTTTCATGATTTTCTGACTGCCAAACAGATCAATACGATTATGAAGAATATCTATAAGAATTGGAATGAGGAGAAATATTTTGAATATCTCAAGCGTTTCTCCCTTCCGACGAGGAAAGCCTGCGGTTCGTTTTCGCGCGGAATGAGAATGAAGCTTCAGATTGCCACGGCACTTTCCCATGATGCAAGGCTCTTGATTATGGACGAGCCCACCAGTGGTCTTGACCCCATTGTCAGAAACGAGATGCTCCGAATCTTCCATGAGTATGTCATGCAGGCTGACCACACCATTCTCTTGTCCTCCCATATCACGGGGGATTTGGAGAAGCTGGCGGACGAGGTTGTTTTTATTGACGGCGGGAAAATCATACTAAAGGGGAACAAGGCGCAGATTCTTGAAAAGCACGGAATCCTTCGGTGCAAGAGGGACGAACTGGAAAATATAGAAAAATCCCTGATTGTGGCTACTGATATGGTGATTGCACCTTCCGGTGGTTCGAGCCATCAGAGAGAAGCCGTAACAGAAGTCGAAGCGGGAGCCGAAACAGAGGTCAAAGCGGGAATCAAGGCAGGAATCAGAGCAGAGGATAAAGCAGAAGTCGGAGTAGAGGTCGAAACCGAGATAAAGGTTCTAGTCAACGATAAAACAGCCATCGGAGAAAAATACCCCGAACTAAGCATAGAACCCGCAGGGCTTGAGGAAATTATGATATATTATGTCAATCGCGCAAAGGGCTTCCGCGCATCAGAAGGGTGGGAGAGCTTATGAAAGGATTACTGATAAAGGATTTCTTCTGCCTGAAAAAGCAGTTGACGAACTATGTATTCATTATTGTGGGGGTCATTGTGATTTCCGTTCTATTTGTGCTGAGCTACAATTTCGGCAATATCCATGCGGGTTTTGCGGAGATGGTGGATTCAGGTCAAAACGCGGAGTCAGATATTGTTATGATTGCAACTACGGCGTTGCTTCTGTTTATGATGATTCCGCTCGCGTGTACGGGGGATATCACCAATCTGTTCACAGATGATGAGAACGCTTCCTTTTATAAGGTGGCGTCCGCGCTGCCGATTCCCGTCGGCAAAAGAGTCGCCTGTCGGTTTCTGGCAGGTTATCTGTTTATTGCGGTTGGAATGGCGGTCGATTTTGTCATGACCGTTATTTTGTCAGCTCTCACGGATATCATTTACTTCGGGAGATTTTGTGGAGTGATTGTGACCTTTTCCTCCATTATGCTCATGTATGTCAGCCTGTTGATTTTATTGATGTATGTCCTCGGGAATGGAAAATCCGCATATGCGGGCACGATTGTGCTGTTCCTTGGAGCGGCTGCATATGTGCTCGCCAATCTCAGCCGATTTCAAGCCTTTATGCTTGGCTCAGATGAAAACGCGCTGCTTGATTTATATGAGCAGACCACGGATTTTATCTTCCATAAATCATATATTTTGTTGATTGCCGCGGTTGTTCTTTCCGGCGCGGCGTATCTTGCGGCGGTGCAGACAGCCAAGAGAAAAAGAGGTGTTGCGTAATGGCAGGTCTTTTATATAAGGATTTTGTAGGAATCAAGGGGAGCAAAATTGTCCTGATTCTCACGGTATGCACAATTTTATTTCTTATAATAAGGCTCGCGTTTCCGGGAAATGTGAGCGCGTCTGTGGCGGACGGCATCGGCGTGAGGGAGACGGAGAGCGGAGAGCTCGTTGCGGTCACGGCCGGAGATTTGCGGGACGCTTTCCTGATCATGCCGCCGATGCTGCTCATTGCCTGCGGGCTGATACTGCCGTCCGTATGGACTATGGCGATCTGCAAGAACGATGAAGCCAACAGGACGAGACAGTTTACCGGAACGCTCCCGCTTGAGCAAAACGCGTATATCGCATCGAAGTACCTGTTTATCGGGATTGCCGTTTATATCTTATTTTCCTTGGAAAGCATGTGGATCATTATCTTTAACAGTGTGGCAGGGGAGAACCCCGCGAGTGAAATTATCGTAATCTTTGCTCAATTGCTGGTTGTACTCTGCGGAATTTCGCTACTGCTTGCCTCCGTAGAGCTGCCTTTTTTTATCACGCTAGGGGTCAAAAGGGGCGCTATGATAAAAACAGCAATTTTAGAGGGCGTCGCTTTTCTTGTGATTGCGTACTTATTCTTTGGGGATCTGGGGCTTTTTGAAAGGTATCATATTTACGCTCTTGCGGATTGGTGTCGGGAACATACCGTGATTGTGGCGCTTATTTCGATTCTGTCACCGATCGCGGCTCTTTTGATTTATTGGCTTTCCTATCGGATTACCTGTAAAGTCAATCAGGACAGGGAGTAGAGATATGATTCGTGAAGGTATATCAATGGATAAAAAGCGGCTCGTTATTTTTTTGATTCTTGCATTTGCCATGACTTGGCTTATTTTCTGCCCATACATTTTATCGGGGCATGTCTGGGCGGCGGAGGGTGAGATTTCCGCCATGGAGCAATTGGTGTGCCTTGGAATGCTCTGCCCGACTCTGGCGATGCTGCTGACGAGATATATCACCAAGGAGGGGTTTGCCGTCACGGGAGAGGGTTCCATGCTGCTTGGGATTCGGCTCAAGGGCAGGAGGTGGATTTATCTTCTGACCGCCATGCTCCTGCCGTGGATTTATTATGAGCTTGGCGGCGTGCTGACGCTTATTTTATCGCCCGAGGCTTTTGATGTGATTTATCCGACAGTTTTAGGCATTGCGGAGGACGAGTGGGTTGTCATTTTCATACAGCCGATTGCCATGATGGTCTCAGGCGCGATAGCTTCATTTGCCGCGTTTGGGGAGGAGGCAGGGTGGCGGGGCTACATGATGCCCAAATTGATCAGGCTCTGCGGAGTCCCCAAAGCGATACTCATCGGCGGAAGCATATGGGGAATGTGGCATTGGCCGCTTACCTATATTGGACATAATTTCGGGACGGAATATTTGGGATATCCCTTTGTCGGATTTGCAATGATGTGCGTTTTGTGCATATTTATAGGGATAATTTTGACTTTTTTGACGTACAGGAGCGGCTCTGTATGGCCTGCGGCGATTCTCCATGCCGTTAATAATTCGTCGCCCTCCATTCTCCAATATTTTATCAATCAGGATAAAATTACCGACTGGAAAGCGGACAGTGTGGCGGCATTTTTGATTCGTATGCTGCCGATGATGGTCATTGCTTCCATTGTATTGGTGAGATGGGTGAGGGAGATGAAGAAGCATAAATGCCTATGCTGCGGCTATAAAACATTAGATGCGCGGGGAGATTATGATATATGCCCTGTCTGCTTTTGGGAAGACGATGCATACATTATTTTCGGGGAAGATTCGATTAAGAGCCTGTATTATGAAGATGAGCCAACCGAAAATGAGCTGTTGGATATTCCGTCAGAAGCAAATCACGGCTTGACATTGAGACAAGGGCAGGAAAACTATTGCCTTTATGGAGCCTGTGAAAAGGAGATGCTGCCATATGTCAGAAAGCCGCGTATGAGTGAAGAAGCTTAAGGCTGTGTTGGTGTAAAAAAGTCGGGAAAGCTGCAGGAGATAACGCCCTGCGGCTTTCCCGACATTTTTTGTTCTCTTTTTGTGACTGTTCAGAACCAAGCAAACATGCAGCGTTTACAGCGTTGACTGTTTACCATATTCTTATCCTCTCCATCTTGGCGGCAATCACCCCTCAAAAGCCGTACAATCTTCGGAATATCCCCGTATTTTTGGCATATACATATAAAGTGGCGGTTTTACAATAGTAAAAACTGCTAACAAAATTAAAAAAAGGATAAAAATTTTGTGAAATATATACATTTTTGTTCAGAACTGTGTTATAATCAATTTATCATCAGAAATAAGGTGTCGGGAGGCAACCGATATACGCGGGAACTATATAATAATTATGGAGTTACAGAAGGGATCGGCAAAGGAGTAAGTATGGATTTAAGGGAAGTAAACGGAGAGGGCATCGATAGCTGGCAGGAGGTAACATTGGTTTACAATGCGGCCCTCAGGCAGATAGAGACCAGAATGGAGATACTGAATGATGAGTTTCAGCATGTGCATCAATACAATCCCATTGAGCATATCAAGGCGCGCATCAAGACGCCGGAGAGTATTGTCAAGAAGCTGAAGCGGCATGGGCATGAGTCTACAATCGACAATATGGTCAAGCATGTGAATGATATCGCGGGTATCCGTGTGATCTGTTCTTTTACCTCGGATATTTATCGCATTGCGGAGATGATCAGTGAGCAGAAGGACATTCGGGTGATCTGTGTCAAGGATTATATTACATATCCCAAGCCCAGCGGCTACAAGAGCTATCACATGATCGTGACGGTTCCGGTGTATCTGTCTGACCGTATTGTAGATACTAAGGTCGAAATACAGATTCGCACGGTTGCCATGGATTTTTGGGCGAGTCTGGAGCATAAGATACATTACAAGTTCGAGGGGGACGCGCCGGAGCATATTCGCAACGAATTGGTGGAGTGCGCCCATATGGTGTCGGATTTGGACGCCAGAATGCTGTCCCTGAGCGAGGAAATCACAAGCCTGAGCCGTTTGGGAGAGGGCTGATAAAAGGTAAGGGGCTGTCGCGCTAAGGAAGATAAATACAGAACATTGTAGAATATGGTTACATTTCATACAATGTTCAGTATCTTCAATACTTAGTGTGACAGCCCCTTATAAAAAAGGATATAGACAGAGGAGTGCCCGGATACCTTTCAGCACCCGGGCTATTATGAAAAAATTATCTAATGTCTTATCTGTATCTGAGATAAAGTATAGCAAGCGAATATGAACAAAGTATGAACATGCTGTAAATACTCGGTTAATATTACGAAAACAGACCAAGAACAAGAGAAAAAATGAACAATGTGCACAAAAATATAGGATTTATTCACAGCTTTTACCCGATATAAGTTGTCAGTGAGCGGAAAAAATGTTAAAATAAATCCATATGCAGGGCAATAAACGGACGAAAGGTTTTATTTATGGAGGAGGACTTATGGATACTTTTATGGACAAGCTGGCACAGAAATTTACCGCACAGGAAATGATCAAGGCGAATGCGGCTGCGGAGACCGAGGAGATGAACCGCCTGAGGGCGCAGGTGCAGGAGTACACGGAATGCCTGAATCGTATGCAGAGGATTTGCGCAGAGATAGAGCAGACGGCGGCTGACGCGAAGGGTAAGGTGGATTCCGCCCAGTTGAACACGGACGACCTCAGAGCGCAGCTTGTGGAGCTTCAGCAAAAGATGCAGACATCTGCGTTGGAGGGTGACAGTATTGGCGGGAGTATGCTGGCAGAGCAGATTGACGTTCTGCGGACGGCACAGGCGGAGCAGTTTAACAGCCTGCGGAGCGAGCAGACGATGCAGTTCAACAGTCTGCGCAGCGAACAGGCACAGCAGCTTGACAGCCTGAAAAGCGAGCAGGCGCAGCAGCTTGACAGCCTTAAGAACGAGCAGGCGCAGCAGCTTGACAGCTTTAAGAATGAGCAGGCGCAGCAGCTTGACAGCTTTAAGAATGAGCAGGCAGCTCAGGTCAACAGCCTGAGAACCGCCCAGACGGAACAGTTTGACAATCTGAGGAGCGAGCAGAGCCTTGGGTTCACCAATATGCAGGACGCGCAGCAGGGTCAGTTAGAAGGGCTGCGCGGCATCTTGGACAATCAGCTCTCTGGCATCAGAGATGTGCAGGCACAGCAGCTCGAGGACATTCGCGGTCTGCAGGAGCAGCAGCTCGAGAGTATTCGGGGGTTGCAGAGGAATCAACTGGACGGCTTCAAGGGGATTCAAGATGCCCAGTTTGAGACTCTGAAGGTCTCCATTGAGGATCAGCTTGACGGCGTGCGGAGTATGGTGAAGGCGCAGGTGAGCGGGATCAAGAGCGGGCAGGAGAGCCAGCTTGAGAGCATTCATGGCGAGCTTGAGTCGCAGAGCAGGCTATTGGAGACACAGCTCGGAGAATTGAAGACGAACCTTGAGACGCAGCTCAATGACTCCAACGAGTTTGTGCATAAGGAGTGCGTGAAGGTATATCGAAATGTGCAGGCTGTGGTTGGAGAGGAGAATAACAGGCAGAGCGACAGTCTGGAGATTATGATAAGACCTGTCAGCTCGAAGGTGAAGAATGTGTTCTCCATATCCGTCGCTGCGTTGGTGTTCTCCCTGCTAAGCGTGATATTGCAGATTTTGAGTATTTTAAAGATTTTTTAGGAAAGTTGGTTTGTTGATATGGCAAAAGAGATTTGGAAGCCGGGCAATATGCTCTACCCCTTGCCTGTTGTGATGGTGAGCGTTGCGGATCAAAACGGCAGGAATAATATTATCACCTTGGCGTGGGTGGGGACGGTTTGTTCCGAGCCGCCCATGGTGTCCATCTCCGTGAGACCGGAGCGGTATTCCTATCCGATCTTGAAGGAGACCGGTGAATTTGTCATCAACCTGACAACGAAGGAGTTGGTGTTTGCCACGGATTATTGTGGTGTGAAAAGCGGACGCGATGTAGATAAATTCAAGGAGATGCATTTGACGGCGCAGCCCGCGTCGGAGGTTAAGGCGCCCCTGATTGCCGAGAGCCCGGTCAATATTGAATGCAGGGTGAGAGAGGTCAGGGCGTTGGGGTCCCATGATATGTTTTTGGCTGATGTGGTAGCTGTCCATGCGGAAAGCAGCTATATGGACGAGAACCATAAATTCCACTTGGAGCAGGCGGAGCCGATCGTCTATTCCCACGGGACATATTTCTCCTGCGGAGAGTCACTGGGCACCTTTGGTTATAGTGTACGCAAGAAGTAACTGTGTTGCAGAAGATGATATTTGAGCACTATGATAGAGTGTCCGGTTTGGGGGAGTCTAACAAGCTCCCTCTTTTTATGGCGTCCTTGCCATAACGATGGCTGCTTCCGGCGAGGAATATTTTGCTGCGATCGGGGTATAATCCATATAGCATTCATCAATGCTGACCTGCTCGATATCGGGGCAGATATTTACCAAATAATAACTACTTTACAAGCATTATAAATATTGGTAGAATGTAAGCGTTGCAGCTTGACCTTCGGCTGAACCATTACATGTGAAACGTTACGGTGCGCTGCGGTTCGCGCGCCAAACAGGAAATACCGGCATTGATTGCCGACAGTATCGCGGGTACAGGCCCGCGGTATGCGAGGGTATATTTATGAATTTTCTAACGAAAAAATTAAAACTTACATATGTGGAAATGACATTCCTGACCCTGTTTGTCTGTATGCTTTTTCTGGAGGGTTATAAGGGCTTTGAGGCTTCAGGAGAAAATTACTTTCATGTATTTTTGAATGGTGTGGAGATTGGCGCCGTGGCGGACGAGGATACGGCGAGGGAGCTTTTGGTGGACGCCCGAAGGGAGCTTGCGGCTAAGAGCGACGAGCTGATCTTTATTGAGACGGATATGACCGTGGAGGGCGAGGAAACGCTCTGGGGGGCGCTTGACAGGAAGGAGACCATGCTTTCCCGCATGACGGAGGTTATGCAGGGAAGTGTCAAGGAGACGATGCATCGCTCGTACACGTTGAAGGTGAACGAGTATATGGTCAATCTGGGAAGTGTGGACGAGGTGCAGAGACTGCTGCAGGCGGCAGTCGATAAATATGATACCGACGGGCTTTTTCATGTGGAGCTTTCTCGGGACACCAACCGGGAGCTTGGCACTCTGACGGCAAGCGTGATGATGAAGGAGGACGAGAGTGAGGGTCAGCCCCTTGATTATGTGGCTGCCGGGGTGGAGACTGTCATATCGCAGATAGGAAAGGACGTGTATGACGGCAGGGAAAAGGGCTTCGGGGACTATGACTTAGGGTTGAAATCCATGAATTTTGCGGAGGAAGTGGAGATTGTGGAGGCGTATCTTCCCGAGAGCCAGCTTTGTACCTTGGAGCAGGCGATCGAGGAGGTGATCAAGGAGCAGGAGACTCCCAGTGAGTATACGATCGAGTCAGGCGACACTCTCTCAGAGATCGCCATCAAGGTCAATATTCCCATAGATAAGATCGTGGAGCTCAACAGCGAGAAGCTGGTGGACGAAAACTCCATGATACGCGTGGGGGACAAGCTGATCATCACCGTGCCGGAGCCGGAGCTTTCCGTGGAGCGCATGGAGGAGAATTATTATGAGGAAAGCTATAACGCTGATATTATTTATATAGAAAACGATGATTGGTACACTGATCATACGGTGGTGCATCAGCAGCCCTCCACGGGATTCCGCAGGATAGTGGCAGATGTGTATTACCTGAATGACAAGGAGGTCTCCAGAGAGATTCTAAAGGAGGAGGTCTTGATGGAGGCGGTGCCCAAGATCGTGGAGCGCGGGACGAGGATTCCGCCCACGTATATCAAGCCTATCTCCGGCGGCAGACTCTCCTCGCCGTTTGGCAGACGAACAGCTCCCACCAAGGGAGCCAGTACCTACCACAAGGGCATCGACTGGGCAGTTCCCACCGGAACCGCAGTGTATGCGTCCTGTGGCGGCACGGTCGCGAAAGCGGGCTGGGGAAGCGGCTACGGTTATGTAGTGTATATCAACCATGAGGACGGCAAGCAGACCCGCTACGGACATCTGTCGAAGGTGTTGGTGAAGTCGGGGCAGACCGTAAAGCAGGGCGAGCGGATCGCGCTGAGCGGCAACACGGGCGTGAGCACGGGACCTCATTTGCATTTTGAGATCATAGTGAACGGATCTGCGGTGAATCCGAATAATTATCTGAATAAGTATTGATAAAAATTGCTTTTACAGTAAGAATATGGTAAAATTGTTTTGGCGAATGCCGCGGGGGTGTTGACTCGTTTTGCGAATATTGTGCCTGCACAATGCGTAACAACACGCATGAAAGCTCGCAGGTTACGGAAAGGCATGGTTATTAGTGTGTTAAATAATAAGGTTGTTTTGATAACAGGTGGAACGGGGAGCTTTGGAAAGGCGTTTACCAAGTATGTGCTGACCCATTATACGCCCAAAAAGATCATTATTTATTCAAGGGACGAGTTCAAGCAGTTCCTTATGCAGAATGAATTCAAAGAGTATGCGGATAAGCTTCGGTTCTTTATCGGGGACGTGCGTGATAAGGAGCGTCTGGTCAGGGCGTTGGAGGGCGTTGATTATGTGGTGCACGCCGCCGCCTTGAAGCAGGTGCCTGCCTGTGAGTACAATCCAAACGAGGCGATCAAGACCAATATCCATGGCGCGCAGAATGTGATTGACGCGTCTCTGGATACAGGCGTGCGGAAGGTGGTGGCACTGTCCACGGACAAGGCGGTGAATCCGGTGAATCTCTACGGCGGCACGAAGTTGGTGTCGGACAAGCTCTTTATCGCGGCGAACGCCTATGCAGGGACGAAGGACATCTGCTTTTCCATCGTGCGCTACGGCAATGTGGCGGGGAGCAGGGGGTCTGTTATCCCCAAATTCTACGATATGATCAAGAACGGGTGCACGGAGCTCACCGTGACAGATTATCGCATGACGCGCTTCTGGATCAGTCTGCAGGAGGGCGTGGAGTTGGTGATCAAGGCGTTGGAGGAGTCCACGGGGGGCGAAACCTTTATCTCCAAGATTCCCTCCTTCAAGATCACGGATCTTGCGGAGGCAATGCTTCCCGGGTGCAAGACAAAGGAGATCGGAATCTATCCCGGCGAGAAGCTTCATGAGATTATGGTGACAGTGGAGGATTCCCTGACCACCTACGAATATGATAAGCATTTCATCGTCTATCCGCAGGTCAAGTGGAATAGCAAGCAGAGGATCAACGAGTCCGGCAAAAGGGTTGAGGAGGGCTTCTCTTACAGCTCCGGCAATAATACAGAGTGGCTGAGCGTGGAGCAGATTCGCGAACGCTTACAGACGCTTGATTTGGAGAAATAATATGAATGAATTGGCGATTAACGGTGGGGCTCCCGTGAGGGAGACCCCCCTTCATTATGGAAAACAGTATATTGATCAGGCAGATGTGGAGGCGGTGACTAGGACACTGACAAGTCCCGCCCTCACCGGAGGACCTGAGATTACGCGGCTTGAGCATAAGCTCTGCGAGGTGACCCATGCAAAATACGCGGTGGCGGTGAGCAACGGGACGGCGGCGCTCCATTTGGCGGCTATGGCAGCAGGCTTTGGGGAGGGGGACGAGGTCATTGTCAGTCCCATCACCTTTGCCGCCTCCGCCAACTGTATCCTCTATGTAGGGGCAAAGCCTGTGTTTGCGGACATCGATCCCGAGACCTACAACATAGACCCTGAGTCCATAAGAAGGCTGATCACGCCCCGCACTAAAGGAATCGTCGCGGTGGATTTCACGGGACAGGCGGTGGAATTGGACGAGATACGGGCAATCTGTGAGGAACATCATCTGCTTTTGATTGAAGACGCTGCCCATGCCATCGGCACAAAGTATAAGAATCGACCTGTGGGCAGTATCGCTGATATGACCTGCTTTAGCTTTCACCCGGTGAAGACGGTCACCAGTGGGGAGGGCGGCGCCATCACCACCAATGACGAGCAGCTCTACCGCAGGCTCTTGCGCCTTCGCAGCCATGGGATCACCCGCAATCGGGACGAGATGGTACACCCCACGGACGCGGCGTGGTACAATGAGCAGGTGGAGCTGGGGTTTAATTATCGGCTGACGGATATTCAGGCGGCGTTGCTCATCAGCCAGTTGGACAAGCTGGAAATGTTTGCGGCAAGACGCAGGGAGATCGTGGCAAAATACAACGAGGCGTTTGCCGATATGCCGGAGATACAGGTGCAGCGGGAGATTGCCGAGTCGGACACCACGAGACATCTCTATATTTTGCGATTAAGGTTGGAACGCTTAAGGTGTGACAGGAGACAATTTTTTGACGCTCTGTGCGCGGAGAATATCATTCCACAGGTACACTACCTTCCGGTTTATTGGCATTCCTATTATGAAAAGCTCGGCTACGAGAAGGGACTGTGCCCCAACGCAGAAAAATACTACCAAGAGTCCATGAGCCTTCCGCTGTACTATTCCCTGTCGGACGCAGAGGTGGAGGACGTCATCGCCGCGGTGAGAAAGCTGGTGGACTATTTCCGCAAATAAGTCAAAAATATCCATCTTTTATCGGATTGACACGGGAGCTGCCTGCATGGTATGCAGGCTCATTTAACAGCTTATACGAAGCAATGTCGCTTTCCCTTGAATGCGTGTGGGGGCTGAGTCGGCGGGCAGGAAGACACAGCTTCCCTTGGTAAAGGGCAGTGTCGTCACATGCGTCGCGTCCTCCCTTGATTCCAAGTCCAGTGTCGTCACAGGCGTCGCCCCCTCCCCCGATTCCAAATCCCCTGTCTCCGTCAAAAGCGCCCCCTCTCCCTCCAAGCATAGCAGAATTTGAAAGGAATGCTCCGTGGTGGAGCAGTCGGGGGCATTCGTGGAGACAGTGTTGATCAAAAGCCTTTCCACCTGAAAATATTTGCATGAACACAACAGCTCGGAAGCATACCCGGGGCGGTAGCGCAGCACGCGTATGGGCTGACGCGGGGCATTGCTGCTCTTATAATTCAACACCTGCATAGCGTTCTCGATATGAAGGGGACGCTTTTGTCCGTTCTTATCCCTTCTGTCATAGTCAAACAGCCGATAGGTCAGGTTGGAGTTCTCCTGTACCTCCGCCAACAGCACTCCCGCGCCGATGGCGTGGACTGTCCCCGCTTCGATGAAGAACATATCATCTCTTTGAACGGGCACTTTTTGAAGATATTTTTCTATTGTGCCATGCGCAAGGCTGTTGAGGAGAAGCTCTTTATTCATATTCCGATTAAAGCCATAGATCAGATGTGCGTTTGGCTTCGCGTCCAGAACATACCACATTTCTGTCTTGCCAAGAGAGCCGTTTTCATGCGCTTTGGCAAAGGCGTCATCAGGGTGCACCTGAACCGACAGGCTTTGCGCCGCGTCAATCAGCTTGACCAGCACGGGCAGCTCGCAGGGCTTTGCTTGTGAGTCGGGTGAGCTGCCGCCCATCACCGTGACAGGGTGGCTTCCCAGATATTCAGGGTGCCGCGCGATCACTTGGTCTAAGGGCATACCCTGATGCCTGCCGCTTGCCACGATACTGGAGCCGTCCGGGTGGGTGGAGCATTCCCAAGTCTCCGCCAAGGGCGTCAGGTCAATATTTTTGTGAAAATCCGTTTTTAATCTGTTGCCGCCCCATAGATAATCCTTGCCAACAGGGGCGAGCAGGAAGGGTTTATTCTGTAAGCTCATGTTTTTGCTTGTCATGGACGCTGATATCCTTGCCCAACTGAACCTCCATAATCTTTAATTCCGTGTCGGCGATAATCGTATGGCGGCAGCCTGCCTGCATGGTGATGACGTCTCCCGCCTGAACAGCCTGCTCCATGCCGTCCACAATGGTGCGGCCCTTTCCTGAGATGATCGTCCACATCTCGTCCCGCCTCTCGTGGCTGTGATAGTTCATGCGATGCCCGGGCTTTAACGTGACCTTGATGGTCAGGCTTTCCTCCTCCACGTCCAACACGCGGAAGCTCCCCCAAGATTTGTCCGCAAACATGACTTGTTGGTCTATGGCGTCCACATAGGGCTTGATATAGCTGGACTGGTTCTTGTCGGACACTAAGATTCCCTCGGGGCTCGCGGAGACCACCACATCTTTTAGACCCATGCACAGAATAGGCATATCCAAGTCATTCACTACATGGACATTCTCACAGGTCTCGTCCAAAATGGCATTGCCCACGCAGGTCTCGTCCATGGCCTCGGTCAGGGTGTTCCATGTGCCGATATCCTTCCACTGACCGTTAAAGCGCATGACCTGAAGGCAGGGGGTTTTCTCAACCACGGCATAGTCAAAGCTGATTTTGTCAAGCGTGTCATATTTGTCAAACAAGTCCTGATAGTCCGTAAAGTCAATCAGTGAGTGGGCGCTGTGGAGTAAAAAATCGAGCCTACATGCGAATACACCTCCATTCCAAAGCGCTCCCTGCGCGATGTATTGCTCTGCAGTGGCGGCGTCGGGCTTCTCCTTGAAGGTTTTTACAATAGCAGTAGGAGTGTTACTGTCAGGAATGATATAACCATATTTCTCGCTTGGATAGGTTGGCTCGATGCCCATCAGTATCATGTTGGCAGACATACAAGCGGTCTGTCTGCTTAATGTTTGCAGGGTTTCAAAATAATCCTTGTTCACATAAGGATCCACGGGACAGATGACCACAGGCTCCTTGGGACCGATGCCTCTCACATCATGAAGATATGCGGCCGCCAGTGAGATTGCGGGAAAGGTGTCCCGTCTGCATGGCTCAACGCAGATGCCCACATCTTCCCCCAATTGGTTGTGTATGGCTGACACCTGAGATTTAGATGTCGCAATTGTGACATTTGCGTCAGGATCTACGATGCGGATCTGGCGGTAAACCCTCTGCACCATGGATTCATATTCGCCGTCAGGGGCTTTAAAAAGCTTAATAAATTGCTTGGAGCGGATATCGTTGGAGAGGGGCCAAAGCCGCTTTCCCGACCCGCCGGAGAGTAAGATAATATTCATATGTTTTCTATCCTTCCTGATTATGTTGATAGTTACGACTAATTTATTCCTGCGAGCAATGAGCCAAGTCAACGAAGTTGACTTTGTGTCAGTGCTTGCATGAGCATAAATCCAACGAGATTGGATTACCAATAAAATTGGTTTGGCGAATGCCGCAAGGTTGTTGACTGTGTTGACAAATCTGCTGTGTTGACAGATCTGCTGTCAATATTATCGCTCTGCACGCATGGGATTATTCAGGAAATCCTCATAGGTCAGGCGGATACCCTCCTCAAGCTCTGTCTGGTAATGCCAGCCGAGGTTCTCCAGCTTGGACACGTCCAAGAGCTTTCTGGGGGTGCCGTCGGGCTTGTCGGTATCCCATTTGATCTCGCCATGATAACCTATGACCTTGGCGGTGAGCTCCGTCAGCTCCCGAATGGTCAGCTCATTGCCTGTGCCAACATTCACGGTCTCGTTGCCGGAATAATTGTTCATGAGAAAAACACATGCGTCAGCCAAGTCGTCTACATAGAGAAATTCCCGAAGGGGCGTTCCGCTTCCCCAGCAGGTGACGGTCGCCGCCCCCGACTCCTTCGCCTCGTGGAAACGGCGGATCAGAGCAGGCAGCACATGGCTGTGGGTGGGGTGGTAATTGTCATTTGGCCCGTAGAGATTGGTGGGCATGGCGGAGATATAGTCGGTGCCGTACTGTCTGTTGAGGTACTCGCAATATTTCAGACCGGAAATCTTCGCCAACGCATATGCCTCGTTTGTCTGCTCCAACGCCGAGGTCAAAAGACAGCTCTCAGGCATGGGCTGCGGCGCCATGCGGGGATAGATGCAGGAGGAGCCGAGAAAAAGCAGCTTCTTACACCCGTTTTGCCATGCGGAGTGTATGACGTTCATCTCCAAAATCATATTGTCATACATAAAATCAGCCAACGCCTCCGCGTTTGCCACGATGCCGCCCACCTTTGCAGCCGCTAAGAATACATAGTCCGGCTTCTCGTCGGCAAAAAAGGCCTCCACCTCCGCCTGTCTGCACAAATCAAGCTCGCTGTGGCTCTTGGTGATGATGCTGTGGAAGCCCTGCGCCTTGAGCGCGCGGACGATTGCGGAGCCCACCATGCCATTATGCCCCGCCACATATATCTTTGCATTCTTTTCCATCATATCTGTATATCCTTTCTGTATGGGTTCTTTATTTAATCCCCGTTTCTGCGCCGCTCAGGCTTCAACTATGTTGAAACTGCGCATAAGCAACTTTGTGTCAAGTCGTTTTTGACTTTGCAGTGTGCAGACACAAATTGTCCGTGGAAAATTCATTTTTTACATTATTGTCGCGCCTGACTGTGCGTTGAGGAAGGCGGCTTCCCTTCGGGCGAGCTCCCTGTCATGCTCAGCCATGATGCGCACCAGCTCCTTGTAAGGGGTCTTCTGGGGATTCCAGCCGAGTATCGTCTTTGCCTTCGTGGGGTCTCCCCAGAGATTGTCCACGTCCGTGGGGCGAAAGAATGCAGGATTGACACACACCAACAGCTTGCCTGTGGAAGCGTCATACCCCTTTTCGTCCAAGCCCTCCCCCTCCCAGCGAAGCTTTATGCCGTTTGCCGCGAAAGCATTATCCGTGAAGTCACGCACAGTATGCTGTTCCCCCGTGGCTATGACAAAATCCTCAGGGGTATCATGCTGCAGCATCAGCCACATGCATTCCACATAATCCTTGGCGTAGCCCCAGTCTCTTAAGGAATTCAGATTGCCAAGCTCCAGACGCTCCTGTATCCCCTCCGCAATGCGTCCTGCCGCCAGTGTGATTTTTCTGGTGACAAAATTGTCTCCCCTTCGCTCGGATTCGTGATTGAACAGGATTCCGTTCACGGCAAACATGTGGTAGGCGGTTCGGTATTCCTTCACGATCCAGAAGCCATATTGCTTTGCCACCGCATAAGGACTGTAAGGATAAAAGGGGGTTGTCTCCTTCTGGGGAGATTCCGTCACCTTGCCGTAGAGCTCGGAGGTGGACGCCTGATAGATTTTGGTTTTCTGTATCAATCCCAAAATGCGCACCGCCTCGAGAATACGCAGGACGCCCAAGGCATCGACGTCACAGGAATATTCCGGCACGTCAAAGGATACCTGCACATGAGACTGGGCTGCGAGATTGTAGATTTCATCAGGCTGTACCAGATTGATAATACGAATGAGCGAGGAGGAATCGGACAAGTCGCCCTCGTGCAGTGTGACAGTCCCCGCCGCGATCAGGTGGTCTATGCGAGCGGTGTTGGAGAAGGAGGCGCGGCGGATGATGCCGTGTACCTCATAGCCCTTTTCCAACAGAAACTCCGCCAGATATGAGCCGTCCTGCCCCGTGATTCCGGTAATCAGTGCTTTTTTTGTAGTATTCATAAGATAACCTCGTTTCTGCGCTTGTAATAGTGATTGCTATAAGATAAATCGCAATTCACAGGAGTATTTTATATGTCTGAAAATGTGATTTTAAGGGCATATTTTGATAATCTCTAGCATTATATTGACTTTAGTGATATAATGTCCTTATTCGAGGCATGTTATAATTTATAGAAAGAGGCGGATTGCTATGGACCCTACATTGTTTGACGGAACGCTCGTCAAATCCAACCGCATCATATACACGCCGACGGATTTTGCCAAGGCGAATCTCATTCATCTGCAGGAGGTCGGGGAACTATGCGCCCAAAGACCACACACCAGCAGGCGCAAGAATCTGTCCTCCTACCTTTTCTTTATGGTGCTTGAGGGGGAGGGGAGCTTGGAATACGGTGGCGAGGTCTATGCCCTGCAGGAGGGGGATTGTGCGTTTGTGGACTGCCGCAGGGCATATGCACATAGCTGCTCGGATAGACTGTGGCGTCTCAAATGGGTTCACTTCTTCGGACCTAACATGGGCGGCATTTACAGTAATTATGTGGAGCGGGGAGGGCGCTCTGTCCTGACGCCGCCGGACGGAGGACGGTACGATAAGCTGTTGGACGAAATATATGGTATCGCTGCTTCCGACTCTAACATTAAGGATATGCAGATCTGCGAGAAATTAACCTCGCTGCTGACCCTGCTTGCGGAGCACGGGCTGACGGCGGGGCAGACGGGAGAGCAGAACACGCTTCGTCAGGGGACTTCCGCCAAGCGGCAGAATCTTCAGGCGGTGAAGGAATATATTGATGAACATTTTGACCAGAGGGTGACATTGGACTTGTTGTCAGAGCTTTTTTACATCAATAAATTTTACCTGACAAGAATCTTTAAGGAGCAGTTTGGGGAGACCGTCAACGCTTACCTGCTTCAGGTGCGCATCACGCAGGCGAAGCAGCGGCTGCGCTTTACGGACAAATCTATCGAGGAGATTGCGCACGAATGCGGTATGCACGACGCCAATTATTTCTCGCGGCTGTTTAAGAAGGTGGAGAAGGTGACCCCGGGAGAATTCCGGCATATGTGGTAGGACATGACCTTGTCCAAGGCAGAAAACGGCCGAATGGCCATAATGACCATGATTGTGGAGCAATCGTGGTAGGACATGACCATATTTAAGCAGAAAACGGCCGAATGGCCAGATGGAAAATCCGATCTCTGCAATTTGTGGAAAAGCTGGCAATAAAAAACAAGCAAATGAAACAAGCGAATGGCACAGCCTGAATTGTTATATATGAATAGGCGGGAAGGGATGTCTATGAAGGCGGAAAAAGAGAATTTAAATAAAGAGAATTTAAATAAAGAGAATTTGGAGAAAGCGTCACTGATTGACTACGGGATATTTGCGCTGCTCCTCTTAGTGACACTGGCGGTTACATTTGCGCTGTTTTACCGCCAGTGCGTGGAGAGTATGCTTGCAAGCGGTCTGTATCATTCGGACATGAAGGCTTATATTTTGGAGATGCAGGGGTTGGACAGCGGTTACAGCTTTCCCTATCCCATTCTCTTTAAAACAGCGGCTTTCTTTCATTTGTTTACCGGGCCGGAGGCGGCGATGGCGATCGCCACCACGCTGCTTAACGGGCTCGGGATTCTGGTGACGAAGCTCGCGCTCAACAGGCTTGCCCTGAAGGAGCTTGCGGGGCGGTTCTCGGGACGGGAGTGGATTGCGGGGGCGCTGCTTAGCCTGACCGCTGTTTCGCTTTTCTTTATCTCCATGGTGTATCCGCCCGCGGGGATTTATCTGCCCGGTATCAAATACAATTATCTGGGAGTATTTACGGCGAATCCCTTTCACAATGCCACCTATATGGCGGCGAGACCCTTCGCCATTCTCGCCTTCCTGTGGTATGTGAGGCTGTTGGACACCTACGAGCAGGGCGGGGATAAGAAGGATTATATTCTTTTCGCCATATTCCTGCTGCTCGCCACCATGACGAAGCCAAGCTTTACAATCGTGTTGGTGGGAGCTGCGGGGCTGATCATGCTCTACCGCCTGTTCCGCTCAGGCTTTAAGAGCCTTAAGAATACCGTGCTGTTGGGGCTGACCTTTATCCCTACCTTTGCGGATCTGCTCTATCAATTTAAGGGGGTGTTCGTGCCCGCGGAGGGCGCGGAGGGCGGGATTGGATTCTGCCTTGGCGATATCTGGCGGCTTTACTGTGACAATATCCCGCTGGCGGTCGGACTGGCGGTGGGCTTCCCGATTCTGGTGCTTGTGTTAAATTACAGGGAATTGCAAAATGATACCCTGTATCGCTTCTCGTGGCAGATTTACCTCATGAGCTTTGCCATGGCGTTCCTGCTCTATGAGAAAGGCTTTCGGGCGCCGGACTTTAATTTCTCATGGGGCTATATGTATGGGATTTTCTTTGCGTTTCTGGGCAGCGTCACGGTGCTGTGGCGCGCAACGGCTGCGGGGAAAAGACCACTTCTGTTGGGCATACAATGGCTTGCCTTTGCGTGGCATCTGCTCAGCGGGCTGTATTATTTTTACGGAATCCTTCAAGGAAAGATGTACTACTGACGATTCCGCGGGCGGCATAGGGGAGGAGCAGCAGGCTGTACAGGAAGATATAGCGCGCGTTGGCTTCCCAAAGCATATGGAACAGAAATCCGCCCAAAGCCCCGATGACGCCAAGCCACATATAGAGAGGCTGCCGTAAATTCGGACTTGGGTTGTCCTTCACGGCATTTTCTTCTGAAGGCTCTTTGTACGCAGGGCGTTTTTCGCGCCTTGGCAGTGTCAGGATCACGCAGAGCAGGCTCCCGAGATAGATGATATTCTGGTATATATTGCAGTAGCCGATATAGAGACGGCTGCATTCCCCCGAGTACACGGATTCCACTGCGGGGAGTCTCCCGCCGAAGGTGGCGAGGGTTGCCTGACGACTGGCGTAGGTGCCGTCCGCCCACTGGGAGAGATATTTGCCCCAATAAAAGCCCGCGGCAGCATCAAGGTGTCCGCGAAAATATTCCGCGCGCTCCGCGATATACTTACGGCTGAGCGCTACCGTGGCGGCAGTGTCCATGCCCGTCTCCTGATAGGTGTCGAAGTTAAAGCCGTTATACCAACCGTTCCCGCGGGAGGATTCCTGCATACCCATGGCAAAATAAGCCATGGCAGGCACGCCTGACTTTAACGTGCTGCCTGCCCGACGCTCGTAAAAACGCTGCGTGGCGGGCAGAATACTCAGGGAGCATATCACGCAGAGCAGGGCAAACAGGAAAAGCCCGTACCGCCTGCCCCTCTGACCTGTGAGGATCCCCTCCAACAGAGTCACGAGCACCACGGCGATGATGATGACAAGCGAGTTCTTGCGAAGCATCACGGACAGGGTAAGGGCGGTCAGACTGACTGCGGCGGATATGACGAAATTTCTTTTTTTAGCCTGAATGTCCTGAACGCCTGTGGGAGCGTCGGGCGATTTTAATATTTTTAACAGATAATAAAGCCCGATCGAGAGGGAGGCAAAGGAGGGAATCTCCCCATAGACAAAGGAGCTGTACATGATCAAAGGGAGATTACCTCCCGCCAGAATCAGATACACGCAGTCAATCCGCTCGTCCTCCCAGAGGAGCTGCACGCAGAGCGATTGGTAATATACGATGACACAGGTCAATACTACATATAGACATTTGATAAAATGATAGGCGTGTAAATCCGTGGGCAGCAGCTTCCACAGCCTGATAATCAGCTCAAAGAACGCCATAAGCCCCACCTGCTGGGGATAATAGGAGAGATAGGAGTCCGTGGGGTGTATGACCGAGGTGTCGCCCAGAGCCATGCTCTCGGCAGCAGAGTAGACAGACCAAGCGTCCGCTGCGGGAGCGGTTCTGCCAAAGAGGACGAGAATCCCGCCAAGGAGCATGATCCACCCGAATACACAAAGCTGTACGATTCGTTTGGAACGCTTTGGATTGGTGTTCACAAGGGGGCGAAGCAGTAAGAGCAAAATCGAGATCCCAAGCCCCGCGCCGAGAATCTGAAGGAGCGGATTGTCCACGGCGGTCAGCACCCTCTGACTCACCATGTCGTCGGCGTAGCATGTGAATAAAAAACCGCTCACAAATAAAAGCCCTGTAAATAACAGTGCGAGAATCCGTATAGAGCCGCAGGCAAGGCGATAAAGCCCGTCGGACAAGGTTTTGATAAGCGTTTCTGTTCTCATGGGAATTATTATATCAAAAAACAGTGCTTCTAGGAAGATGATTATGGTAAAAATACTATGTAAATACTAAAATAAAAATCTTGTTTTTTGTGTGTGTTCATGATAGATTAGAGTAAAAAGTAAGGGGACAAATCCACCAAGTTTTCAGTGAGCGGAGGGTTGTAATGCAGAATACGATTAATCGTGACGAATATCTGAAAAAACGATTTAGCGACAAAAGAATTGGAGGTACAAACCATGTATGTGGGGGAAGGCATTGATGTAGAGGAATCTTGTTACGACTATGAACATATCCAAAAGGTTTTAGGAGAAATCAAGAAGAATTTTGAGGGATATTTTCAGCGTTTCCTTGAAACAAATGCCGGAAATGGATTGACAGATGGAGAATTTACAAAGCTTCAAAAGAAATTTGGTATAGACGAGAAATGTATCAAACCTATGTCTGACCAAAAGCTCTCCAATAATTATAAGGTGATAATAGAAGAATCCTTAGATAAATACGAAAAGGATAAAGATGATTATTTAAAGATAATGGATATGGAGCTATTGGAGGACTTAGTTGATGATGCTGATTATTTTAAGTCTAAAATTCTTAAAAATGAATGCCCGATTATCCGAAAAACTCTTGCAAACAGAAAAGCAAAAGAACTTGATAAATACAGAGGAAATTTCCGTCATGCCGATGCTGACTGGCTCCTGCAGGTAGTCACAAATCTATGCGAATTTGCTGATGAATATGCTGAAAATTATGATGAAGAAGAATATGAGAGCCATGAAACCTATGAGGATTTAAATATGAGTCTATTGGATACAGATGATTACACGGCTTATGGAGTAATTGGTGGCGGTATAAAAACTCATATGTTGTATAAAGTATATCCGGGACTTTTCCCAAATCGTAGCAGAAGTGCACTGTGGGCATTATGGTATTTATCAGGCAAAACGAAATATGACTGTACCATGGACTCTGAGTTTTTAATGATAGATGTAGATAAAAACGTGACACAACAGAATTACTTCTATCCATACACATTATTTGTGTATTATGCTTTTGAAATATACAAGCTTCTTCGTGATAAGGCCGTTGAACTTAATGCTAACGTAGATCCGGATTATCGCTATGTCATAGTAGATGCTTTTCTTGAATATGTTGCCCTTGAACATGATGCTGATATTTCTTTTATGAAATCACAGATAAGAGATGGAGGTATTGGGCTTGCTTAATTTGGATAAAGATTTTAAGAAATACTTTTCTTCTTTTGATTTTCAACTGAAGGAATTTCAGAAAGATGTTATAAACAACCTTGTAGAAAAAGATAATACTTTATGTATTATGCCTACCGGTGGTGGTAAATCTATAATTTACTGGATGTCTGCTATGGAGCTTGGAGGAATAACACTGGTTGTTTCCCCGTTGACTGCATTGATTGCAGAGCAGGCTGAAAAGCTAAATGCTCAGGGGTATGAAACATTGGTTATTCATGGCGGTATCGACGCCATGAAACAAATGACCGTATTATCCAATTTTGCCAATAAAAAAAGTACACCAAAATTTATCTTTGCCAGTCCTGAAAAATTTGCTACGGACGGCTTTTTTGAATACTGCCTAAAGCAAAGAAAAGAGGATATAAAGCTCTTGGTAATTGACGAGGTTCATTGTGTCAGCCAGTGGGGTATGAGCTTTAGACCATTTTACAAGCATATACCAAATTTTTTGGATAGAATTTTCGGTACTGACAAGTGGTGCAGGATTTTAGCCCTAACCGCTACTCTTAACCCAAAAGAACTAAAGGATATTTGTGAAGAATTTCACATTTCAAAGCATAATATTCTCAAGCAGACTGTTTTAATGCGAAGCGAAATTCAACTCCATGCTCTTAAATTCAACAAAGAAGATGAAAAAGAAGATAAATTTTGGGAAATTATCAAAACCCATCGTCACGAAAAAACATTGATATATGTATATCGAAAAAAGGGCGAACGCGCTGTGGAGGGCTTATGTGAGGAGGCAATTTCTAAAGGTTATAAGGCAGCGTGGTTTCATGGAGAAATGTCCCCCAATGAACGAATGAATATTATAGAGCAATACCGTAACGGAAACATTGACCTTGTGTTTGCAACTAACGCATTTGGTATGGGAATTGATATAAAAGATATAAGAAATGTAATTCACTTTATGATACCGGAATCAGCAGAGCAATATTATCAAGAGGTTGGCCGAGCTGCCCGCGACGGATATGGAGCTAATGCCTATTTACTATATTCCAATAAAAATATTGATGTAAAGAGAACCCACTTTATAGACAGGTCATTTCCAACAGAGGCAAAGCTGCAGGAAGTCTACAAGAATATAGGAAAACGTGATGGATACAGAGTGATTGCTTATTTTGACAATGAAGATATTCAAGAATGTTTGCCATATTATATAAAATCAGGTCTAATTAAAATAATTTGTAAAGGTTTTTCCGGTCTTACAGAATTATATGATATTCGAGATGCTAAATTGCAAGAACTCTATGATAGCACACGCTCCAAAGGCTTTGTTCGTACAATGAAAACAAATACCATAACTGCTGAAGAACTATCTGATATAGTGTACAGTTCTATTGTCAGAGGAAAAACAAAACTTAAAAAACCCTTAGAGAGATGGTTAGTGATAGATGTTACATCAACTGACATATCAGACGGGCAGATGCAAATAATGCTTGATGATATTAACGAAAAGAAAGAATACAAGCATGAATTATTAAACTACTTCGTAAAATTACTTGAAGATAACCCAAACTCCCAGTATTTACATCAGGAAATTGCACGTTATTTAGGAATGGATAAATATCAACTGAATCGTATCTATACAACCGTAGATGGTAATAACGTAAGAAGCAAATCCGAGGTTATCATTTGTGATTTACTCCATGCATCTGGTATAAAATATAAATACGAGGAATTACTGGAATATGAGAATGGAAAAACTATAAATCCTGATTTTACAATCTACCTGCCAAATGGCAGGAAAATGTTCTGGGAACATGTTGGTATGCTTGGTACAGAGGATTATGATATTTCATGGTCTAAAAAAATGGATATATATGAGAAATATTTTCCAAATCAACTTATTAAGACTTATGAAAATGGCGCATTATCAAAAGATGTTCAAAAAATCATTGATAAGCTAAAAGAGTTTGCGGAATAAAATCTTACATAAGACCTGACAGATGCCTTGAAGCTTCAAGTACATTAAGCCTTTGTGCAAAGGGATCAATTCACAATCGGGATTTGGAGGAATTATGATATGGCAATTTCCAATATAAGGGTAGTTTTTCAACAAGATATTCAGAAGGTGTGGGAAACAGTTACTTCTCCCGCCGCCCCATCGCCCCAATCGGATTATATGCAAAAAACAGTGGTTATAGAAGGATAATTATGGTACAATAAAAATATCTTTACAAAAACTGTTTCATGGATGCGCCATAACAAGTAACCACCCAACACCCACAGTGCCTGTGGAATTTATAAATCAGAAAAGGACAGAGCATGGATAAGATTGCCGTATTGATACCCTGCTATAATGAAGAAAAGACCATCACCAAGGTGGTGACAGACGTTCGTCAGGCTTTGCCGACGGCGGCAGTCTATGTATATAACAACAATTCCGTGGACAAGACCGCGGAGCTTGCAACGCAGGCAGGCGCGACCGTGCGCAACGAATACAAGCAGGGCAAGGGAAACGTGATACGCAGGATGTTTCGGGAGATTGACGCCGAGTGCTACCTCATGATTGACGGAGACGACACATATCCTCTGGACTGTGCAGGGGAGATGGTGAGACCGGTACTGGAACGGGGGGCTGACATGGTGGTGGGGGACAGGCTTTCCTCCACATACTTCTCCGAGAACAAGCGTCCGTTCCATAATTTTGGCAACAGCCTGATGCGCGCGGGCATCAATGGACTCTTTCACTCGGACATCAAGGATATCATGACGGGTTACAGAGCCTTCAGCTATGAATTCGTCAAGACCTTCCCCGTGTTCTCCAAGGGCTTTGAGATTGAGACGGAAATGACGATTCATGCAGTCAATTACAATATGCAGGTGGAAAATGTGATAGTGGAGTATCGTGACAGACCCGAGGGCAGCGTATCCAAGCTGAACACATACAGCGACGGCGCAAAGGTGATCGGGAAGATGCTGCAGCTCTACAAAAATTATAAGCCTATGAGGTTTTTTGGTATGTTTAGCCTGATTCTGGTTCTGGTGGCGGCAGGAGTGTTCGTGCCCGTCGGACTGGAATATCTGGAGACGGGACTGGTGGAGCGTTTTCCCACGCTGATCGTGTGCGGGTTTATGGCGTTGGCGGGCATTATGGCCTTCTTCTCCGGTATGATCTTGGAGGTGATGGCCGCCAAGGACAGACGGGATTTTGAGTATCGCCTGACCCGTGTTCATGATGCCAAAAAATCTAAACTGGAAAGGGATGCCGAGAGAAGTTGAACATGAGGAGACGATTCGCAAGCTTTGCCTGCATCGGATTTTTATTTGGCTTATTTCAACTGACAGGACGGGAGCTGGCACGGCAGGGGAATATTATCTGGAATGGGACATACACATGGGGGATTTTACTTGGGAGTCTGCTGATCGCTCTGTCGGTTGGTCTGGCGGCCTGCTTCCTGCCGAGGGCTGTGGGGCAGATTACCCGTGGGCTGTCCCGATTGACTCGATGGGAGCGATTGCCTCGATTCATGCAATTGTTGCGTTTCATGCCGTCCAAGCAGAGAGAGGATTCGCACGTAGGGGAGAGGGGCGGTTCCAAGGTCGGGAGCATATGGGTCTGGCTGATCAGCGCGGGACTGATAGCACTGTGTTGGCTGCCCGCTTATCTGGCTTATTATCCGGGAATCTGTGCCTATGATGTCACGGTGCAGACCGGACAGATAGAGAATCATGCCTATAATGATCATCACCCCATTGCGCATACCCTGCTGCTCGAGGGGAGCATGAGACTTGGGGCGGCTGTCTTTGGGGATTCCAACACGGGGTTGGCGTGTCTCGTCCTGTTACAGATGCTATGCTTGGCGGCAGCGTTGGCATGGGGGATCGCGTTATTGTACCGCCGGGGCGTGGGAAAGGGCTTTTTGCTCTGCCTGCAGGCGATTGGCATGTTCTATCCCTTTCACTGGTATATGAGCGTCAGCGTGAGCAAGGATATATTTTTTACCGTTTTTTTCATGATACAGGTGATTTCCCTGTGTGAGACGCTCAGGCGGGGAAAGACTGCTTTTGACAGGTATGACGGGCTGTTTATCGTAAGCGGCGTGGGAATGCAGCTTTTTAGAACTAATGGCAGATATGCCATGTTGGTGTTGGCAGTGTTTCTCTGTGCGGCATTGGCGCTAGGCAGGGGAAGGAGACGTTTCTGGGGCAAGCTTTGTATTGGCTGTGCGGTGTCCTTGCTTGTGGGGAGTCTGTCCCTGTCCGCGCTCTTTCGGGTGACGGGGGCAGAGCAGGGGGATCGGCGCGAGATGCTGAGTCTCCCGATTCAGCAGTTTGCACGCTGCATGCTCTATCACGGCGGGGTGGGAGAGCTTCCCGAGGATGACGGAACGATGGAGGCGCAGGATAAGGAGCTGATCGACGCGTTTTTATTGGACGAGGGATACCGTGAATATCGGCCTGAGATCTCCGATCCCGTAAAGCGTCATACCAACACCTATGTAGCCCGCTATCGGGCGGGGGATTTTGTCAGAACCTATCTTCATTTGCTGACGCAGTATCCGGGGGACTTTATCAACGCGGGATTGGCGGTCAACGCCGGATATCTCTATATAGGTGATGAGAGTCACGCCCTGATCAATCAAAACGGGATTGACAAGGGCTTGGGCTATGTGCAGACCCGTTGGGTGAATGACGAGCTCAATCCCAGAGGGCTTTATCAGGCTTCCAAATGGGAGACCCTTCATGGATGGTTGGAGAGTTGGGCGGATAAAAATGCTTATTTAAGACTTCCTGTCATCAGGTATTTATTTGTGCCGGGGACGTTTTTGTGGCTCTATCTGTTGCTTGCGGGACGCCTGATAGAGAGGAAATGTTATGCCCGCTGTATACCGCTGACTCTGATTTTGGGATATTATCTGACCCTTCTGTTGGGACCGACGGTGCAGCTGCGCTATATTTATCCCCTGATGACCGTACTGCCATACATGGCGCTGATGCTGCTTACAGGGGAGAGGGATGGTAGCAAATGAAAGCGAATAACCTTTCTGATAAATTAATAATCGGCGCAGGTCTCTACGGGCTCTACTCCGCGCTCTATTGCGGGCGGAGGGGGCAGCGGGTGACTGTGCTTGAGATAGAAGCCGCCCCGTTTACCAGAGCGACCTATATTAATCAGGCGAGGGTGCATATGGGCTATCACTATCCGCGCTCCCTCTCCACGGCGATGAAATCCGCCGGTTATTTCAAGCGTTTTGTGGAGGACTATGGCTTCTGCATTCATGACACCTTTCAGCAGATTTATGCCACGTCCGGTCATTTCTCGTGGACTGACGCGATAGAATTTCGGAAATTCTGTAAAAACGCGGGGATTCCCTGTATGGACGTGCCTGCGGAGCAGTATTTCCAACCGGGGCTGTGCGACGGGGCATTTCTGACCAAGGAGTATACCTATGACGCACATATCCTGCGGGATTATCTGATGGAGGAGCTCGGAAAGCTGCCCAATGTGGAGCTTAGGTTTCGGCGGGAGATCAGTCAGATTGTGAGAGCGGGGAAGGAATACGAGATTTATGCCACATATGAGGGGCGGGAGGAGGTTTATAGAGCGCCGTTTGTGCTAAACGCCACCTATGCCTCCGTCAATCAGGTGCTGCGGAGAGTCCGCGGGGTTGACACACAGGAGTTTGCTCTCAAATACGAGCTGTGTGAGATTATCCTCTGCGATGTGGACGAGAGCTTGAAGGGCATCGGTTTGACGGTGATGGACGGGCCTTTTTTCTCTATTATGCCATTTGGCAAAACAGGCTATCATTCCCTGACCTCCGTGACCTTCACGCCGCACAAAACCAGCTATGACGCGACGCCGGAGTTCGAGTGTGTGGGGGAGGGAAGCTGCAGCGGGCTGTGGCTTGGCAATTGTAATGACTGCCCGGGGAAGCCGGAGAGCGCATGGGAGTATATGTCGGCGCTTGCCCGCAAGTATATGCGCGAGGAGTATGGCTTTACCTATGTGAACTCCCTTTTTTCCATGAAACCGATCCTAAAGGCTTCGGAGATAGACGATTCCAGACCCACGGTGATCAAGCCGTTGGAGCCGGACAAGCCGGGGAATCCCGTTTTTATTAGTGTGTTGTCCGGCAAGATCAACACGGTATACGATTTGGACGAGTTCTTGGATTGATGATTGTGAATGAGAAATGATCGGGGGTTACTATGATGGGACAGACGGGGAAAGAGAATAATTTTGTGTCCTGCGTGATTTATCTGCATAATGACGGCAGCGTCGTAAAGGAGTTCCTTCGGGGGGTCTGCGGCGTCATGCAGGAGCATTTTGAAAAATATGAGATCGTCTGCGTCAATGACGGCTGTACGGACGACACGGTGGAGCAGATCCATGGCTTCCTAGAGGAATGGAATGGCGTTAAGTCAGTGAGCCTTGTCAATCTAAGCTTCTATCAGGGGGTTGAGACGGCTATGAACGCCGGAAGCGATCTGGCGGTGGGGGATTTTCTGTTTGAGTTTGACAGGTGCAGTCTGGATTTTGCGCCGGAGCTGATCATGCAGGTTTACAGGCGGGCGTTGGAGGGCTATGACGTTGTGGCTGCGGCTCCCAGGCACGGTGTATCCGTAACGTCAAGGGTATTCTATGCGCTGTACAATTGGAGCAGCCGTTTTCGCTATAAGCTTCGGCAGGAGCGTTTTCGTATCGTGTCAAGGCGCGCGGTGAACCGCGTGAACCAAATGAATATTTATGTGCCCTATCGGAAGGTCTTGTATATGAACTGCGGTTTAAGAACCGACACGATCGTCTATGATAATAAGGTGACGACCCACAGAAGCCGCAATCGGGAGGAGAGCTTTAACCGCAGCGGACTGGCGGTGGACACGCTGGTTATTTTTACAGATGTGTTGGAGAAATTCTCTATGCTGGTGAGTGTGATACTGTTGGGCTTCCTTCTGGTGATGTTTGGGTGGATAATATATTCGATTTTCAGCGCCGTGCGTCCGGTCGAGGGCTGGCTGTCCCTGATGGCGTTGATGAGCTTTGGCTTCTTTATGCTTTCGGTGCTTTTGACATTGATTTTTAAGTATTTGTCCATTATATTAAATATGAGCTTTAAAAGACAGCGATATGTGACAGAAGGAGTGGAGAAACTGACCAAATGATGCTTACGATTTTATTCCCTGTATTAAATGAACGGCTCCGCTTGGAGAGCGGTATTACCCGCACGGTGGAGTATTTGGACAAGATAGATTTTCAGGATTACGAGATCATCATTGTGGACAATGGTTCTGAGGATGAGACCCCTCAGATTGCAAAGATGCTTTGTGCAAAATACCCTAGGGTGCAGTATGAGCGCATCGGCATTCGGGGTGTGGGGGCGGCTTTTCGCAGGGGCGTGGAGCTCAGCCACGGAAGCATAGTGGGATATATGGATATCGACTTATCCACCAATATCAAGCATCTGGGGGAGGCGATACATATTTTCCGGACGGTGGAGGAGATAGAATATATCAATGGAAGCCGCTTTGCCAAGACCTCTGACACCAAGGGCAGAAAGTGGTATCGCAGGATAACCTCTCAGGGATTATTGATACTGCTGAAGGTGTTCCTTGGCATGAAGTCCACGGACGCCATATGTGGCTTTACCTTTGTGAGAAGGCAGACCGCGCTGTCTCTCGTGGAGGGCTGCAGTCAGGACAACGGGTGGTTTTATATGATCGAGTTCCTGCTGCGAGCGGAGAAGCGGGGGGTAAAGATTCTGGACTATCCCGTGGAGTGGCAGGAGGATTACAATACCACGGTGAAGGTCTTTCGGACGATCTGTAATTATCTGGTGCAGATTGCAAGGCTGTATAAGGAATTTTATATTAAGAAAAATATATAGAAAGCATATGCGGGAAGCAGTGCAGAAATGAGGAGGATTATGGCAGGACATATTAAGAGGATCGATCTGGCGAGAGATTATGAGAGCCACGCGCAGGAATATAGGGAGGCGATTGAGCGGGTGTGTCAGGAAACTGCCTTCTCAGGCGGTAAGTATGCCGATGCGTTCGACGAGGAGTTTGCCGCTTACGTGGGAAGCAGATACGCATGTGGCGTGAATAACGGGACTTCTGCCCTGCACTGTGCTATGATGGCGCTTGGGGTCGGAGCGAGGGACGAGGTGATCGTGCCCGCCAACACGTATATTGCGACGGCATGGGGAGTGAGCTATACAGGGGCGACCCCGGTATTTGCAGACTGCACCGCGGACACTTGGGAGATTGACCCTTCCGTGATTGAGTCCAGAATTACACCCCGCACCAAGGGAATCATAGGGGTGCATCTTTATGGACAGCCCTTTGATTTTGCGGGGGTGAAGACCGTGGCGGACAAGCATGGATTGTTCGTGGTGGAGGACTGTGCGCAGGCGCATGGAGCCCGATTTGAGGGGAGGAACGTGGGGACGTTGGGGGCACTGGGATGCTTTAGCTTTTATCCGGGCAAGAACCTCTATGCCTTTGGAGAGGGCGGAAGTGTGACCTGTGACAGCAAGGAATACTATGACCACATGACCAGATTGAAGAATCAGGGCTGCGATGTACGCTATTACCATGATGAGCTTGGCTATAATTATCGTCTGGAGGGACTGCAGGGGGCGGTGCTCTCCGTGAGCCTGAAATATCTGCCCGAGTGGACGGCGCGCAGGCAGGAGATCGGCAGACGATATATCAAGGAGATCCACAATCCTCTGATCACCATGCAGGCGCACCCTGACAATACGGAGTCCGTGTATCACCTATTTGTCATTCAGGTGCCTGACAGGGAGGGATTTATGAAGTACATGGCAGACGCGGACGTGGAATGCAATATGCATTATCCCGTGCCCTGCCATCTGCAGAAGGCGTATGCCCATTTGGGGTATCGGGCAGGGGACTGTCCCAATGCGGAGCAGCTTGCCGCCCATTGCGTGACGCTGCCGCTTTTTCCACAGATGCGGGAGGACGAGATAGAACGCGTGATCGCGCTCTGTAATGAATACGATGGGTGAGATCGCAGTAAACCGCTCTGACATGGAGGATTAGTATGACAGGTGTATATCGTGATGAACAGGCAGGGATTTATCTGCGGCTGATGACGAATGAGGATACAGACTTGGTGGTAGCTTGGCGCAATTCGGACGCAGTGCGCCGCAACTTTATCTATCAGGAGCTTTTTACGAGAGAGGGGCATGAGCATTGGATTCGCACGCAGATCGACACGGGGCATGTGGTGCAGATGATCATTTGTGATATGACAACGGATAAGCCATTGGGCAGCGTGTATATCAGGGACATAGACCGACATCACGGCAAGGCGGAATATGGTATTTTCATCGGGGAGGCAGAATCAAGAGGACGCGGCGTGGGGACGGCTGCTGCCAAGCTGATGCTCGCCTATTGCTTTGGGGAGGAGGGGCTTCACCGAATCTATCTGCGCGCCCTTGCGGACAATGCGCAGGCAATCCGAAGCTATGAGAAGGCGGGCTTTGCGAGAGAGGGGTATTTGCGAGATGATGTCTGCATTGACGGACAATATCGGGACATTGTGTGGATGGCTGCCTTGGCGCAGGTCTAGGAAAGGTTTCTACAATGAATGAGAGAAAAGTGAGTTTTGTGATTCCCTGCTACCGCTCCGAGAGGACTTTGGAACATGTGGTTGCGGAGATCAGGGACAAAATGAAAGAGCTTACAGCGTACAGCTATGAGGTGATTCTGGTGAACGATTGCTCGCCTGACGGGACGATGGCGGTGATCCGCAGGCTGTGCGAGTCGGACAGGAGAATCAAGGGCATCAGCTTCGCCAGAAATTTCGGGCAGCATTCCGCGCTGATGGCGGGGCTTCGGCAGTCCAAGGGGGATTATGTGGTCTGCTTGGATGATGATGGACAGACGCCTGCCGACGAGGTGGATAAGCTTCTTACCAAGCTGGACGAGGGCTTTGATGCGGTATATGCCAAATACGAGCACAAGCAGCATTCTGCATTCCGCAATCTGGGCAGCCGCGTGAATGAATTGATGCTCAGGGTGATGTTAGAGAAGCCGAGGGAATTGTATGTATCAAGCTATTTTGCGGTTCGGCGTTTTGTGGTGGAGGATATGATTCGCTATGAGAATTCCTATCCCTATGTGATCGGTCTGGTATTGCGTGCGACCAAGAATATCACGAATGTGATCGTTCACCACAGGGAGCGGGAGGAAGGGACTTCGGGCTATACGCTCAAGAAGCTGCTCAATCTATGGTTTAACGGCTTCACTGCGTTCTCAGTCAAGCCGCTGCGCATCGCCACCACGATCGGCGGATTCAGCGCATGTGTCGGTTTCCTGTATGGAGTCTACACGATCATCAAGCGACTGGTGAATCCCGCGGTTCCCATGGGGTTTAGCGCGTTGATGTCGGCGTTGGTTTTTTTGGGCGGAATGATCATGATCATGCTTGGATTGATCGGTGAGTATATCGGAAGAATATATATCAGCATGAACAATTCTCCCCAGTATGTGATACGGGAGCTGATGAACTGTGAGGAAAAAACGGAATGAAGGATACGTTTGTGGATTGGTGGAAGCAGGATAAGAGATACCTGACACTGTGCAAGGCTCTTTTTTTGGCGCTTTTGCCTGTTCTGTGCTGTGTGGTGACATGTGCCGTGGAGGGCAGGAGTATCGGGGCGGTTTATCTGCCCTCCTCCGAGTGGAATGATGAGCTCTTTTATTTTAAGCAGGTGGAGAGTATCGTGAAATATGGCTATCCGCAGGGATATTACGGGTTTAATGAGAGTCATGGTCTGGCGCTGTCCTTTGCGGCGTGGAGTCCCGTGTTGGTGCTGCCGTGGATTGTGTGGGGACTTTTGTTCGGTTGGAACCTGATGTCGCCGATCATCTGCAATATTCTGTTGATGACGGCTGCGTTATTTTTGTTTGGATTGATGACGAAGCCAAGCTACAGGCAAATGATTATTTTGACGCTGCTTTTTGCCCTCTATACGCCGTTTGTGCGCTATATGCTCTCGGGGATGCCGGAGATCATCTGCATCAGCCATTTGATTGTGTTTTACGGTCTGGCGGTGAGCTTCCAGAGGGACGAGAGCGTTGGGAAGCTTGTGGGACTTTTTGGGATTGCGGGGCTGCTTACGCTGATGCGCCCCTATATGCTGCTGTTCCTGCTGCTGCCTGTGTATTTCTGGATACGCGGGGCGCACAGACGGGGGAGAACCTTCTGGGGAATCGCGGGCTCCTGCTTGGTCTCGGGTGCGGTGTTGGTCGGCTATGCACTGATCAAGCATTATTTTGGGGCGGAATATTTTCACCCGTTATTTTTCACGGATTGGTTCACCACCTTCTTCACGGACGGATTCGGTGCGGGCGTGCACAATCTCTTTGGCACGCTCTATTGGAAGGGAAGGGATTTCTATGCGCATACGGTGCAGGGCTTGCGCACGGGCTTGGCGTCGGGGGCTTTCTTTGCGGGATTCTTGGCTGTCATGGCGGTGTTGGTGGTGCAGAGTGTGGCGGACTGGCGCAGGATCAGGCGGCTTGGGCGTGAGAGGGCGCAGCTTCAGACTGCGGAGCAGCGCAGGACGGGAGAGACGGAAGAAGCGCGGCTGCGCACACAGTTTACCATAGAGGCTCATTTGGCGATTTCCTTTGTGGGAATGCTCTTTGCATTGCTTTTGATGTATAAACTCACGGAGGGGAGCAAGCATCTGTTGACCTTTATGGCGGTGGGCGTCTTTGTGGTGGCGCTCATGGACACGCGCTTTTTTAAAAAGGCAGTGTTGATCGGGGCGGTGTTCGCATATCTGTATTCCTATAAAGCGGTGGAGCCATATGATTATCAGGTGCCATATGTGGAGGCGGACAGGCAGAGTCAGGTGGAGGACTGGCGGGCGCGCTTTGGTGAGATTTTGGAGCTGCGCAGGGATAATGCGCCGAATTATGACAATGTGGTGATATGGGTGTTCAACGAGCAGAATACCGCAGGGGAGACGATGAAATGGCAGCTTTTGTACGCGCTGCCGGAGGGCGTCGGCATCAGTTGTTGTCAAAAGGATTATGTGTTGGAGAATCTCGAGACGCTGAGCAGCCGTTATATCGTGGCGGCAAGCGCGGCGGAGGTGGATATGGCGTGCGCGCAGGCGGGGTATCGGGAGCTTGCGAGAGATGAGGAGTTGGTGGTGTATGAGAGATATTGACTGTGGTTCTCTCCCGCCGACTCTTCTCACGATTCTATGAATTTAAAGCCCGAACAGTAACGTTGTAGAGAATGTGACCTGTAAATATGACTGCAAATTATGATTGACAATATAGCGTCGGTGCTGTACAATAAAAGCATCTTAAGTTCAAGTTTTTTCTCAGGCGTTTCTGCCGTGGCGATTATGCCATATCCCACTTGAATGAAAAGAATATTAGAGTGGCAGGAGGCAGAACGGTTCTCCTGCAGAGGGAGGAATATGGGAAATTATGATGATGCAGTATATAGCTACCTGTCAGATAACGACAGATTTGCGGATTTGTTCAATGTTGTGTTTTTTGGCGGCAGGGAGATTCTGAAAGGAAGTCTGTTAGAGTCGGACGCAGAAAGATACATAGATGTCTCGGACGTGGCGCATACAAATGGCGGGGGCAGGAAAAATCAGACCAATCAGCTCAAGACGGCGGGATTTCGCGATATCAAAAAGCGGCTTAAGACGGGAGCAAGCTTCGTGGTAACGGCGGTGGAGAACCAGAATGACATCGATTACGCCATGCCATGGAGGATCATGCGCTATGACCAGATGGAGTATGGAAGACAGATAGCAGAGCTGCAAAGGAAGCACCGCAGGGAAAGGGAGGAGCAGGGGCTGCCCCCAAGCAGGTGGGCGGAGCGGATGCGGAAGGGCGAACGCCTCTATCCTGTATATACAATATGCTTTTATCATGGTACGCAGGAATGGGATGGACCCAGAAGCCTGAAGGATATGATGGAGTTTCCGGAAGGGACTCCGGAGGGCTTTACAGAGAGCATTCTTCAGGAAGCCCCGTGGCGGAGTTGTTTTCATGATTATGGAATGGCGTTGTTCTGCGCAGGGGAGGAAAAGGATTTCTCGGGATTTCGGACAGAGTTAAAGCTACTGTTGGAGGCTTTGTCCAGCAGGCAGGATAAGGAGAAAATGTATGAGCTATGGCAGCGGGAGGAGTTCTCCAGATTGGATTGGGAGACTGCGGAAGCAATCGCAATACTGACGGACAGACTGCAGCTGTTGGATAAACTAAAGGAATATGAGGAAGGAGGAAATTGCAACATGTGCTTAGCGATGGATGAATTGGAGAAGGATTGGAAAATAGAGGGAAAAACTGAGGGAATCATTGAGATAAGTCTTGATCTTGGACTTTCAGAAAGCGATATTCTGGAGCGGTTGCAGGCGAAGTTAAACATATCCATGCAGGAGGCGCAGAAATATTTTGCCATGTTTAAAAAGAAAGCTTTTAACGAATCCATGGTTTAAGAACAAAGCATTTGAAGAATTGCGTCACAAAGCATATTCGTGTTCTCGGCGCGATATAAGGGAGATCATATCATGGCATTTACCCACCTTCATGTCCACACGGAGTATTCTCTGTTGGACGGTTCCAATAAAATCAAAGAATATGTTCACCGCGTCAAGGAGCTGGGAATGGACTCGGCTGCGATCACTGACCATGGCGTGATGTATGGCGTGATCGATTTCTATCGGGCTGCAAAGGAGGCGGGGATCAAGCCGATTCTGGGCTGTGAGGTCTATGTGGCGCCGAACTCCCGTTTTGACAAGGAGCTCACGGGCGGCGAGGACAGGTATTATCACCTGATATTGCTCGCGGAGAATAACACGGGTTATGCTAATCTCATGAAGATCGTGAGCAAGGGCTTTACGGAGGGGTATTATTACAAGCCCCGTGTGGATATGGAGGTTTTAAACCGCTATCATGAGGGAATCATCGCCACCTCAGCATGTCTGGCGGGAGAGGTACAGCGTTATATCGTAAAGGGTCTTGTGGACGAGGCGAGGAAGGCGGCGTTAAAGTACGAGGCGTGCTTTGGCAAGGGGAATTACTTTCTGGAGATGCAGGATCATGGGATTCCCGAGCAGAGAACGGTGAATATGGAGCTGATGCGCATGAGCAAGGAGCTGGATATCCCGTTGGTGGTAACGAATGACGTGCATTACACCTACGCGGAGGACGTGGATTCCCATGATATCCTGCTCTGCCTGCAGACGGGCAAGAAGCTTGCGGACGAGGATCGTATGCGCTATGAGGGCGGGCAGTATTTTGTGAAGAGCGAGGAGGAGATGAAGGGGCTTTTTCCTTACGCTTGGGAGGCGGTGGAGAACACGCAGCGCATCGCTGACCGCTGTAACGTGGAGATTGAGTTCGGGGTGACGAAGCTTCCTCATTTCGAGGTGCCGGAGGGGTATGATTCTTGGACTTATCTGAATAAATTGTGCAATGACGGGCTGATGGAGCGGTATGGAGAGCCGCAGGCGGACGGGGGATATTCCGACCCCGGGGAGCTGCCCGCGGGAGATGCGAAGCAGACCCTGCGCGAGCGGTTGGACTACGAGCTCGGCGTGATCCGGAATATGGGATATGTGGATTATTTCCTGATTGTGTGGGATTTTATCAATTATGCAAAGCAAAATGACATTCCCGTGGGACCGGGGCGCGGCTCGGCGGCGGGGAGTATCGTCTCTTATTGCCTGAAGATCACTAACATCGACCCGATTCGTTATAATCTGCTGTTTGAGCGTTTCTTAAATCCGGAGCGGGTGACTATGCCGGATATTGATATTGATTTCTGTTTTGAGCGCAGACAGGAGGTGATTGATTATGTGGGGCGCAAATACGGCGCGGAGAAGGTGGTGCAGATCGTCACCTTCGGAACGCTGCAGGCGAAGGGCGTGATCCGCGATGTGGGGCGCGTGATGGATCTATCTTATCAGCTCTGCGACAGCTTGGCGAAGATGGTGCCCAATGAGCTGAATATCACCTTGGACAAGGCTTTGGAGAAGAATCCGGAGTTCAGGAAGCTCTATCAGGAGGACGAGCAGGTCAGGCATCTGATCGACATGTGTAAGCGATTGGAGGGACTTCCCAGACATTCCTCCATGCATGCGGCGGGAGTGGTGATCTGTCCGGAGGCGGCGGACGAATTCGTGCCGCTCTCCAGAGGGAGCGACGGTTCTATCACCACCCAGTTTACCATGACCACGTTGGAGGAGCTGGGACTTTTGAAGATGGATTTTCTGGGGCTACGCACCTTGACAGTGATCCATGACGCGGTGAGGTTCGTGGAGGAAAGCACGGGAAAGCATATCGACATTGACGAGATTGATTATGGGGATATTGCGGTATTGAATTCGATCGGCTCCGGCAGGACGGAGGGGATCTTCCAGTTGGAGAGCGCCGGAATGAAAAGCTTCATGAAGGAGCTGCGTCCGCAGAATCTGGAGGATATCATTGCGGGCATCTCTCTGTATCGCCCGGGCCCGATGGACTTTATCCCCAAATACATCAAGGGTAAAAATAACCATGAAGCCGTGACCTATTCCTGTCCGCAGCTTGAGCCTATTTTGAAGCCCACCTATGGCTGTATCGTATATCAGGAGCAGGTGATGCAGATCGTTCGTGATCTGGGCGGCTACACGCTGGGCAGGAGCGATCTGGTGCGGCGAGCCATGAGCAAGAAAAAGCAGTCTGTCATGGAGAAGGAGCGGGCGAATTTCGTGTACGGCAATGCCGAGGAAGGTGTGCCGGGCTGTGTGGGCAGCGGCATCAGCGAGGAGGTGGCGGGGCAGATCTATGACGATATGATGGATTTTGCCAAATATGCCTTCAACAAGTCCCATGCGGCGTGCTATGCGGTGGTGGCGTATCAGACGGCGTGGCTGAAATATTACTATCCGGTGGAGTTTATGGCGGCGCTTTTGACCTCCGTGATCGACAATGGCAAGAAGGTGTCGGAGTATATTTTGACCTGCCGCAGCATGGGAATCGAGATTCTGCCTCCGGATATCAACCAAGGGGCGGCGGGGTTCTCCGTGGACGGCGGGAGTATCCGTTATGCGCTGAATGCTATCAAGGGCGTGGGGCGTCCGGTGATAGACAGCATCGTTGCGGAGCGCAGGGGGCGGGGAGTCTTTACCAATCTGAAAGATTTTATCACCCGTATGGCACAGACCGAGGTGAACAAGCGCGTCATTGAGAGCTTTATCAAGGCGGGGGCTCTGGACAGCTTAAACGGCACCCGTAAGCAGTTTATGAGTGTGTATGTGCAGATTCTGGATCATGTCACGAAGGATAGGAAGAATAATCTGGCGGGGCAGATGTCACTGTTTGATATTGTCAGCGACGATCAGAAGGAGGAGTTTGACCTGCGTATGCCTGATGTGGGGGAATATCCGAAGGAAATGATGCTGGCGTTTGAGAAGGAGGTTCTGGGAATCTATATCAGCGGTCACCCTATGGAAGAATATCAGGCGTTATGGAAAGAGAACGTGACTCATACCACCGGCGATTTTGCGCTTGATGACGAGACGGGGACGGTGAGGGTTCCCGATCAGGCAAGGGTGACGCTGGGGGGAATGATCTCTGAGAAAAATATCAAATACACCAAGAAGGAGCAAATGATGGCGTTCATAACGTTGGAGGATTTGGTGGGAAGCGTGGAGGTTGTGGTATTTCCCAGAGATTATGAGCGCTATGGTGCGATACTTTTGGAGGACGAGAAGGTATTTATCAGGGGCAGAGCCTCCGTGGAGGAGGACAAAGACGGGAAGCTGATCTGTGAGGAGGTGAGAACCTTCGCACAGGTGCAGGCTCAGGACGCTGACGGGAATCATAATGAGAGAAATAATGGGAGTGGCAGGAACGGCGGGCACAATAGAAGCGACGCAAGGCAGGGGAGTAAAATGCCCTCGGGACTTTGGATACAATTTCCGGACATGCAGAGCTATGAGAACAGGGAAAAGGAGCTCTTGGACGCCATCGCGGACTCTGACGGCAATGATGACGTGGTGATATTCCTGCGAAGCACCAAGGGGATCAAGGTTCTGCCTGCAAATCTGCGCGTCAACGCGGAGGAGGGGCTGCAGAGCCGCCTGAAGGGGATTTTCGGAGAGGAGAACGTAAGGGTCAAGCATTAAAGGCTTAAAAACTTAAAAGCTTTTGTTCAGCCTTCAGTTGAAGTATATGGCGGAGCTGTTATTATTAAATAACATAAGTTATCGACAACAAGCGGACAAAACCTATTGAAAACGGCAGCAAATTGGATTAAAATAGTAAATATGTGAATGATTGTATCTGGCAGCTGTGACTGTCAGGCTGCGGAAAGGTGTGGGAAATATCATGGCAAAAGAGATCAAGTCAATTGGCGTTTTGACAAGTGGTGGAGATGCACCGGGCATGAATGCCGCGATTCGCGCGGTTGTGCGCACGGCAATCGTGCGCGGCGTGAGCGTGAAGGGCATCAAGAAGGGTTATCAGGGACTTTTAAACGAAGAAATCATTGATATGAAGGCGAAGGACGTGTCCGATATTATCCAACGCGGCGGTACGGTTCTGGGAACGGCGCGTTCCATGGAGTTTAAGACTCCGGAGGGGCAGAAAAAGGGTGCGGACATTTGCAGAAAGCACGGAATCGACGGAATCGTGGTCATAGGCGGTGACGGCTCCTATCGCGGAGCGCAGGCGTTGTCCAGACAGGGAATCAACACGATCGGTCTTCCCGGCACGATCGATTTGGACATTGCGTGTACGGAATATACTATCGGCTTTGACACGGCGGTGAATACGGCAATGGAAGCAATAGACAAGGTGAAGGATACCTCGTCCTCCCATGAGCGTTGCAGTATCATCGAGGTAATGGGGCGCAACGCGGGATATATCGCCCTGTGGTGCGGTATCGCCAACGGTGCTGAGGATATCCTGCTTCCTGAGACCTATGACTATGACGAACAGAGGATTATCAATAATATCATTGCAAACCGTAAGAAGGGCAAGACTCACCATTTGGTTATCAACGCAGAGGGAATCGGACATTCTGTCTCCATGGCGAGACGTATCGAGGCGGCAACGGGCATTGAGACCAGAGCGACCATTCTGGGTTACATGCAGCGCGGCGGACGTCCTTCTGCCAAGGACAGATATTATGCGTCCATCATGGGAGCGTATGCCGTGGATATACTGCTTCAGGGCAAGACCAACCGCGTGGTAGGCTTTAGCAAGGGCGAGTTTGTGGACTATGATATTGAGGAGGCTCTGAGCATGGTGAAGGGTATTGACGAGTACCAGCAGGAGGTATCGAGAATCCTCTCTATTTAAGTATGCTAAGGATTTTAGAGCTGTCGGCAGGGAACCGTATAGATATGCCGTAACAGTTCCATCATACATAAATACAAGTGCTTCGCATAATGAAAAGCGGTGTTGTCCCACAGACAGCGCCGCTTTTATAGCCGCTTGTATCGGCTCATGATTCCCGCGGGCAATGATCCTGTGGAGCAATATTGCAGTGGAGGAAGTGTATTATGATCACCAGTATGTCCAACCCTCGAATCAAACAAGTGATACAGTGGCAGACGAAGGCGAAGGAACGCCATAGGGATAAGGTATATGTGGTGGAGGGGACTAAAATGTACCAAGAGGCGCCGGAATCCGCAGTCAGAGATGTCTATGTATCCCAAGGCTGCATGGAGCGATTCAGGCAGTCGGCAGGACAGGGGAAGGGAGGGCTGTTGGACAAGCTTGCCCGCACGGGATACGAGGAGGTGACGGACGAGGTGTTTGCCAAAATGTCTGACACCCGGACGCCGCAGGGGATCCTTGCGGTATTGGAGCAGCCGGAGTATGAGTTAAATTTACTTTTAACAAGGGAAAATCCGCTGTTTATCGTACTGGAAAATATACAAGACCCGGGCAATTTGGGGACGATTCTGCGCACGGGGGAGGGAGCGGGGATAACGGGTGTTATCATGAGCGACAGCACCGTGGATATATTTAATCCGAAGGTAATACGCTCCACCATGGGCTCTATTTTTCGGGTGCCCTTTTTATACGAGGTCAATCTGTTAAAGGTGTTGGATAGGCTTCATGAGACGGGAATAGAAACCTATGCCGCCCATTTGCAGGGCAAGGTGTACTATGATGATTGTTCATTTTGCGGGCCTACGGCATTTTTGATTGGAAATGAGGGCAATGGTCTGACGAAGGAGCTGGCAGCAGCGGCTTCCTCTTATGTGAAGATACCAATGGAGGGAATGGTGGAGTCTTTAAACGCAGGAGTGGCAGCGGCTCTTTTAATGTACGAGGCACACAGACAGCGTTTCGGATGACCGCCTTTGTGAAGCGGACATGATATAGGATAGGCAGGATATAGGGCGAGCAGACTATGGGATAGGCAGGATATAGGGCAAGCAGAATATGGGATAGGCAGGATATAGGGCGAGCAGACTATGGGATAGGCAGGATATAGGGCAAGCAGAATATGGGATAGGCAGGATATAGGGCGAGCAGGATATAGGATAGGCAGGATATGGGGCAAGCAGGATATATGATAAGCGGTGTATCGGGCTAAACGTATATAGAGCAGACATGATAAGGAGGAGAATGACAAAATGAAGATAGGATTTATCGGGCTTGGGAACATGGCGACCGCGATGATTGGCGGAATGTTGAAGGAACAGGTTGTAATAACAGATGATATTATTGGAAAAGCGCGCACAGAAGCGACGCAGACGCGGGTTAAATCTAAGTTTAATATCAATATTGCGGAGAGCAATGCGGAGGTTGCCCGAGCAGCAGATGTCTTATTCTTAGCTGTAAAGCCTATTTTTCTCCCGGAGGTTATTGGGGAGATCAGGGACAAGGTGCGTCCAGAGACCTTGATTGTCAGCATCGCGGCGGGACGGACTCTTTCTTATATAAAGGAAGCGTTCGGCAGGGAGGATTGTAAGCTCATTCGCTGTATGCCCAACACGCCTGCCCTTGTGCTTGAGGGCTGCACGGGAGTCTGTGCGGGTGAAAATGTGACCGAGGAGGAGCTTGAGCGGGTTCTGAGGCTTCTGAATGCCTTTGGCAAGGCGAGCGTGGTGCCGGAGAGACTGATGGATGTGGTGGTAGGCGTGTCAGGGAGCGCCCCTGCCTATGTGTTTATGTTTATAGAAGCCATGGCTGACGAGGCTGTGGCGGAGGGAATGCCCAGAAAGCAGGCGTATGAGTTTGCGGCGCAGGCGGTGTTGGGCAGCGCGAAGATGGTTCTGGAGACAGGAATGCACCCCGGAGAGCTGAAGGATATGGTGTGTTCCCCGGGCGGTACTACGATTCAGGCGGTCAAGGTCTTGGAGGAGATGGGGCTGCGCGCGGCTGTTATGGACGCTATGGAGGCTTGTATCGAGAAATCCAGAGAGCTCTAAAAAACAACAACTTATCCATAAAACACTTTACCAATCCTACACATTTGCTTCGAGCGCTGTCGAGGCGGGAGTGGACAGGGAGGGTTTTGCGGGCTTCGGCGGGGGTTGGAGCGTTTTCTTATAGTGCGCCCATGAATCTAGTGTACTGTACCGTTGATATTTAGATAAATTATTCTGGTCATTTATGTC